>NZ_JBIAMU010000003.1:0-374337 GCF_042874215.1 Streptomyces sp. NPDC004111
CGTTCCTCCTCCAGCTCACGGACCTTCTTCCGCAAGGCGGCGTTCTCCGCTTCCAGCGGTGCCGGCGGCACGGCTGGTTCCTGTGTCCGCCGTCCTCGGGGACGGCTCACCCCGGCTGCCCTCACCCAGTTCCGCAGCGTCTCCGGATTGATCCCCAGATCGGCGGCAACCGACCTGATCGTCGCTTCCGGCCGCGACTCGTACAGCGCGACCGCGTCCGCCTTGAACTGCGGCGGGTAGTTCTTCATGACCACGAGATGTCCGTTCTCAGATCCTCAGGATCCAGTGTCTCGTGTGTTCAACATAAGGGGGTAAGGCCCATGCGTCGTCGTTTCCGGTGTCCGCCGGGCTGGTGGCGCTGTTCGCGGCAACGGCGTCCAGTACCGCTCGGACCGCCGCACACACGACGCTGTCGTTCCGGAGGGCGCCCCAGTGATCGTGCCGTACGGGACGTTCGTCCATGTCGAGGAGGGCGTGCAAGGGCGGGCACGACCGGGGTCACGGGCCCTGGCGGATCGGAGCGGCCTTCGCGGCGGGAGCGGTGTTGCCCGTGGCCGCGAGAGCGCCGATCGTCTTCAGGATCTCGAAGCGCACCGTCATCTGCGGGTCCCGGGCAGCCTCGACGAGGACGGGCCGCATCTCGGCCGCCGCCCGCACCGCGCTGCCGTCGCCGATGGCCGCGTAGTGCAGGTTCGTACATGCCTGTTCGGCTGTGGTGCGGCTCGCCGGCCAGAGCACATCCAGTACTTCGGGGCCGTAGTGGTCGTCGCCGTTCGGGCCGGCCACCTACGGCCAGTCGCCTTGTGCGGCAAGCCGCGCCAGTCGGCACGCTCGGGTGTCCGGTGCGGGCATAGCGCGGCTCGCCGCCCTTCGTCATGATTGCGCGGTGAGGCCCAGCAGAGGAAAGGTCAGCGGGCGATTGCCCCTGCGCCCGTCCCAGGCTTCGTAGACCAGCGCCTGCGGACCAGCGATCCGCAACCCGTCGCGCAAGCCGCTCACCGTCATCCCCGCCAGTTCGCGATAGCCGTCCGACGACGACGGCCAGGGCAGTTCGCTCCACCAGTTGTGCCCGTAGGCGGTGTCCTCGGGCAGCAGTGAGCCCGCCCCGCGGCCGGACCATCAGCGCCCGACGCGGGAACCGCGTGGACCGCCTGGCGCTGGGCGTGGCTTTCAACTCCCATGTGCGGTCCAAGGACCGCAGCCGTTCGGCGAGTTCGACAACCTCAGCGTCACTCAACGCACGCCATTGCGTCATACGTCCCCGGAGTGCGGCGCCCTCAGCGGCCCGCCCCGGCCTCTTCGTCCCCCACGCGGACACCCCGTATCCGACCGACACTTCGCCGACCATGGCACACAGCCGCCGCGCCCGAACCTGCCCACCAGCCGCCTGTGCGGTCGTCCGAGGTTCGGGAACTTCGCGGCTCCTTGGGAAGGCGGCGCCCGCCCCCGACACGGGCCTGGCCTGATCAGCCACGAACCATGCGCCGTTGCCACGTAAGCAACTCCCCCATGGCAACAACGTTCCGCCGCTTCGCGACACCCAGCCCAGGGGCCGGGTTCCAGCGGGGAATCGGTAGTGGGCTGGTGCTCGATCAGCAGCACCCTGCCGACTTCGGCGGCCAGTTGGCCGAACTCGGCCCTGGCTTCAGCCCTGGTGGACAGCGGCTTGGCGGCTTGTCGAAGCCCTTCGTCCTGGCCGAATTCAGTCGTCCTGGCGCTGCTCGCGTTCGCGGATTCGGCGTACGTGTCGGGCGTGCTGACCCGCGTGGGAGTGTTGGGCGCGGTCGATGGCGAGTACTTGGGGGTCCGCCGCCCGTTCGTACAGCTCGACCTCGAAGTCGCTCGCGTCCGTGTCGACCAGCCGTGCCAGGGTGTCCCGGTCCTGCGCGGCCGACGGGCGCATGCGCACCTCCTCCCGCCACACCTGACCGCTCGCCTCGGCCTCGTCCATCGCGCCGACATCCGTGGGGCGCGGCCGACGAAGGACGAGCACGTCCCGCAGGAGGCACGCGAGTACGGGCTCCATGTCGTACCGCACGCTCGCGCTGGCGGAGGACGTGAGGTGCTCAAGCAGGAGTCTCAGGTCGCGGTAGTCCTCGGGAGACACCGGGATTCTCTTCTCGGCGAGCGATCCGACCAAGGTGTCAAGCGCGATGAGCCACTCACCGGCACCGTTGGCTCCGCGCATCGAGGCGGCGTGCTGCGCCGGCAGCTTCGGCGCGAGCCGTTCGACGACTTGACCGGTGCGCTTGGCGAACTCGCCAGGTTCCATGACGCCCCCTTCGTCAACCTCAAGAACTTCCGACAACAGTACGCGTTCACGGCATGACGAACCGGGGTGTCCGTACGATCTGTTCGCGACGGCCAGCCTGGAAATCGGCGGTCCGGCCGCGAGAGGGCGGGCTCCGGTGTGTACCGGGGCGGGCCCCTTGTCTGCTCGTCTTCTTGTCTTCGAGGACCGCGCTCGCGCGCACAGGACGGAGCAGAGGATCGATACGCGCGAACTGCGCGACGCGGGTACGTGACTGCCCGAAGGGTGGCTGGCCGCGCTCCTGCCCCCGCCCCCCAGCCACCCCCTTGAGCGAACTCACCGCCCCGCAATCACGGTGGAGGAAGTACTGCGCCCACTATGGCGCGAGGCGAACAGAGCCCACCTTGTACGTCCCAGCGCCGGTGCAGGCGACACGGCCGCGTTCAACACATGTGGCACTGCTGCAACTCATTGGGCGCTTGCGGCGGGACGGACGACGATTTCGTTGATGTCGACCTGCGAAGGCTGGGAAATGGCGTAGGCAATGGCCTCCGCGATGGCGGAGGCAGGCAGTGCCACGGCGCGGTAGGTGCGCATGGCCTCCCTGGCAGCAGGGTCGGAGATGCTGTCGGCGAGTTCGGACTCGGTCACACCCGGGGAGACGAGGGTGACCCGGATGTTCCCGGTCGACTCCTGGCGCAGTCCTTCGGAGATCGCGCGGACGGCGAATTTGGTGGAGCAGTACACGGCGGCGGTGGGAGACACCTCGTACGCGCCGACGGAAGCGACGTTCACGAAGTGCCCGCAGCCCTGAGCGCGCATCACGGGCAGGGCGGCGGCGATACCGTGCAGGACTCCCCGCACGTTCACGTCGATCATCCGGTCCCACTCGTCGACCTTCAGCGCTTCCAGGGGCGAGAGCGGCATCACTCCGGCGTTGTTGACCACGACATCCACACGGCCGTATTGCTCACGGGTGGCGGACACGAAGGCCCGGACATCGGCAGCATCCGTCACATCTAGCCGCTGGAACGCCGCGGTGCCGCCTCCGGCAGTGATCGCCTTGTTCAGCGCTTCGAGACGATCGGTGCGCCGTGCTCCGAGGAGCAGCTGGTGGCCGTCGGCGGCAAGCCGGCGGGCGGTCGCCTCTCCGATTCCGCTGCTCGCTCCGGTTACCGCCACGACCTTGGCTGTGTCCGTCATGCCTGCATTCCCTCTCGGTACAGCACGAGGTGCTCGTGGTAGAGCACGCCATCGCGGATGTCGCCCGTCGCGGTGAACCCGGAGTCGTCGACGTAATCGATGTGGTTGCCGGTCACCGTGTAGCGGCCCGTGTACGCGCTGCGCCGGTTGCCGCGGGCCTCGTCGTACCTGCCGTCCGGCAGCAACTCCTGGCGGATGTGACCGTCCGAGGTGACCCACATGCCGACCACGCCGGCATGTCCCTCCTCCGTGTTCGCGGTCATGACGAACTCCCCTCGTCCAAAGGTGTGGATCTTTCCTGCCCGACCGAGTCTGGCCAGGCCGAAGGCCGCCGACCAGGACGTGTGTTGCCTGGGTGCACCACACCCAGGCAGCACACCGCCCCTGCGGCCTAGCCTGAGGACATGACCGACAACCACCTGGGAGAGTTCCTCCGCGCACGCAGGGCGGCCCTGCGGCCGCAGGACGTCGGCATGACGAGCTACGGCGTACGCAGAGTCGCCGGGCTGCGCCGTGAGGAGGTCGCCGTCCTGGCCGGGGTGAACGCGGATTACTACACCCGCCTGGAACAGGGACGCGAACGCCACCCCTCGGCCCACGTACTCGACGCGCTCGGCCGCGCCCTGCGCCTGGACCCCGACGCACACACGCACCTGCACCAGCTGGCCGGGACGGTGCCGAGCAACCAGTTCACCCACACTGTGGACCGGGTCAGTCCCGCCCTTCGCCAGCTGATGGACGGCTACCCGGGCGCCCCGGCGTTCGTCATCAACCGGACGTTGGACATCCTGGCGACCAACGCCCTGGCCGAGGCCCTGCACTCGCCCTTCGAGCCGGCGGACAACCTGGCCCGCATGACTTTCCTCGACCCGGCGGGCCGACACTTCTACACCCGGTGGAGCTACACGGCGCAGGCCACCGTGGGCCACCTGCGCCAGGCGGCCGGCCTCGACCCGGACAACCCGCGGCTGCGCGAGCTCGTCCGCATCCTCACCGAGCACAGCACGGACTTCACCCGCCTGTGGACGACCCACACCGTGCGTGGCAAGACCCAGGACGCCAAGCACTTCCTCCACCCCGACGTCGGCACCCTGACCCTCACCTACCAGGCCTTCGACGTACGCGACGCGCCAGGTCAGCAACTCGTCATCTACCAGGCCGAACCCGGCTGCCCCAGCGCCCAGGCCCTCAACCTGCTCGGCTCCCTCAGCGCCACCTCGAACCAGACCGCCAGATAGCCGAAAGCGCCGGGCCGGATCCGCCGAGTCGCTGACCAAGGCCTGATTCGCCGCCACCTTGTCGTGCAGGGATCAGACTCCCTGGCGATTCCCTACCTGAAATCGATGCAGCAGCGGACCGCTTCGGCAGCCTGCCGGTCCGACAGCCCACGTCCACGATCGGCCGCACAAGTCCCCGGCACAGCGCTCCACTTCGCTGTTCGGGTTCGGCCGGGACGGCAGTCTGGAGGCGGGCTGGTCGCCCTGTGCCCGGCTCGTGTCCGCACGGTGCAAGACTGTGCACCCGTTCGATGGAGGCACGTGGCCTTCGTGTGGCGTTTGGGGGGACTGTGCGCAGGGTTGGTTGGGTGGCTGCGGCCGCCGGTGTTGTGCTGCTTGTGGCGGGGTGCGCCGGTGACGCCGGTGACGGCGGTGTGACGGTGAAAGCTGCCACGGTCGCAAAGGAGGTCGACAGGGCCGCGACCGCGGCCGGGTTCACCAAGGACTCGTCGATCGACCTGGTGGGCCCCGAGGTCAAGGAGTGCAAGGTCGACTGGGTGGCGGACGACCCCGGTAAGTCCGTCGATCCGAAGAACTCGTTCGCGGACACGATCGCCGGCCTGGTCAAGGCCGGCTGGACCGAGGGCAAGAGTGATCGGAAAGGCGACGTGGACGTGAGGATCGTGACCAAGGGGGACTGGGAGGTGCGAGGGGCAGCCGACCTGGGCAAGGGGATCAAGGCCGTGGTGTTCGCCGGGACCAATGCGTCCTCGGAGTGCGCCCCGCTCCTCATCGCCGAACTGGGGAAGGGAAGGAAGCACTGACGGTCCGGGCCACCAGCCCCGTCTCACGCTCTTCCGGGGGCGCGGGACGGGTCTGCTCCTTGGCCAAATTCTCGTACGTCTCAGATTTCGCCAGTGCGACCTGGTCCGTAACCACAGGAACGCATCGGACGCCGAGTATGCACATGACCGGCCGGGCCGCCTCCAGTCGTGCTTCGTCATGTTGTGCGACCGCACCAGGTAAATGCGTCATGGCGGCGACACGGCAACAAAAACATTGCCTAGGAACCGCCGCCCGGAGCGGCGCAATCAGGTGCTGTCCCGGGAGCGGATCATCGAGGCGGCGATCGAGCTGCTGGATTCGGGCGGTGAGGGCGCCATGACCACGCGGGCGCTCACCGAGCGGCTGTCCACCGGTTCGGGAGCGATCTACTACCGGGCGGGCAGCCGGGACGACCTGTTGGACACCGCGACGGAGGTGCTCGTCACCGCCGCGCTGGAGGCCAGGCCCGTACAGGCTTCCGCCGCGCCCGGCGACGAGATCCGCACCGTGGCCCTGGCCTTGTTCTACGCGATCGCCGAACACTCGTGGTTGGCGGCGCGACTGACTCAGCAGGTGGTACGCAGGCCGTTCGGGCCCGTGACGGTCGGCATTTTCGAGCGGATCGGTCGTCAGGTCGGCGCGCTCGGTGTGCCGCAGGCGTGCTGGTTCGACGCAACGTCGACGCTGGTGCACTACATCCTCGGCGCCGTCAGCCAGAACACCCGGACGGAAGGCGACGCCCCGGACGGCTCGCACGACCGTGGCGCCTTCCTCGCCACGACCGCAGCGGCCTGGCAGGACCTCGACGCCGAGGAGTACCCGTTCATGCACGCCGTCGCCGGTCAGATCAACGCCCACGACGACCGCGTGCAGTTCCTCACCGGCATCGCCGTGATTCTCGGCGGTCTGACACAGCTCGGCTAGCTCGTCCCAGCCGTCCCGGCCCCGCCCCGGTCGTCCCGGCCGCCCCAGCGGCCCCGGTAGCCCCCCTCAGCTTGTGCGGTGAGAGAGGAATCCCCAGATGCGCGACGTAGTGATTGCAGGCGGCGGTCCGGTCGGCCTGTTCCTGGCCACCGAACTCGCCCTGGGCGGCGCCCGCGTCCTGGTCCTGGAACGCGACGAGGACGCCACCTCGCCGTGGAAGGCGCTCCCGCTGGGCCTGCGGGGCCTGAGCGCCGGGTCGGCCGAGACGCTTTTCCGCCGGGGCGGGCCTGCTCGATGCCCTCATCAGCGCCTCACACGCCGATCCTGCGCGGATTGGCGCAGCCCCCGACGCCGTCGAGGCACCCCACCCGCGGGACGTGAGCCACTTCGCGGGCATGGGGCTGGACGCGGCCGACATCGACGTGTCCTCGCTGCCCTTCCGGCTGCCCAGCCCGGCCATGGAGGGCTTCATGACCAGCCTGGAGGCGGTCATCTCCGTGATGGCCGAGCGCGCAAACGCGCTCGGCGTGGAGATCCTGCGCGGCAGACCGGTCACGGCCCTCACGCAGGACGCCGAGCAGGTCACGGCTATGACGGCCGGCGGCCAGGAGTACCGAGCGCGCTATCTGGTGGGCTGTGACGGCAGGCGCAGCACGGTGCGGGGCCTGGCGGGCTTCGACTTCGTCGGTACGGATCCGCTGTTCACCGGGTACGTCGCCCAGGTCGCCCTCACTGACCCCGAGCGGCTGTCGCCGGGCTTCAACCTGACGGACCAGAGCATGTACCTGCGCACGCCCTTCGAGGGCCACCTCGGGATGATGGACTTCGACGGCGGAGCCTTCGACCGGTCCCAGCCGCTGACCCGCGAGCACCTCCAGGAGGTCCTGCGCCACATCACGGGTTCCGATGTGTCCTTGAACGAGGTGCTCCTGGCCTCCAGCTTCACCGACCGTTCGATGCAGACCACGACGTACCGCAACGGGCGCGTCCTGCTGGCCGGGGACGCCGCGCACATCCACGCGCCGCTCGGTGGCCAGGGTCTCAACCTCGGCATCGGCGATGCCGTCAACCTCGGCTGGAAGCTGGCCGCGACCGTGCGCGGCACCGCGCCCGAGGGTCTGCTGGACACCTACACCAGCGAGCGCCACCCCGTCGGGGCTGCGGTGCTCGACTGGTCGCGTGCCCAGGTGGCGACCATGAGGCCGGGTCCCAACGCCGCCGCGCTGCGCAAACTGGTCCACCAGCTGCTGAGCACCAGCGACGGCACCACGTTCGCCTACCGCCGCACGACGGGCCTGTTCCACCGCTACGACCTGGGCGATGCCCACCCGTTGGTGGGCTGCACCGCACCCGACTTCCGCTTCGAGGCCGGCAGCCGTCTGAGTGACCTGCTGCGCCAGGGCCGGGGCGTCCTGCTGGACTTCCGCACCGATGAACTGCTGCAGCGTGCGGCCAAGGCCTGGGAGGGCCAGCTCTTGTACGTGGCCGGCCCGGCCCGCAACGACCTCGGCTTCAGCGCCGTACTCGTCCGCCCGGACGGCGTCGTGGCCTGGGCCGCCGGAGACGACTGGAACCCGGGCACCTTTGAACAGGCCGCCACTCGCTGGTTCGCGGACACCCAGAACTAACCCGCTCCCGTGTCTTCGCCGTCCACACGGACGGGCCCCCACACACAGACCGCCGTCGTCCGACGGTCGACCGGCATCACGCGTGCCCGAGCCGTTCCCGCGCGCCCCTCCCCCGGCGCCGTACTGTCGCAGCGATGACCGAAGCACGCACGGCTACGTCGGCAGCCGTCGGCGCAGCGGCCATCGGTGCGGGCAACAAGTGGCCGTACCCATCCGACCAGGTCAACCCCACGTCGATCGTCGTGCCCTGTCGCGGACACGACGTACAGCTGCGCGAGCCACGACGGAAAGTTGCCTACGAATCCACCCGAGACGGACGCGCAGATCGTCAACCGGATCAAGGGCGCGGCCGACGGCCGACGCGACCCCCGGGCCGGCCACGGGTCGAACACCAGCCGGATCACGACACGACCCTCCACACGGAGCAGTCTTGTTAGAACTATGGTCAACTCGCTTACCTACTGGTAACTTTCGGCGCTGTTTACCAGTGGGTAACACCCCGCTGGCATCCCCGTGCCCCCACGAGACGAATCCGAGGGAACCATGCAGCGCACCGCACCTGGGAAGCTGGCAGCCGCAGTCGTCACCGTGCTGGCCGTCACCGCCGTACCCACGGCCACGGCGACGACCACAGCGACGGCCGCCCCGTCCACCTCCGCCGTCACAGCGAGCGATTCGTTCTACACCTACGACGGCAGCAAGCCCCTGGCGTCGTACGCACCCGGAGACGTGCTGAAGACGCGGACCCTGAAGTACCACGTCCTCGGCATCCCCACACCGGTCCAGGCCACCCAGTTGCTGTTCCGCACGGTCGACGCGCAGGGCCGGCCGTCCGCCGGGGTGACCTCGATCGTGCGCAGCCCGAACGGCGACGGAAGCAAGGCGGTGTCGTACCAATCGTTCTACGATTCCCTCAACCCCGAGGACTCCCCCTCACGGGCCATCGCCGGTGACGTCTCCCTCGGCGGCCTGATCGCCAACGGCGAGTCCCTCCTCCTGGTCCCCCTGCTGCTGTCGGGCTACAACGTCGTCATCCCCGACACCGAGGGCCAGAACGCGAACTTCGCCGCGGGACCGGAGTACGGCACGAACACCCTCGACTCGATCCGGGCCGCGAGCCGTTCCCCGGAGACCGGCCTGAACTCCGCCACCCGCTTCGGCATGGCCGGCTACTCCGGCGGAGCCATCGCCACCCACTGGGCCGCCGTTCTCGCACCGGACTACGCGCCGGACGTCAACAAGAGACTGGTCGGCTACGCCGAGGGCGGGCTGCTCGTAAAGCCGTCGCACAACCTCAAGTACATCGGCGGCAGTTCGATCTGGGCCGGTGTCGCCCCCATGGCCGTCATCGGGGCCGCCCGCGCGTACGACATCGACTTCACCCCCTACCTGAACGACTACGGCCAGCAGGTCTTCAAGAAGCTGAAGTACGGGTCGATCGTCAACGCCCTCGGCCAGTACCCGGGACTGACCTGGAAGAAGATGGTGAAGCCGCAGTACTCCGACCCGAATTCGGTGGCCCCCTTCGTCGAGGCCGTGAACAAGCTGAACCTCGGAACGGCCGCCACCCCGACGGTCCCCGGGTACATCGCCCAGGGCAACGGGGGCGTCTTCGAGGGCACCCTCAGCAATCTCCCCGGCATCGGGCGGGGCGACGGCGTCATGGTCGCCGGTGACGTGCGCTCCCTGGCACGGCAGTACTGCGACAAGGGCGACGCGGCCGTCAAGTACCAGCAGTTCGACGCGCTGAGCCACGTCGGCGCCGCTGTGCCCTGGGCGCCCGTCGCCCTGGGCTGGCTCAACGACAGGTTCGCGGGCAAGGCTGCGCCGTCCGACTGCGGCCGGATCCCGGCGGGCAACTCCCTCGCACCGGAGGTGCCCACCACCGGTTCCTGACCGCGACTCCCGTCAGCGGCTCCCGCAGCCCCGCCCGCCCCGCCCCGTTCAGGCGCGCGGTACGGCGGCCTCCACGGCGTGCGGGAGCCGCGTGACGATGTCGTCCCCGAGCCGTTCGAACTCTCCCCGGAGGAACGGGGTCGCCAGCGCGGCGAACCCCTTGAACCTGATCGTCGCGCGGTACGTGACCTCGGTCGCCGCGCCGTCCGAGCCCAAGGGCCTGAAGGTGAGGTCGTCGGTGGAGTCGGCGGTCTTGTTCGTGCCCCGGAACACCAGCCGGTCCTCCGTGAGCCGTGCAAGCCGGTAGACGAGTTGCGTGGTTCGCCCCCTGAACTCGGACGTGTTGTGCCAGCGGGCCCCTTCGGTCAGCGGTCCGTCGCCGATCCGGGTGCAGGACCGGGTCCCGGGATCCCAGTCCACGGCGTGCGCGAAGTCCGCGAGGTAGTCCACGGTCTCCCGCATCGGCCGGTCCACGACGAAGCGGCGCTCTACGTTGATCATCTGGTCTCCAGGTCGGTCGGGGGTCGGTCGGGCAGCGGGATGTCCGCCCACGATCGCAGTTCGCTCTTCGCGTTTCTCCCCCGAATCCCGCTTTTCAGGCAAACGCGTCCTGTTCGCCCGGGAGACGCCACCGGGGTCGCATGTGCCCGAGGTGTTGCCGCGCGCCAAGTAGCGGCCCCGGGCCGCCTGCTGGTGGCGGCCCAGGAGGCGCCCTCAGCGCAGGACGCGATCACTTACTTCAACTGGTGCGGGCGGGAATTCACTTCGTGCGAAGGACGCCGGCGACGGCGGCATGGAGCATGGTGCCGCGGCTCTGGGAGTCGCCCCAGCGGACGAGGCTCTGTGCGTTGAGCCCGTCGACCATGCCCAGGATCTGCCAGGCGGCGGCGACGGCGGAGTCGGGACGGAACTCGCCCGATGCCGTACCGCGCTCGACCACCGAGAGAATCAGTTCCTGCCAGGAGTCCATCTCTTTACGGACGGCGTCCGCAAGAGCCTCGTTGCGCAGGCCGTGGGCCCAGGCTTCGACCCAGACCAGGGTGACGTCGTCCCGGCGTGAGTCGATCATCGTGTCCAGGAGGGCGTCCATGCTCGCCGTGGGGCTGTCGGATGCCTCGACGAGAGCGGCCACTTCCTGGCGTTCGTCGGCCACGATCCGCTGGAAGGTGTCGGCGACGAGGCGGTCCATGCCGTCGATGTAGTGGGCGACCAGTGCGGGAGTGACTTCCGCACGGCCGGCCACCGCACGAAGCGTCAAGGCGCCGATCCCGGCTTCGAGAGCGAGGGAGTACGCCGCGGCGACGATGTCGTCGGCACGCTCCTGCGGGGATTTTCTACGGGCGCGTGTCCGATTGGCTGTTGACATGGTGCAGACACCCTAATACTTTCAGCCGCATTGTTGATCGCGCGATCAATAACTCGCCACGGACACGGCGGGGCGGCCCACCCCGGCCCCCACGTGCCCGGGACGAAGCTCCCGGAGAGGCCGAGCCGGACAAGCCCGGCGACGCCATGTCCCGATCCGGGCACGTCGAGCCCATGCCCTCGACGGCTGCCCGTACCGAGCACCACCCGCCCGCATCCCGTGGTGAGTACCGAACTCGCCCGGTCCCCTGCCGCACACGATCCAAAAGGACCCGTACATGTCCGAGAGCTCCGAGAGCACTGTCTATGTCAACGCCGTCGTCTTCGACGGGCTCGCCGAAGGGCCGCGCCACGAAGCCTTCGCGGTGCGCGGCGAGCGGTTCCTGGCTGTCGGTTCGGCGGACGAAGTGCGCCTGGCGGCGGGCACGGACGCCAAGGAGGTGGACCTCGGCGGATCGTTCGTCATGCCCGGAGTGATCGAGGCACACGCGCACCTGTCGATGTTCGGCCATGCCCAGGGGAAGGTGCAGTTGCGCGATTGCACGACCGTCGAGCAGATCCAGGAGCGGCTCCTCAAGGCACGTCGTGAGAACCCGGACGCCCCGCGGATCGAAGGCGTGGGCTGGCTGTTCGACGCCTTGCCCGCAGGCGTCTCGCAGCCGACCGCCGCGATGATCGACGCGGTGATCGACGACGTCCCGGTCTTCCTCGACGCGAACGACCTTCACTCGACGTGGGTGAACTCGGCGGCGCTGCGGGCCGCGGGCATCGACCGCACCACCGTCGACCCGATCGGCGGCGAGGTGGTACGCGACGAGGACGGCGAACCGACCGGCTTCCTGCTGGAGAATGCGGCGTTGGATCTCGCGCTGTCCTACCTCGAAAGCGTTACCACGGAGCATGAGGGTGACATGCACCTGACACAAGCATTCGACGCCTATCTCAAGGCCGGGGTGACGGGGGCCGTGGACATGGGGATGGGTGAGAGCTCCTGGGCGGCCCTACGCCGTCTTCTGGGGCGGGACGGACGCCTGCCGTTCCCCGTCTCCGCGCACTGGCTGATCAACCCGACCGGCGACGCCGTCGCCGATCTCGCGCAGGTGGAGCGGGCCGTGCAACTGCGCGACGAGCTCGCCGCCGAAGGTACGCCGTGGCTGCGTGTCGCCGGTATCAAGCTCATTCTCGACGGCGTGATCGATGCGTGCACCGCGGCCATGGTGCGCCCCTACGCCGACGGCACGAACGCGGATCCGATCTGGAACCGGGAAGCGGTGATGCCGGTCGCCATCGCCGCCGATCGAGCCGGGCTGCAGCTCGCGATGCATGCGATCGGCGACGCGGCGAGTGAGCTCGCGGCCGACATCGTCGTGGCGTGCGAGCAGGCCAACGGAGAGGATGCCGCACGCCGTCCTCGCATCGAGCACCTTGAGTCGGTGGCCCCGCAGACGGTCGCCCGGATGCGCGCGCACGGCATCGTCGCCTCGATGCAGCCGGTGCACTGCGATCCGGGGATCCTCGACAACTGGATGGCCGTTCTCGGCGACCAGCGCGCCGAGAACGGATTCCCCTGGGACTGGTTCCGGGACGGGGAGGTACCGCTCGCGCTCGGCACGGATGCCCCCACGGCTCCGCACGAGGCGCTGCACAACCTGTTCATCGCGACGTCCGGCCGCTCGGCGCTCGACCCGGCGCTGACGCCGTACCGCCCCGAGCGCGCATTCACCGCCGCGCAGGCGCTGGCCGCAGCCACCAGCGGGGCGGCGTTCGCCGGACGGATGGACAACACGTACGGACGTATCGCTCCCGGGTTCTACGCGAACGCCGCGGTGCTCGACCTCGACCCGCTCTCCCGGCCGAGCGACGACCTGCTGTCCGGTTCCGTGCTCCTCACCCTCGTCCACGGCGACGTCGCCCACCGCGCCCCCACGGCAAGCGACAGCTGAGGTCCCCGTCACCACCCGGCAGCCCGAGCACCTGAATCACCCCTCCGTCACTCACCACTGACCTGCGTCGGCGCAGGCCGGAGAATTGCTGAAAGGCACGCCATGTCCGCGACATCTGCCAGTTCGGCCAATCCGCAGCGGGATACCCCCTCCCTCCCACCTCAACGAGAGGTCCTCACTACGGCGACCGCGCCCGAAACCCGCGGCATCGAGGTGGTCGAGGACGACGCGCGTCACGGCAGGGCGCGCGACCTCTTCTTCGTCTGGTCGGCGCCCGGCATCAGCGTGCTGAACCTCACCGTGGGAGCGTCTACGACGCTCGTCCTCGGCCTGGAGATCTGGCAAGGTCTGCTCGTACTGTTCGCCTCCTCGTTCCTGGCGATCCTGCCGGGATACGTGGCGATATCAGGGCCCGCCGCCGGCACCTCCGGCTCGGTGATCCAACGCGCCATCTACGGCATCCGCGGCAACAAATTCGTGATCGCCTTCTACGGGTGGTTCATCTCCGGCGTGTTCCTCGCCCTCAACTGGGTCGCCGCCTCCTTCATGGGAGCCGAGCTGCTGACGCGGTGGAGCTTTCCGGATCAGACCGTCGCTCTCGTCCTCGTCGCCGTCGTCACCGCCGCCGTCACCGTCCTCGTCGCCATCTACGGGCACGCTCTGATCCTGCGCGCCTACATGGGTATCGCGATCGGGCTGTCCGTGATCTTCGCCGCGGTTCTGGGGTTCATCGCTCCCTCGATCAACTGGGGCTTCGCCCAGGCGGCACCGCTCGGCGGCCTGCCCCTGTGGTCCAGCCTCACGATCGCCTTCGCACTGTTCTCGTCCTCCCCTCTCTCGTTCAGCAACAGCGCCGACATGTCCCGCTACCTGCCACGTGACACGAAGCCGTCCCGAATCGTCGGAGCCACTGCCCTGGGCAATGTGTTCCCGGGAGTGATCATCAGCGCCTTCGGGGTCGTCCTCGGCGGCACCGTCGGCGCCGAGAGCCTCGAACGTGGCATCGAGTACTCACTGCTGGAGCAACTGCCGCTCTGGCTCGCCCCGGCCTTCGTCCTCGGGGTCATCGTGAACACGATCGCGCTCAACGGCATGACCATCTACTCCGCCAGCATGGCATTGCAGTCCATCGGCGTGCCGATCCGGCGGATCCCGTCAGCGGTCCTCATCGGCGTGCTCGGCACGGCCTTCACCATCGTCCTCGTGATGTCGTCGAGCCTGATCGACTCGGTCAACCTGATGCTCCAGTTCCTGCTCGTGATCTCCGTCCCCACCATGGCCGTGTACGTGGCGGACATCGCGCTTCGCCGCAACCGCTACCACGGACCCGAACTGTTCGACGAACGCCCCGGCGGGACGTTCTGGTACACCGGCGGCTTCGGCATCGCCGGCCTGGTCTCCGTCATCGCCGGCGCAGTCGCCACCACACTGTTCCTGTCGACCACCGTGTGGACAGGACCTCTCGGCGCCGCCCTCGGCCACCTCGACCTCTCCGTCCCCGTCGGCATGCTGGTCTCCGTCGTGCTGTACGCGCTGCTGGCCGGCCCAAGCATCCGCAAGCAGACAGCCGCACACTGACGCTGCTCCGCAAGGCACTCACCCAGGTGGAACAGCCCCTCGGCCAGAGGCCATGAACGCAGGCGTCGTAGGGGTCAGGCCGCACGGTTCAACAACCGTCGCGGCCTGACCCTGCGTTTGGGTGAAGCTGGTGGAAGGGTGACCCGTCCTCGGTCCCCGTAGGTTGAGGTGTCTCTGAAGTTGCGGCTCGCTTCGCCGAGTTCAGTTCGTGGCATCCCATGCGGTCGAAGACCCGAGCTCGCCAGGTGAGCGTGAGGCCGTAACTGCCCAGCCGGACCAGTAGCTCCGCCAGGGTGACGTAGTGCCGCCCGGCGGCGCGCCCCACGTGTGGGGCAGTCTCCCGCCAGGCCGCGAAGGAGATCACGTGCGTGGCGGACGATGTTTCACTCAGAAGCTCAGCACCCTGCCCCCCGAGGAGTCCCTGACTACTACTCACCCGGCAAGAGAGGCCGCGGCCCGGTAAAGGCCGGCGCCGGCGAAGAACCGGCGCCGCGAAATGCGTGAGGCCGCAGTTGATTCGGGAGATGGTGCGGCTTCACTGCCACGGGCGCGAGGAGTCGACTCACACCTGCGAGCAACTTCAACGCCGCCCCGAAAGCCACAGATCGGACCACTTCCCCCGATACGCATACGTCGACGCTCTGCCCCCAACCATCAACCCTGGAGCTCCGGTTCGGCGTCTCACTCTCCACAGGGGACGCACAGGCCCCTCCAACGATCCGGAGACGTCACCCATGAACCATCGGCCCGTCTTACGCACCGCATCCCTTGCCCTGGCACTGACGGCAACCCTGACGGCGGCCACCCTCGCCCCTACCGCGTACGCCCAGCCGTCCACCGCCACTTCCGCCGACGGCGGTCACCAGGCGACCCGGGCCGCCCTGCGCGCGATGGTCGAGCAGGGCACACTGCCCGGTGTCGCCGCCGAGACGTGGGAGGACGGGCGGGGCAAATGGACCGGGACCGCCGGGGTCGCCGACACCGGCACCGGCCGGAAGCGGACCGCCGACGACCACTTCCGCGGGGCCAGCATCACCAAGACGTTCATCGCGACCGTGCTGCTCCAGCTGGAGGCCGAGGGAAGGCTGCGGCTGGACGACTCGGTCGAACGGTGGCTGCCGGGGCTGGTACAGGGCAACGGCTACGACGGCCGCCGGATCACCCTGCGCCAACTCCTCAACCACACCAGCGGAATAGCCGACTACACCGACGACGACGCCTTCATCCGCACCGCCTCCGGCCTCGGCTTCCCCGAGCACCGATACGACACCCACACCCCCGAGAAACTCGTCGCCATTGGCCTCAAGCACGCCCCGCCCGCCCCCGACCCGCAGCACTCCCCGGACTACTCCAACACCAACTTCGTCATCGCCGGGATGGTCATCGAAAAGGTCACGGGGCGTTCGTACGCCCGCGAGGTCACCCGCCGCCTCATCAAGCCGCTGAAGCTGCGCGGCACCTCCTTCCCCGGCACGTCGCCGCACCTCCCCGCCCCGCACCCGGTCGGCTACTCCCGCCTCCACGAGACGGCCCCCGATGCCGAGATCCACGACGCCACCGAGCAGAACATGACCTGGCTGGGCGCGGCGGGAGACGTCATCTCCACGACAGGCGACCTCAACCGCTTCCAACGCGCCCTGATGCGCGGAGAACTGCTGCCGCGCGCACAAATGAAGGAGATGCTGACCGAGGTTCCGACGGGGCAGGGGATCGGGTTCGGGCTCGGCGTCGAGTTCGCGCAGATGTCCTGCGGGGTGAAGGTGGTCGGCAAGACCGGCCGGACCAACGGGTCGCTGTCCGCGATGGTCGGCACCCCGGACGGGAAGCACCAGCTGACGTTCAACGCCAACGGGGACTGGCTGAGGGACCAGGCCCTGTACGAGAACGTGGTCGATGCGGAATTCTGCGGCAAGCCGGACCGCAAGTCGCGCGCGGCGGGCTTTGCCCCGGCACCCTAGTCCGTACTCGGGGTGCTGCTCGGCGGGTTCGGGGAGCCCGCCGAGCGGTGCGGCCAGCATCTGGTGCCGCTCCACCAGCGCGCCCGGTCCAGTACGCGCTGGTCGAACCCGGCTGCGGGGTGGTGACACAGCGACATCTCGGAGCAGTCGGCGAACACGTACAAGAACGCGGACTCGACCGCACACCCCACGGACTGCTCAGGCTCCGGAAACAGGGGCGCCGACGGTCCTGAACTGCCCGACAGTCCCTGCCGCCTGCCCGTAAGCCCACCGCTCCAGGGAACTCCGTCGGCCCGCCCTTCCTGCGCGGCGGCCCCCGCACCGACCTCGCCCGCGGCGACCGACCGGCTTTCCGTGAACCGGTCAGTCGCTGTTCTCGCCTCCGGCCAGCCCGTCCGCATCGGGGCCGGTTGCCGCGCGCCGTGCCTGCTCGGCGCGGTGCTCGTACTCGGCCGCCCGGTCCGGCTGTTCGGCGGCCAGCCGCTCGTACTCGCGGGTCAGTTCCCGTTGTGCCGCCCGCAGCTTGGATGCCGCCGCCACGAAGCCTTCCTGAAGGCCGCGCACCTTGTTCTCCAGGACCTCCCACCGGGCGGGGTCCTTGCTGTCCTGCAGCACCTCGGACTCGGCCATCTCACTCTCCACGATCCGCTGCTCCCGCTCCTCGCGGGCCTCTGCCCGCCGCAGCGCCGCCTCACCGCGGTCCAGCCGCTCCTGGCTTGCCTCCACCAGCCCCCGGGCCCGCTTCAGGGCCTCGTAGGAGCGCTGCTGATGGCTGACGGTCTCCCGCCCCGATCTCCGCGACTGCTCGTCCAGCCGACTTTCCCATCCGGCCAGCCGGGCCTGCCCGACGAACCCCTGTCAGAGGCATCGGGGCCCATAACAACCAACCGGCCACCGCCCTCCCCCGCGCTCTCCCTGAAAGGGCCCCCTGACGCGCCCTGCGGCGGCCGGCCCACGTTTCCGATCGCGACATCCCTTCACCAGCAGGTTTCACGGACGGGCGGACGCGGCCAACGGGCTGTTCCGACTGCGAGGGCGATCGCAGGGCCGTCCCCGTTCATGGGACTCATCAGCGGCGCGCGGAAAGATGCGTGGCGTGCTCGCAGGCAACGCTAGGCGGCCAGGCCCCGGTGCTGCACGACCCGGCGGGCGAGAGCGGCACAGGGCTGGTTCGTTCTGCGGCTGTGCTCCTGCAGCAGGAACAGGGCCTGGTCAGGGGTGCAGTGAAAGCGGGCAGCGAGGATGCCCTTGGCCTGTTCGGTCACCCGGGCAGCATCCACCCATTCCACACCCCGCATGTCAGTGCGGTCCGGGGCAGCCGGAACAGGCGAGTGGCCGGGCGGGTCCGCGCGCAGGGCGTGGGAGAACACGCGCATCGAAATCGCGCGCAACCGCATCTCGACCGCCTGCCGACGCTTGCGGGCGGCCCACGCAGTCAGGACCACGGCCCTGGCGCGCTGCTCCATGTACTGCTGGGTACGCGCGTCCCACATCACGGGCTCGCCCGGAACACCACCAGAAACCCTCACGCAGTCCTCCCCCTCCTGTCGGCACAGCGCAACGGGACCAGTCTTCCCCATCACAGCCCTGGTGGACGGCACCTTTCCGGATGTCCCGAACTCGCCGCAGTCACCGTTTTACTTTTCCTGGGTACGTTGCGCGGACCGCTCTTTGCGCATCCCGGCCCCCCGTGCACACGGCCCGCTTCCCGAACGGCGAGTCCCTCCCGACGCGGCAGTACCCCTCCCGGGAGGACCCAGCGGCGGAGCACCCCGCAGCCGGAGTCGCCAGGATCAAGAAGCTCAGCAGCAAGGTCAGCCGCCTCCGGAGGTTCATCAATCCCGCGCTGCCGCTTCTGCGAACCGAATCAGTCCTCCTTCGCCTTCCGGTGCGACGACCGAGGCGGGAGGATCGCGTTCTATGGGAAGTCGGGGGCGTTGGGGTGGACGTATCGCCGTAGCCGTGTGCTTGGGGGCGGTTGTGGCGCTCCTGGTGACCGCGGTACGCGGTGGGTGGGACAAGGCCGACCCGATGGCCAGCGTGTTCGGTGGCATCGCGGGGATCTCGGCGCTGGTTCTTCCGCTGATCCTCGCCTCGCGTCCGCGTGCCGGGGTGAGCGGAGATCCACCGCCGCCTCCCGCTCAGCTGGTACCCGACTGGGTGGTGGACAGGGCCGAGGCCGAACAGGTCGTCGCGGCCGTCTGCCGCCGTGGTCGAGGACGTCGTGACAGCGCCGCGGTGGGGATCACGACCGCACTGGACGGGGCGGGCGGCTTCGGAAAGACGATGCTCGCGCGCGTGGCCTGTGCGCATCCCAAGGTGCGTCGGCATTTCAAGGGCCGCATCTACGTGGTCACGATCGGGCGGGATGTGCGCGGCAGGGTGGCCATCGCGGCGAAAGTCGCGGAAACCATCCGCTTCATCACGGGCGACACCCTGGAAGTCGGCCAGGACCCGGAGCAGGCAGGTGACCACCTGGGGCGCCTGCTGGCCGAGCGTCCTCGCACACTGATGGTGATCGACGACGTGTGGGAGCCCGAACAACTGGAGCCCTTCCTGCGCGGGGCGCGGGACCAGTGCGTCCGCCTGGTGACCACTCGTGTTCCGGCGGTGCTTCCGTCGGGTACGTCCCGCGTCACGGTCGACAGGATGTCCCCGGCCCAGGCGCGGGCCGTCCTCACCCATGACCTGCGGCCCGCACCACCGAACGACATGGTGAACGCTCTCCTGAAGCAGACCGGGAGGTGGGCCCTGTTGCTGCGTATGGTCAACCAGGTCGTCGTCGCCCAGGCAGCCACGGGCGCCGACGTCCGTGAGGCGGCCCGGCACGTACTGGATCGGTTGCGCGCGATGGGCCCGGCGGGGCAGGACCCTGCCGCACCCCTGGACCTGGATGATCCGCACCGCAGGAACAGCGCCGTGCGTGCCAGCATCCAGGCAGCCACCACTCTGCTGCCGCCCGATGGAGACCGCAGGTTCACGGAGCTCGGGATCTTCACCGAGGACGAGACCGTCCCCCTCTCCTTGGTGGCGATGCTGTGGCAGGCCACCAGTGGGCTGGACGAGCCCCAGGTGAGAACGCTGTGCAAGCAGATGGCGGACCTCTCCCTGTGCACGCTCGACACCGCCGTTCGTGGCGGCACCCTCGCACTCCATGACGTCGTTCGTGACTACCTGCGTGCTGAGCTCGCCTCCGATCTCCCCTCCGTGAACGCCGCCCTGGTCGACGCGGTCGCAGCGACTCTGCCCGCCGATGCGGACCACACCTCGGGCGCCGGCTCCGATGCCGGTCCCGTGCCCCGTGTCGGCGCGGCTTGGTGGCAGGCCCGTGACGGCTACCTCCGGGACCACCTCATCGAGCACCTTGTCGACGCCGGACGGACCTCACAGGCAGAAGCGGTGGCGAGTCACTTCGAGTGGGTACGTGCCCGCCTTGACCAACGCGGACCGACCGCCCCCCCAGCGAGACCTGGACCGCCTGGGCACACCTACCGCCCGTGCCCTGGCCAGAAACCTGGCTCGTGCCGCCCATCTGCTCTCCCCCACAACGCCCCCGCACGCCCTCGACGCGGTCCTGATCAGCCGTATCTCGGAGGCTCCGCATTGGCAGACCGCTCGGACCCTTTCTCCGGATGTTCCTGCCCTCATAGACCGCTGGCCTCCCCCTGATCTGCCGGCATCCACTCTCATTCGCACCCTGAACGGTCACAGCGGCGCGGTGACCGCGGTGGCGGTCAGTCCTGACGGCTCCTGGCTCGCCACCGCCAGCGATGACGGGACGGTGCAGCTCTGGGACATCGCCACGGGCGAGAGAGGCCGTCGTCTGCCCGGTCACCGCGGCAGGGTGAACGCCATGGCGATCAGTCCGGGTGGTTCATGGCTCGCCACCGCCGGTGATGACGCGACGGTGGGGCTCTGCGATGTGGCCACCGGTACGAGATCGAGGACCCTGTCCGATTTCACAGGCAGGGTGGACACGGTGGCGATCGGGCCGGACGGTTCGTGGCTGGCCACCGCGAGCGTTGACGGAGTAGTGAGGATCTGGGACCCGGTCACCGGTGAGACGCTCAAGACCCTGGCGGGGCACATCGGCAGGGTGACCGCGATGGCGGTCGGTCCGGACGGCACCTGGCTGGCCACCTCCGGTGAAGACGGAACGGTGAGGATCTGGGACCCCAAGAATGGCGACACGCTGCAAATCCTGTCCGGCCATTCCGGCGGAGTGATGGCGGTGGCGATCAGTCCGGACGGCTCCTGGCTCGCCACCACCGGCTATGCCAGAACGGTACGAATCTGGGATCCGGCCACCGGCGCAAGGCTACGGACCCTGCCTGGTCACAGCGGCAGGGTGACCGCGGTAGCGGTCAGTCCGGACAGCTCCTGGCTCGCCACCACCGGAGAAGACGGAGCAGTACGCATCTGGGACACCGCCACGGGCGACCCGGTTCGAACACTGGCGGGGCACGTCGGCAGGGTGAACGCGGTGGTCATCGGCCCGGACGGTTCCTGGCTCGCCACCGCCGGTGAAGACGGAACGGTGCACGTGTGGGACTCTGTCGCGACGGCCGGGACGGCGCCGGCTCGGATCAGCCCCGCTGGTGCGGTGGTGGCGATCAGTCCGGACGGCTCGTGGCTCGCCACCGCGGTCGACTTCGGAATGATGCAGTTCTGGGACCCCGCGACCGGTTCACGCCTGCGAGCCGTGAGTTACGGGGGCACGGTCGCCCTGACGGTCAGTCCGGACGGCTCCTGGCTCGCCACCGCGAGTAGCGGACCGGTGGAGATCTGGGACACCGTCACCGGCGCCCAACTGCGGACCTTGAGCGGCCACACAAGCTGGGTGGCCGCCGTGGCCGTCAGCCCGGACGGTTCCTGGCTCGCCACCACAGGCGACGACGGAACTCTGCAGATCTGGGATCCGGATACCGGTGAAAGGCTGCGCGTGCTGGCGCGCGACGTGGGCAGAACCACCGCCCTGGCCTTCGGTCCTGATGGCTCGTGGCTCGCCACCGCCGGGGACGCCGGGACAATCCGCATGTGGGACACCACCACCGGAGCGACGCTGCGCACCTTGCAGAACACCGGCAGCTCTCGCAGCAGCGTGACCGCGATGACCGTCAGTGGGGACGGCAACTGGCTCGCGACCACGGACTACGAAGGGTCGGCGCGGATCTGGAACCTCGCAGCCGACGTGGCACCGCGGACCCTGACCGGTCACACGGGCTGGGTGGCCGCGGTGGCGATCAGCCCTGACTGCTCCTGGGCAGCCACTACGGGCGATGACGGAACGGTGCGGATCTGGGAGGCCGCCACCGGAGCTCCGGTCACCATGATGCGTACCAACAGTCATCTCTACACCTGTACCTGGCACCCCGACGGACAAGGGCTCTTCGTGGGCGGGGAGGCAGGGGTGTTCGGTTACGACGTGCGCCGCCCTGCTCGCGGTGGATGAGCCGGCCCTGTCGCCGGTCCTCTTTCATCCTCGGTAGTCCCACATCATCAGGATGTGGCCGGCCTGGCCAATGGCGCCGACGCGGATGCGACGCCGGTGCAACCTTCCGACCGGACCTGGTGTTTCAGTAGGCGATGGACGACAACGCCGAGCGGCAACTGACCGAGCTCCTGGCGGTGGACCTCGACGACGGCTTCACGGAGCTGGTCAGGGTGCACGCCAGGACCGTGTACACGTACCTGCTCCGGGTCTCCGGTTCGCCCGCCGAGGCCGACGACCTGGGGCAGGACACGTTCCTGCGCGCCTATACGGCTCTGCGGGAGTACGGTCCCCAGCGCCGGGCAGTGCTCAGGCCTCGTGCCTGGCTGCTCACGATCGCGGCGAACGTGTGGCGCAACCACCTGCGCACCTGCTCCCGCCGGCCTGCTCTGGTCGGGGCGCCGCTGGAGGAGCCCCAGGATGTGTGGGCCGACCCAGGACCGGGACCGCAGGAGCGTGCCGTGCTCGCCGACGACCGGCGAAGGCTGGTCGCAGCCTTGCTCGAACTGCCCGAGCACCACCGCACGCCCGTCGTACTCCGCCACGTCCTGGGGCTCAGTTACGGGGAAGTGGCCGAGGTGCAGCAGTGCGCGGTCGGCACGGCCAGGGCTCACGTCTCCCGGGGGTTGGCCGGTCTACGCCGAATAATGGCCCCCGACCCAGCCGAACTGAAGGAGGTGACGACATGAGCAGCGGCCAGCATGCCTCGGACTCGCCCGCGGACGGGCCGATGCTCGCCGGACTCGCCGAGCAGCCGCCCGCCGGCTTCGGCGTGCGCGTGTTGCGCAGGGCCGGGATCCCGCGCGAGGTCTACGACGTCTACGTACGCCTCGACACGGCGGCCGGCGGACTGTTCGTGGCGTCGGGCCAGGAGGCGGTGACCGGCACCGCCCTGGACTCCGGAGGGTTGGACGCGACGGCCTTCGAGGAGTTGCACCGCGTCCGCACCGGACGCCCGTTGCTGTCCGCGGCCCGGCCCTTGCCCGGCGTCGTTCCTGCCCTGCGCACAGGACGTGCCCGGCGGCTGCGCATCGACCTCTCCCCTCTGGACCCGGTGGACCGGGACGTCCTCGAAGCGGTCCGCGCCATCCCCGCCGGGCAGCTCCGCCCGATCGGCTGGATCGCCCGGGAAGCAGGGGCCGCACCGGACGAGGTCCTCGGCGGGCTGGCTCGCAACCCGGCCACCGTGCTGATCCCCGGCCACCGTGCGGTGCACGACGACGGCACACCCTGCGATCTCGCCCACCCGCCCGGTGCTGCCGAGGCACTGCGCGCCGCCGAGGGCATCGACATGCGCAGGATGGCCGAACTGCTCCTCCGTGGCGCGGTGTTCCTCGGCAGCGACACCACCCGCATCTACTGCCATCCCACCTGCGCACACGCCCGCCGCATCACCCGGCCCCACCAAGTTCCCTTCCGTACCGCCCGCGAGGCGGGTCGGGCCGGATACCGGGCCTGCAGGAGCTGTCGGCCCGTCACCGTGTGACGACGGGCGCGGCCCACCCTCACCGGCCGAGAGGCCCGCGCCCGGCTCGCCCTGTCCGGGGCGCCCGGCGCGACTCACCGTCCCGGTGGGCCTGGGCCTGGCCACCCCGTTCAGCCGCCTCACCGTCATGACGCCGGGTACGTTCGTGGTCTTCGGGCACACCGCGAGCTGCCCACAACTGGCCGAGCACCTGAACCGGCCGTGCGCGCCCCTCGCGGTCGGCACTGCCCTGGGCGGTAACCCGGTGTGTCTCTTGTTGGCGGCGCCCTGATCAATGGGCGCACAAGGACCGTAACCAACGCGCACGGCACTCGGACGCCACGCACGATCGCGTCCCTGCGCGGTCCCCGCGCCCGCGCCTGCGGCGAACTCGGTCCGCGCCCGGTGCGCCGGTGCGTTCTGCCGCCCCGTTCCAGCGGAGCGGAAACGGCTGTGTCGGGCCTGGTCAGCGGCGCGCCGCCGGCTAAGGGACCCGTCGCCGGCGGTCAAGTGCCGCTGGAGAAGCGCCGAACGGCGTCTCCGTACGGTCCTTGTGCGACGACGGGAAGCACACCGAACCGCGTCGTTCCACGAACCCACGATTCGACATCAGGAGAAGTGGCACCCGTATGCAAGACACACAAGGGGCACGCGGCACACCGGCGAACGACACCTCGTATCGTCTGGGCGCGGCCCTGCTGGAGTCGCTCGCGCGGGAGATGAGCGCACTCGCCGAGGAGACGTCCGTACTGTTGAGGACGCCTGCGGAGAGCCTTACCCCGGACGCGGAGATCTTCGCTCACATCGTTCGCAGGAATGTTCCGCACTGGCACTTCGCCATGCTCAACGACAGCGTCCGCAACGAGGCCCTGGTCACCTCGCTGGAGCGGGGCATCCCGCCCGGCGCGAGGGTCCTCGACATCGGCGCGGGCAGCGGGCTGCTCGCCATCGCCGCGGCGCGGGCAGGCGCCGGCCGGGTGTTCACCTGCGAGATGAACCCCCTGCTCGCGGAGGTCGCCCGCAACATCGTGGACGCCCATGGGCTGTCCGACGTGATCACCGTGATCGGCAGGCCCTCCACCGAACTCGACGCCGAACGCGACCTGGACGGCCCGGTGGACGTACTCGTGTCGGAAATCGTCGACTGCGGCCTGATCGGTGAGGGGCTGCTGCCCTCGGTGCGGCACGCCCGCGAGCACCTGCTCGCACCCGGCGGCACCATGCTGCCGTCGGCGGGGCGGCTGTACGGGCAACTGGCCAGCAGCGACGCCGTGATCCGGCTCAACCAGGTCACCACGGCCAGTGGCATCGACGTCTCGCTCATGAACATGCTGGCCACCCGCGGCCACTTCCCGGTCCGGCTCAACACCTGGCCGCACCAGTTCCTGTCCGAGCCCGTCCCGGTCGCCGCGTTCGACCTGGCGCGCGACGCCCTGCAACCAGGTCAGCGGGCTCTGACGATCCCGGCCACCGCCGACGGAGAGGCCCAGGCGCTCGTGGTCTGGTTCGAGCTGGACATGGGCCACGGCGTCGTCCTGTCCAATCCGCCGGGCCACTCCGAGTCGCACTGGATGCAGGGCTGGGTCCCCCTGGACAAGCCCGTGCCGACCAAGGCGGGCGAGCCCGTGTCGCTGCGGCTGTCCTGGAGCGACTTCAGCCTGCGCGCACGGGTCTGACCCCGCACCGGCGCCACCAGGGCGCCGCAGCGAACCCCCATCAGCCTGCGAACCAAGAGGCCAGCAATGAGTCACGTTCCCACCCACGTCCCCTTCGAACTCAGCGGGGCAGAACTGCGCGACGCGGTGGTCCAGTACGCCACCGCCCCGATCTACCACGACAGCCTGGAGTGGCTGAACCACGACAACCCCTACCGCCGCCAGCTCAGGCCCCAGGTCCTGCCGCACCTCGACTTCGACGGGCCCCCCGCGCGCGACGGCATCCTCAACTATGCGAGCCTCGCCGCTCAGCGCCTTCTGACCAGCATCTACGAAGCGGACCTGGTGTTCTTCCCGAAGTCCGGCCTGCAGGGCAAGGAGGAGGACTTCAAGGCCTTCTACAGTCCCGCCAACCGGGCGCTCGGCGAGCGGATCCGGCCGGCGCTGGAGCGCTACGCCTTCGGCTTCCTCGACGACGAGGTGGAAACCTCCGGCCCCTGGACCGCCGAGAGTCTCGACGCCTACCTCGACTCCCTGCACGCCGACGCCCCGACAGAGGCCTCGCCCGCCGAGCAGGCCGTCCGTGGCTCCGTCGACCGGGAGCGGGCGGCTCGCATGTGGCTGGTCCAGTTCATCCCGGACTTCCTCTCCGAGGCGTCGCCGATGATGCGCAACGTACTCGGCTACTACGGACCCGCGCAGTCCGAGTGGTTCAAGGTCGTCATCGACGAGTACGGCTACGGCGTCCACGAGACCAAGCACAGCACCCTGTTCGAGAAGACCCTGGAGTCGGTCGGGCTGGCATCCGAGCTCCACCGGTACTGGCAGTACTACCTCAACAGCAGCCTGCTGCTGAACAACTACTTCCACTACCTGGGCAAGAACCACGAGCTGTTCTTCCGCTACGTGGGCGCGCTGTACTACACCGAATCCTCGCTGGTCGACTTCTGCAGGCGCGCCGACCGGCTGCTGAAGGACGTCTTCGGGGAAACCGTCGAGACGACGTACTTCACCGAGCACGTCCACATCGACCAGCACCACGGCCGGATGGCCCGGGAAAAGATCATCAAGCCGCTGGTCGAGGCGCACGGCGAGGGCATCATCCCGGAGATCGTGCGCGGCATCGAGGAGTACCGGGTGCTCCTGGACGTCGCCGACTTCGACTTCCGTGAGCAGATCGCCTGGATGGACGCCCAGCCGGAGCTGAAGAAGCTGCACGGCCCCGTCCACGCGGCCATCCTCGCAGGCCGCGTACAAGCGCCCGTGGCCCATCTCGCCGAACCGTTCAACGAGCTCTCCAACACGCACTGCCACGAGGGCGACGAGCTGTGCCACATCGTCTCCGGCACCATGCGCTTCGAGAGCGGCCTGGGTTCCTCGCTGACCCTCGAAGCCGGCGAGGGCGTGGTCATCAAGCGAAACCGTCTGCACGGTGCGGACATCCTGTCCAACAAGTGCGTCTACGAGATCCACTCCGTAGGGGACTACCAGAAGTGCCTGTCGTGACGTTCACCGCCGGAGGGCGGGACAACTGTGCGGTCGTGGCCGGAACCCCCTACGTGTACGCCACGGCCCGGGGCCACGGGTTCGTGATGCGGGCCGACTGCGCGCACCGCGGCGGCCCGCTGCACCTGGCCGACCTGGCCGAGGACGGCATCCGGCTGGTGTGTCCCTGGCACGAGCGCAAGACGTCGTTGACCTGGCTGCGCGCACAGGTCCCGGCGGTGCGCGCCGGAAACCGGGTCACCGCGGTCCTGCCCGACCGGCCGCCGGCCGGTGGCCGGCCCGCTCCCCGGGCGGCTTGTCCCGGCGCGGTCCTGGAGCACCGGCCGCTGTCACGCGCCCTGTCCGGCCGGCCGGTGGCGCGCGCAACGCCCTGAGACCGGCCGGTGTTTCACAGATGCCCGGTACGCGGCCCGCTCCTTGGGCCGCGTACCGGCCCAAGGACGACCACACGCGAGGAGAGCGGATCATGGGCACGGACGGTGGAAAGCCGCTGCTGCTGCTGATAGGCAGCAGCGCCCGGCGCAGCCGGGAGTTCATCCTCAGGACGGTCAGCGCCCGCTATGCGCTCTGGCTGCTGCAACCGGCTCCGGTGACGTGGGAGGAGCCCTACGTCGTCGGCGGCACACAGGTGGACAACACCGACCCCGGGCTCCTCGTCGAGGCGGCGCGTGAGGTGGCTGCCGAGCGCGAGGTGGCCGGGGTGTTCTGCTACGACGAGGGCCTGGTCACCCCGGCCGCCCATGTCGCGCAGGCGCTCGGCCTGCCGGGCAACTCGCCCGAGACGGTCATCGCGTGCCGCGACAAGAACGCCACCCGGATCGCGCTGGAGCGGGCCTCGGTCGACCAGCCGGCCTCGATCGCCGTGTGCTCCCTCGACGAGGCGCACGAGGCGGTGCGGAAGCTGGGTTTCCCGGTCGTGCTCAAGCCCCGCGGCCTTGCCGGGAGCATGGGCGTACGCCGGGCCGACCGCGTCGAGGACGTGACGGGCGCCTATCTGGCGGCGTCCGGCGCGTCGTACCCGGGCGTGCCGGTGTTCGAGGCCTCCGTACTCGTCGAGGAGTACGTCGAGGGCCCGGAGATCAGCGTCGACGCCGTGTTCTTCGAAGGCAAGGGCACAGCTCTCGCGGTGGCCCGCAAGCACGTGGGGTTCGCGCCCTTCTTCGAGGAGACCGGCCACGACGTCGACGCGGCCGACCCGCTGCTGACCGACCCCGCTGTGCTGGAGGCACTGCGCGCCAGCCACGCCGCGCTCGGTTTCCACACCGGCGTCAGCCACACCGAGTTCCGTCTCACCGCGACCGGCCCCCGGCTGATGGAGGTCAATGCCCGCCTCGGCGGGGACATGATCCCCTACCTCGGCGAGTTGGCCACCGGCGTCGACGTGGCCCTGGCCGCGGCCGATGTCGCGGCGGGACGCCGACCCAGGACCGGGCAGACCCGGCGCCGGGCCGCGGCCATCGCCTTTCTGTACCCGGAGCGGGACGTCGAGATCGAGGCGGTGACCGTGCACGAGGACCGGTTCACCCCCGAGATCCACAGCGCCGACGCCATGGCTGACCCGGGCGCCGTACTGCGGCTGCCGCCACGCGGCTACATCTCCCGCTACGCCCGCGTCATCGCGCTCGCCGACACGGTCGCGCAGGCGAGGGCGGCGCTCGGACAGGCGACGCACATCGTCGAGCTCACGCACCGGCCGGCCGAGGAGCCCGCCCGATGACCGAGCAGAAGTCCGCCGCCCCCGGCGGCGGACCGCACCCCTCCGTCATGCAGGCCCTGCGCGGCATCCCGGGCCCCATCTGGCTCGTACTCGTCGGCATGCTGGTCAACCGGCTCGGCAACTTCCTCCAGATCTTCCTGGTCCTCTACCTCACCGCCCAGGGCTTCTCCGCGACCGCGGCGGGCCTGGCGCTCGGCGCCTACGGGGCGGGTTCCGTGGTCGGCGTCCTGGTGGGCGGCTCCGTCTCGGACCGCATCGGTTACGCCTGGACCATCGCCGGCTCCATGGCGCTCGCCGGGCTCGGCACGCTGACCCTGCCCCACTTCGACAGCCTGCCCCCGATCATCGTGGTGTCGGCGCTCATCGGGCTCCTGGCACAGATGTACCGCCCGGCCTCGGCGGCCCTCCTGGTGGAACGCACTCCGGAGGACCACCACGTCATGGTGTTCGCCGTGTACCGCATGGCGTTCAATCTCGGCACCACGGTCGGGCCCCTGCTCGGCGCACTCCTGATCAGCCACTCCTACACCGTCGTCTTCTACCTGGAGGCCGCGGCGCAACTGGTGTTCGCCGTCTTCGCCCTGACCCTCGCGCGCTCCGGCGGCGGCCCCGCGCGGACGTCGGCCGACGACGACACACCGGAACAGTCCCGCTCGTACACGGCCGTGCTGCGGGACACCCGCTATCTGCTGTTCCTGCTCGCGCTGTTCCTCAACGCCGTCGTCTATATCCAGCACACCTCGGCACTGCCGCTCCAGATCAGGGCCGACGGACACGGTGTGGGGTTCTACTCCGCGCTTCTGTCGCTGAACGCCGTCATGGTCATCTGTCTGGAGCTGCTGTTCACGAAGTACGTGCAGCAGTTGCCGGGGCGGGTCGCCGTTGCCCTCGGCGTCGGCCTTGTCGGCGTCGGCATGAACCTGTACGTGGCCGGGCCCAGCATGGCCCTGTACGTGGTGGCCACGGTCGTGTGGACGTCGGGCGAGATGATCGGCACTCCGACGGCCTCCGCCTGGCCGGGGCGGGTCGCCCCCGGGCATCTGCGGGGCCGCTACCTCGCCGCCGCCGCGTTCCCGATGCAGATCGGTTACGCGGTCGGCCCCGTGCTCGGTGTCGCCGCCTGGCAGGCGTCCTCGGCGTCGGTGTGGTGGCTGTCCGGGGCGGTCACCGTCGGGGCCGTCGCCGCCGCCTGGTTCGGCATGCGCGACCCGCGCTCCGGCAGGCCCGCCGACGCGGGCCCGGCCGTCGGGCCGTCCGATTCCGCCGAACCGGCCACCAGCGCTGCCGAACGGGCCACCAGCATTGCCGAACCGGCGGGCGGCGGCGCTCCGGCCGCCAAGGACACCCGCTGACTCTCCGCCCCTCTCCCCTGGTCCGGGCCACCCGGCCCGCCACCCGTCCTCCCGGAAGCGAGCGAATCACGCATGGCGTACGCAGATGGCATCGAGAAGTTCGTGGAAACGGTCAACGGCGCGCTGCCGCCCGACTTCTACACCTATCCCGTCGCACGGCAGCGCGCCCTGTACGACGGACTGACCGAAGTGCTCCCCATCCCTGTCCCCGAAGGGGTGACGCACCGGGACGCGGCCGTCTCGCACGAGGGACGCACCGCCCGCATCCGCATCTACGAACCGTCCCGCCGCACCGGCCGGGCCGTGCTCTTCTACATCCGCGGCGGTGGCTTCGTCATCGGCTCGCTGCACAGCCACCACAGCCTGGTCGCCGAACTCGCCGACCGTACGGGCCTGGTGAGTGTCGCCCTGGACTTCGGCATGGCGCCGGAGAACCCGTTCCCCGGCCCCCTGGAGGACTGCTATGCGGGCCTGTGCGGCACCCTCGCCGACCTGCCCGCGCTCGGCCTCGGCGACCTCGACCCGGAGGGCGCGGTGCTCTGCGGGGAGAGCTCCGGGGCCAACATGGCGGTGGTCCTGTCGATGATGGCGCGCGACCGCGGCGGACCCCGGCTGCGCGCCCAGGCCGTGATCAGCCCCGTCCTGGACTTCACCCGCTGGCGCCACGGCGGCGAGGACGCGCCCTTGTTGTCGGGCGGTGAGATGGAGTTCTACACCGCCTGCTACTGCCCCGAGCCCGAGCAGGCGGCCGACCCCCGGGTGTCGCCGTTGCTCGGTGCCTCGTTCGATTCGCTGCCACCGGCCTACGTCGTCGGCTGCGAGCAGGATTCGCTGTGCGTGGACGCCGAGAAGTACAGCGCCCTGCTGCGGAAGTGCGGCACGGCGGTGACGTACGTACGGGAAGACGGCATGGTGCACGCCCCGGTGCGCGCCAGGCGGGTCAGCGCGCCGGCCGGGGACCTCTTCGCCCGCTACTGCGTCGCCGTCGCCGCGCTGGCCCGCGGGGAGGTGCCCCATGACGAGCGCTGAGCCGGGCCGGGGCTCCATGACGAGCGCTGAGCCGGGCCGGGGCCCCTGCGTCGTGGTCGACCCCTACTCGTCGGGTGCCCTGTTCGCACAGGCCCTGCGTGCCGAGGGCGTCCCCGTGGCCGCACTCGTCACCGGTCCGAACCCGCCCGATGCGTACGCCTCGTCCTATCGCCCGGCCGACTTCCCCGACGTCATCGTCCACGAGGGCGATCTGGACAAGACCGTTCGCCGGGTGCGCGAGCTGGCCCCGCGCTGCGTCGTCGCGGGCTGCGAATCGGGTGTGGAACTCGCCGAACAGGTCGCCCCACGGGTGGTGCCCGAGCGCTGCAACGTGCCCGAACTGGCCGGGGCGCGCCGGGACAAGAGCCTGATGGCGGCGGCAGTACGGGCCGCCGGGCTTCCGGTGATCCCGCAGATCTGCACGGGTGACGTCGAGGAGGCTGCGGCCTGGCTGGACCGTGCGGGCCTGACCGGATCCGACCTCGTGATCAAACCGCCCAAGAGCGCCAGCACCGACGGCGTGATCAAAGTGCCCGGCGGGTCGGGGTGGCGCGAGGTGTTCACGGGACAGCTCGGCCGGATCAACCAGTTCGGTGAGCGGGACGAGCGCCTTCTGGTGCAGAAGTTCGTGACCGGCACGGAGTACGTCGTGGACACCTTCAGCCACGACGGCAACCACTCCCTCGTCGACGTCTGCGCCTACGCGAAAACCAACAACGGCCCTCACATGGCCGTTTACGACACCATGCGCTGGCTGCCCCCGGACGATCCCGCCGTCACGGCGCTGGCCGGCTACGTGTACGGCGTCCTCGGCGCGGTCGGGATGCGCTTCGGCTCCGCGCACGTGGAGGTGATGGACACCGTGGACGGGCCGGTCCTCATCGAACTCGGCGCCCGGCCCCATGGCGGCGGGCAGCCGCAGTTCAACCGCAACGCCACCGGCGACAGCCAGATCGACCGGACGGTCCGCTGGCTCACCGGCCGTGAACTGCCGCAGAGCTACCAGCTGTTGACCCACCAGATGTGCGTCTTCCACATCGCGCCGCGCTCGGGGATCATGCGCGGCACCGGCGTCCTGGACGCGATCCCCCGGCTGACGAGCCACCACTTCTCGGTGCAGGCTCTGTCCGACGGCGATCACGTCCCGGTCACCAGGAACCTGGTCGACAGCCTCAACTTCGGCTTCGCCATCCTCGCCCACTCCGACGCCGGACAGGTCGAACGGGACTACCGCACCATCCGCGCCCTGGAGCAGCGGCTCGTCATCGGGGAACAGTGATCAACGCCTTCGCCTTCCTCGCCAGTTCCCTGGTGGTGATCGTGGCGCCGGGGCCCGACCTGGCCCTGATGACCCGGCTCGTCCTGGACGGCTCGCCCCGTACGGCAGCTCCGGCCGCGTTCGGCATGATCACGGCGGGGGCCGTCCAGGTGACGCTGGGGGCGCTGGGGCTCGCCGCGCTGCTCGCCACCCGTCCGGACCTGTTTGCCGCGTTCCGGTGGGCGGGGGCCGCTGTGCTGCTGGTGTGGGCGTGCCTGGCGATGCGTACGGCTCTGAGGCCGGTGGACCGCTCCGAGCCCCTCCCCGGGAAGCGGCGCGCCGGTCGGCGCGCGGGGAGCGTGGAAGCAGGAAGCCTGGAGGCGGGGAGCGTGGGGGCGGGGAAGCGCGGCTGGTGGCGGACGTTCGGCCTCGGGCTGCTGTGCACGGGGTCGAACCCCAAGGTCGGTATCTTCCTGATGGCGTTCCTGCCGCAGTTCGTGCCGTCGGGCATGGACCCAACCGCCGGCCTGGCGCTGCTGGCCTGCTGCTATCTCGCCCTCGGGCTGGCATGGCTGCTGCTGTGGATGAAGCTTGTCCACCGGCTGTCCGGGCATCTGGACTCGCCCTCGGCGCGGCGGGTCATCAGCGGGCTCACCGCCGCCGTGTTCGCGATGTTCGCGCTGCGTCTGGCGCTCGGTGGCTGACGGCGGCGCCGGGACCGCTCAGGTGGTGGGAAGCCGCTGCTGCCCCTGGTCGCGCACCGACTGGGCGTACCAGAGCAGTGGCGCGGACAGACTGAACCGGCAGTGCGTGTGCTCCCGCAGCAGGCTCGCCTCGGCCAGCCGGTGCAGGGCGATCCGCGCCTGTGGTGGGCTCAGCCCGGCGGCCCGCGCGACGGTGTCGTCGGTGACGGTGCCCCGCCCGAGTGCACCCAGCAGCCGGAACACCCGCCGCGTCGGTGCGGGCAGCGCGAGGTAGGACAGCTCGAACGCGGCCCGCACCGTGGCGTGCAACTGGTCCTCCGGCTCGGTGGGCCGCTGCTGGAAGATCCCGTTGTCCCGTAGCTCTTCGCAGTACTGGTTGATGCCCAGGCGCGGGTGCTGGGCCAGATGGGCGGCATACGTGCGGATCACCAGCGGCAGCCCTCGGCAGTAGCGGCACAGGGCTCCGGCGGCCAGCGGCTCCGCCCCGATCCGCTGCGGACCGAGGAGCTCGGTGAGCAGCAGCATGGCCTCTTCGTGGTCGAGCACATCGACGGTGATGCGCCGCACCCCGTCCCTGGCCACCAGGCCGGGCAGGGTGTTGCGGCTGGTGACGAGCACGGCGCAGCCCGCACCGCTGGGAACCAGCGGGCGCACCTGGTCCTCGTCGCGCGCGTTGTCGAGGACCACCAGGACCCGCTGCCCCGACAGCTTCGTGCGATAGAGGCTCTCGGCCTCGTCGAGCGTCTGTGGAATGCCCCGGTCGGAGACGCCGAGCGCACGCAGAGCCCGGGTCAGCGCTTCCTGGGCGGTCAGCGGACGGGTCCGGGCATGACCGCGCAGGTCGAGATAGAGCTGCCCGTCCGGAAAGTGTTCGACGGCCCGGTGGGCCCACCGCAGGGCGAGCGCCGTCTTGCCGCCGCCGGGCGGCCCGGTCAGCAGCGCCGCCGGCACCTGCCCGGCCCGCGCCCCGGACGCGAGGAGTACCTGGTCGAGCTCCCGGATGAGCGGTATGCGCCCGACGAAGTGCCGGGGCCTGGAGGGGAGTTGAGAAGGCCTGATGTGGAGCCGCGCAGAGCTGTCCAGAGGCTGGGACGTGGGCAGAGGATCAGTAGAGATCAGTGCACTTTTCGGCCAGGCGAGGCGCTGTTGCAGCACCTGGAGCTGGGCATGGCGCATCTCGGGTCCGGGCCGCAGGCCCAGATCGTTGTCCAGGCGTCGGGTGACGGTGGAGAAGACGCGCAGTGCCTCGGCCTGCTCGCCGCAGCTCGCCAGCGCCAGCACGAGCCGGGCCTGCACCCCCTCGTGCAGGGGCTCGTCCTCGGCTGCGGCGCGCAGGGCGGACAACACCAGCCGGGGCTGTTCGAACTTCAGCGCGAGGTCTGCGTACAGGAGGAGATTCTCGATCCGGCGCCGGTTCGCGGCGATGGCCGCCGGGTGCTCGGCCAGCTGCGGCTCCGCCGAGAGGACCGGGCCCCGCCAGCCCTGCTGTGCCAGCGCCGCGAACTCGAATGCGGCCTGCTCCTCGCCGCGCGCGTGGGCCTGCCGCGCCTGCTCCGCCAGGTCTTCGAAACGGGTCAGGTCGACCCGCTCGCGCCCCACCGACAGCGCGTAGCCGGTCGGCGTCCGGACCAGGTAGGACGTGTTGCCGGAGCCCGATCCGGAAGTCGCGGACCTGAAGAAGGTGCGTGCCTGGCTCACATAGGTGTGGATCAGGTTCCGATAGGAGCGCGGCCGTTTCTCCTGCCACAGCGTACCGGCGATCTCGTCGAGCCCGGCCGGGTAGGGATGGCACAGCACCAGCAGCGCCAGCAGCCGCCGCAGCTTGAGCGCCCGCATCTCCCGCTCGACGCCGTCCAGCTCGATGCTCAGACTGCCGAGCACGCCGATCCGCAGGCCGGTCCTGTCGTCCTCAGCCGGTGCTCGCTGCGGGGCGAGCGGGCGCCGGATCTCCTCGACGTCGAGCCCGAGAACCGCCGCCAGCCCGCACAGCGTACGTAGCTGCGGCCGGCGTACGTGCCCACGCTCGATGTCACGCAGAGCCCGTACGCTGATCCCCGCAGCCGCAGCCAGCCCGCTCTGCGTCAGCCCCGTACGCCGCCGGTGAGCGCGCACGCGTGCGTCGAGGGGTCCCGCTGTGGGCATGGTGGTGTCCTTCCTTCGGCGGCCAGACGGTGCTTCACCGGTTGGCTGGTGGGTGGGTCCTTGCGGACCCGCTCGTCGGGACAGAGCCCCGGGCGGGGAGGGGCGTGTGATCCGGCGAGTCCTGAATCATTGGTTGCACAAGGGACCTGCGTCCGAACGGCTGCGACGACTCTCCGGAGCAGGTCGCTCGACGGACGATCCTGCTGCGCCAGGCCGCGAGTTCGGTGAACGCGATCAGTGGTCGTGCGAGCCGACCGCCCTCCGGAAGCCGGGGGTTCGGACGCCCCCTCGAAAGCCGTCGCCACCGGCGCCGGGCTCAGCACGCCGATCCCGCGCGACACGGTGTGTTCGCACAGAGCCGTCCACTCGATCGCCCCGGCCACCACGATCACGCCGACAGGGTTGGAGGGGAGGGAGACGCAGGCGGTGAGCATTTCCGTGGTCGGACGCGCTCCTTGCACTCTCAGAGGCGGGGGTAGCACGTACGGATCTGGTCCAGGGCCCAGCGCATACGGGCCACGGACGTCTCCGGATAGTTGCCGTAAGCAATGGCCAGGACAACGGCACAGCCACGGGTTCCACCATGGGCACGGATCGCCCGCCGAACAGCGAACCCGACCTCCGGCCGCGTCAAGGTCGCACCCGTGGGCAGGTCACTGCTGAAAAGGGCCTCGGCCCTGGCAACCGTCAGGGGATCGGTTGAGCCGGTCATGGTGTGCCTCGCTGCTTGTCGTGTGAGAACGCCTGGCGGACCGGTGGATGGGTGGGGCCCGGCAGGTGTGGGGTCGGTCACGAGACTTACTGTGCGTTCCCGGGTTGCAGGACTGATTGCAGCAGCCGCTGCAGTCGAGGAGGCAACGGCTCCAGCGATGGGCTGAGCAGGCTGGCCTTGCTGAGGCGGGCTTACTGGCGGACGTTGCGGACGGAGTCGTCGGCGGGGCTCTTGGCGGAGCGGGTCATGCGGTACGGGGGCGGATGGTCCGGTGCGGAGGCGGTTCTGGTGCCGCAGAACGACACCAAGTACAAGGTCATCTGCAGCAGTTGGTCCAGTGCGTACGACGACATCCATGGCGACGCTCCGTCGAGGTCACCCTCGCGCCTGACCCAGCATTTGAAGCACAGACCCACGAACCTCCCCCGGTCGGCAGCGATCAGGGGAGCCAGCTGTTGGTGAGGGGAGTGTGCCCGCCCGACATCCGCCGCCTGCCGGTACTCCTCGCCCCGGTCCGTCCAGTCCGACGGCACGACCACGGCGCCCTCTTCCAGGAGCACTTGGTGGGGCAAGCGCAGTACCAGGGCAATGCCCGGCCCGGCTGCCGCCGACCAGCCCTCACTTCGGATACGCGGCGGCCGGCAGCGGGGTGACGGCGGGGATTTCGTCACTCTTGGCTGCGGCCTGACGCTGGGCGATGACGGTCTGGCTGTCGTTGAGGGCCGCTGCCGGCAGGTGCACGGCGTGGGCGCCGGCGGCCGCGCGCCACCGAGTACCGCCACCATGGGCCCCAGCAATGAACCGAGCCCGTGGCAGCGTCCCCGTACCCAGCACGGGGCGGAGAGGCGGCCGAACACCTGCACCAGCGTGGGAACAGTTCCGCAGGGACGGGTGTCCGCACCGGAAGGGCGAGAAAGGTCAGCTCTGTGCGGTGGGCCGGACGACGATCTCGTTCACGTCGACCGCGGCAGGCTGTTCGATCGCGAAAGCGATGGCCCTGGCAATCGCGTCGGGCGGGATCGCGATGTCGTCCCGCATCTTCGTGATCTCTGCTCTGACCCGGCCGTTGGTTGACGCCTCGGCGAAGTCGGTCGCAGTCGCACCGGGCGAGACGGTAGTCACCCGCAGGGAGTCGCCGGCTTCCTGACGCAGCCCCTCGCAGATGGCCCGGACCGCGAACTTGGTACCGGCATAGACGGCCATCGTCGGCACAATGCGAAACGCCGCCGTGGAGGCGACGGTGATGAAGTGGCCGGTTCCCTGCGCCCGGAAGACCGGCAGCGCGGCGCCGATTCCGTGCAGGACGCCCTTCACATTGACGTCGACCATGTGGTCCCACTCCTCGACCCGCAGATCGTCGAGCGGCGAGATGGTGCCGACTCCGGCATTGCTCACGAGTACGTCGAGTCGGCCGAAGCAATCACCGGCCAGCGCGACCAGTGCCCGCAGGTCGCTCCGCCGGGTCACGTCGGTACGGATCTGCACGGCCGTGCCACCCGCCTTCTCGATCCGGGCCACCAGTTCCGCCAGGCGTTCCGACCGGCGTGCGCCGAGGACCAGTCGTGCGCCGCGCTCGGCGAGCAGCAGCGCGGTCGCCTCGCCGATGCCACTGCTGGCTCCCGTGATCGCCACCACTTTGCCGTTGATTCCGGACATGAATTGTCTTCTCCCTCGTCGGCACCGGAGCCGGAGTGCCGAGCGGCAGCGGGGGCCTGGAGGAGCGTGGCGGGAGCCGTTGCGCACTTGACGGCCGGGTGCCGGTGTGACCGTGTGGGGCCGTCGGCAGTGCCGCGACCCGTGCTCACACACGAGTCTCCGCCAGGCTTAGCCTGGTATCCAGAACGTACTTATTCTGGAACTGGAGGTACCACCCGTCATGCCCACGCAGCCGGAACGGCGCCGTCAGCTGAGTGAATTCCTGCGCAGCAGGAGAGAGCGCCTGACCCCTGACGACGTGGGCCTGCCCCGCACCGGCCGCCGGCGGACTCCGGGGCTCCGCCGGGAGGAACTGGCACTGCTGGCCGGGATCAGCGCCACCTGGTACACGTACCTGGAGCAGGGACGGGAGATCGGCGTCTCCGAACAGGTGCTCAACGCCCTCGCCACGGCGCTGCGACTCGACCGGCACGAGCGCAGTCATCTTCTCCAACTCGCCGGTCACGCGCCTGCGGCCGAAGCCGAGGAACGCGAGCCGCTGACGGCCGCGGCGGGGACCGTTCCCCTGCTGCTCCAGCCGAACCCGGCTTACATCATCGGCGGCACCTATGACGTCCTCAGTCACAATCAGGCAGCCGACGAGTTGTTCCCGAGGCTCATCACCGAGGCGGGCCCGCCCGCCAACTTCGTGCGCTGGACGTTTCTCGAACCGGTGGCCCGGAACGTTGTGGTCGACTGGGAGTCGGAAGCACGCGGCCTGCTCGGCCGACTTCGGACGCTGGCGGCGCGCCATCCCGACGACCCCCGGTACACCCGACTGATCGAGGACCTGCACGAGGGCAGCCCGGAGGTGCGGGACTGGTGGCCGCAGTACGAGGTGCAGGCCCGGCACAGCGGTCGCAAGCGGCTCCGACATCCGCGGCGGGGAGCGACCGACTACGCGTACACCGCCTTTCACCTGGCCGAACAGCCGGAGCAGACGCTGGTCGTGTACATCGAAAGCGGCGAATCGCCCGACGAGGGCGTGGCTGTGACCCGCGAATGACAGAGGAGTTCCGCTCTGTACAAGTAACGGACTCACACCGCTCCAGACCGGTCGGCTGGGCGCCACTTGAACAGCCACCCCCGCTCCGGTGGCCGGTGGTTCGCTCCTGGGTCCACAACGCCGTACTCGCCGTACCGCCCTCCAGCCTCTGACGGCTGGTACGAAGGGTGGCCGCACGGGTTGCAGCAAGGGTGGCCTTCTGCGGCAACCGCGGTACTACTACTCACCGCTTCGGGTGAAGGAGTGCTTATCGGCAATGACGTCCGGGGAGGTCAGCGTGCACAACGTCACTCACAACCCCTGGGAGATTCGCCGACATGCATCGCCGAGCCGCCGCTCTCGTCCTCGCCGCCGCAGCAGCTTTCCTCTCGACAGCCCCAGCATCCGCCCAGGCTCCCCCGGCCCCTGATCGCGGACAGTCGCCGGGGGATGTCTGCTTCCACTCCGAGCCCAACTACGCCGGGGCAACCTGGTGTTACCGCCCATACGGCTACACCGACGTACCGGAGGCCGTGCACAGGAAGGCCGCTTCCTTCGAGTCGAACGCCGACGTCACCGTTTACGCGATCCACTGGGCAAGGCCCGGCGAGTGCCTCTACCGGACGATCTGGACGGGCGACCGGAGCACAAGCTGGGAGTGGCGGAACAAGCTGGACGCGGTGCAGACCGACCGTCCTAGCGACTGCCAGCCCGGCTGAGAAGGCAACTGGTGCGGGCAGTTGGCGGGTTGAGGCCGTTCTGCGACTTCTGGTGTTGAGGTGCGCTGTGTGAGATGCGAGCGCTCGTTGCCCGCATCGCTGGGAGCAACGGCCGCACGACCTCCCGCCACACAAGGCCGTCCGCGACGCGAAGCAGACGGCGGGCGCCACAACGCCCACGTCCACGACCTATCGCGTGACACGACCCACCGGGGTAGCGACCGCAGCACTGAGCCGACCATGGCGCCAAGCACGTCGGCAGTGGCATGACCGCGATACGACTACTCACCGTCACGGGTGATCTTCCGTGTACCAGCGCTTGTCGGGTGGAAGCCTGCGACCGCAGTTTCCTTCACCGCACACGACACTTCAGGAGCCCGCCCACATGCGTCTGTCCGCCGCCCTGCCGACCGCCGAACCGAAGCGGCGGCAACCACTCCGTCAACGGGGAGCGGCGGAGGCAGCTCGTCGGCGTCCAGTACGGCAGGCCCGCCGACTGCCAGGCAGCTTGAGGCGCATCATGCCCCGTTCGCCACGAATGCAACTAGCCCTGACGGTATGCCTGTTGGTCGTGCTCACCGCCTGCAGCTCGCCCGCCAAGCCGGTCGTACTCGGGCCCGACGACACCGTCAAAGCCGCCCAACAACTGCTCACCGATCGCTGCCTCACCCACCAGGGCCTCACCCCACCCCGCCCCGGTGCCGCTCCTCCCCCACCCGTCCAGGAGCGCCGGATCTCCGACGCGCTCTTCGGGACCGGCCGGGCCGAACTTTCTCTCACCCTGCCCAGCGGGCAAGTGATCAGACAGCACTCCGACGGCTGTCTGGCCGCAGCCCAACGCCGGTTGTACGGCGATCAGCGTCGCTGGTTCCTGGTCTCGACCCGCGTCAACAACCTGCGCTCCTCACCGCACGCCAATGCGGACAGCACCGCCGACGGCAGGCTCCGTGCGGACCACCGCAGGCTTCTCGAGGAAGCCTTCGCCCGCGCCAGGACCCTGCTCACCGAGGCGGCGCGCGCCCGTACCTGAACCAGTCTCCTTCCGTTCCGTACCTCCAGAAAGGCATTCCGATGCAGCGCACCAAGCGCCTGGTCACCGTCCTCACCGCCGCCCTGTTCGCCGCGGGAGGTGTCCTCGCCGCCCCCGCCTCCGCCGCTTCCTGCCCCAGCGGCTCCTTCTGCGTCTGGCCGGACGCCAACTTCAGCGGCCAGGTCTTCGCCTCCTCCGGCGACGACGAGTGGTGGGAGTCGTGGATCGCGGACAACGACTCCTCGTGGGCCAACCACGGAATCTCGGGCCCCGGCATCAAGGACCACGTCATCGTCTACGAGGACGCCATCCAGTGGCCCTCCAACGGGGGCGAACACACCATCTGCCTGTCCCCCGGCCAGGAGGTGGCGAGCAACGCGAACGCCAACGACCGAGGTGACGCCCACGTGTGGGCCATGCAGTGCTGACGACCGACCGCGCGCCGATACCGTACGGCCCGGATCCCCCGGTGCACCTCCGGGCGACCCGGGCCGTACCGCGTCCCCCTCACGGTCGGCCCCGGTCAGCGGAGCAGCTCCGGGCAGTGCTGTCCGTGGCGCAGCCATGGTTTGTCCCACGAGAGCTGGAGATGACGTGCGCGTATACCCCATCGGCATGCCGACGACGACCAACAAGCTGGAAGTGGTGGCGGTCTACACGGATCCGATCGACATGGAGCCCACCGGCCTCGGACTCCCTTCCTCGTCAGCAGACTGCTTCCTCGCGGCCGATATTCATGCGACCCAGAACCAACCCTCACGGATTCGGCGAGGGGGACTGGGTTCCGTATCTGACGGTCTCCTACACCCTCAACTGCACCGATGCGTGAGCCCGGAGGCCGGGGTAGCACCCTGGTGGGAACCGTTCGACGTCACTTTCAATTTCGTTCACGCGAATGGCCATCACCAGGGCTGTTGAGAAGCTGACCGCGAATACACGCTGAGCCTGAGCTGCACGCCAAGACCCCGGCCATCCTGTCCGCGCCTTCGCGCAGCGCCAGGGCCACGCGGCAGCGGTCCGGCCAGAGCTTCGCGGCCCACTCGCCCAAGCGCCTTCGGCCGTGTCGTGCGGACATCGGGCATCTCATCGATCCACGTCGTCGTCCTCATACGCCCCGCCGCTTCAATATCCGTCTCCGTGGACCTCATCCCCCCTTCGGCACATACCGGTCACCGCAGGACGCCGGCGAAGGCGGACGCAGCAGCTGCTGCCAGTGCCACAGCGGCCGTGAAAGCGACTGCGCCCTGCTTGAGGGCTTGCGTGCGGGAAGCCCCGTCGTGCCGGGCGATCACGGCTGCGCCGACGGCCACGAGAACTGCGACCACCAGTACCAGTGCGGTGGTGAGGAGGACAACGGCGATGTTCACGGCAGACCCCTTGGAATCGTGGAGTGTTGGCACGGACGAAAATCGCCGTTTTCCTGTTCGGCCGGGTTCGGCCGGACAAAGATGAACACCGCCGTACACCTCACGACGAGAGGGGATCCATGGGCGACACCCCTACTGCGGGCAGGCCGTCGGACGGGAATCAGCCGCTCACGGAAGTGCGCCTCAGACTGCGCACGGCCCTGGCTCGCAGCGGGCTCAACCAGACGCAACTCGCACGGCGAGCAGGCCTCGGCCGTACGACGGTCGCAGAGGCCCTGCGATGGGACGGCCCCGCGCCCTCATCACGAACGCTCGCCATGCTGAGCCGTGCGCTGACGATGCCGGCCGACGAACTCCTCGACCTCCTGCACACGACCCAGCTACGTGCTGATGCGGCATCCGGCGAACAAGCCCCGGAATCGGCCGCACCCGGGCAGCCGATCCCCGCGTGGGATCCGCACGACCTGGAAGTGCATCCCGCACAGACGCTCCCCGTGCCGGGAGAACAGGGCGCGGCGGGGCGACCGCCGTTGTCCGCCTATGTGCCACGCGGACACGACCGCGTGCTCGCGAACCTCGTACGCGAGGCGGAGGGCGGCCGTAGCAGCATGCTCGCGCTCGTGGGAACGTCGTCGACCGGCAAGACGCGGGCGTGCTGGGAGGCCGTACAGCCCCTCGCGGAACAGGGATGGCGCCTCTGGCATCCGTTCGATCCCACCCGGGCCGAGGCCGCGCTGCAGGACCTGCAGCAGGTGGAACCGCGCACCGTGGTGTGGCTGAACGAAGCCCAGCACTACCTTGGCGATCCAGCGGTGGGCGAGCAGCTCGCGGCCGCCGTACACAGCCTCCTCGTCACCCCCGCCCGCGGACCGGTCCTGGTGCTCGCCACCCTGTGGCCCGAATACGCGGCCCGCTACACCGCGCTGCCCAGGCCCGGCTCGGCAGATCCGCACACCCGTACGCGCGAGTTGTTGTCGGGGCGCACGGTAGCCGTACCGGAGACCTTCGACGACCTGGCGTTGCGCGAAGCCGCACTCCTTGCCGATGCGGGCGACGCTCTCCTGGCCGACGCGCTCACCCGTACCCGGCACACGGGCCGACTGACACAGGACCTGGCGGGAGCACCGGCGCTGTTGGCGCGTTACGAGACGGGAAGCCCTGCAGCAAGGGCCCTCCTGGAAGCCGCCATGGACGCACGCCGTCTGGGTGTCGGCCTCGCCCTCCCCCGCGATTTCCTGACTGACGCCGCCACCGACTACCTCGACGACGAAGCCTACGAGACCTACGACGACAACGGTCAGGTCGACATCGGCGGTGCCTGGGCACAGGCCGCGCTCGATGAACTCGCCCAGAGGGTTCACGGCCGCCAGGCGCCACTGCGCCGCAATGCGCCGCGAACCGGCGGCCCGCCACCGGGGCACCGCACGTCGCACCCCCCGAGGGAGACGTTCCGGCTCGCCGACTATCTGGAGCAGTACGGCCGCGACGCGCGGGCACGCACGTGCCCACCGGCTTCGTTCTGGCACGCCGCCGATCGCCACCTCACCCGGACCACCGATCTGGCCGGACTCGCCGGCGCCGCATCCCAGCGCTTCCGATTGCAGTGGGCCGAGCACCTGGTGCGGAAGGCGGCGCAGATGGGAGATCCGGACTCCATGGTGCAGTTGGCCGAGGTGACGGACGACGATGCCGGGTCGGAGAGTCTTCTCCAGAGGGCCGCAGCGTTGGAGTGTGCGGATGCGCTGATGGCACTGGCCCGCCGACGGGCCAAAAGCAAGGACGCAGAGGAGAGCGCAACCCTGCTGCGTCAGGCTGCACGAGCCGGCAACTCCGAGGCGCTGCTCGAACTGGCGGAGTCGGCATCGGGCCGTCGGGACACGGAGACGATCCACCTCTTGTGCCAATGGGCGGAAGAATCGGGCCGGTTCCACGAGATGGGAATCCTCTGCTCATATCTGGCGCGTCTCGGTGATGGAGACGGCGCTGCGGCACTGGCCCGGAAGCTCGGACACATCGGTAGTGCCATGACCCTGACCCACCTCGGTGAGCACCATCTGTTCACAGGTGACGAGGAAGCTGCTCGTCCGCTGCTCCAGGAAGCAGTGGATGCCGGTGAACCGCACGCCATGATGCTGCTGGCCAGCCTCAGGGACCCCGAGTGGAAGAGGGATCCGGCAGTGGAAGCCAGCGTCATCGGCACCGGGGACTCCGTGGCCATCGGTGTCCTGGCCACGATGAAGCAGGAGTCGGGTGACAGGGAAGGAGCCAGGTCCGTCCTGCAGAAGGCGGCAACACGGTACGACCACGCCCACACATGGGATCAGTTGTTCAAGCTGCTGCTGGAGGACGGCGCCGCAGGGACAGTGGAGAAGCTGGTGCGCGAGGTCGTCGAGAGCGGCTCCGCTGACGCGCAATTCGCCCTGGCCGAGCTGCTGACCGCACGACGGAAGAAGGAGACGGCCCGCACTCTCTACGAGCCCGCAGCCGCAGCCGGTCACATTCCCTCCCTGGCAGCCCTGGCGGCTCTACGGGACGCCGCCGGTGACCGAAGGACTGCCGACGCCCTCTACCGACGCATCGCGGACACCGGGCACACCATGCGTTGGGAGGACACCCTCTTGCAGAGATGGCCACACGGTCTCGACCCGGACGGCACCCCGACGACGCTGTAGCAAGGTGGAGACCGACATCGGGAGTTGGCTCCGGGGCCCGCATCACGTCCTTCGATGTGCGAAACGAGCTATCTGTTCCGCGCGCGGTCGAGCAGTGCGCTGAGCAACCGGCCAATGAGTCCTGCCGCAACGGCCCATACCAGGAGCACAAGCAGCCCGGACCAAGAACTCAGCCGCGGGAGAGATCGGCGCTGATGAAGTGCCCAATGCACGGCACCGGGACCGATCTCCCTTGCACTCGTGAGGCAATAGAACACTTTTCCGCCGACACTCATGGATTTCACGGTTCCCCCGCATTCCGGGTTGAACCGCGCGTCTTCCATCAGGCGCCTGCATCCGTCCTGCTCGCCGAAGTTGCAGGGAACCGGACCCGAGATCCAGTACCGGCCGACGGACCAAACGCTGAGTCGGTCAGAAGTAGCGGGTGAACGGTGTGGCGTCGACGGCGAGCCAGCCGCTGAACGGTGCGTCCAGTTGGTGGATGAGGAGCACCATGAAGGTGATAAGACCGGAAAGGCCCATCACCATAACTACGTGGGTGAAGTTCCGCTTCACCCCGAACATGAACATGAACGACACAGTAAGAACACCCCCGGCGATCAGGCCCAGCCACAGGATCGGGGAAAGCCGGTCGTCCAGGTCGGTTTCGCGTCCGCGCCGCGAGTCGTCCAGCATCCCCAGCTGCACGAGCGTCTCCTCGGCGATCATCCGCTGGGCGCCGTCCGCCCGTTCGGAGACCTGCGCGGCGCTGCGCACTTCGCTCAGCAGCCGCCAGCCCTCCTGCCCCAAGGGCTCCCCCCGTTCCATCGCCGGCCACTCGGTTCCCGTGACGAACCTGACGTACTCCCCGACCCGCGCCCTCACCAGCGCGCCCTGCTCGGCCGGCAGCCCGTCGGCCAGCAGACTCACCTGGTGCGCGGCGCTGGCCTCGGTCCGAACATGCTGCTCGGCGCTGGAGTTCGAGTCCCAGACCGTGACGAGGGCGAGGCCCAGCACCAAGGCGTAGAGGACACCGACCATCATGGAGATGTACTCGGCGACGTCCTCGCGCGGCTCGTCGTCCGGCCCCATCGGCCAGAAGCGGTGCTTGATCAGGACGACGCCTGCGGCGAGCAGCGCGACACCCAGGACGATCGCGAGGGTTTCGGTCATGGACGGTTCCTGATTCCTGTCGGCAGGGGGACGTTCAGTGCTGCAGGGGGACGTTCAGTGCTTTCGGGATCCCAGGACCGCGGCTGCCGCAGCTGCGGGGAGAAGGACGAGCAACAGGGCGGCGAGCACCCCAAGACGCTCCCGCCGCTGATCGCGCCGCGAGAAGCGGCCCGGTGCCGAACGCTCCTGCTGCGCAGTCGTCCTGTCGGACGCGGTGGGACGCCCTGCGGGGGCATCGGGCTCAGCCGCCTGAGCGGGAGCCTCGGGAGGGGCCGCTTCTTCCGCGGGGAGGGCGAAGGCGTCCGGGAGAACGGCGATCTCGGGTGGCGCGGGAGGGGCCGGTTGTACGGGGAGACCCGCGGCCGGAGCTGCCGGAGCTGCTGGGACTGCCGCGGCGGACGCGGCGGACGCGGGCGGGTCACGCGGTGGGCTCGCTGGCGGGGCGGAGCCCGGCGCCGGCCCCTGCGGCGGCGGAGGTTCGGGGACGGTGAACCGCACGGAGGCTCGTGCCGTCAGCCGCGGCGGCGGCACCTGGTCGCCGTACTGCCCGAGCGTGCGGATGCGGTCGCTGCCCTGAGCCTGGCCCGCGGACGAGTAGCTGCCGGGGGCCAGCCGGGCGGTACCTGTGCAGATGTGACTGCGCCCGGGATCGATCCGGGCGACGGTCGCCAGCCCGTTCCCGCACGACATGCGCAGGGCGGGGAGGGCCCTGTCCGAGACCCTGACGGCGTACACCGGGCGGTTGCCCGTATTGCGCAGTGCGTAGCGGACCACCGCGCGGGCCGAGCCGCCGGCCTTCGCTGTCTGCGTCAGTTCGAGTGAGCCGCCGACACCGGCGTATCCGGACATCGCGGCGGCGCGTGCGGTGGCGCGCAGGGACGGGATGCGGCCGGTCGCATCCACCTCACGGACCCAGACACCCGCGAGGGCGGGCGCGCGGGCGAAGCAGGTGACCGTGCGCAGGCCGGTGAGCATTCGTACGTGATCATCGCCGCCGGGACAGCGGATACGGGCTCCTGCCAGCCCCGGGTCGCTCACCCTGACGTCGTACAGGTCCGCCGCGCCGCGGTTGACCAGGCGGTATTTCTTCATCACAGGTTGGCCGGCCCTGACTCCGGGGCGCAGTGCTCCCAGTCCGGGCCGTGTGTTCACCATGACCTGGAGCGTCAGTCCTCTGTTGTTGGCGCCGTCGGCAGCCGCGTTACGTACTCCCTGGGAGCTGACCAGGGTCGCGCACAGGCACAGCACGAGAAGCCATGCGGACCCCCGCGTGTGGGTGACGGCACGGCTCCGCCCGCAGCTTCGTGTGCTGATCACATCGCGACGATCCAGAGGTTCCCCGGCCTCCCACCTCGGGCGCGCCGCACACCGTCCCGGGTTCACTCCAATGCGCTTCAGGCGGAGCCGCCACCACGGAGCGCGGCGCGTGCGCGGCGCGACGAGAGGCGTCCAGGGGCAGCACTTCGGCCGAGGCCACTGCGGTGGGGCCCGTCCGTACCTCGCTGTCGTCCCCCGACCGGCCCATCGACGGCCTGCGGTCGGGGTGTCGCGCGGTGACTCCCAGTAGTGTTCCGGTCGCGATCACCTCCCGCGTTGGCCGGCCCCCGAGCTGCGCGCCCTGCAGGTCGGCCGCCCGCGCGGCAGGTGTGATCCCTCCGCAGTGCTGAGAATCCTCCCGAGGGCCGAGAGAACGAGGAGCCCCGCTTGTTGCGGCGTCTGCGCTACAGGTTCGACAACGTCATGGCGCGCGGCACGCCCGCTCTGATCGGTGTCCTCGCCGCCGTGTGCTGCCTCTTCACCCTGCTCAACGGATTACTCCTGCTGCTTCTGGCACCGGAGACCGTCCATCACCGGGACGTGGGCACCTCCTTCTGGTCGGGTTTCCTGCGCATGCTGAGCCCGGCGGCCCTGCTGAGGGACCGGGGCCCGGCACCTTTCCTGGCGGCGGCCACGGTCATGGCCTTCGGCGGCATCCTGCTGATGAGCACCCTCATTCCGGTGCTGAGCGCGGGGCTTCAGAACCAGCTGGCGAGGTTGCGCCAGGGTCGGTCACCCGTGGCCGAGACGGGGCACGTCGTCCTGCTCGGCTGGTCGTCGCAGGTCCACGTGCTGCTGGCGGAACTGGTGGAGGCCAACCGGAGCAGGCGGCGCGCCTGTGTGGTCGTCCTCGCCGAGAAGGACCGCACCGAGATGGAGAGGGAGATCCGGGAGCGGATCGGTGACCCGGCGAGCACCAGGATCGTCTGCAGGACCGGGGACCCGGCCGACGTGCACGACATCGAACTGGTCTGTCCTCGACGCGCCAGGTCGGTGATCGTCGTGGCGCCCGAGGCGGACAGGCCCGACTTCGCCGTCATCAAGTCCCTGCTGGCCGTCTCCCGTACCCAAGCGATGGACGGGTCCGGTCCGGTCGTCGTGGCAGGGATCAAGGACAAGGAGAATCTGCCCGCAGCACGACTGGCGGGCGGCGCGAACTGCCGCCTCGTCAACATCCAGGGCTTCATCGCCCAGCTGCTGGTGCAGACGAGCCTCCACAGCGGACTCTCGTCCGTCTACACCGAACTGCTCGATTTCGCGGGCGACGAGATCTATGTGCAGCCGCAGCCGGAGCTGGTGGGGCGCACCTTTGCCGAGGCTCAACTCGCCTACCGCACCTCCAGCGTCGTCGGGCTGGTGGAGGACGGCGGCCGGGTGCTGCTCAACCCGCCGGGCGGAACCTTGATCGGACCCGCGGACCAGATCGTCGCCATCACCGAGGACGACACCACCATGCGGCTGTCCGAGCCCCCCGCACTGCCCGAACCGGTACTGCCCCGGATGTCGGCGAGCCCCCTGCGGGCGGAGCGCGCGGTGCTGATCCTGGGCAGCAATCAGCGACTCCCCGACATCATCGGGCAGCTCCGCGCCCACCTGCACGCCGGTTCCCGGATCGATGTGGTCGCCCACCAGTTGTGTCCCCCGCCGTCGGAAGAGCCCGCGGAAGAGGCGGACGTCTCGGTGGCGCTGAGTTTTCGCCAGGCGGACGTCACCCGCAGGGACGTCCTCGAATCCCTTGCCCTGGGGAACTACGACCACGTACTCGCCATCAGCCCCGACGACTGCGACCCGCACGACGCGGATGCCCGGACCCTCACCGTCCTGCTGAACCTCCGCGACCTCTCCGAACTCCGCACGCACACCTACTCCGTGGTGACGGAGATGGCCGACGACCGCCACCGCGCCCTCGCCCAGGCGGCCAGACCCGACGACTTCGTCGTCAGCGGCAACCTGCTGAGCCTGCGGCTCGCCCAGGTTTCCGAGAACCCCCGGCTGGACGTGATCTTCGATGAGCTGTTCTCCCCGGAGGGCTGCCGCATCGCCCTTCGCCCAGCGGGCGACTACGTCCCCCTGGCGGAGGAAACCGATTTCTACGCCGTCGTCACCGCGGCGCGGCAACGGGGCGAGATCGCCATCGGATACCGCATCCACGCCGAGGCCCAGCGACCGCCCCAGTACGGGAACGTCCTCAACCCGGACAAGTCGTCGTGTGTTCGCTACGCGGACCAGGACCGGATCATCGTATTGATCGGCTGACCAGCTCACCGGCTGAGTGGCCGGTTGACCGGCCTCAGGCGACCCGGCTGCGGGAGATCCGTGCAGCCGAGGGCGGTCTACGACGACGCACAGGGCCGCTCGCGTCGCCTGACACAGCGGCCCCGACACTCACGTCCGCTCTCCCACGAACAGGAGAAGGCCGTGGGCCCACCAGGGCCGATGGTCCGGAGCGTCTGCGTTCGGGTGAATCGCGGAGCGCCCTTCGCGTGCCATTCTCCGTGCGGTACGTACCTCCCCGAAAGTGCCGTAAATGGACACTCCGCTTTCCAGGCGCACGATGATGACCGCGACCGGTGCCACGACGCTCGCCGCCGGTCTCACCTTCGCGTCGCACGCCGACGCCGCTCCCCCCGCCGTGGTGCCGGCCGCACCCGTCGCGCCTGAAGCGGACCCATCGTGGAAAACCTGTCTCGCCGTGGCCCGTGCCGTCCTCGTGCTCGGCGAGAACGACGAACCCCTCGTCCCGCGGTACTCCAGGATCTTGCTGGAGGAAGGTCTGCCGCGCGGCCGCGGCAAGGCCAAGAAGGTGCTGGTCGTCGGCGCGGGGCCCGCGGGGCTCGTCGCAGCCGACCTGCTCGGCCGGGCCGGGCACGAGGTCACGGTGATCGAGGCCAACGGCAACCGGGTCGGCGGTCGCGTCAAGACCTTCCGCACCGGCGGTCATGAGGGGGCCGCCCAGCCCTTCGCCGACCCCAAGCAGTACGCCGAGGCCGGCGCCATGCGCATTCCCGACAGCCACCCCCTGGTCACCGGACTGATGGACTCCCTCGGTCTGAAGCGACGGCGTTTCCATCTCGTCGACGTCGACGCCTCCGGCAGACCCGCGAACAGGACCTGGATCCAGGCCAACGGCATCCGTATCCGCCGCGCCCGCTACCAGCAGAGGCCGCAGGCGCTCAACCGCTCCTTCGGAGTTCCGACACAGTACGAGGACGTCCCGGCCTCGGACATCTACCGGTCGGCGCTCGCCCCCGCCCGCGCGCTGATCGACGGCAAACAGGGGCAGGAACTGCTCGACGGCTGGGCGAAGGTGATCCAGCGGTACGGATCCTGGTCGATGTTCCGCTACCTCACCGAGGAGGCCAAGCTCGACGTCCGGACGATCGACCTCATCGGCACCGTCCAGAACGTCACCTCCCGCATCCATCTCTCCTTCCTCCACAGCTTCCTGTCCTCCGCCCTGATCAGCCCGGACACCTCTTTCTACGAACTGCCCGACGGCACCGCGACCCTCACCGACGCTCTGTACGCGCGGGTGAAGGACGCGGTGCGACTGGACCGACGCGCCGTGCGCGTGGAGCACGGGCCGGGCGGAGGCGTCACGGTGCACACCGTCTCCGAGGGCCGGGACGGCAAGGTCGTACAAGAAGCGTTCAGCGGTGACGAAGCGATCATCACGGTGCCGTACGCAGGGCTGCGGCACGTGACCTTCACTCCCCCACTCCCCTACGGCAAGCGGCGGGCAATCACCGAACTGCACTACGACGCGGCGACCAAGGTGCTGCTGGAGTTCTCCCGCCGTTGGTGGGAATTCACCGAGCAGGACTGGAAGCGCGAACTCGACGCGGTCAGGCCCGGTCTGTACGAGGCGTACCAGCGCGGCAAGGCCCCGGCCGACGGTTCCCTGCTCGGCGCCCACCCCTCCGTACCGAAGGGACACATCTCCGACGGGCAGCGCACCCACTACGCGGCACACCGTGCCGTCCAGCGCGACCAGCCGGAGGCAGCCGCCGTCATCGGCGGCGGCTCGACCACCGACAACCCCAACCGCTTCATGTTCGAGCCGTCCCACCCTGTCGCGGGCAGCAGGGGCGGCGTGCTGCTCGCCTCCTACAGTTGGTCCGACGATGCCCTGAAGTGGGACTCCTTCGACAGCGAGGAGCGCTACCCGCGAGCACTCGGCGGTGTCCAGGACGTGTACGGACAGCGCGTCGAAGTCTTCTACACCGGCATGGGCCGCACCCAGTCGTGGATGCGCGACCCCTACGCGTACGGCGAGGCGTCCGTACTGCTCCCCGGACAGCACACCGAACTGTTCTCGGACGTCCCCTCCGCTGAGGGGCCACTGCACTTCGCGGGCTGCCACACCTCCGTCAAACCGGCCTGGATCGAGGGAGCCCTGGAGTCGGCAGTCCGTACGGCCCTGGAGGTGCACACCCGAGTGCTCCGGCCCTGACCGATGCGCCACTTCGTCGATCCTCCGCGTCGGCGTGGACGAACGGGCTGATCGGAGCGCTAGGCGCTCGTCGTCGAACCCGGGCGGACGATCATCAGGACCACGACGACCGCCCACAGCAGGTTGAAGATCCCGGTGAGCATATGGAGCCGGGCGGTGGTTTTGGTCAGTCCGGCCTCTGTGAGGGTTGTTTCGGTGCCCGGCACGGTTCGGGCCATCGCGAGCATGCGCTGCTGGTACGGGAGGATCCACAGGCCCAGCAGCGCCGCGGCCAGGATCGTCAGTATCAGCGAGACGACCAGCCAGGCGTCCCTGAGGGCGCCCAGCGCGGCACCGGTCGCGATGCCGAGGGCGGGTACGGCGAGCCCGGCGATCGCGTATCCCCGGCAGATCTTGTGCAAGGTCGTGGCGATGCCCACGGCCTGGCCGTGCTCCGTCACCGCCTGTTTGGCGTAGCGCGGGAACATCGAGGCCGCCACGGCGATCGATCCGACCGCCAGGATCGCGACGAGTACATGCGCGGACAGCAGGAACTTGGTCATCGGGTGACGCCTCCGGGCGAAGATCTCGAACGAACTCATATGTAGGTTGCCAATAGGTAGCACAGCTACAACTGGGTTGGGTAGGCTGCCTACTCATGAAGACGGATGCGGTGCGCGGCCACCTGGACGGACTCCTGCTGGCCGTGCTGGAACAGGGCCCCCTGCACGGCTACGCGATCATCACCGCGGTGCAGCAGCGCAGCGGCGGCGCACTCGAACTGCGCACCGGCACCATCTATCCCGCGCTGCAACGCCTGGAGAGGCTGGGCCTGTTGGCCAGTACGTGGGACGCGGTGGGTGAGCGCCGCCGCCGCTGCTACGAGCTGACCGGGGCCGGACGGCAGAGCCTCGCGCAGGAGCGTTCCGCCTGGCAGGAGTTCACCCGCGCGATCGGCTCGGTCCTTGATCCGGCCGCGGGAGCGACAGGATCGACCGCGTGAGGTCCGCCCGCGTCGAGGAGTACCTCACCAGCCTCGCCGGCGCCCTGCACGGCCCCGCCCGCGCCAAGGACCGGATGCTCGACGAGGTGCGCGACGGCCTGACCGACACCGCGGCGGCCTATGCCGAGGCCGGGGTGCCCCCGGAGCGCGCCGCCGAGCTGGCCGTGCGGGACTTCGGCACGTCGCAGGATCTGCTGCCGGCCTTCCAGCACGAGCTGACCGTTGCGCAGGCCCGCCACACCGCCCGCGCCGCGGCCCTCGCGGTGCCGTTCGCGGGCCTGTGCTGGTTGCTGGTACGGATGGCGGGACGCGAACTCTGGCAACTCCCCTCCCTGCCGCACCTGCTGGCGACCACGGCGATCGGTCTCGCCGCGGGCACCGCCGTGCTCACCGCGGCCTCCCTGGCGGCCACGGGCCCGCTCGCCCGACGGCTGCCCACCCCGGACGGGCTGCCCCGTACCGTCGCCTGGCTGGGAACGGCCTCCAGCGTCGGCATGGCCCTCGCCGCGCTCCTCCTCGTCGTACTGGCACTGGTCGTCACGCACTGGCCGCTGGCCGTCGCGGCGGGCGCACTGGCCGCCGTGTCCCATGCGGTGGTGGCGGCCTCGGCCAGGGCCTGCCGTCGCTGCGCGCAAGTGCCCGCGTAACCCCGTCCCCCCGGACGGCCTTCTGGGCGCAGGAGCCTTCGGGTCCAGTTGGCGGTGGGTGCCGACCGCCGGTAGGGGCTGTCCTGCCTGGAGAGGAAGGGCCTCTCCGACGCGTCCCGGGAATGCGCCCGCGGAGCTGCGGAGTTCGCGGGCAGGAACGATCCGGCGTCGCTCATCGTCGGGCGAGGGTGCGGTTTACCGCAGGAGAAGTGTGCGGTAGACCGCATTCTGCGTACGGCCGTTGCTCTCTAGCCTTTTTGACATGAGATCACTTCGGAGCAGGAAAAGCAGCGAGAGCGGGTACGGGTCCGGCAGGGCGGGGAGCGGCAAGTCCGCTGCGACAAAGGGCCGTTGGCGTACGGTGGGCGCGCCTCGGAAGGTCGCCGCATCGGCTGCCTCGGGCGTACTCACGGCACTCGTCGCCCTCCCGGCCCCACCGGCCGGAGCGGAGACGTCCGGCGGTCACCTCCGTGGCGAGCTGATGTCCGTGACCCCACTCGGCACGGTCGACCGTGCCCGCGTCGTAGACGACGCCCGGAAAGCGGGCTACCCCACCGACACCGCACGGTACGGGGTCGCGGCCTACCGGCTCACCTATCGCACCGTCACCCCGGAAGGGAACCCCACCACCGCATCCGGTCTCCTCGTGCTGCCCACCGACGGCGGCGCACGCCGCGTGCCCACCGTCGTCCACGGGCACGGCACCCTGGCCTACCGGGGCTATGCGGCATCCGTCGCGGAGGGCCCGGACCGCACCGTCTCCCGCCTCTACGCCTCGGCCGGCCGCGCCACCGTCGCACCCGACTACCTGGGCCTCGGCACGGGGCCGGGCACCCACCCCTACATCGACAACCGCTCCGCGGCCACCGCTTCCCTCGACATGCTGCGTGCCGCGAGCCAGGCTGCCCCCGGGCTCGGCCGACGGCTCGACGGCCGGGTGTACGCCACGGGGTTCTCCCAGGGCGGGCAGGTGGCCATGGCGCTCGGCCGCGCACTGAACTCCGGGGAGGACGCCCGATTCCGACTGCGCGCGGTTGCCGCGGTCGGCGGCGCGTACGACGTCGAGGGCAGCCAGCTCCCGGCCCTCTTCGACGGGCGGGTCGGCCCAGGATCGGCAGTCTTCTACACCGCCTACTACCTCACCGCTCAGAACCGCCTGCACCACTTCTACGCCGACCCCCGCGAAGTCTTCCGAGCTCCCTACGCGGCACATGTGGAATCCCTCTTCGACAGCAACCATCCCGCGGACCAGATAGCCGGCAAGCTGCCGGGAACCCTGCGGGAACTGCTCACCGACCAGTGGTACGAGAAGCTGCGCCACCCCGGCGGCTCCCTGCTCACGGCGATGCGCACCAACGACTACACCTGTGACTGGAAACCCGATGTCCCCGTCACGCTCTACAGCGCCACCGGCGACCGAGACGTCCCCCTGGCCAACAGCCAGAACTGCGCACGCCGTGTCACCGCACACGGCGGCCGGGTCCGGCTCGTCGACCAGGGCGACGTCAGCCACTACACGGCCTTCTCACGCTCGCTCCCCGAGATAACCCGCTCCTTCCCCACCACCTGACGCGACCCGCCCCGGTGGGTCCCGCCGCCGAGGCTGTTCGGGTATCGACCAGGGCATATCCATCGCCGTGTACGGGATTCCAAGCTGCGACCTGGTGCACCCGCACTCACCGATATGTGTAACTTTGGAAGATTCTGAATAGGTATGGGCCATGACCAATTCAGCCCCGGGGCCCAAGCCCGCGCAGCCGTTCATCGTCCAGCAGCAAGCCGAGCTCAAGACCCGTTTGCCGTTCGCCGACACCCGGGACTTCGAGGACGCGCAGCGCGGGCTGATCGCCCGCCGCACTCCGAACGCCGTCACCGCCGAGGACGGCAGGGTCGTATGGGACAACGACTCCTACGCCTTCCTCCGCGGCGAGGCCCCCGACACGGTCAACCCGTCCCTGTGGCGTCAGTCCCAGCTCGTCGCCGAACAGGGGCTCTTCGAGGTGGTCGAAGGCATCTACCAGGTCCGCGGCCTGGACCTGTCGAACGTGACGTTCGTCGAGGGCACCACCGGCATCGTCGTGATCGACCCCCTGCTGTCCACGGAGACCGCCGCGGCCGCGCTCGCCCTGTATCGCGAGCACCGCGGTGAACGCCCGGTCACCGGTGTCGTCTACACCCACTCGCACGTCGACCACTTCGCCGGCGTCAAGGGCGTCACCACCCAACAGGATGTCGACGCGGGCCGGGTGCCGGTCCTCGCGCCGGAGGGCTTCACCGAGCACGCCGTCGCGGAAAACGTGTACGCGGGCACCGCGATGGCCCGACGCGCCGCCTACATGTACGGAGCGGCCCTGGCTCGCGGCCCGCAGGGGCAGGTCGGCGCCGGCCTGGGGCAGACCACCGCGACGGGCACCGTCAGCCTCATCCCGCCGACCGTGGACATCACCACCACCGGGCAGGAGGAGACCGTGGACGGGGTCCGCATGGTCTTCCAGATGGCCCCGGACACCGAAGCCCCCTCGGAAATGCTCATCCACTTCCCCGACCTGCGCGCGCTGTGCACGGCAGAGGACGCCACCCACACCCTGCACAACCTGCTGACCCTGCGCGGCGCGGTGGTCCGCGACCCGCACAACTGGTCGCGCTACCTGACCGAATGCCTCGACCTCTTCGGCGACACCACCGACGTGGCCTTCGCCTCCCACCACTGGCCCACCTGGGGACAGGACCGCGTCAAGCACTTCCTGTCCGTACAGCGCGACCTCTACGGCTACCTGCACGACCAGTCCCTGCGCCTGATCAACCAGGGCTGGACCGGCAGCGAAATCGCCGAACACCTCCAACTGCCGCCCGCCCTGGAAAAGGAGTGGTCCACCCACGGCTACTACGGTTCGGTCAGCCACAATCTCAAGGCGGTCTACCAGCGGTACATGGGCTGGTTCGACGGCAACCCCGCCCACCTGTGGCAGCACACGCCCACCGAAGCCGGCAAGCGGTACGTGGAGTTCATGGGCGGCGCGGACACCGTCGTGGAGAAGGCCCGTACCTCCTTCGACGCCGGAGACCTGCGATGGGCGGCCGAAGTCCTCAACCACGTCGTCCTCGCCCAGCCCGACCACACGTCGGCCCGCGGTCTCCTCGCCGACACCTACGAACAACTCGGCTACGGTGCGGAGAACGGCACCTGGCGCAACTTCTACCTCTCCGGCGCCACCGAACTCCGCCACGGCCAGTTCGGCACCCCCACTGTCACCGCCTCCGCCGACATCCTGGCCAACCTCAGCCCCCGCCTGCTGTTCGACGCCCTCGCGGTCCAGATCAATGGCCCCGAAGCCTGGGACGAGAAGCTCGCCCTCGACATCGTCCTCACGGACACCAACGAAACGTACCGGCTGCGCCTGAACAACGGTGTCCTCACCCACACCGCCGCACCCCAGCAGGACACCCCGGATGTCACTCTCACGACCACCACCCTCCAGTTGCCCGCACTCGCCCGGGGCAATCTGGACCCCAAGGCACTGGCCGACGCCGGCATCCAGACGGCCGGAGACACCACCACCCTCGAACGCCTCGCCGCCGTACTTGACCCCGGTGACCGCAACTTCCCCATCGTCACCCCCTAACCCCACCCGCCCCGAAAGCGGCCAGGTCTGCTCCGCTCCGGGTGTGGACCAGTGAGTGCAACGCGGCCAGCAGGGATTCCTGTCCGGTGACGTGCTGGTCCGTCAGCTCGGCTGTGCCCCTGAGACGTTCACTTGTGACCGCACACGACTCTTGCAGGTAGTCCGGGGCGGCCTCAGCGACCCGCCGAGCAATGCAGGCGGCGGCCACACCCCCAGACGGCCAGACGACGCGCGCGGACTTCGTGGCCATCACCTGGGGGTTCCCGCACGGAGCAGAGGTCGAAAAAGGCTCTCGCGACGGCTTCGAGCCTCGCAAAGTCGCCGGGCAGCCCGCCGAACTCTGCGCGCCCGATCCGCTGTCCGCCTGCTGGCAGGTCGCGCAGCTCCCTCGCCCCCTTTCCGACCGTCATCGGCTCTGTCCGCCGGAAGCTGTTCGTTCTTCCGCCGACAATCGCCGTGCACACCGGTCACGGCAACTCCACCACCATCGGGGCAGAGAGCCCCCACCTGGACCAATGGATCGCCCGCGCCTATTGACGGGCGAATTCCCCGGCACCGGTCACCACCCCCTGCCGCAAGCCGTGAGACGTTCGTCGCCGCGCCCCTTGCCGACGGCCCGGCACATCTCCCTGGCCGCTCCGTCCTTCGCCAGCAGGGACAGCGTCGACCTCTCTGTATGCCTCAGGGCGTACCTAGTCGGCTTGCAGAGCGGGAAGCAGTCTGGATCGCAGGAGCTGCACGGCTGGGGAGTGCTGGCCTTGGCGGTTGATGAGTCCGAGCCGGGCGTGCGTGCTGGCGTCGGCGAGCGGGACGGTCCGCAGACCGGCGCCTTGTGTGGACGACGCGCTGAGGACAGCAATGCCCGCGCCGCGCTCAGCGAGGCGGAGCAGGGTGACCGGAGAACTGGCGGCGACGTCCACGCGTGGGCCGAGGCCGATCCTGCGGCAGGAGTCCTCGTACGCGGCGCGAATGCCGGTGCCCTCGGGGAGACAGAGAATCCTCTCGCCTTGAAGGTCGCCAAGGTTCAGTTCCGGCCGGTCGAGGGAGTGCCCGGCGGGAACGGCCGCGGTGATGGGCTCGTCGATGACGATGCTCTCCTCCAGGCCGGGGGCGACGCCGTTCGCGTAACCGATGAGGGCGAGGTCGAGAGAGCCGGCAAGGACTTGGGCCTGGAGGTCGTCGGAGTAGCCCTCGTGAAGGCTGACTTCGATGCCGGGGTGGGTGTGGCCGAGGTCGGCGATGGTGTCGAGGAAGGCCGGAATCGAGCAGCCCATGATCATGCCGAGACGGACCCGGCCTCGGACGGCGTCGGCGAATGCGGCGGCAGTGTGCTTGATGGCCTCGGCAGTGGCGAGAACGCTTTTCGCAAGGGGAAGAACGGCCTCGCCAGCCGGGGTGAGGCGGATGTGGGGGCCGGAGCGGTCGAGCAGTTGTTGGCCCAGCTCCCTCTCCAGCTTGGCCATCTGAGTGCTGACGCCGGACTGGCTGACGTGCAGACGATGGGCGGCAGCGGTGAACGTGCCCTCGTCCACGATCGCGGCGAAGTAGCGCAGCTGATGCATCTCCATATCCCACAACGATAGATGCCATCTGATCCATCTGTTGGACGGATGGGCCCGACGCTTGGAGGATGGAGGCATGACGACGACTCCGCGGGAACTTGCCGAGACCTACTTCACCGCCTGGGAGGCGGGCGACTTCGACGCCTTGCGAGGGGTGCTGGCCGAGAACGTCGACTTCGTGGGAACGCTGGGAACGGCGTCCGGTGTGGATGAGGCGCTCGCCGGGCTGAAGGGGCTTGGCCAGGTGCTGGAGAAGATCGACGTGAAGGTGCGGGTGGCGGAAGACAGGGACGTGATCACCTGGTTTGACCTGCACACAAGTGTTGCGTCACCTACCCCGACGGTGAACTGGATGCATGTGGAGGACGGGAAGATCACGCGGATCCGGGTGACCTTCGACCCCCGGGCGCTCCTGGCGGGATTCGAGGTGCAGAACTGAACGAAAAGGCACTGGTTGCCACGTTGGTCAAGGCGCGAAGTTGATCAAGGATCGCAGCGTGGCCGAGCTTCCGGCTGGCCGCAGCCGCACGGCAGTCCCGTCCACTGGCTCGGCCTCGTCGCCGTCCGCCCCGATACCCAGGTAGTGGCGGCCGACGGGCTCGGGATGGCGCTCGCGGTGTGCCTGAACTGGCAGGTATGGGGGTGCTGAGCTGGTGTATCCACCGGGTCTGGCGCGAAGGGAGCCAGCTGCACCCACCGGTCGAGCTTCGCCGACCGTTCCGCACACGGCCGGCGGGGCTGACCGCACCGCTTCGCTGTTCCTGGCCGCCCACTCGGTCATGACGGCCTCCTCCGCCCTCGCGGGTGTCCAGCAGATAGGCAAAAGGGAGCTGGGGTACGGATGATCCCGCTTCTCCTCGACGGTAGCGGCCAGTGCCTCAGCCGCTTCGCCTACCGGGCCTCGAAGCGGAGGCGGTGTACCCCGGCCTGCTGAAAGAGATTCGGGGCGGGCTGTCGCTTCAGGACAGTGATCGCTGTGGAGGCGAACTGATCGCGTCGGCAGCACCGCCGGCAACATCTTGCTCCCCTGGCATTGGTCAGCGGTCCAGCAGAAGTCGCAGAAGGCAGTCCGCAGCCGAGCGGCCCATCCCTGCGCACCAGCCCCGGATCGCGGCCAGGCCCAGCAGTTGGGCCAGGCTCCGCGACTTCTCGTCGGTTCGCCTGCGAGAGATCATGTGCGCCTTCTTTCCACATGGGTCGGCTGCTTTTGTCACTTCTCAGGCTGGCCCGGTTCACGCATCTTCTGGACCCATCCGCTCGGCAAGGAAATTCCGCTCCCGGAATCCGTCTGACCAGCGACTCCAGCGAAAACCCCGGCGAAAAGTCCGTCGGCCGTGGAGCGGAGCTCCGTGGATCTTCTTTGGCGGATACCGTTGCTTCGAGGAGCGGAGGAGTCCTGCTTCGAGGAGCGGAGGAGTCCGTTGAAAGGCAGCCCTGGCAGCAAACCCGAGCGCGATCGGCTGTGCCGGCAGATGCGCCAACTCGGCTGCACTAAACGGCAGATCGCCGACGAGATGATGCGCCGCTGGCAGTTCCGGCCCCGGCAGGCGTGGCGATTCGCCAGTGGCATGACCCAGGAGGAGGCAGCGGGCCGGTGCTGCGAACTTCTCGGTGACGAGAGCGCCCCGGTCAGTGGCAAGCGCATCAGCGAGTACGAACGGTGGCCGCTGGGCGGCGTGCGTCCAAGCCTGCGGAATCTTTCGCTCCTGGGGCAGGTCTACGGCGTACGCCCGGACGACCTCCTGGACGGATTGGACCGGCAGAACCTACCCGCCGGCTTTCTGACCGAGGCCCATGACCGTGGTGACCTCTTTGACCTGCGCCGCACCGCACCGCAACGGAGCAGCGATCCCCCTTCGCCGGCATACCGCACGTCGACGGACCCGCCAACACGCGAGCGGCCGGGCGCGCACGGCCACCTCGGGATCCGGACCAAGCCTTCCGTGCCTGTCGAGGAGGCGGCCATCTTGGCGGCCGCGTACGAGTCGAGCGAGCACGCGGGCAGGGCCGAGACGAGCAATGTGGGCCCCGTGGTCCTCGAAGGGCTGCACGACCAGGTTCGACGTTTGGCCCGGCAGCTGATGAGCATCGACGCACTCCTGTTGTTCCCGGAGATGATCCGCGCACGGGATCGCATCTACCGGATCCTGGGCGGGCACCAACAGCCACGTCAGACAAGAGAGTTGTACTTCCTCGCCGCTGTGGTCTGCTGCCTGCTGGCCGAAGCCAGTCAGAGTTTCGGGCTACGGGTCGCCGCCCTGGAGCAGACTCGGGCGGCCTGGGCGTATGCGGAGCTCGCGGGCCATGACTCCATCCGCGCATGGTGCAGGTCTGCTCAGTCATGGCATGCGTACCGCGACGGACGGCCTTACGAGGCGGTGATGCTCGCGCGGTCCGGGCAGCGCTACGCACGCGGCAATCCCGCCGCACAACAGCGTCTGCACAGCATGGAAGGAACGGCCCTCGCACTCATGGGCGACGAGGCGACGGCCATCAGTGCCTTCGGCGCCGCCACGGACGACCGCGCCCGCATCTGTTCTCGCGACGACTTCTTCGACGAGGTCGGCGGGGTTTTCGTCGCGGACGCGGCCAAGCAGTACCAGAACGAGGCCAATGGAATGATCGTCCTGGGCCGGGCGGACGATGCGGCCCGGTGCGCCCGCTCCGCCATCGATCTCTACGCCCAGGAACCACTGGAGCAGCGTGACGCGGCCCTTGAGCCCAGCGCTCGGGTCACGCTGGCAACCTCCGCGCTACTGGGCGGCGACATCGAAACGGCCCTGAACGACCTGCGCCCGGTACTGGAACTGCCACCTCAGATGCGCTCCGACCTTGTGGTGTTCAAGCTTCGCGAATTCAGCCTCCACCTGCGCCCGTATGCCCGGCGCGCGTTCACGCGGGTTGCCGGTCTCCAGGCCGAGATCGAGGAGTTCCGCGTCCCGCCGCTTCCCGGCAGCATGCTGTGAGGCATGCCGGCCGCGTAACCTCACGGACCGCATCCCCCGCCGCTCTCGCTGCCGAAGCACTCGTTTCGCATCACCGGGGGCAGTCCGGTAACCGCGGGGTCAATTGCTTCGGCGATCTGCCGCCGTGCAGCGCCGAGGCGGGACGAGGCGACAAGGGTCGCAAGTGAGCCCTCTCGTACGTTGCCGACACGCAACCACCGTGACATGGGGCACGGGAAGGCTGTGCCGTCCGGGCCTACGGCGAGAAGCTCCCCCGAGCACTGCCCGCACAGCTCCGACGAACGGGGCGCCGAGCCGCTTGCAGCCCTCCCCAAGTGGCGCACGCGATCGACGGAGTGCCTGCTGACACCCATGGCTTCGAGCGCCGCGATCTCGCCACTTGCGGTGACACCGCTCTCCCCGAAGCTCTCCTTCACGATCATCGCCCGCACCTGGACGCCCCGCTGCACCGCCTTCCGCAGGTTCTCCGTAGTACGCAGATGGCTTCCTCGGCGCCGTGTCATGTTGTCGTGCGCGGCGGCGTCATGCGAGTAGTAACTCACGGAAAGGCGCACGCCCGGCATCTCCAGCGCCTCCCAGAGCGCATCGGGAACGTGTACCAGATTACTGAGGACCCGCACCTCGATACCCGGCCTGGCTGCCCGCTCAATCAGTTCCTTGAGGTGGGGATGAAGCATGGGTTCGCCGCCGATGAACAGAATGGTTCGAACACCGAGCTCATGTGCTTCGTCGATTACACGGGTCCAGTCCTCCCGGGTCATGGAACCGTGCGTACCCCGAGGGCCACTGTCGGCATAGCAATGAGTACATTCCAGCTGGCACTTGGCGGTGAGTTCCAACCAGAGAAACGACAGACGGTCCGGTATCACATTCTGGTGGCGCACCAATTCGTGCATGGGCCTCTCCTCTTGCAAGCTGCTTCCCACGCCCCGCGAACCGGTTCATACGTGAGGGGAGATACTTACGAACGTAGCTTTCGGCCACGAGTTGAGGCAGGCCGATTCCGGACATCGGCCGCGCGAGACGCCCCCGACCGGCGCCGCTGCCGGGCCTTCAGCCGTACAGGAGGCGACGTCGTTGAGCAGTGCGACAGCTGGGGGCGCCCTTTGGTTACGGCCCCAACTGTCGCGCTGCCGTCTGAGCTGGGCAGTGGCCTGGCAGTCAACAGCGGAATCTTCCTGGGTGGAGCAGTCACGCAGCCGTCGTCGCACCAAGGTAGGGGGCGAATTGCTCGGCAACCTCTGCCGCCACCGCCATCGCGTCACGTGTGCCGTCGACTTCGATAACGCGGATCCCGAGGCGGCGGGCGTGGTGTGCCACGTCATCGGCGACCAGCCGGTCACGGGCGACACGGTTCGCCTGGGAGCGGGCCGGGCTGCTGACAGGCACGTTGAGGGTCCCCGCGCGCGGGAGCGTCCGGAGTTGGTGCTGACGGAAGTCCTCGGTGGGGACGAGGACGACCATCCGCCGGAGTGAGTCGAGCAGCGGCGCGACCAGCTCCGGTCGCAGCCCCCACCCCTCAGCGATCGCCGGCCGTCCGGTGAACAGTGCGCGCAGGTCGTCCAGCGCCCACTCGAAGCGGACCGGGAAGCCGGCCAGCGTCTCGGCAGCCATCGCCTCCGGGCCTTGGTCCACCCAGACATGGTCGGGGGTGGCGTCTCCCAGCGGCTCGCCCAGGGCGACCCGACGCGCGATGCGGCGATCCTGGTGGCCGCGGGCGTCGTGGTAGTCGTAGTGGTACACCGTCAATCCGTATTCTTCGGCGATGAGTTCGGCAACCGTGGTCTTGCCGGACCACTGTGCGCCGCCGATCCACAGCGCGCGTTGCAGGCTGCCGTGCGGATCCCATACGTCTGACATGAGAGTCCTCCCGTTGGCGAGCGGTACAGGCCTCCGCTCGGGAAAGAGTGTCCTGGTTTGACGGTAAAAATTGCAGTCTTGTCTTCGCCGGGTGGTTGGCAGAGAGTAGGAAGGGAGGATGTCCGTGCGCGCACCATCACGCCGTTGGCGCCCGACATGCTCCGCCCCCAAGGGCGCTCCGCCCGGACAGTCGAAGCCGCTCAGGTCCGGGCGGAACCGATCGACCGGGTGGCGGAGGTGGTAACGAGAGGTAAGGCGCTCGGCCGCTGCGCGGCGGGGTCATTACCGGGATTCACCTGAGTTGCGACAAGCGCGGCTACATCCAACGCGGCACCGTCGCCGCATCCGCGATCGTCATCCGGCTCCGCTCGTGATTGCCAGGACGCCGCCCAGGTCGCCGGGGCCCAAGAACCGCTTCAGGCCCAACAGTCAGGCGGCATCCGTTACCCGTTAGACCAATCGGGGGAACACTGAACGGCCCCTATCGATGTAGGCCCGTCACCTGCGGAAGGATGCGTTCCATGCGAACTCTGAAGCGTGTTCTCCTCGCGGCTGCTGCCGCGTCGCTGCTGGTGGCGAGCCACGGCGCAACTGCTGCGGCTTCCGCGCCCGCACCGACTCCCGTTCAGTCCACGCCGGCAGCCGGACCGGGCTGGCACCACGTGGCGGACTTCCCTCCGGCCGAAGAGGGCCGCTGTCATGAGCGCGGCCGGTGGTACTTGGAGAACGGCGTCCGCGCCTACGAGTGCCGGGCCGCCGGAGTCTGGGAGTTGTGGGTTCTCACCGAGCCCTCCTAAGTCGGGGCAGGGACCGGATCGCTGGTCTCAAGGCGGTGCTTGGTCGGCAGCAATGCCGACCCGGCACCGCCTTCTTGGGGTTTGGGTGCTTCATGAGGAGAGGCTGCGGTTGCAGGTGAGGGTTGCCACGATGGCAGCAACCCGGGGACGAGCGGGGCATGCGAGCAGAAGACCTACGCCGTGCCGTACGTCGCCGCGTGGCAGGGCAGCCATTCGCCGAGAATTGCCCAGAGCTGTAGAAGGCGCCGCCCTCCGGACCGATTGCTGTCAGGTCGGAGGGCAGGCGCGGACGGCCTTCGGGGTGGCCGCCGGTCGGCGGGCGGTCCCCCCGGACCGCGCGCTTTCCCTTCGATCACATCGTTGACGAGCCGGTGCGGGTTCGACCATGTATTCAACGGTGCTTGAAAGGAAGCGCGGGCGGCCCCGGGGCGAGCGTGCTCGCCGGCCACTGCCTTGCCCCGCTGATGGCACGTCACCAGCAGGGCGGTGGGGGTGTCCGGTTGGAGTGCCCGGACGCTCCGTGTTCTGAGTGGCATCGGAGGGGTAGGGCCTCTCCTGTCGCGTCGGGGAGGCCTTTGGATGGTGGTGGCTCACGCAGGGTTGGTCCCTGGGGGCCCGCGACCTATTGCACCGCGTGCGTGGGTCGCCGTATTCTCTGCCCGGCGATCATGGTGGTGAGAAGCACTCCGTCGGCGGGCACCGCGAGGTCTTCGCACCGAAGGATCGGCGGCAGCGAGTCGCAGCTGCGGCGCACCGGGTTTCCTGTGCGGTCCGCACGGTCTTCGGCCGAGTCGTCGGCAAACGGCCCGCCCTGGTGGTCACCACGGGAAGACCCGGTCGACGGAATCACCAAGCGCCGGAACCGCGAGTGCTGTCCTGCTCGAAGCCGCCGTCGGCATCACCCAGCGGGACGTGTCCTTCGGCTCGGCAGGGCGATCCTGCGCCGGAAGCTGCGCCGGCAGGGCGGTACGCACCGGGACGGGATCCGTCCCACCAGGCCGCACCGACCACTTCGCACACGCCGAACCTCGAACGCCGTACGACGTACGACGTACGCCGATGAGACTCGCTCACGTCGTACCCAACGCCGAACGCCCAACGCCCCGCACGAACAGGGAGACACCTTGCCCACCCACCCGCTCACCTCGCACGACAATGAACTCAGTCCGCCGCTTCACCACGATTTTCCGTTCGATCCCACGCACGGTTACGACCTGCCGCGCCTCCTTGAGGTCGGAGCCCCTGCGGGACCGGACGACTTCGTGGACTTCTGGCAGGAGCGGTATGCGCGTGCGCTGCGCGTCGACCCGGCGCCCCGGCTCGAAGGGCCCTGGACCACGGTGGACGGCCTGCGGGTGGCCGATGTCTCGTACACCTCCGTCGACGGCGTCCGGATCGGCGGTTGGCTGACCGTTCCCGCCGACGGCCGTGTGCTGCAGGGCTGTGTGGCGACACACGGGTACGGGGGGCGCGAGGCGCCGGACCTCCGGCAGCCGCCGCCGGGGACCGCGACCATTTGGCCCTGCCTGCGTGGGCTCGGTACGCGGAGTCTGCTGCCCGGTGTTGCCTCGAACTCTGCGGGACATGTGCTGCACGGCATCGGCTCCCGGGAGTCGTACGTCATCGGCGGATGCGTGGCGGACGTCTGGGGTGCGGCGGGCGCGCTGCTCCGGCTGGTGCCGGAGGCAGCCGGGCGGCTGACGTATCTGGGCACGAGTTTCGGCGGTGGCATCGGGGCGCTGGCGCTGCCCTGGGACGACCGTTTCCATGCCGCCGGTCTCACGGTGCCGACCTTCGGGAACCATCCGCTCCGGGTGACCCTGCCGTGCACGGGCAGCGGAGAGTCGGTGCGTACGCGGCTCGCCGAGGATCCTTCGGTGCTGGACGTCCTGGCGTACTTCGACGCCGCGACGGCGGCCCGTCATCTGCGCATCCCGGTGCATGTGGGGGCGGCGCTGTTCGATCCTTCGGTGCCCCCGCCGGGACAGTTCGCGATCCACAACGCCCTGGCCGGGCCGCGCGAACTCCTCGTACTGCGGGCGGGACACTTCGACCACCCGGACGAGCCTGCCGAGACCGCCGCCTTGGAAGAGGCCCAGCGGAGGTTCCTGTCGGAGGCGGACTGAGAGGCGAGGGGGGAGGGAGCGAACGGAGGGGAGGCGGGGTGAGCGGTGGGGTCGAGTCGTTGGGTCGTACGACCGGCGCTGTCGCTCATTTCAGGTACGGGCGTCGATCACTCGCGATATGCTGATGCAGATTGTGCAAGCGATTTGCAAAACTAGGAGGGTCATGGTTACGCGGGCGACCGATGTCGGGACGAACCAGAGCGTCGAACGGGCGGTCTCGGTGCTGCGCGCACTGGATTCCAGCCGGGCCGAACTCCGTGTCTCCGACGTCGCCGAGCTCACCGGACTGGGCTCGTCGACCACCTCTCGCCTGCTGTCCACCCTGGAACGCCTCGACATGGTCGAACGCGATCCGGTCAGCAACCTGTACCGGCTCAGCCTGGGCCTCCTCCCCCTCGCCGCCACCGCCGCCAACCGCCACCCCGTGCACCGGGCAGCCCGCATGGTGCTCCAGGACCTGGCCACCCGCACCGGACTCGGGGCCAACGTGGCGGTGCGCCGGGACACCGAGCTGATGTTCCTGTGCAACTTCGAGGGCAGTCGCGCCCCCAAGTCGTACACACAGGCCGGACACACCGCCCCGCTGCACGCCACCAGCATCGGCAAGTGCCTGCTCACCGGTCTCACCCCCAAGGAGCGTCGCAAGCTGCTGGGGGAGCCCCTCGACGCGCACACCGAGTACACGACCACCCGTCACGACCTCCTCGACACCGAACTCGACACGGTCCGGCGCACCGGATACGCCGTCGAGGCCGAGGAGCGGGCCCTCGGCCGTGCGTCCCTGGCCGCGCCCGTACGCGACGCCTCGGGCGACGTCGTCGCCGCCATCTCCCTGTGGGGCCCGACCTCGCTCCTCGGGGACCGCTCGGACACCGAGGGGCAGCGCCTGGCGCTCGTCCGCGAGGTCATCGAGGCCGCCGACGCCATCAGTCAGGCGCTCGGCGCGCTCTGATGCATGGATGAATGGGGCGGGGAGTATTAGCGGAGGACCCCAACCAGCCCGTCCCCGCCCTCGGTGCAGGCGAACGTGCCCGCGCAGCACGACTCCCAGCCCGTGGGCGTGCCGACCAGGGTCAGCCGAGACCATCGGTCGGCGGCCGACGGATCCTGGCTGAGGCGCAACCCGAGGGGTTCCACGGTCACCTCGGGGGTCGTCGCAGGAGAGGTGGCGGCCGGAGGGGTCGGGCGGACGGGTTTCGGCAGCACGGACACGACGTCCTGAGCCGGGTGCCCGAAGAGGTCGACGCCGTCCCACACCACGGAAGTCGCCGACGGCGCTGCACCGGACGGTGCGGGGCCGATGTCGATGCTGGTCAGGCGGTCCGTACGGCCGGGACCGCCGCCGACGACGGTCACTATCACGTCGCCGAAGACGGCGCAGGTGCTCCACGCCGGGTCGAAGAGAATTCCGGTGAGCCAGGCGTCGTGGACGTGCCGGAGTTCCTTGTAGTCGGCACGCGTCAACGTCATGCACTGCCTTTCCCGGTGGCTCTTGGGCGCCGCCTTCAGCATCACCTCGGCCTCGTCGGGAGTCATCCCGAACCTGAGCGTCCCGGCCCCTTCGGGCAGGACCACGCCGGTCCCCGGCAGCAACTCCAGCATCGCCCCATTGTGCCCGCCCCGGCTTCCGCGAGCGGTGCCGGGACCGGCCGGCCCGTGTCCGTGCCCGTGCCCGTGCGGATGCGGCCTGCCGTGCGATACGAAGCGACAGTGCTGGTCGCAGTCCTCAACGAGTGGCTTTGACCAGCACTTTCACCACAGGTCCTAGTCGCCGTACGCCTTGAAGGCGATCACGTGCGCGCGCGGTGCCCCGTGCGTCGCGTCGACCAGGAGCCGCAGGGCGTCGGTGCGTACGGGGCCGCCGTCCGCCGTCCGCAATGCGTGGACCCGGTGGCGGCGGCGGTTTTCCGTCACCGTCAGGAGCGTGTGCCAGTCACCGGCGACGTCCCGGACCTGGATGCGGTAGTCGCGGACGAGTTCCGGCATGACCTCGTACGGGGTGCGGTGGCGGTGCAGGTTGTTGAGGTACTCGTCGACGTCGTCGTCGAAGACCAGCCGCGTCTCGGTGAGGTCCTGCGGGGTGTCCCAGTCGAGTTGGAGCCACTGGGACGCGCCACCCATCTCGGCGGACCACATGTGCGGGCCGCCGTAGGGACGCTGGTGTCCGTCGACGGCGCGTTCCGGGCGGAACGCCGCGGTGTCGGGGGCCGCCCGGAAGGCGAAGGTGTGGCGGCGCAGTCCGCGGGCCTGCCACTCCAGGACCAGCTGTCCTTCCTCCTCCGGGATGTCGTGGTCGACGGCCTCGTCGCCCTCGGCCTTCCTGCGCAGGGCGAGGACGCCGTCGGTGCGTTCGGGGAGGAGGACCAGGGCGGTGTCCGGGCAGGCCCGGACGACGAGGATCGCGTTCTCGGGGGTGTCGGGGCGGTGGTCGAGGCGGGCCGTGACCCAGTGAGGGCCGTCGGGCGGGACGGTGACGGTGGTCGTGCGCAGGTGGTCGACGGGGACGGCGTTCTCGGGCAGGCCCGTGCCCCACAGTTCCACGGTGAGTTCGCGGGAGGAGCCGTCGGGGGCGCCGTGGACGAGGAGGTCGACGGTGTCGAGTGCGGGGTCGACGGGCAGCAGGAGTGCCAGGTCGCGGGTGAGGGCGTAGGGGGTGCCGGACACGGCCGCTGCGGGCGCGATGGCGGATGCGGGTTCGGCGGCCGGTGCGGAATCGGCGGCCGATGCCGACACGGGACCCAGTACGGCCCCGGCGCCCAATACGGGTGCGGCGGCCGATACGGGCGCGGCGGCCGGTGCAGGCTCGGTGCCCAACGCAGACTCGGCACCCAATACAGGCTCGACTTCCCGTGCAGGTTCGGCGGCCAGTCTGGCCAAGTGGCCGGAGGCGGTCGCGTTGGCCGTGAGCGCCAGGTTTTCGGGGGCGTCGTCGACGAGGCCGATCACCGAGGCGTCTTGGCGCAGGAGAGTGCGGCGTACCAGTTCCGGTCGTTCGGTGGCGAGTCGGCGCGGGGTGAGGTCCTCGGTGACGCACAGGGCCGCGGCGGTGCCCGCGGCCTCGCCGAGTGTCGCGCAGGTGGCCATGACGCGGGTGGCGCCGAAGGCGATGTGGGTGGCGGAGATGTTGCGTCCGGCGAAGTGGAGGTTGGTGACGTTCACCGAGTACAGGGAGCGCAGCGGGATGTGGAAGATGCCGTCCGCGTAGCGCTGGCGGGCGCCGGGTTCGTCGGCGTACATGCCCTGGACGGGGTGGAGGTCGACGGACCAGCCGCCGAAGGCGATCCGGTCGTCGAACTGGCGCTGCTGGAGGATGTCCTGCTGGGTGAGGACGTGGTCGCCGAGGAAGCGGCGGTACTCGCGCTTGCCGGGGAGGCTGCCGACCCACTCCAGGGTGAGGTTCGCCGCGTCGGGGAACTGGCCGGAGTTCTTGATGTGGTCCCAGATGCCCATGATCACGGCCTGGAGTTCGTCCCGGATGCGTTCGTTGTCGTGGACGGTGTCGAGTTCGCCGCCCCACTCGATCCACCAGTAGTCGCAGCCGTTGTCCCCGGTGCGCAGGATGCGGTTGCGCAGGATGGGTGTGGTGGACAGGTCCTTGGCGTAGGCGGGCGCGACGAACTTCGTGGGCTTTCCGGTGTCCCTGGTGTGGAAGAGGATCGTCGAGCCGAGCAGTGCCCGGTCCGCCTCGTCCGGGGCCCAGGGCTCGTCGAACTCGGACCGTGCCTCGCGGCCTATGCGGTAGTGGGCGCCGGCGAGGTGCCCGAGCAGGCCGTCGCCGGTGCAGTCGAGGAACTGGCGGGCGTGGAAGGTGATGCGGCGCTCGGAGCCCATCGTCCAGCCGGTGCAGGAGTGCACCTCGCGGGCCTCGTCGGGGCCGCTCGCGTCGACCTCGCGCACGTCGGTGTTGAGGTAGAGGTCGATGTTCGGCTCGGCGCGGACGGCGTCGAGGACGACCTGGTCCCAGTAGTAGGGGTTGCCTTCGGGGTTGCGGTACTGGTTCTCGGTGTACAGCTCGCCCATGATGCCGGTCTCGCGGGCCCAGCGGTGCACGCCGTGTGCGGTGGCGCCGCAGACCCAGACCCGGATCTCGCTGCTGGCGTTGCCTCCGAGTACGGGCCGGTTGTTGACCAGGGCGACGCGTCGGCCGAGCCGGGCCGCGGCGATGGCCGCGCAGGTCCCCGCCAGTCCGCCGCCGATCACGGCGATGTCGTAATGGACCTCTTCTTCCCGCACGGTGCGGCCTCCTTGGTGTGCAGCTCGGATGGGCCCCGCCATCGCGGAGCGGCCTTGAACGTACATCACATCCACATTGTGCAACTACTGTTCAGTCAATGGGATTCGTTGTAGGTTCCCGTCACGGCAGACAACCTGGCCGCCACGAGCCGAAGTTCGAGTTCAGAGCAGGTGGGGCGAGTTCGCCGGTCCTGCACGGAACCGGCGATTCACTGACCAAAAGGGTTGACGCCATCGCACGATATGGAGAACGATCCCGCATGCTGCAACTTGCATTCAATGGGGCATGGGCGGCGTTCCCACTGGGCCCCGGCGCTCCCGCCCCGTTCGAGAGGACACACCCATGAGTACGGCCGCACCTCCCCAGCAGGCGCCCCCGCCCCGTCGGCGGACCGGCGGACGGCTCTCCAACGGTGCGTTCGCCCTGCTGCTGACCGCACCGGGACTCGCCCTGTTCGCGGCGATCATCCTGTATCCGCTGCTGTCCGCACTGTTCACCGGCTTCTTCAAGCAGGACATGCGGCTGCCAGGCCGGGAGTTCGTCGGGCTGGACAACTTCGCGCACTGGCTGAACGGCGACTTCCTGACGATCCTCAAGCAGACGCTGGTCTTCACCGTCGGCGCGACGCTCGTCCCCTTCGTGTTCGGCTTCGCCCTCGCGCTCGCGCTGAACACCGGCCTCAAGGGCAGCGGCTTCCTGCGCGGGCTGTTCCTCTTCCCCTGGGTGATTCCGGGCGTGGTGGTCTCCTTCCTCTGGATGTGGATCTTCAACGCGAACTACGGAGTGCTCAACGGCGTCCTCATGCAGACCGGGATCATCGACGAGTCCGTCGCCTGGCTCGGCCAACCGGGCACCGCGATGCTCGCCGTCGTCGTCACCAAGACCTGGGCCAGCTTCCCCTGGATGATGGTGATGCTCCTGGCCGGTCTGCAGACCGTCCCCAAGGAGCTGCACGAGGCGGCCTCGATGGACGGTGCGGGCTCGATCCGGCGCTTCTTCGCCGTCACCTGGCCGCAGGTCCGCGGGGTGGCCTCGATCGTGCTCCTGCTGGAGTTCATCTGGAACTTCCAGCACTTCGACACCATCTACGTCCTGACCGGCGGCGGACCGGCCGGCAGCACCGAGACCTTCGCGACCGCCGTGTACCGGACCGCCTTCAAGGGCTTCGACATCGGCGGGGCCACCGCGCTCGGCGGACTGTGGATGCTGCTCCTGCTCCTCCTCGTCGCCGTCTACCTCAGGACCACCGATCGGAAGGGCGACGTCCGATGACCTCCACCACCTCCACCCCGCTGTCCGCAACGGACCGTCCGCGGCGGTCGGCCACCCGGACGGGGCACGGCACCCGGCGCCGCATCCGCAAGGACCTGCTGCGCTCGCGCATCGCCGCCTGGAGCGCGGTGGTCGTCATCGGCGCGTTCGGTCTGCTGCCGGTCTACTGGCTGCTCGCCACCGCGCTGAGCACACCCGAGTCGACCTTCCAGTTCCCGCCGAAGCTGATACCCACCGACCTCACCCTCGGCAACTTCACGGCACTCGCCGAGAACAAGCAGCTGATCTCGTACATGGTCAACTCGCTCGTCGTGGCGTCCATCACCGCCGTGCTGAGCGTGGTCGTCGCCACGTACATGGGCTACTCGTTCTCCAAGTTCCGCTACCGGGGGCGCCGGTCGCTGATGCACCTGGTGCTGGCCTCCCAGATGTTCCCCCAGGCGCTCCTGCTGGTGACGCTGTACGCCGTGTTCTCCAGCTTCGGCCTGCTGAACACGTACACCGCGCTGGTGCTCTCCTTCACCACGTTCACCATGCCGCTGTGCGTGTGGATGCTGAAGGGCATCTTCGACACCATCCCGGACGCCCTGCTGGAGGCGGCGTCCATCGACGGCGCGTCCCGCTGGCGGACGCTGCACTCGATCGTGGCACCGCTGGCCGCACCCGGGATGATCGCCGCCGGGCTCTTCGCCTTCGTCCGCGGCTGGAACGACTTCATCTTCGCGCTGACGCTGGCCGACAAGGAGAAGCAGACGCTGCCTCCCGGCCTCGTCTCCACCTACATCGGCGAGTTCCAGACCGCCTGGCCCCAGCTGATGGCCGCGTCCCTCATCGTGTCCGTCCCGGTGGTCGTCGCCTTCATGTTCCTGCAGCGCTACCTCGTCGGCGGCATGACCGCCGGTTCGGTCAAGAGCTGAACCCGAGGGACCGCACCGCGCCTCCCCCGCTTCCCCTCCCCCTTACTCCCCCATGGAGAGATCATGACCACCTCTGGCATCAGCCGGCGCGGCGTGCTGCGCATGTTCGGCATCGGCGCGCTCGGTGTGACCGGCGCCGGCGTGCTCGGAGCCTGTGCGCCGTCCGGCGCCGGCAGCACCTCCAACGGCGGCGACCCCAAGTCCAAGGACTTCGACTTCACCTCCTGGTCGCTCAACGAGGAGGCCGCCAAACCCTCGGTCGAGAAGATCATCACGGCCTGGGAGGAGGCCGAGCAGTCGAAGATCCGCGCGGTCTCCTACCCGTACAACGAGTACCTGAGCCAGCTCACCCTCAAGCTGGGCGGCGGGGAGACGACGGGTGCGGTGCACCTCGACATCGCGTGGCTCGCCGCGATGGCGCAGATGGGCAAGCTGGCCGACCTCGGGCCGGTGGCCGGGAAGGCCGGCTACACCGACGTGGCGCTGAAGAGCGGGGTGTACGACGGCAAGCAGTACGGGCTGCCGTGGAACACCGGATCGATCGGTGTCATCGCCAACTCCCAGCTCCTGGAGAAGGCCGGGATCAAGAAGCACCCCACCACCGTCGAGGAGTTCGAGGCCGCGCTGCGTGAGCTGAAGGGGCTCGGCGGCGGTGTCGTCCCGTACGCCGCCGCCACGAAGGTCGCGCAGCTCAAGGACATCTTCCCGTGGATGCAGACCTTCGGCTGCAAGCTGCTGGAGGGCGGGAAGGTCACCATCGGCGACGACGCCTCCGTCGACGCGGTCACCTGGTACAAGAAGCTGTACGACGAGAAGCTGATCGCCGCCGACGTGGACCGCTTCGACGCGCGCGCCCTGTTCGGGCAGGGCAAGGCCGCCTTCTACGACGACGCGATCATCGGCAAGGGCGTGACCTCCGCCCAGTCCAAGGACAAGAAGCTGGCCGACGCCATGCAGCCCATGGAGCGTCCGGTGCTCAAGGCCGGCGACACCCCGCAGGCACTGCTGTGGGGCGGTGTGATCGCGGTCGTCAAGGGCAAGGGACAGGACGCGGCGACACGGTTCGCGCTGCACACCACCACCGACCGGGCCACCACCTCCGCGTACTTCGCCGCGCGGGCGCTGCCGCCGTCCACCACCGCGGGGCTGGCCGCGCCGGAGGTCGCCAAGGACACCTTCACCGCGCAGTGGACCGAGAAGATCACCAGGACGGCGACCGGCAGCCCGTTCTGGCAGTTCGCCCAGAACGCCCAGATCGAGGAGGCCGTGGCCAAGCAGGTGCAGGCAGTCCTCGTCGGCAAGACGTCGCCGAAGGACGCGATGAAGCAGGCGGGCGAGGAGGCCGCCGCTCTCATCAAGCGCTGAGAGCCGGTGTCTCGACCCCGGTCGGACACCCGCCGCCCGGCCGGTGTCGAGACGCAGGCTCCGAGTCCGAACACCGCTCCCCCCGGGCCCGGCGAACGCCGCCCGCCCCTCGCCGGGCCCCGCTCCGCACCCCGCACGACGACCGCGCCGACCGGCCCCCGGGCCGCAGCGGTCCCCGTCCCCCTCCCCCTCCCTCAACCAACCGCGCACGCACGCAACGTCCTCTCCCCACCCGCGCACGCAACCGCGAAGGAGCTCATCTTGCGACGTCCCACGGTACGCACCTGCACCACATCGGCCGCGGCCCTGGCCGCTCTGCTCCTGCCCGCCCCGGCCGTCTCCGCGGACACCGCGCCGGGCACAGCGGCGGACACGGCCGCGACGGAAACAGTGATCGAGAAGGTCCCCTACGCGATGGACTCGTCCAACCAGGCCGCCTGGTGGACGCCGGTCGCCACGTACAAGGGCCGCGGCCAGTACACGTACTTCGCCTTCAACGAACCGGGTTCGACGGCCGCGACGCACCGGCCGGCCATCGCGCGGCGCGACCCGGACGGTGCCTGGAGCCTGCTGCCGCTGCTGAACGGGAACGGGGCGCGGGCGGAGTTCCCCGACGACAACGGGCACAACCAGCCGTCCGTCGCGCGGGACGGCAGCGGACGGCTGCATGTATTCGCCTCCATGCACGCCGACGCCTGGCGCTACTTCCGTACCGAGGCCCCCGGCGGCGCCGTCACCGACCACGCGTCCGAACTGCCCGACCAGGGCCAGGGCATCACCTATCCGATCGTCGCGACGGCTCCCGGCGGCGACCTGTATCTGGCCGCCCGGGTCGGTGCGGGCTCCGACCAGCGCCCCGGCAAGCTCTACCGCTGGGACAACGCGGCGGCGCGCTGGAGCACCGTCGCCACCTTCGCGGGCGCGCCGAACCGCTCCGTTTATCCCGACGACCTCACCGTGGACGCCCAGGGGCGGGTGCACCTGCTGTACGAGTGGGCCAAGGCGCCCGCGACCGGGTTCCGACACCAGCTCTCGTACCTGCGCTACGACCCGGCGACGGGCGGCTTCGCCGACAGTACGGGGGCGGCGCTCGGCATCCCGGTGACGCCGGACACCTCCGACGTGATCCAGCCGCTGACCACCGGTGAGGAGTGGAGCAACGACAACGCGTACACAGGTCCCGCGGTGCAGAGCGCCAAACTCACCCTCGACGGCTCCGTCCCGAAGGTCGCCTACCGCTACCGCTCCGCCGACAGCGGCGGTGCCTTCCGCGTGTACGGCGCCGCTCCGAGCGGCGGCGGGTGGACCCGGCAGACCGTGTACGCGGGCGGGCAGACGGCGGCGGCCCTCGGGATCACCCGGGACGGGACGGACGGCGAGCGGATCTACTACGTGACAGCCTCGGGCGCCGACCGGGTCTTCGTCGCCACCCGGTCGGCGGACGGTGCCTGGGGTGCACGGTCCGCCGCGCCGGGCGTGAGCGCGGACCGGCTCGCGGTGCGGCGCGACTCCGACGGCCGCGACGTGCTCTATCTGCCGGACACCGCCCACAACTCCCTGTACTACGGCATCCGTTGAGACGGACGTATCGCGCGCGGGCGGTGCGCGGGGGTCGTGTGGCCCCCGCGCACTCCCCCTCGCGCGGTCAGGTCGCGGGCCTGCTCGCCAGGTACTCGTCCAGCCCCGCACCGGTGAGGGGGTAGTAGTCGGAGAGCAGGCCCCCCTCGTCGAGGCGGCGGCGTGCGAACGCCTCGCGGTCCTGGTGCAGGAGCGAGTCCTCGGCCAGCGGGACCGCCCGGTCCTGCGGGACCACCACGGCGCCGTCCTCGTCGGCCACGATCAGGTCCCCCGGCGTGACCAGGGTGCCGCCGACACCGACCGGCACGTTGAACGCGGCCGGGAAGAGCTCCGTCTGCGAGGCGTAGTGCGGGGTGACCCCGGTGCACCAGACCGGCACTCCCAGGGCCCGGATCCGGGCCGCGTCCCGTACCCGTCCGTCCACGACGATCCCGGCGCCGCCGCGCAGCTTGAAGTAGCGCACCAGCATGTCGCCGAGGCAGCCGGTGAAGTGGCTGGCCTGCGCGGAGATCACCAGCACGTCGCCGGGGGTGATCGACTCCAGCACCCCCCACAGCGGGGTCCTGCGCTCGATGTCCTCCTGTGCGGCGCCGTCGAAGACGTCCTCGCGCTGCGGCAGGAACTGCAGGGTCACCGCGCCTCCGGTGACCTTGACGTCCGGTTCCCGGTGCAGCGGTACCGGTCCGTCGATGAAGGTCCGGGTGATGCCCATCTGGTGCAGCTTCGCGCAGGCGGTCGCCGCGCTCACGTCCTCAAGTGCCTCCACCATCCGCCGTGTCGGCCGCCGGAAGTCCGAGGTGTGGACCGGCGCCCGCATCGACGCGTAGGTCGGGGTCTCCCCCTCCGCCGGCGTTCCTTGATCCCTGCTGGGGTTCATTCACGTGCCTCTCCGCGCGCTCCCCGCACGCAACGCCAGTGACTTCATCGTCTATCGATGGTAGATAACCTCCTATCGATTAGTGCTGTCAATCCGTCAGGAGTCCTCCGTGCACACTGCATCCGACGGTTGGTTCGAGACCGCGCGCTTCGGACTGTTCGTCCACTTCGGCCTGTACAGCCTCGCCGCGCGACACGAGTGGGTGCGCAGCCGGGAGGCCATGTCGCAGGCCTCGTACGACCGTTACCTGGAGCGGTTCGACCCCGACCTCTTCGACGCGCGCGAACTCGCCCGAGCGGCACGGCGGGCGGGGATGCGCTACGCGGTGCTCACCGCGAAGCACCACGACGGGTTCTGCCTCTTCGGCTCGTCGCTGACCGACTACACCTCGGTGCGCGCGGCCGGCCGGGACCTGGTGGCCGAGTTCACCGAGGCCATGCGCGCCGAGGGCCTGCGGGTCGGCCTGTACTACTCGCTCCTCGACTGGCACCACCCCGGCTTCCCCGTCGACGAGCACCACCCGCTGCGCGACTCGCCGGGCCGCCGGGAGACGGCGGACCTGGCCGACTACCGGGCGTACATGCGGGGTCAGATAAGGGAGTTGCTCACCGGCTACGGCGAGATCGACCTGCTCTTCTTCGACTTCACGTATCCGGGCATGGGGCCGGAGCAGTGGGGCGCGAAGGAACTCATGGAGACGGTGCGCGAGCTGCGGCCCGGCATTCTCGTGAACGACCGCCTCGGCATACCGGGCGACTACGTGACGCCCGAGCAGTACCAGCCCGACCGGCCGCTGGAGCGCGACGGCGAGCCGGCGCGGTGGGAGGCGTGCCACACGCTCAACGGCTCGTGGGGATACGACCGCGACAACCACGACTACAAGGACCCGGCCCAGTTGGTGCGGATGCTGGTGCAGTCCGTCTCCTGCGGCGGCAACATGATCCTCAACGTCGGCCCCACCGGGCGCGGTTCGCTCGACCGGCGGGCACACGGGATCCTGCGGGACCTCGGCGAGTGGAGCGCCGAGCACTCCCGCGCGGTGCACGGCGCGGGGCCCTCCTCCTTCCTGCCGCCGGCGAACGCCCTGTACACACAGGCAGGCCGTCGGCTGTATCTGCACCTGCTCGCCTGGCCGCCGCGCCACGTCCATCTCCCGGGCCTGGCCGGGCGGGTGCGCCATGCCCAACTGCTGCACGACGGTTCGGAGATCGCCTTTCAGCAGGTCGACGGCGCCCGTCACGAGCACAACAACCTGGCCCCGCCCGGCCAGCCGCCGGGCACTCTGACGCTGACGCTGCCCACGTCGCGGCCGGACGTGCTGCTCCCCGTGGTCGAACTCTTCCTGGATGACGAGGAGTTGAGCACGTGACGGAGGGACCGGGGCAACGGCGGAAAGCGGTTTCGGCAGCACCCTTGAACATGCGAGGGGCCGCCCATAGCATCAGTAATCGATAGGCGATTCTCATGAGTGCCTACCGGGACCGGGCCGCACCGTCCGGGCGCGCCCCCCCTCCCCCTGCCTGCCGGCCTCGCACTTCTCGCCGTACCCGAACGAATGCCCGCGCTTGCACGTCAGCTATCGATTATTCACGACTATGCAATGGAGCGTGTCCGATGAGAACCATGTGGCACCGAGCCTCCGCACTCGCCCTGGCCCCGCTCGTGATGGCGACCGCCGTCGCCTGCGGGGGCGGCGGGTCGGACGGAGCCGCGGAGGGGACGACTCTCCGCATCATCGTCAACATCTCGCCGAACCTGACGGAGCAGTACTGGAAGGGCCTCTTCGCCCGGTACGAGAAGAGCCGTCCCGGGGTGAAGGTCGAACTGGAGCTGACGGGTGCGGTCTCGGCCGACGCCAAGCTCAAGCAGGACCTCGCCGCCGGGGACCCGCCCGACATCACCCAGCAGATCATCCCGACCCCCGACACCACCAAGCTCTTCGCCGACCTGTCCGATCAGGCCTGGACGAAGGACACGCCGCTGGTCGACCAGTACGGCGTCGGCGGCAAGACGTACATGGTCGGCGTCGGTGAGCAGATCCAGTCGCTGGTCTTCTACAACAAGGCCGCCTTCGCGAAGGCCGGCGTGGACGCGTCGAAGATCCGGACGCTGGATCAGTTCACCGCCGCCATGGACGCCCTGAAGTCCGCGGGCCTCAAGCCGCTGCAGACGGCGGGCCAGTGGGTGACCGGCGGACAGTTCTCGATGATGGCCGACGCCGGTGTGCTCACCGAGAACCCCCAGTGGATCAAACAGCGCAACGAGGGCAAGGTCTCCTTCGCCGGCAGCGGCTACGTGCCCTACCTCAAGCGCTACCAGCAGTGGATCGACAAGGGATACCTCGACAAGAGCGCGCTGGGGCTGACGTACACCGACGGCCAGACCGCCTTCCTCAACGGCAAGTCGGCGATGTACATGATGGGTTCCTTCTTCGTGCCCGCGGCGGACGCGGCTAAGAAGAGCGACGAGATCGGTGTCTTCACCATGCCGACCGACGGCGCCTATCCCTCGGGGCAGTTCGGCAACGTGTCGAACCCCTACGCCGTGGTCAGCCGGTCGCGGCACAAGGCCGAGGCCATCGACTTCGTGAAGTGGCTGGTCACCGACAAGGAAGCGATCAAGAGCCAGCTGGCCGCCGACGGCAATCTCCGCTCGGGCTTCGGCTACCCGATGTCCAGCCTCGGCACCGCGGTGCAGAAGATCCTCGACAAGACGCCGTCGGTGCTCGTGAAGTCCGGTGAGAACCAGCCGGTCGCCGGGTTCGGCGACGAGCTCAACAAGCAGGTCCAGTCGCTGTACACGGGCACCTCCGCGAAGGATGCCGCGGACGGATTGGACAAGTGGTGGAACTCGCAGAACTGACGCGGCGGGGGCGGCGCTCCGCCGCTCCCGCGGCCCGCGGATCCGGCCGCGGACGGGTCCGCCTGCGCGAGGCGGCCGTCACGCTCGGCATGATGGGCCCGGCCGTGCTCCTCTACACGGTGCTGATGGTGGTGCCCGTGGGGGTGGCGGTCTACCTCAGCTTCACCGACTGGGACGGCTTCTCCCCCGCACAGCCCATCGGGTGGGAGAACTACCGGCACCTCTTCGACGACCCCAGCTCGACGCACGCCTGGTACGTGACCGCGCTGATCACCACGATCGGCACCGTCCTGATGGTCGGGCTGGGCCTGCTGTACGCCCTGGTACTCAAGGGCCGCTCGCGCACCAACTCCTTCTTCCGCGCCGTCGCCTACTTCCCGCACGTGATCAGCGCGCTGATCCTCGGCTATCTGTGGGCGGCGATCCTCGGCACGAACGGGGCCCTCAACAACACCCTCGCGAAGTTCGGCCTGGAGCCGATCGGCTTCCTCTTCGACGAGAAGTTCGCGCTGTACACGCTGATCGGCGTCATCGTGTGGGCCGGGTTCGGCTTCAACGTCGTACTGTTCGTGGCCGCCCTGCAGACCGTGCCGGCCGAGCTCCTGGAGGCAGCGGCCCTCGACGGCGCCAGCAGACGGCAGATCAATCTGCGCATCGTCGTCCCGATGATCGCGCCCGTGGTCACCGTGGCGACCGTGCTGAACCTGGTCGGTCTGCTGCGGGCGTACGACATCGTGGTCAGCCTCACCGGCGGCGGACCGGCGGGCTCGACGCAGACCTTCACGTATCTCATCCTCGCCCGGTCCTTCGAGGGCACCAAGGTCGGCTACGCCACGGCCCAGGCGGTCTTCCTGATGGTCGTCTCCGCCGTGCTCGCCCTCGTCGTGACCGCGCTGCGCAACCGCCAAGACCAAGCCGCGACCGGATAGGAGCCGACGGTGGCCGTCACCGAACCAAAGATCCGCCCCAGACCGCGGCCGGCAACCACGGCCGTACCGGAGGTCTCCGCGAGCGAGCGACGCGAGGCCCGCTCGCCGCTGCGCCTGGTCCTGCTCGGCCTGCTGTTCGTCGTCATGGTCGTGCCGCTGTACCTGCTGGTCGTCAATGCCTTCAAGTCGCAGCAGGACATCCTCGACAGCCCGTTCTCGCTCCCCCTGGACGGGCTGACCTTCGCGCACATGTCCGCCGCCCTCGACAGTCCGCAGTACAACGTCATCGGCGGGTACGGCTTCACGCTGTTCCTGGTCGTCACCGTGGACGTGCTGTGCATCGCGCTGGCGGGACCGGCCGCGTACGCGATAGCCCGCAGCCTGAGGAAGCGGACGCAGCTGGTGCTGCTGTACTTCCTGGCCGGCACCTTCGTCCCCGGCGCGGCCGTGATCATCCCGGTGATCTACGTCCTGCGCGAGGTCGGGCTCGCCAACACCGTGACCGGCCTGATCGCACACGACGTGGCCTCGACGCTGCCCGTCAGCATCTTCCTGTTCGTGGGCTTCATCCGCACGATCCCGGTGGACATCGACCACGCGGCGACGATCGACGGCGCGGGCCGGTACCGGACCTTCTGGACCATCATCTTCCCGCTGATGCGTCCGGCGGTCGTCACCGTGCTGATCCTCAACTCCATCGGCATCTGGAACGACTTCGTCTCGCCCCAGATCCTCCTCAGTCCCTCGTCCGGTCACTACACGGTGACGACCGCGATCTACGCGGGCATCAGCCAGTACTCCACCGACCTGACGAAGGTGTTCCCCAACCTCCTGCTGGCCGTCGCGCCCGTGATCATCTTCTTCCTCTACATGCAGCGCCACATCATCAGCGGTCTGACCGTGGGCGCGGTGAAGGGATGAGCGGGCGGACCGATCCCTCCAGGAGAATCCCCTCCAGCAGAAAGGACCGTCCAGTGTCGAGGAGATGGTGGCCACGCCCCGGTAGGGGTCCGTGGTCCGCAGCCGCCCTGCTCGCTTCGCTGTCCGTGGTGGCCGCGGCCGCCGTTCCGGCCGCCGCCCAGCCGCAGAAACCCAGGGCCGGTACGGTCTACCACGTCGCGCCCTCGGGCAAGGACGCGAACAAGGGCACCGCCCCGGGTCAGCCCTTCCAGCACATCCAGCGGTGCGCCGACGTCATGCGGCCCGGCGACACCTGTCTGATCCAGTCCGGTACGTATCCGGAGACCGTCGTGCCGGCCCGGTCGGGCACCGCCGCACAGCCGATCGCCTACCGGGCAGCGCCGGGCGCGCAGGTGACGCTGAGCGGTACCGCGCCGGTGCGCGGCTTCGCGCCGGTCACCGCCGCTGACGTCACGGAGATCGCGAAGAGTGACCCGTACGCCCAGAACTCCGCGTTCAGCGACGCCGTGGCGGCCGGGCACGTCTACAGCACCGGCGTCGACCTGGGCTCCGACGTGACGACCGTGCAGGTCTTCACCGACAAGAAGGCGGGCGTCGAGGCGCAGTGGCCCTACCCGGGGCTCGACCTGCTCGCTCCCACGCTGCGGTACGCGGCGGCCGGGAGCGCGGAGGCGACGATCGCGGACCCGGCGCTGACCCGGCCCGCCGGTTACTGGGACGGGGCGCGGGCCCTCACCGGCTACTGGTACGTCTCGGCCACGGGGAAGGTGAAGAGCTCCGCCGTCGGTTCGGTGACGCTGGACGCGGCACCGCCGTGCGTGCACAAGGTCGTACCGAAGGAGACGCGGTACGCGCTGGCCGGAAAGATCGGTGAGCTCTCCCGCCCCGGCGAGTGGTTCTACGACCCGGCGGCCAGGCGCCTCTACCTCTACAGCGAGGACAGCCCGGCCGCGCACACCGTCGAGGCGAAGACCCGGACCCTGGCCTTCGACCTGGTGGCCGCGAGCCACACCACCGTGGCGGGCGTCGGACTGTTCGCCTCCACCATCAGGACGGGCCCCACCAGCACGGGCGTGACCCTGGACGGCATCAACGGCCGCTACCTGTCGCACTACACCGACATCACGCGCGGCACGACGGACTGCGGCAGCACGGTGACGCGCGGCGTCGCCGACACGGGCATCGTCATCGACGGCACCCACAACAAGGTCGTGAACAGCGATCTGTCGCTGAGCGCGGGCAACGGCATCGCACTGCGCGGCCAGAACAACACCGCCACGAACAACGTGATCCACGACGTCGACTACATGGGTACGTACGCGGCGGGCGTAGCCGTGCAAGGCAACAGCCAGACGGTCACGCACAACACGATCCGCCGGGTCGGCCGCAGCGGCATCAACCTCCAGTGGAACACCGTGGAGGGGCTCGCCCCGGGCAAGGACGTCATCGCGTACAACGACATCTCCGGGTACGCCCGTCTCAGCCTGGACGTCGCCGCGATCTACACCTGCTGCAGCGCCTGGATGATGGGCACGTCCATCGACCACAACGTGCTGCACGACCCGGAGCCGGCCACGACGAGCACCACGTTCGGGATCTCGGGTGTCTACGCCGACAACGGGCAGAGCGACCTGGTGATCGCGAACAACGTGGGCTGGGGCAACCGGGAGGGCACGGTGATGCTCAACGGTCTGGGCACCGGATCGCACAACAACGGTGTGTACAACAACACCGGCGGAATGACGCTGTTCTACGTCAAGGAGCCGGGGCAGTCGACCGGCACGAAGATCTACAACAACATCGGCACCATCCGCGGTCTGGCCGGTGCCACCGACGGCGGGCTCGTCCTCGCGAACAATCTGCCCGCCGAGACCGATCCGCGTTTCGTCGACGCGGCCGGGCACGACTACCGGCTGGCCGAAGGCTCTCCCGCGCGCAACAGCGGGATCGCGCTGCCGGGCATCAACGACGGTTCGACCGACCCGGCGCCGAGTCTGGGCGCCTACCAGTACGGGGCGCCGAAGTGGACGGCGGGCGCGTCCCGTTAGCCACGGCACCTCGCCCGCAAGAAGGCCCGAGCCGGACGTCCGGCTCGGGCCTGTGGTGATGCGGCTGCCCCTCCGGGGCGGTGCCTACTTCTTGGCGGGGGCCTTGCGCGGCTTCCTCTTCTTCGCCTCGCGCGCGTCCGGGACCGGCCCGCGGCCTGCCGCGTGGTCGGCGAACGCGGCGGCGGCAGCCTCGGCGTCCCCGGACCGCAGCAGCCCGACGAGTCGGCCGTGCTCCTCGGCCATCGCGCTCCAGTCCCCCTCGAAGAGGGGGTCGGAGATGGCCCGCAGGGTCCGCAGGCTCGGCTCGATCACCTCCCACATGCGGGCCAGGAACGGGTTGCCCGCGATCTGGCTGACCCGGGTGTGGAACTCGATGTCGACGTCGCGGAACCGGCTCACGTCGTTCGCGGCGACGGCTTCGCGCATCTGCTCGACGAGCCCGTCGAGTTCGAGGAGGTGGTCGTCGGTGAGGTGCGCGGTGGCGAGCTGCGCGGCGAGCCGCTCCAGCGGTTCGCGTACCTGCCGGGCGTACTCGGCGTCCTGCGCGGAGATCTCGACGACGAAGTGGCCGCGGCGCGGGACGTGCATGAGCAGGCCCTCGCGGGCCAGCCGCTTGACCGCCTCGCGCACCGGGGCCTGGCTCACCCCCAGGCGCCGGGCGATCTCCGACTCGACCACGCGCTCGTTCGGCCCGAGGTCGCCGTCGACGACGGCCTGGCGGAGCAGTTCGTAGACCTGGTCGGAGATCAGGGTCTTGCGGAACCGGTCCTTGTTGGTGGCCAGCGTGGAGACGAATCCAGCCGACGCGTTCGATGTCATGAATTCCCAATCCTGCGATGCGGCGAGCCAGTTGTCCCATGCTACGCGCTCATCGTCTATCGATGGAATCTCGGTGTGGGCGCAGGACGAAAGAGGGCCGAAAATGTCAGACAGCGCCGTTCAGCCGCTTGGCCAGCCAGTCCAGTTGCACGATCTCGTGGGTTGGGCCGCCGCCTTCGTGGTCGTTGAACGGATAGGCGCGTATGTGCTTGTCTGCCTGGTCCACCCCGCTCGCGGCGCCGTAGTGGTTGAACGCCGCGTACCCCGTGGAGGGCGGGCAGACGTGGTCCATCAGCGCGACGGAGAACAGGGCCGGCGCGTTCGCCCTGCGGGCCAGGCTGACGCCGTCGAAGTAGGCCATCGTGCGCGCGACGGTGCTCGCGTGCTCCCGGTGGCGTTGTACGAACCGGGCGACCTCGGCGTACGGCGGCCGGTCGGTGATCGTGGTGGCGCGCGGGAAGTGGCACAGGAACGGCACGTCCGGCATGACGGCGACGAGGTCGGGGACCAGGCCGGCCGCGGCCAGCGCGATACCGCCACCCTGGCTGGTGCCGGCGACCGCGACCCGCGCGGGGTCGACCGCGGGGTGGGTGCGTACGGCGGCCACGGCGCGTACGGCGTCGGTGTAGACACGGCGGTAGAAGTAGCGCCGGGGGTCGAGCACTCCGCGGGTCAGGAAGCCCGGTGCGGCGATGTCTCCGGAGGCCGGGTCGGGATCGGGCGTCTCGGCGCCCTGTCCCCGGGTGTCCATCACGAAGTGCGCGTATCCGGCACAGGCCCACAGCCGCTTCTCGTGCGGCGCCCCGCGTCCGCTGCCGTATCCCAGGTACTCCACGACGGCGGGCAGCGGTCCGGTGCGGGTGACGGGCAGGTGCAGCCAGCCCCGTACCGGGTGGCCGCCGTATCCGGCGAAGGTCACGTCGTACGTCTCGATGGTGGCGAGCCCGTTGTGGACCTGCTCGAACGTGACGGTGGGGGCGAACTCCCGCTGCCCGTCGAGGGTTTCGCGCCAGAACGCGTCGAAGTCGTCGGGCTCGTCCAGGGCCGGCCGGTAACGCTCCAGCTCTTCCAGGGGCAGGTCGAACAGCGCCATGTGGCATCTCCGCGGAGGTCGGGGCCGGTGGGGCCCAGGCAGTTTTCATCGCCTATCGATCATCGAGGGAATCGAATCAGGGCGGTTCGACGACTGTCAACCACGCAGTCCGTACACCCGGACCGCGTTGCCGTGCCGGATCTGTGCGCGTTCGTCGTCCGAGAGCCGGCCCAGTCCGCGGCAGGACAGCTCCAGGGAGTCGGCGCGGCTGCCGCGTGGCAGGCAGATCGGCCAGTCGGAGCCGACGAGGCAGCGGTCGGGTCCGAGCGTGTGCACCACGCGTTCGACCAGCTCAGCGGTCTGCTCGGGCTCCACTCCGTGTTGCTGGGTGAGCAGTCCGGAGACCTTGACGACCACGTTCGGCACCGAGGCTGCCCGCTCCAGGTCCCGGTGCCACTGACCGGGGTCCGTCCGGAGGTTCGGCGGGTTGCCGAGATGGTCGACGACCACGGTGAGCCCCGGGTGCCGGTCTGCCGTCCGGGCCGCCGCGCTCAGTGCTCCACGCCCCAGGTTGAGTTCCAGTACCAGCCCCGCCGGGGCGAGTTCGGGGATCAGCGCGCGGGCGGCGGCCGGGGTGTCCACCCAGCTCGCGCCGCCCAGGCGCATGCCGTTCGGGCGGCTGTCGCCGAGTTCGCGCAGCAGGACGCGGAAGCGTCCGGGGCCGCCCTCGCCGTGGACGTGCAGGTTTCCCACGTAGCCCGCGACGAGGTCGGGGCGGCTCACGCGCAGGGCCCGCAGGGCGAGTGTCTCGCCCGCGTCGCCGCGGGACGCCTCCACCAGGATCGACCCGGTCACGGACCCGTCGGGCAGGGAGGCGGCCAGGTCGTCGACGCGGAACGCCCGGTGGTGGACGCTTCCCGGCCGGATCCACGGAAACCCCGACGCCGGGTCCCACAGGTGCACATGACAGTCGATCACTTTCGGGGCCCTCCTGGGGTGCCGTTCAGGGGCCCGGGGCGGCCTGGGCGCCGTTCCCGAGTATTGACAGGTCTGCTCGCGCCGGTGAGTCTAACCATCGGCTATCGATGGGCGATTGTGAGAGGCGGATGTTGTTGATGTCCAGCGACCGACGGACCAGCGGCTCGAACACGCGTGAGGGAGTGGGCCGATGACGGTCGCAGCCGTGCCGGGCCCCCTGCTCCGGGCGACCCGGGACACCGCCGAAACACCCCGCTGGGCCGTGCTGCAACGGGAGTTGCTCGCCCGGCAGGACAAGGCCTGGCGGCTCTTCACCGACCGCTACACCGAGGGCGACGGCCGCCTGGTCTTCCGGGACACGCTCGGCGTGGGCCCGGACGGGCGCGACGGCGTGGACGACTTCTACGAGCCGTTCTTCAACTGGCCCACGCTCTACGTCCTCGGCGGCAGCGCGGACCTCCTCGGGGCGGCGCGCCGGCACTGGCACGGGGTGTCCGCGCAGCTCACCGAGATGGGCATGCTCCACGACGGACTGGAGCGCGGCTACGACTGGTTCCACCAGGGTGAGGGCCTGCTGCTCTTCTACGGGCTGTGTCTGGCCGACCCCGGCGACCGGCAGTTGCGCGAACTGGCCACCCGGTTCGCCGACTTCTATCTGCCCGGCGGGCCGAACTACGACCCCGAGCACCGTGTCCTACGCGCCCCGCACAACGGGTCGACGGGGCCTCGCCCGGGGTTCAGCGACGAGGAACCGTACTTCCCGTGGAGCCTGGCGCTGCGCCCGTACGGGCTGCCGCTCGACGGCATGGACGACGTCACGTCCTTCGACCGGCTCGCGGCCGACCCGGCGCGCGCCCGTTCCTACGGCCGTGCGATGTGGGACCGCATGGGGCGCGGCGACACGATCGTCAACCTGGGGGCTACGGGACTGGCCGCCAACGCCTTCCTCCTCACCGGTGAGCAGCGCTACGCGGACTGGGTGGCCGAGTACGTCGGCGCCTGGTGCGAACGGCTCGACGGCCGTGACGTGGTCCCCGACAACGCGGGGCTCAGCGGCAGGGTCGGCGAGTACCTGGACGGCCGGTGGTACGGCGGGCACTACGGCTGGTCCTGGCCGCACGGCCTCTCCCCCGTCGGCAGCGCCACCCTCGTCGGAGCGACCAACGCCGCGCTGCTGACCGGCGACACCTCCCCTCTCGACCTGGCCCGCAACCCGCTCGACGCCGTACTGCGCCGGGCCGAGCAGCGCGGTGCCGACGGCCGGGGCACCCTGGGCGAGCGCTGGGATCCGCACCTCGCCGCGATGGAGGCCGACCGGACGCTGATGGTCCCGCAGCGGCACAACGACTCGGGCTGGTTCGACTTCACCGTCATGCCGGGCCAACTACCCCTCTCCCTTTGGCACTTCAGCCGCGACCCGCAGGACCAGGAACGCATCGAGCGACTGCGCGCGGGCGCGGGGTGGGACTGGACGACGGTGCACACCCAGCGCATCAAGGACGAGGCCGGGCACGAGGAACCGTGGTACGAGTTCCTCCAGGGCCGCAACCCCGAGTTCCCGGAGCGCATGCTGCGCAGCGCCCTCGACACCTGTGCCGCACGGGTCGAGGCCATCGAGAACGACCCGGTGGACCCGGCCGTCGGCCCCGGCGTGCTCGACATCCACCACTGGCAGCACCTCAACCCCGTCGTCACGGAGGCCCTGCTCCAGCTGACCACCGGTTCCCCCCAGGTCCTGTACAACGGTGGCCTCCCCCACATGCACCTGCGCTACCACGACATCGCCGGGCGGCGGCCGGGGCTCCCCGCCGACGTCGCGGCGCTCGTCACCGACATCCGCCCCGAGCACACCGTCGTGGAACTGGTCAATCTCGCCGCCACCGCACGTTCCCTCGTGGTCCAGGCGGGCGCGTTCGCCGAACACGTCGTGCAAACCGCGCGGGCCGACGAAGGACCCGCACAGGGCGTGGGCGGCCCGTACTGCCGGGTGGAGCTGCCCGGCGGGACCGCACTGCGGCTCACCTTGACGATGACGCTGCGCGCGGGCCGCCCCACCTGCGAGGTCCCGGCCTGGGAGGTGTCCCGATGACCGGCCGGCTGCCCTTCGAACTGCCCCGCCTGGGCATCGGCACCGCCCCGCTGGGCGGCCTGTTCGAGGAGGTGACCGAGGCGGACGCGGCGGCCACGCTGCGGGCCGCCGCCCGCGAGGGGATCCGGTACTTCGACACCGCGCCGCGCTACGGCCACGGTCAGGCCGAGGACAGGCTCGGCCGCCTGCTGGCACCGGCGGGCGTCACGGCTCCGCTGATCTCCACGAAGACCGGCTGGCTGCTGCGCCCACGGCCCGACGGCTCGCCCGGCGAGGTCGTCACGGACTGGACGGAGTCCGGAATCCGCGCGTCCGTGGAGTCGAGCCTGGACCGTCTGAACCGCTCCTCCCTCGACATCTGCTACCTGCACGACGCGGACAACTTCCCCGAGGATGTCCGGCGCACGGCCTATCCGGCGCTGCGCGCACTGCGGGACGAAGGGCTGGTGCGGGCGATCGGATTCGGCATGAACCACAGCGCGCCGCTCGCCGCGTACGTCGCGGAGTTCGAGGTGGACGTCGTGCTCGTCGCGGGCCGCTTCTCCCTGCTGGACCACGACGCGCTCGCCACGCTGCTGCCGCTGTGCCTGAGGACCGGCACCGAGGTCGTCGTCGGCGGTGTCTTCAACACCGGGCTCCTCGCCGCCCCCTCCCCCGGCGCGATGTTCAACTACCGCCCCGTCCCCGCACCGACACTGGCTCGCGCACGGCGGTGCGGGGAGTTGTGCGCGGAGTACGGAGTGCCGCTCGCGGCGGCGGCGATCCAGTTCCCGTACCTGCACCCGGCCGTCTCATCGGTGGTCGTCGGCTGCCGCTCGGCCGCCGAGGTCACGTCGAACGCGACGGCATCACGCTTCCCCGTCCCGGCGGCGCTGTGGCGCAGACTGGCCGACGAGGGATACGTACCTGGGGAGTTGGTGCCCGCGTAGCGCGGTTGCCGGACGGTCGGGGCGTGGGGTCGGGCAGGTACGCGGCGCCCGGCAACGCGCCCTGGCGGCAGCGACCGGAGCTCGTGCGCAACAGACGCAGCGCCCACCGGCAGCGCGGAGTCCCTGGAGCCTCCCCTCGGCCGTTTCGGAGTCCTCGCCGCCAAGCGGGCGCGCCTATACAGGGTCCTCTCGGCGGTCCGGGGGCCGGACCCAGGGGGCGAAGCGCTGGCCGGGTGCTGCGTCCTCACGCCAGTAGCGCAGGACGGTTTCGTGGACGATGTCGAGTCGCTCAGCGGCGATCAGGCACGAGGTCGGCTCTTGCCCTCCCGCGTCGGCCTCGAAGGCGACCACGACGGGCGGCTGCTCGCCGAGCCGGCGAGTGACTCGGAGGAGTTCGTCGGGCGACGGTGACCGGAAGACCGGGTCGTGAAACATGGTCGGACAGTGGACGAGCAGCGGATCTCCGAAGACCAGCTCAAGACCGTGACAGTACGAGAGGTCGTAGTTGGCAGCGAGCCTGAACTGTCCGCCGTCCCAGGCAACGACATCCCACTCCCACCAGGACCCCTCAGGGAGATCGACCCCCGCATGCGCTCTTTCGGCATCCACCCGCTGCTTCCTTCCGTTCGAGCACATCAGCATGACAGTGGTGCGGCGCTCTTCGTGGGACGGCAGCAGCTGTGCGCGGAAGCGCCCACGCCCCGGTCGCGGACCGGGGTGAGGGCGCCGTCCACGATGCGCAGGAGGTCGGGCCCGGTGACCAGCCGGGGGCCGGCCAGAGCCGGCCCGGCCGCAACCCGGTGAAGGTCCGGACGCGCCAGAATCCCGCCGCTTCAGTGATGACCCGAGTGGACCTCGGTCAGTCGATGCCTTCGACGATGCGGAAGTCACGCTCGACGCCGTCGGAGAGGGCGGCCAGCGCACCCTGGTAGGCCGCGCTCTCGTGCGCCGCGACGGCCTGCTCGAAGCTGTCGAACTCGACCAGGACAGTACGTTCGGCGATTCCGGCGTCATGCGCGACGACCCGGCCACCACGGACGAGGGTCCGACCACCTCCTGCCTTGACGGCGGGAGCGGCCAGTTTGTTGTATGCAGCCAGCTTCTCGGGGTCCGCAATGGTGCGGTAGACGCTGACCCAGTAGCCCTTGGGCATGGAACCTCCAGTGTTGGGATGAGTACATCTGACTTACGGGTTGGTCCTGTTGCTCCCGTTGCTCCCGTTGCTCTCGGACGGGTATCGGCGGGCGAGGGCGAGGCTTGCCAGGGCCGTGATCGCCATGGCGCCGATACCGACCAGCGCCGCGGTGGTGAAGGCGCTTTCGTCGGGGAGGAGGTGGCCGGGGCCGGTGCCCGCAGCGAGTATCAGACCGCCGATGGCGCTGCCCAGGGAGTACCCGACGCTGCGGACGACGTAGTGGAAGCTCATGGCGCTCGACGTCTCGCTCTTCGGGGTGACGGCCAGGATGACGCCGGGCATCGCGGCCGTGAAGCCGCCGACGCCGAAGCCGAGCACGCCCATCGCCACGAAGAGTTCGGCCACGTGGGACCGGGCAGTGGCGAACAGGGCGAACCCGGCGCCGACGATGGCGGCGCTGCCGGCCAGGAGCAGCGGGTCGGTGATCCGGGTCCGCGCCCGTGCCCGTGCCCGTGGCGTGAGCCTGCCGGCGACGAACCCCAGCACCGAGAACGGGATGAGGACCAGCCCGGCGGCGAAGGTCGTCAGCCCGAAGCCGTAGCCGGCGCCGTGCGGCGTCTGCGCGTACCGGGTGATGAGCGTGAGCAGGAGGTACATGCCGATCCCGCCGACGAACATGGCGAGGTTCGCCCCGGCGACCGCCGGGTGCCGCAGGGCCCGCACATCGACCAGGGGCGTCGTGCCGCGCAGCTCGATGACGACCCAGAGGCAGAGCAGCACCACGGCGAAGACGGCGAGGCCCGCTGCCACGGCGAGGTGCCGGCTCCACAGAGTTCGTTCGCCTGCGAGGAACAGCACCAGGAGCAGGGCTGCGGCCAGGAGGACGGCGCCCGTCACGTCCACGTGGGCGGAGCGGCCTTCGGGGGCTTCGGGCAGGGAGCGCCACGCGGTCAGGAGTGCGGCGGCGGTGACGACCAGGCCGAGGCCGTAGGCGGCCCGTACTCCGCCGATCTCCGCGAGCAGGGCGGCCAGCGGGTAGCCGACACCGGCTCCGATGATCGAGACCACCGAGATCATGGCGATCACGGCAGCGCTGCGTACCTCGGGGAGGTGGTCCCGCGCCACACCCATCATCAGCGCCGTCAGCCCGAGCCCGACGCCCTGGGCCGCCCGTCCGGCCAGCAGCCAGGTGAATGGCAGCGGCAGCACGGTGAGCAAACTGCCGGCGACGACGACCGCCAGCGTGACGAGGATCGTGGCCCGTCGGTGCGGTCCTGCTCCGAGGCGGCCAAGCACCGGTGTGGCGATGGCACCGCTGAGGAGCGCGACCGTCAGTGTCCACTGCGCGCTGCCGAGCGAGACGTGGAGCGAGGTCGCCACGCTGGTGATGAGCGGCGTCCCGAGGCTGGCGACCGCCGCCGCGACGAGAGCGATGAACATCAGGGCCGGAACAAGCAGCCGCGCTTCGGAACGCGCCACCGGTAACGCCGTCACCGCGACCCCGTCGGCCGGCTGCCCGGTCACCGCATCGGCCCTTCCCTGTCCTGGCTTTCGAGCTCTGCCAGATGCTTCAGCGCAGGAAGCGCCGCCGCCAGCGCCTCGATCTCGTCGCCGGCGAGCTCACCGATCAACCGCTCGTACGCGTGGACACCCGCCTGGCGCCGTGTCCGGACGTAGGAGGCGCCGGCCTCGGTCAGGCACACCAGTGTGACCCGCTTGTCGGACGCGTCGCCCCGCCGCTCGACGAGTCCGGACTCCTCCATCACCCGGACCAGGGCGGTCATCGCGGGCTGGGTGACGCCCTCGACCGCGGCCAGATCGGTGATGCGCCGCGGGCCGGTCCGGTCGAGGGTGGCCAGGGTCGCGGCCGACGTCAGGCTCATGTCCCGGGGCAGTCGCCTCGCGGCCCTGGTGGCCAGGCCGTAGAGGGCGGCCCCGATGGCGGCGGACGTGTCAGGAGCGGTGTCTCGACGACTCATGCACGAAGCATAACACTTTTATATTCACACCTTATGTAAATGGTCGACTGCCGTGTCCGACGCACCACTTGAGCAGGCTGACCCGCCGGAACCGGCTTGCCCCAAGAACCGAGCGCACATCGCGCCGGACACCTGCCCTGTTCTGCCAGCGGCGGAACACCGGCCGGACCAGCTCGACGATCACTACAGTCCACACTCATGACGACGATTACGACGCGCACGGTCGCGTACCCCGCCGACGGTTTGACGATGATCGGACACCTCGCACTCCCGGCCGGTGCCGACCACCGGCCCGCGGTACTGATCGGACCAGAGGGCATGGGGCTCAGCGACGTCGAGCGCCGTCGGGCCGATGCTCTCGCCGAGTTGGGGTACATAGCGCTGGCCTTCGATCTCCATGGCGGACGCTACTTGGACAACCCCGAGGACATGTTGGCCCGTTGCCTGCCGCTGCTCAAAGAACCCGACCGGATGCGGGACATCGGCCACGCGGCACTTGACGTGCTGCGCGCAGAACCGCGGACGGACCCTGACCGCATCGCCGCAATCGGCTACGGCACCGGGGGCGCGGTCGCGCTGGAACTCGGGCGCGATGGAGTCGACTTGCGCGCGATCGGTACGGTCAACGCGATGACCACGGGCCGGCCGGGCGAAGCGGCACGCATTCGCTGCCCCGTGTGGGCCGGGGTCGGATCGGAGGACCCGATCATGCCGCCCGCGCAGCGCGAGGCGTTCACCGCGGAGATGCGCGACGCGGGCATCGACTGGCGTTGCGTGGTCTACGGCGGTGCCCTGCATGCCTTCCACCACCCGACGGTCAACCACGCCACACCCCCGGGCGTCGGCTACCACCCACGCCACGCACAGCGAGCCTGGCGGGACATCGTCGACCTGCTCGCGGAATGCCTGCCCCTGACGGAGGATCTGGCGCAGCACCCGGGTGTGCATGCCGGCCCCGGGCGCTGACAGTCGACTTCCCTGAAATCTCCACACCACCCAAGGCAGTCGGGCGGCCAGTCGATCGCGGGGACGCCTGCACAACCACCGCAGTGCACACCGGATTTACCGCGGTATGGCCTCACACGGCGATCACCACGACCCGCACCGGACCAACCCGGCCGACAGGGCAGCCCCTCGTGCCCTGCCGACCGACCGTATCCGAGTGCAGCCAGCCCGGGGCTCTCTCTCGGCCTACTTCCCCGTCACGCGGCGGATCCAGGCGAGTTCCCGGGAGATCTCCCCGGCCTCGGCGAACTGCTCCCGGTCGGAGCCGTTGAAGACGCCGAGGAGAACTTCCTCGCCCTGGGGGGCGACGCTCATCACCGGGCCCCCCGAGTCGCCCCCGGCGGGAATCCCGGTCACCTTCTGCATGCAGAAGTCCGTGCCGCCCGGTCGGGTGCTGAGTGCGCACCGCGGGTCGCCGGAACGGACCACCTTCAGGTCCGACTGCTTGAGCACGGGCGACTGGCAGGCGCTCTCGTCGTTCGTGCAGGTTGCGCCCCAGCCGTACTGCCGGACGGTCTGTCCGGCGCGGACGCCGGTGGTGGCCAGGCGCGCGGTGCGGATCTTCATCGGCGGGACCTTGATGAGCATCATGTCGGCCTTCTCGCTGTCCGTGCGCTTGCCGGGCACGGGGCGGACGGTGACGCCCTTGCGCATGTCGAGGTTGCCGACCTTGAACGAGATCCGCTTGTCGGCGACCGGCTGTCCCTGCTCGAAGAAGCAGTGCGAGGCGGTCAGGATCCACTGGTCGGTGACCGCGGTCCCGGTACAGGCCGGCTTGCCGTCGACGAGCATCCGCACCGCCCACGGACCGTACGTGCTCTTCGACCCGCCGATCACCGCGGATGCCGGGGCCGTGGACACGACCATTCCGGTCACCAGCAGGACACCGGTCAACAGCAGTGCACGAACGCGATGCGCCATCGGAACAACTCCACTCATGGGGGCTCAGTCTGTACGGACCGTCAGACAGCTCCTGAGGGGAGTTGGTTCCACGTGGGGCTGCGGGAAACGCTGCCGCCAGCTGGCCTCACGTACGTTGACCAGGTGCACGTTGAACAGGTGCGGCTGGAGGGCATTGCCTGCCGGCGTGGCCGGTCGTCGGTCCCCGCGGGCTGGGACGGCGAACGCCGCCATGGAACAGTCCCACTCGCTCGGTCAGGTCAGTGGCCGAGGAAGAGGCCCAGCAGAGCGCCGGTGGGATTGGCGCCGACGCCGGAGCCGGTGAAGCCGATGGCTCCGGTCCCCGTGATTCTCCCTCCGGTGGCCTTGAGGACCTGCACACCTCCGTCGCGGCCATTCTCGTCCTGCACGCCGACGCCCAGGTCGGCCTGGCCGTTGTTGTCGAAGTCCAGCAGCGTGACCGCCGACCCCATGTAGTCCTCCTTCTCGGGTGCGCCAACGGTGTCGTTCTGGGAGAACGACTGGGAGCCGGTTCCTGAGAGGCCGGTCTGGGTTCCGTACAGGACAGTGGCCATGCCCGCGTGGGCCGTTCCGTCGATCGACTCGCCCTCGACCCCCACGGCGACGTCGGCGAAGCCGTCCTTGTTGATGTCCCCGGTCGCCACACTCGAACCGAAGAGGTCCGAGTCCTCGGGTGCTCCCGCGACGCCGGGTGTGGCCTGGGTAATGCTGGTGCGGCGGGAACTGGCGATGCCGTCGGCACCGCCGTAGTAGGAGACCACTTGTCCGGCCGACTTGACTCCGTTGACCGTCTCGTAGAGGTCGCCCAGGATCACGTCGGAGCGCCCGTCTCCGTTGACATCACCTGCCGCGAGCGACGTCTGACCGCTCCAGGCACCTGCGTCGACGGTGGAATAGGCAGAGGCTGCGAGCCCGCTGGTGCCTCCTCGGAAGAGGCGGACGGTGTTGCGGGACGCAGAGTCGTAGCTGTTGGTGACGGTCGCCAGGTCCGTGCAGCCGTCCCCGTCGACGTCGCCCGTCGCGATGTCCATGAACCGGTTCTGCGGCGTCTTCGCCGTCGGGCCCGCCACCACTGTCCGTTGGGCGGTGAAGGAGTACGTGAAGTAGGCGCGCTTCTTCTCCGAGGCGACGGCCAGGTCCGTGCGCCCGTCACGGTTGAAGTCACCCGCCGCCATGTGTTCCCCGAAGTGGTCGTCCTCAGCCTGCTGCCCGGACGGAAGGTTCAGTCCGACGGCCTGGCCGGACAGTCCCGAGGCGCTGCCGAAGATCACGGCAACGAGCCCTGCGTTGGTGACGTCGAGCTTCTCGAACGGGGCGCCCACGGCCAGATCCGCGTAGCCGTCATTGTCAAAGTCGGCCGAGGTAAGCCCTCCCCAGCCGAAACCGTCGCCCGTCTCCGCTCCACCGGGAACTCCAGGGCTGTCCTGCGAGATCACCTGCCGCTTGGCGGTGTTCACGCCCGACGCCGAACCGTAGACCACTGCGACGTAGCCGGCGGCCTTCACGGCTCCGACCGTGCCGGTGGGACCGCTGGCGGCGAGGTCGCGGTAGCCGTCACCGTTGAAGTCGTACGGCATCGCAGGCCGTACCACCGCCGCACCCGGCACAGCCGGAACATCTGCACCGAAAGACTGCGGCGCGCAGGTGACGACGGTGCATGTGAGGGCTGCGAGGAACGTCGATGTGGTGGTGATACGTCTGAGGAAGGTCATAACCTGACCTTTCTGTGAGGGGAGGGTCAGTGAGTGTGGCCCGGACGGGGGCGCCTTGCGGCGCGGCGAGTTGAGCTCGCGGGGTTGCCTTCGTATGCAGCTCCGCCCCGACGGTGAACGCGTCTGCCGGCTCAGTCAGTTGAGGCCAGGTGTCATGAACGATGGGATGGGCTCTCGCACTGCCCCCAGTCGGACGGTCTGGTGCCTGCGCCCTTCGCCCACCCAGGAAAAGGCGTAGACACAAGGGAGTGCGATTCAGCAGGTCGCGGGGCATTCGCAGGGGCCCCGAAGCTACGGAAGAACTTGTCCTGCTTGTTCTGGATCATCTGCTTGGTCACCGATGTCGTTCGGTGGATGCAGGCCGCTGACGTGCCTCCGGCTGCGACGGCTACCGGTGCCTGCACTGCCGTGCCGAGAGCCGTTGCGGCCTGGACCCTGGCATCGGCGAACAGTCCCTGCTCTTTGGATCGCATGATCACCTTTCTGTTCGGTGACTCTGTTCACGCCACACCACGCTCCACCGGAGCCTCCGAGCCTGGCGAAAGGGACGGTACAAAGGCGGCGGAGAGAAGTCCTCAAGGTCTGCCCTGAGAAGGTTTCGGCCGGACTGGTTCACGCCAGTACATCAACTCTGAATGTGCTCCGAGCTGCGGTTTTCTGACTCGTAAACCCTCGCGGTAGGGCAGAAATACCACCAGGGTTTACCCACTTACGAACCACCAAGCCCCGCCGGCCACCGGGGTCCGCATCGACCGGTCCGGCAACGCCTCTCTTCGCGTCGTCGCATCCCGCCGTCGAGCAAGTCGAGCAAGTCGAGCAAGAGGAACCGCACCGTGGCCGGATCCCGGCCGCTCCTGAGTGCGGTTCCGGCCAAGTGCGGGCGGAACGATTCGCTTCGTCGGCGATGAGCCCTACACCAGGGGCTCCACCGGCAACCAGGAGGACGCATGGTGAGATTGAGACGGGTGATGGGGCTCGCTGCCGCACTGTTGATGACCGCAGGGTTCACGACGGCCGCCGCAGGAACGGCTTACGCCGCGGACACCTGCGGTGGGCAGACGGCCGGCTACACCGCGGGAGTCAAGGGCGAACTGAGGATCTACATGGAGGGCGACAACTACTGCGCGATGGTCTGGCACACCCCCGCGTACTGGGGCGTCTACCTGCCCACGGCCGTCCAGATCGCCCGGAAGGACGGTGCGCTCAGCCCGCAGGACGACGGCAACTACCGGTACTGCGCCGGTCCCGTCCGCATCGCGACGGGGGGAATGTTCGGCTACGCCAGCGCCTGGGTGAACGGCGAGCACCTGATCGCCTGACCCCGGATCGGGCGACACGCCAGCTCGCCACGGCGGAAACCCAGCTGCGGCAGGGGCCGCATGGGTGGCGTGCGCTGGGATACGGCAGCCATCCGGGCTCACGTGGGTGGAGGCGATCGTGGCGAGGCCGCCGAGCGGACGGCGTACACCTCGTACGTGTGGCTACAGGGTCGGCGGCCCTCGGGAACAGCCGGCGAACCTCGGCTACGACCAGGGTTGGGGCCAGGGAAGTCCCCCGTCCGGCCGCAGTCGGCGCGCGCCTTCGGTGTCTCCGGCCGACGCGCGCAGCTGCGCCAGCTCCCTCAGGGCGGCCGTGTCCCCGGCGTCGACGGCCTGCTGGTACAGCCGTTCGGCGCCCTCCGTATCGCCGACCCGGTTCCGCAGCCGGGCCAGGCCGGTCAGGGCGGCTGTGGATTGTGCGTCTGCGGCCCTCCGGTACATCCGTTCAGCGCCTGCAAGGTCACCGGACAGCGTGCGTCGCTGTGCCAATTCCGTGAGGGCGAGGGGGTGTCCCGCGTCTGCGGCCCGCAGGGCGATCTGCTCGGCGCCTTCGACGTCGCCTGCCTCCTCACGCAGCCGGGCCAGCGTTCCCATGGCCACTGTGTCCCGGGCATCGGCGGCCCGCCGCAGGAGCAGTTCCGCGCCCTCCCGATTGCCCGCGCCCGCACGCAGCTCGGCCAGCCTGCGAAAGGCATACGTGTCACCGCCGTCGGCGGCCCGCTGAACGATGCGTACCGCCTCTTCGACGTCCCCGGCCCGCTCACACATCCACGCCAGTTCCGCTGCGGCGAGTGCGTCTCCGGCGTCGGCGGCCTGCCGGTACAGCCGTTCCCCGCCCCCGCCGTCTCCGGACTCCGCACGCATCCGCGCCCACAGCGTCACGACGCGCCAGTTTCCGGCGTCGGCGGCCCGCCGAACGAGTCGTTCCGCGTCCTCGACGTCTCCGGCGGACCAACGCTGCCGGGCCAGCTGGGCCAGGGGCCAAGGGTCGCCGGCCCGTACTGCCTGGTGGGCGAATCGTTCTGCGCCTTCGGCATCGCCTGCCCGTTCGCGCAGCAGGGCCAATGTCATCAGGACATCGCTTCCGAGATCTTCCACATGGCGCAGGAGTGGTTCCGTGTCGTCGGTTCTGCCGCGCGTCATGAGGCGATAGCGCGCCAGCTCCCGCAGACCGAGGGGTTCCCCGGCATCAGCGGCCCGCAGGGCGAATCGCTCTGTTTCTTCAGCGTCGGGGGACATGCGCAACGCCAGCGCGGTCAGTGCCTCGGGGCTTCCGGCATCCGCGGCCCGCCGGTGCAGCTGCTCCGCTCCTTCGGTGTCCCCGTCACGCCCGAGCAGCCACGCCAGCCCCGTCAGGGCATCCGCGCTTCCGAGCTCTGCGGCTCGCCGGTAGAGGTCTGCCGCGATGTGGTAGCGGCCCCGTTGGCGCGCCGCGTCCGCCAGAGCGTTCATGTCCGCCGGGCCGGCCGCGTGGTCGCGGACGGCGGTCCACCAGGTGACGGGCGGGAAGGTACGGAAGCGGGATGAGCGGGCGTGGTGGTCGAGGTAGTCGCTGAGGCGGTAGACGTCCGGGAGGGAGCCCATGCCGTCGGGGTCGGCGACGGGCTCCAGGGCAGCCGCCACACCCCTGACCTTTTCCCGTGCGTAGTCGAGCGCGCCGTCGAACCAGGTGTCGGGGTCGGCGGCGGCGTGCTGCTGTGCGGTCAGGTAGGCGGGGGCGGCTGCTCGGAGGAGTGCGGCGGGCAGCGGTGAGGTGTGGCCGAGGCGGCGGGCGTCCATGGCTGCGGTGATGATGGCGTGACCGTAGGGGCCGTGGGGTTCGGTGGGCTGTGCGTAGTGGTCGACCAGTTGGGGGCCGGCGGCGAGGGTCTGGGTGAGTCTTCCGTCGGTGCTGGTGCGTGCGGCAGCGGCGAGGGAGGCGTCGCGGTTGACGCGCGGGTCCTTGAGGGCCTCAGCAGCGAAGGACGCTGGGACGTCGACCAGTACGGCCAGGTCCAGCAGGGCGCGGGAGTGGGGGTGGCCGTTCGGGGAGGGCTCGCCGGGCTGGGGAGTGGCGGTGAGGTCGCGGTGGTACTCGGGCCACAGCGTGCCGAGGACGACGAACGGTCCGGGTTCCTCCAGGCGGCCGTGCAGCGCGGCGGCGGCCCTCTCGCCGCCCGGGCGGCTCAGGTGGTTCTGGGCTTCGTTGAGCCACAGGACGGTACGCGGTACGAGGACTCCGGCGTCGAGGAGGGCGAGGAGTCCCTCGGAGGTCTTGGGAAAGACCAACTGCCAGTCGGCCAGGCAGTTGCGAACGGCCTCGTAGGCGGTGCGGGTCTTGCCCGTACAGGACGCGCCCCGCACGAGCAGGAGTTGCGCATGCTCGCTGGCGGCTGCCTTGCGCAGGTGGTTGCGCAGCCGCTGGTCGTGGTCGCGTTCGAGGTACTCCGGCAGCTCGAAGTCGCCGTCGGTGTAAGAGGTGTTGGTGCCGTGGATGGCGGGGTGGACGCCGAGTTGTTGTGCGGTCCACGCCTCGGCCGGGCGCGGCCGGTCGAGGCGGGCGGTCCTTCTGTCGCCAAGGAAGTGCTGGTGGAGGTTGTCGATTCTCCCGGCAACGATCGCGCCGTTCGTACCGTGGATCGAAGGGGCGGAGTGGGACGCTGCGACGGTGCCGGGCTCGCTCAGTCCTGGTGCGGGCCCGGCCGGGGAGGGTTTCCGACGTGTACGGTGCCCATGGTCACAGCTGCGGCGGACCCGTGATCGGCCTGAACTTTTACGTCCCCGCCAACGGCCAGCCCACCCTGGCCGGCCGACACACCGCTGTCCGGGACGCGTGGGGCCAGCACCGTGCGCAGCTCGTCGGAGACCTGCTCCCGCTTGTTGTCCTCCAGGCCTTCCAGCAGGGTCTCGATCCGGACCTGCCACGCCGCCTCCTGGCGGACGCGCACCCGCTCCACCTCGGACGGACCGGCCGTCGCCAGCTCTCCCGCTGTCTGATCGAGGCGCTCCAGCTCGGCGTTCTCGCGCCGCTGATCTCCCCGGCCGAACCAACGGGCCACCTGCTGACGTACTCCTGCCCACGCATCGGTTCCTGCGGCCTGCACCACCGCGGTGCCTCCCGCCGCAGCCAGCGCGGTCATCGCCTCCGACAGCATCCTCGCTCCTCCCCTTGAACCCTTGAGAGATCACTCCGGAACCGGGGCACGCACCACACCGGTGCCCTCAACACGTCACTCCATCAGACACGCGTCACCGGTGTTCCTGGTTCCGCCACGAGAGCGGCCGTGGCACGCGGCCAGGCACGGTGCCCGGGACTGGATTCGGCAGGGCGTACGTCTCGCCGGCGTGCCGGGCGCAACTCGCACGGCACCGCCGCCGGTCACGCCAGAGCGAGGAAGAGCTTCTCCAGCTCGTCCTGCGACATGGGCGGGGTGTCGGTGTCTCCTGCGAGGCATTGCCGCATGCCACTGGCGACGATCTTGAATCCGGCCCGGTCCAGGGCACGGGAGACGGCGGCCAACTGTGTCACGACGTCCTTGCAGTCGCGGCCGGCCTCGATCATCGCGATCACCGCGGCCAGCTGCCCCTGCGCCCTCCGCAGGCGGTTCAGGACGGGTTGCATCGCTTCTTCGTCTACTTGCACGTCATCCTCCTTCGACCTTGACAACAATACCCCTCGGGGTATTGATTCCGGCGCCGCTCGCGTCCGCGCCGCAGCACCGGGACGGGCACCCCCGGAAGGAGCCCGTCGGCGCAACCCCCGGCTTGCGCCCGCCGGAAGGGGCTTCCTCCCCATTTCATGGATACCCCCGCGGGTATTTGACAATGCGAAAAGGGCTCCGTACGGTCGATTGCGTAATACCCCCTGGGGTATCGAACGCACGCCGGCACCCACAGCCGTCACCGCGCCGGACCACGGCGGCCACGGCGGGCCGAGAGTCGCGTTTCCGACCCTCCCCGCACGCCGTCCCGCATCGGGCCACCCCTTGACCCGATCGATACCCCCCAGGGTATAAACCCTGTCTCGTTCCGGAGGTTTCCGTGTTCTTCTCCCAGTACTACCTTGAGTGTCTTTCCCAGGCGTCGTACATGATCGCCGACGAGGCCACCGGGCAGGCCGTGGTCGTGGACCCGCGCCGGGACGTGTCGGAGTACCTGAACGATGCCGAGGCGCGCGGTCTCACCGTGGTGGGCGTCATCAACACGCACTTCCACGCGGACTTCGTCGCCGGTCACCTGGAGATGGCCTCCCGCACCGGCGCGTGGATCGGCTACGGGCGCCGGGCGGAGACCGAGTACGCGATCCGCAAGCTGTCCGAGGGCGACACCATCAGCCTCGGCGACGTGACGCTGAAGATCATCGAGACACCGGGCCACACGCCGGAGTCGATCAGTGTGCTGGTGTACGAGCGCGCCGAGGACACCGTCCCGTACGGCGTGCTGACCGGTGACGCGCTGTTCATCGGCGATGTCGGCCGCCCGGACCTGCTGGCCTCGGTCGGGGTGACCGCCGAGGAACTGGGCGCGATGCTGCACGACAGCGTCCAGCACAAGCTGATGGGTCTGCCCGACGAGGTACGAGTGTTTCCCGCGCACGGCGCCGGTTCCTCGTGCGGCAAGAACCTGTCCACCGAACGGCAGTCGACGATAGGCGAGCAGCGGGCGATGAACTACGCGTGCGCGCCGATGAGCGAGAAGGACTTCGTTGCGATCGTGACGGCAGGGCAGTCGGCGGCCCCGGGCTACTTCGCCTACGACGCCGACCTCAACCGCCGGGAGCGTGAGCTGTTCGACCCGGCGAGCGCGCCCCGGGCTCTGGACACGGGGGATTTCCTGGCCCGGCGTGCGGCGGGCGCGGTCGTGGTGGACGCGCGTGACCCGCAGGAGTTCGCCACCGGCCATGTGCGCGGCGCGGTCAACGTCCCTGCCGACGGCCGGTTCGCCGAACAGGCCGGGACCGTGCTGCCGCTCCGCGCGGAGTTGCTGGTCGTGGCGCCGGAGGAGCGCGAGGAGGAGGTCGTGACGCGGCTCGCCCGGATCGGCTTCGACCAGGTCGCCGGGTATCTGGCCTCCCCCGACGAGGCCCTGGAGGCGATGGCTGATGTCGTCGCCCCTGCCAGCCGTCTGACCGCCGCCCGGCTGCGCGCCGAGTTGGCCGGTGAGAACCCGCCGGTCGTCCTGGACGTTCGCAACTGCGGCGAGCGCGGCGAGAACGGGTTCATCGAGAGGGCTCTGCACATCGCGCTGGGTGAGCTCCCCGGCCGTCTCGACGAGATCCCGCGCGACAAGCCGCTGGTCTTGCACTGCGCGGGCGGTCACCGCTCTTCGATCGCCGCAAGCCTGCTGCGCCAGCGGGGCTTCGAGGACGTCTCCGACGTACTCGGCGGGTGGGCCGCCTTGAACCTGCTCGGCACGTCTGACGCCTGACGCCTGACTCCTGACGCGACTTCACCTCGTCCGTCGGCCGCCGACTTCACCCAGGGGCCCTCAGGCGTCCCGGCGTCCCGGCGTCCCCTGCGCAAACAAGTCGACTTCCCCGTCCCGTCCCTGTTCTCTGTCCCTCTCCCCCTCCACGGAGCAGTTCTCATGACCACCGACGCTTCCCGCGCGTCCGCCTTCACGCCTGCCGCTCTTCAGCACCTCCTCAAGACCGGCGACGGCCCCCGCCTGCTCGATGTGCGCACTCCCGGCGAGTTCCGGACCGGTCACATCCCCGGCGCCTACAACGTGCCCCTGGACACCCTGCGCGAGCACCGCGTGGAGCTGGGGCGGCACCTGGACCAGGACGTGGTGCTGATCTGCCGCTCCGGGGCCCGCGCCACGCAGGCCGAGGAGGCGCTCGCCGAGGCGGGGATGCCCAACCTGCGCGTCCTCGACGGCGGCATGATGGCCTGGGAGGCTTCCGGCGCACCGGTCAACCGTGGTGAGCAGCGCTGGGAACTGGAACGGCAGGTCCGTCTCGTCGCCGGCTCGATCGTGCTCGTCAGCGGCGTCGTGGGCTTCTTCGTCCCCGGCGTGCACCTGATCGGCACCGCGGTCGGTGCCGGGCTGACCTTTGCCGCGCTCAGCAACACCTGCGCGATGGGCATGATGCTCGCCAAGCTGCCCTACAACCGGGGACCGCGCACCGACATACGGACCGTCATCGCCTCCCTCCGGAACCGGTCGTGACCGTCGCGTACTCGCCCGAGAGCTGAACGGCCCCCTGGTGACACGGTCCGCGGACGACGTCGTCCTCCTGGACACACCCGGGCAACCGGTGGCCGAACCCCGACTCCCCCACGAACTTCCCGCACGACTGCATTCAAGAGGTCCTGATGTCCCTGTTCTCCCGAGACAAGACGCGAGACAAGCCCCGAGACAAGAAGCGCGTCACCGTCGAGGAGGCCCGTCGGCGCACCCAGGACGCCGACACCCCGGCCGTCCTGCTGGACGTACGTGAGCGGGGCGAGTGGGACGCCGGGCGGGTGCCCGGCGCGCTGCACGCACCGCTGTCCGCCCTGGCCTCCGGGGCGGCACTGTCGAAGGCCGCCCGGAAGCGGTCGCTGGTGGTGATATGCCGCAGCGGAAACCGTTCGCAGCAGGCCGTCGCGCTGCTCCGGGCGCGCGGCGCGGACGCGGTGGACGTCAAGGGCGGCATGCGGAAGTGGGCTGCCGCCGGGTACCCGGTCCTCGGCCGCAGCAGCGACGAGGGCCCGGTGGCATGACCGCCCTGATCATCGCGCTCATAGCCGGTGCCGTCGTCGGCCTGGCGCTCGGCGGCCTCGGCGGTGGCGGCAGCGTCCTGGCCGTGCCTGCCCTGACCTACCTGATCGGCATGCCACCGGCGGAGGCGATCACCACCAGTCTGATCATCGTCACCCTGACGTCCCTCACAGCGCTCACCGGGCACGCCCGGGACGGCAACGTGGTCTGGCGGACCGGGCTGCTCTTCGCGGCGGCGGGCATCGTCCCCGCCATGCTCGCCGGCACGGCCGCCGGCCATCTGCCCCAGGCGGGACTGACCATCGCCTTCGCCGTCATAGCGGGGCTCGCCGCACTGCGCATGCTGCGCCCCGCACCCGCCCCGGCAGCAGGTGCGGTGCGCCCCGTCAAGGCGGGCGCCGCGGGTGCCGGTCTCGGCGCCGTGACCGGACTGCTGGGTGTGGGCGGCGGCTTCCTCGCCGTCCCGGCCCTGGCACGGGTGCTGAACCTCCCCATGCGCCGGGCCATCGGCACCAGCCTGCTCGTCATCACCATCAACGCGATCGCCGCGCTCGGCGCACGGGCCGGTGCCGGAACGCATCTGGACTGGGCCGTCATCGCGCCCTTCACCGGCGCCGCGATCCTCGGTGCCTGGGACGGCAAGCGCTACGCGCAACGGCTCAGCGGCAACACGCTGCAGCGCCTCTTCGCCTACGCCCTGCTCGCGGTCGCGGCATTCATGCTCGCTGACGCGTTCATCTGACGCGTTCAGCCAGTCCCTCCACCGTGCCGGTTTCCCGCCGGCCAATCGGCCCTGGGGTCGGGAGCCGGCGAGGTGCGCGGACGCAGCCGCTCTCCCTGCGGCCCGAACATGATCAGGTACTCGACCGGGCCGCCGGGTCCGGCGTTCGCGACCCCGTGGGGAGTGCGGGTGTCGAACTCGGCGACGTCCCCGGCGCTCAGGACGAGGTCCTGGTCGCCGAGGGCGAGCCACAGCCGCCCGTACAGCACGCACAGCCATTCCCAGCCGTCGTGGGAGACCTGCCGGGGCCGCGCGGGCGGCTCCTGGACGGCGGGCAGGACGTGTTTGTGGGCGTGCAGGCCCCCGACGTACCGGGTCAGCGGCAGCACCTCTTTGTCGTGGCCGAAACGCCGGAGCGTCGCGGGGGTGCGGGTCTCGGCGGCGGGTGCGGTGCCCGCCAGTTCGTCCAGGGAGACGCCGTACTCCGTCGCCAACTGCAGCACCACTTCCAGGGTGGGCTTGCGCCGACCGGTCTCGATCCGCGACAGCGTGCTCGGGGAGATGCCAGTCGCGCGGCCGACGCCGGTGAGTGTGGAGCCGCGGCGTTCGCGCGCGGCCCGCAGCCGGGGGCCCATCGCCGCCAGCATGTCGGCCACGTCATCGCCTGTCACTCGCCTCTGCCTCCGTCCGGGTGTGCCGCTGCACAGTCCTGTGCTGCGAGTTTGCCAGATCGGCAAAGTCAATCGCGGTGAGCGGTCGCTGCGCCGCATGATCGTCGCGTACCTGCCTCCACCCGCGAACCGAGGAGAAGCCCCCATGCCGCACGAGCCGTCCGCCGCACTCCGCCACCGCACCGTCGAGGCCCCCGCCGGGCGCCTGCACCTGGTCGAACAGGGCACCGGCCCGCTGGTCCTGCTCGTGCACGGCTTCCCCGAGTCCTGGTACTCCTGGCGCCACCAGCTCCCGGCCCTCGCCGCGGCCGGCTACCGGGCGGTGGCGATCGACGTGCGCGGCTACGGCCGCTCCTCCCGTCCTGCGGCGATCGACGCCTACCGGATGCTGGACCTGGTGGAGGACAACGTCGCTCTCGTACGTGCCCTCGGGGAGGACAACGCGGTGGTCGTCGGCCATGACTGGGGCTCCAACATCGCCGCCGCCTCTGCCCTGCTCCACCCCGGGGTCTTCCGGGCCGTCGCCCTGCTGAGCGTCCCGTACGCGCCGCCCGGCGGCCCCCGCCCCACCGACGTCTTCGGCCGCATCGGCGGCCCCGAGCAGGAGTTCTACGTCTCCTACTTCCAGGAACCCGGCCGCGCCGAGGCGGAGATCGAGCCCGACGTGCGGAGCTGGCTGGCGGGTTTCTACGCCGCTCTGTCCGCCGACACCATGCCAGCCCAGGACGAACCCGACCCGCACTTCGTCGCCCACGGCGGCCTGCTCCGTGACCGCTTCCCGGCAGGCGCCCTCCCGGTCTGGCTGGCCGAGGACGATCTCGACTTCTACGTGGGGGAGTTCGAGCGCACGGGTCTGACCGGTGCCCTCAACCGCTACCGCAACATGGACCGCGACTGGGAAGATCTCGCCCCGCACCGCGGCGAACCGCTCAAGCAGCCGTCCCTGTTCATCGGCGGCGCCCTGGACGCCTCCACCACCTGGATGTCCGACGCCATCGACTCCTTCCCCGACACCCTGCCCGGCCTGACCGCCTCCCACCTCATCGAGGGCTGCGGCCACTGGATCCAGCAGGAGCGGCCCGAGGAGGTCAACCATCTGCTGACCGGCTGGCTGAACACCCTGACGGGCTGAACCACCCGAGATCCTGCTTCCGCAAGTGATCGAGCATGAGGCTTGGCGCGCCGCCGAAGGGGCACCGGTCGGTGGCGGGACTCACCCGTGCGCTCCACCCAAAAGGCGCATCCCCTGGCGAGTCCGTAGCGTTCCGGGCGGACGGGCCGCCGGTGGGGTGTGACGAGGACACCGCACCGGCACCCTGCGGTGGGCGGGGCCTGCGGGACGTCCGCCGCGCGAAGCCGCTCGTCCGGCTTCCCGCGCGGCGGGCGGCTCGCAGCCCCCTCCCCCGCACCGCACAGAGCGAAGCCAGGCCGGCCGGCACGGTGGCGGCCGCCCCGAGAGCGGAGGCGACGGTGACGACAACCACGGACGGCACGACGGGCGAGCAGCTCGCGGAGAGTCTGCTGCAGAACGTCGGCAGCGAGAACATGCGGGCGGCGACCCGGCTGCTCGGCGCGCACCACAACGGGTACTGGCTGCGGCGCTTCCTCCGGGAGGAGGGCGGGGCCCTCGCCCAGGAGGCCGGGCACCCTGTCATCGACCGGGGCGAGGACGGGCCGTCTCTGGACTGGGAAGCGGTCGGGTTCCTGCTCCTCGCCCGCCCTCCGGCACTGGGTGGCTCGCGCAACGAGCTGGCGGTACTGGAATGCGCGGCCTCCCTGGTGACCCGCTGCGCCGTACACCTGGGAGAGGTCATCCGGGCCGTCGACGAGACGGAACTGCAGCTCATCCTGCGCGCCATCAAGGAAGCCGCGTCCGGCAAGCCCCGTTGACCTGCCGCCTGCCGGAACTCACGGCAACAGGAATGCGGGTTTACCAGCGCGGCGGCACGCGGCGGACTACTGCTGTGGCGCGGGCGACCAGAGGTGTTCGGCAGTATCGCTGCCGCGCAATGGATGCTCACTGCTCGTGACGCCCCCGGCAACGCAGCCCCCTCCAGGCCGGCCCACCGGTCACTACAGCAGCTCGCGCCCCCCCGAACCCGGGACGGGCGTGCGCCGACCTCTGGCGCAAGTGCGGCCGAAGGCCGGGCACGTCCGTGGGTGAGGGCGGTCGCTCAGTGGATGCGGGAGCTGATGGCCTGGTCCATCACGGTGAGGCCCAGCAGGTTGAACGGCTTGTTGATGTTGCGCATCAACGAGTCCTGCGAAGGCCGGTAGATGCCGCGCTCGTAGTACCGCCCACCCTGGTAGGCGCCCATGACGCCGCCGTCAGGAGTGCTCCGTCCGAGGTAGGACGCCCATTTGGAACCACGCGGATCCGTGGTGACGTTGGGCTCGCCAGGCTCTCCTCCGGGGTGGGTGGTGCCCGCTGTGAAGTACTCGTCGGCGAGTCCGCCCACGGAGTGGCCGAGTTCGTGGATGGCGATGCGGCCCGACTGTGCGTTGCCGCCCGCCACGGTGGCCAGGCTCGGGTAGCCGGCGCCGCCGTACGTGGTGCTGTTGCCCACGGCGACGATCGCGTCGACTCCCGGGGCCTGGGCGGCGTACGCCTGGGCCTTGGACTCGCTCAAGCACAGCAGGCGTGCGGTGCCACCGCAGAAGAAGCCCATGTCGAGGGCGGTGTCGCGGTTGACGCCCTGGTAGGGGTCGTTGTCGACACCGGACTGGTTGGACACGACGTTGACCAGCCACACGTTTACGGAACCGCGGTACTTGTTCCACGGCGCCGTGGCGGCGATCTCGTTCCACTTCGCCTGGGCGTGCTCGCGGAGCAGCCCCATCTGCGAGGCCGTGTAGCCGTCGCCCACGATCACCATGTCGAACCGTGAGGCGGACGGGCCGGTGTTCTGGAGGGTGGTCACGGTAGCGGTCGCGGCTGCCCGTCTGTCTGCCAGGGCTGCCGGGGCCTCGGCCTGCTGGGGTATATCCACTCGGGTGATGGTGCCGTTGGGCGAGAACACTTCCCGGGACGTGGTCGGCTCCGGGGTGCCCGCGGTCGCAGGTCCCCCGGCCAGGGCGGTAAGTCCCGTGGCACAGAGCATCGCTGCGGTCAGCAAGATCGAACTTCTTCGGCGCATCAGCGCCCTCCTTGCGTCTCGATCGGTGGGGGCGGCCGACCACGACGGCCGACCGCGACCGTTGGCCGGAAGGCGGTTCGCGCGGCGGTGATTCGCACGCGGATCGCCGGCCGGCTCGCGGGGTGGATATGTGGGCGGAACAGCCACGGGCACCACACGGAGACCTGAACTGCCGCCCCGCACGGGGAGGTTGGTGAAACCGGAGCACCCTTGGGCAGGCCGGCCCGACGGAGCGGAGCACGTACCGTCGCTCCACTGCCGTCAGACGGAGTCAACCCCCTATGTAAATCAGGTGTTAACTCGATTCACTTGGGGACTTAAGCTAGCGAGCTGAAAGGTTCCTGACAAGACTCGCGGCCGAACAAGAGTCGGAAGAAGGCGTGGACTTGTACGGTCAGCGGCGTTTTCGGGAGCCGTCGCCACGGGCAGCGCCAGAAGGCGTGAATGACTTCAGCACGGCCGCGACGGGGCCCATGACCTCCGGGGCCACAGAGAGGGAACCCCGTTCAGAAGGGCATGCCCGGTGCCGGTCCGAGGGTTGTCGCTCCCGGTGTCCCCTGGCGGCCGAGGCCCGCACGGTAGGCGGCAACGGCTGCCTCCGTCTTGCCCGTTCTGTAGAGCAGGTCGCCGAGGAGGCGGCACACATCGGCGAAGTCCCCGGCCGCACCCGCGTGCTCAAGGAGGCTCATGGCCGTGGTGTAGCGCTCTTCGGCCTCGTCATTGTCGCCCCGCCGTTCGGCGATCAGACCGAGGAGCCGATGGGCACCGCCTTCGTGCACGGTGCCGCGCGCCGCGCTCAGTCCGGAGAGAAGGCTCTGCAGCAGCGCCTCCGCCTCCGCACTCCTGCCCTGCCGTTGCAGCACTGCCGCCAGTTCCACTCCCACCTGGTGCGCGTAGAGCCCCGCCCGTCGGGAGGAGAGCATCTCGCGGGCGGTGCGCAGCGCCGATTCCGCGGCTGCCAGGTCCCCTGCCTGGGCGAAGACGTAGCCGCGCATCCAGTGGCAGTGGGCGAGTTCGGTGCGGATCTGGAGTTGCTGGTAGTACTCGGCGGCCTTGGTGAGGGCGGCGTCCGCCTCGGCGGCACGCCCTTCGGCGATCAGTGTCCGCGCGACGCCCCGGTGCAGCCGGGCGACGAGGGCGGGGTCGGAGACTTCCGGCGCGAGGGAGAGCGCGACCTCGGCGGCTCGGGCCGCGCGCGCGTGGGCCCCCATGTCCATGTACGGCGCGATGATCGCCGTATAGAGGAGGACCAGCGCTTCGGGATCGCGCATCCCCGTGGAGTTGAGCTCGTCGAGCGCGGACTCCAGCAGGTAGCAGGAGTAGCGCAGTTCCCCCGCGAGGAGATGGGTCAGGGCACGGCCACGGATCGCGGGGACGCGCTGGGTGAAGGGCGCTTCCTCCTTGGCCAGGACAGCTTCGGCCCGTTCGAAGTCCGCCCGCGCCCTTTCCAGTTCGCCGTTCTCCAGCGCGCACTGTCCCCGGCCGGTGAGGGCCGCCGCGAGTTCGAGGCCGAACCCGTACCCCTCGGCTACCCGTACGAGGTCCGCGTAGCGAACGGCGGCTTCGGCAGGCTCCTCGCCGACGAGGAGCCGCTGCGCCTCGCCGAGCCGCATGCGCAGCTCCGTGACGAGGTGCGCGGGACGGCCGCTGACCAACTCCTCGTAGCTGCAACCGAGCTGTTCCGCGATGTGCCGCAGCGCCTTCTCCGAAGGCTGGACCTTGCACGCCTCCACCGTGGAGATGTACGCCGCCGTGTAGAGGGGCTCGGCGAGCGCACGCTGGGTGAGTCCGCGCTCGGTCCGCATCCGGTGAATCCGCCGGCCTAGCGCCTCGGCCCGACCGGACGAATCGGCGGCAGGACCAGAACCCCCCGCGGCGGCCGGAGGAGTGCTCGCGTTGTCGGCCGGTACGCCCGCCCTGGCGCGAGCGGCCGGTGCCGCCTTCGCGCCCTGCCTCTTCGGCACTCGCTGCTCCCCGCTCCGACGATCCATGGTTCCGCTTCCACCCGGCCGCCCGGCAATGAGCCGCCATCGTACGGCCGGGCACGAGGGCTTGCGCCAGCAGCCGCACCCTACGTCAATCGTCATCCTTAGTGGATTTATTGCACCAATTAATCAGGGAGTCCAGGTGCGCAGCCCCATGCCCCGGTCGCCAGCGGCGCGGCAAGGGCCACGGCTGTGGTGGCGCCCCAACCCGTCGCAGAAAACACCGAGTTGGGGCACCCCCGTCAGACGCCGTCGGTGACGGTCAGAGCCCCGGTCACGGCCGCCGCCTGGGTGGGCACACCGCTGGGCACGACGTGTGCGGCCCCGGCGGCGTCCACCCAGCCGATGCCGCCGCCGAACTTGTCCACGTCGTAGTTCTTCCAGCCGGGCACGGTGGAGAGCCTTGTGAGCACGCGCGGCGCGGCTGCGGTGCCGGTGTGGAAGTCGGTGAGCCGCAGCTCGCCCGCGGTCGTGTCGTGGTTGACGACGAAGCCGTCACCGAGCTTCCCGCGCTTGGGCAGACCGATGTTCGCGCCGGTCCGCAGGTCGTACACCCCGAACGGTGTGGACTGGTCGCCGGACACGTCCTGGCCCAGGCAGTCCCAGTACACCCAACGGCCGACGGTCTGGATGTCCCGGATCTGGCAGGAGGCGCCGATCGCGTACGGGGTGACCTTGCCGGACACCAGGTCCCGCGCCTCGATCTGCCCCCACGTGCGGTCCGTGGTCCACAGTGTGGAGCCGGACAGCGCTGCGGCCGGGGTGTTCAGCTGCTGGACGACCGCCCCGCCGCCGGGCGCCTCGAAGTCGACGACGCTGCGTTCGTCACCGCCCCCGAACACGGCGTACCGCCCGGAGGCGTCGCGCAGGCTGCGGCCGGACGACGGCGGGGTGGCGCGGTCGTACATCACGACCTCGGTGCGCTCTCCGGACGCGGCGGCGCGTACGAGGAGGTCCCTCTGGGTGGTGTCGTCGTGCCGGACGTGCACGACAGAGCCGTCCCCCGCGCCCGTCGGCTGACCGTAGTCGGGGTCGAGGGGGGCGGTGGTGACCTCGGCGCGCTCCCCCGCCGTCGGCGTCGTGCCGAGTGTCACCTTCCGCGTCTGGTAGGCGGGACGCGGGGCGCTGTCCTCCTCCTTGGTGACCAGATGCCCTCCGGCGAGCGAGATCCCCCGGACCGCGGCAGCTCTGGCGGGAACCTGGGCGAGGGTACGGAGCGTCGGGGCGCCGTCCGCCCCGGCCTCCACCCGGCGCACCGCCCAGTCGCCCGCGCCCGCGCCGCCGACCACGGTGGCCCCGCCGCCCGGTATCTGGGCCAGGTCGCTCTGGGCGGCGGCCAGCAGGGTGACCGCCGGACCGCCCCCGAGGGGGGTGGCCCTGAGGGGGCCGCCGCGGCGCAGCGGCGGGTTCTGCTCGGTGGGCACCGCCGGCCGGTGCGCGGTGAGCAGCCAGTCGCCCGCGAGCCCGATGACGGGGGTGCCGTCGGCGGACGAGGGCACCGGGACGGTGGTCTGCGGTCCTGCGGGGTCGTCGCGGCGGACCACCCGGGCCTGGCTCATGCCCGGCTGGTACCAGGCGATGTGCGTGGGCGAGACGGCGACCTGCATGCTCGTGGGTTCGTACTCGGCGGGACTGGTGGAGACGGCGGTGAGGGAGCCGGTGCTCAGGTCGAGGACACCGAGCGTGTGGGCCTTGTTGGTTCGCAGTACGGCAATTCGCCCGTCCCCGGCCGCGACCGGGTAGCGGTGGAACAGCGCCCCCGAAGGACGGTCGACGGGCGTATCCGTGGTCGCGCCGTCCTGGAGGCGGAGGATGTGCACCTTGTCCACCTGCCATGCCTCGTCGAACGAGACCGTCAGCACGGTCCTCCCGAACGAGCCGACGGTGTACTGCCCTTCGGGGACGGTGAGCTGTGTCGACTCCCCGGTCGCCGGGTCGCGCAGCTGGACGACTCCGCTCGCGCCGAGGGGCACGGGCAGGATGTCCGTACCGGCCGCGTAGTAACCCTGCTGGCCCGGCAGCGGGCTGGCGAAGCCGTCGACCGTCCGCTCGGTGCCGTCGTAACCACGCCACTGGTACGGAGCGGCAGAGCCGTCGCTCGTCTCCCGTCTGTGCAGATAGCCGGTGTCTCCGGCGGCGAACAGGGTGTCCTGCACGGGCGCGTACCGATCGGGGGCGGCCAGTACGATCCCCGCGTCCCCGGTGTCGTCGGCGTGGGCGGACGGGATACCGGCGAGGACGGGCAGGGAGGCGACGGCGAGAACGAGTGCCAGGCGACGCGCCGCACCGGACATGTGTTCGAATTTCTTTTCCATGTACAACTCAGCGCCGCACTGCCCCGAAACGTCACCCGGTGCCGGCCCGCGTCACCGGCGGTGCGGCTGCGCCGTGGGCGCAGCGCAGCCTGAGGGTGAGAATTTGGAACGGACGGAGCGTCAGAAACAGCTGTCCGGCAGCGTTTTGCCGGGCGGCACCGGAGTCCGCGTCGGGGGTGAGCGGGCGTTCCAGGAGGTCGGTCACGGTGGCCGACTCCACGGGGAAATCCGTGGTCAGCAGGGTCGCGGACCGTCCGCCGTGGGCCTCGTAGAGGCGTACGACGACGTCGCCGGAGCGGTCGTCGGCGAGCTTGACCGTGTCGATGACGACCGCGTCGTCGTCCGTGGCCACCAGCGGTTCGAGCACTGTCGGGGAGCCGGTCACGGCGCGTTCGGGCATGTTGAAGCCGTACCCCTCGCGCACCGCGTCCGCGATATCGGCGCCGATCACGAATCCGTACCGCAGATGGTGGCCGCCCCGGTCGGCGTCCGGGTCGGGGTAGCGCGGGGCGCGGAGCAGCGTCAGGCGGACGGTCGTGGTCGTGCCGCCGTCGGCGCGCACGTCGCGGGTGACCTCGTGCCCGTACGTCGAGTCGTTGACCACAGCCGCGCCCCAGCCCCGTTCGCCGACGTGGAGGAAGCGGTGGGCGCAGAACTCGAACTTGGCGGCGTCCCAGCTGGTGTTCGTGTGTGTGGGGCGCTGGACGTGTCCGAAGGGGATCTCCGCGCTGGAGTGGGCGGCCCGTACGTCGAGCGGGAAGGCGGCCTTGAGGAGCTTTTCCTGCTCGTTCCAGTCGATCCTGGTGTCGATGTCCAGGCGCCGGCTCCCTTCCCGCAGGGAGATGAACTGTTCGATGCGGGAGTCGCCGAAGGTCCGTACGACCCGCACACCGTCCGCCTCCGCGCGCACCGCATCCGCGTCGCGCAGGTCGTGCACGGTGTTGCGGTAGAAGGGGTCGATGTCCCAGGCGTCGTACTCGTTGGGGAAGTCCTGGTGGAGCTGGAGCAGGTTGGCCGCCGTACCGGGGGCCAGAGCCTCGCGGGCTGCCGCGATGTCGTACGCAGAGGTCACCAGGCCCCGGTCGTCGACGCGGACGCGGACGAGCCCGTTGTCGAGGAGGTGACCGTCCTCGGACGGTACGGGCACGATGGGTCGGGTCGGCGGGTCCGTGCGGGGCGACGCGCCGAGGGCGGGGATGCCGTCGCGGGTGAACGGGGAAGCGTTGAAGACCACCTCGTCCGCGCCCTCCCCCGCCAGAGCGTGCTGCGCGGCGGCGACGATCGTCTCCAGTTCGGCGGTCGCCGCCGTATGGGCCGTCTCGGCCTCCCGGTGCACCCAGCCGATCGAGGAGCCAGGCAGGATGTCGTGGAACTGGTGCAACAGGACCGTCTTCCAGAGCCGGTCGAGGGCCTCGTACGGGTACCTGAACCCGGTGCGGACGGCCGCGGTCGCCGACCACAGCTCGGCCTCCCGGAGCAGGTGCTCGCCGCGCCGGTTGCCCTGCTTGGTGCGCAGTTGGCTGGTGAGCGTGCCGCGGTGGAACTCCAGGTAGAGCTCGCCGAGCCACACCGGGGCGTCGGGGTACTCCGCGTGTGCCCGCTCGAAGAAGTCGGCCGGGCTCTCGACGGCGACGCGCGGCGAGCCCTCCAGGTCCTCGACCCGGGCCGCGCGGGCCAGCATCTCGCGGGTGGGTCCGCCACCGCCGTCGCCGTAGCCGAAGGGCAGCAGTGAGCAGTTCGCCGCCTCCTTGTCCTGGAAGTTGCGCACGGCGTGGGCGAGTTCGGCTCCGGTGATCTCGGCGTTGTAGGTGTCGACGGGCGGGAAGTGGCTGAAGACGCGGGTGCCGTCGATGCCTTCCCACCAGAAGGTGTGGTGCGGGAACTTGTTGGTGGTGTTCCAGGAGATCTTCTGGGTGAGGAACCAGCGCACGCCGGCGAGTTTCATCAGCTGCGGCATGGCCGCGTTGTAGCCGAAGGTGTCCGGCAGCCACATCTCCGTCGTCTCGACGCCGAACTCGTCGAGGTAGAAGCGTTTGCCGTGGATCAGTTGCCGGGCGAGGGACTCGCCGCCGATGAGGTTGGTGTCGGGTTCCACCCAGAGGCTGCCGACGGGCAGGAACTGTCCGGTCCTCGCCTTCTCCTGGACGCGGCCGTAGATCTCGGGGCGGTGCTCCTTGAGCCAGGCGAGCTGCTGTGCCTGGGACATGGCGAAGCGGAAGCCGGGGTGGTCGTCCATGAGGTGGGTGACATTGGAGAGCGTCCGGGCGACCTTGCGTACGGTTTCGCGCAGCGGCCAGAGCCAGGCGGTGTCGATGTGGGCGTGGCCGACGGCCGACATGCGGTGGGCGCTGGGGGCCGCGGGAGCCGCGAGCGCGGGACGGAGCTGGGCACGGGCGGCGGTGGCGCTCGCGGACACGTCCTGCAGGTCGATGGTGTCCAGGGCCCGTTCGACGCTCTGCAGGAGGTGCCAGCGGCGCGGTTCGGCCTCGGGAAGCTCGCGCATGAGCTCGCCGAGGACGTCCAGGTCCTGGGCGAGTTCCCACACCTCGCTGTCGAAGACAGCCAGGTCCAGGCGGAGCACCTGGTAGAGCGGGGTGGCGTTGGCGGTGTCGTCGTTGCCGGTCAGCCAGGGCGGCCGGTCGCCGGTGCGGCTGGGCAGGTGGTCGTCGTTGAGGTTCGGGTTGGCGGCGGCCTCGACGTAGTACGTGAACTCCTCTCCGCCGGAAGCCGGGGCGGCCACCGGGATGTAGGCGTTGCGGGGGTTGAGGGCCTTCACGACGGTGCCGTCGGCCCGGTGTACCAGTCCCTCGCTGGAGAAGCCCGCACCGGTGAGGTTGAAGCCGATGTCGACGACGGCCTCGACCCGGCAGCCGGCCCACTCCCTCGGCACCCTGCCGCTGATCCGGAACCAGCTCGTGGTCCACGCGGGCCCCCAGCGGTGGCCGAGCGTCACCGGTTCATACGGCGCGGCCAGGCCCACGGCGACGGGTACGGGTTCGCCCGGGGCGTTCCAGATCGCGAGGTCGAGCGGAACCGTACGGGCGTGCACGGCCGGCCGGATGCGCTCGGAGAGGACGCGGGCGAGCCGCTGCTCGGTGAGGCGTTGTCTGCTGTGCATGGGGGTCTCCGTGGTCATGGGGGCGGGGGTGCGCCGTACCGTGGCAGGGTCGTGCAGTGGCAGGGCCACGGTGTGTCAGGGGGTCCACCACGCGGTGGTGTGGGCGGGCAGGGTGAAGGTCGGGCCGGGTGGGTCCGTTTCGGCCTCCACCGGGGAGCTGGAGAGCAGGTGGCTCCCGGGCCGGGGGATGCTCAGCGCCCGGACCGTCGTGTTGGCCGTGCAGACGCAGCCCGGCCGCCGGAGGGCGAGGACGCCGTCGGGCGCGTCGTCCCACCCGACCGTGTCGCCGGCGCCGAGGCCCGGATGCCGCCGACGCAGCGCCAGCGCCGCCCGGTAGAGCTCCAGCGTCGGGTCCGGGTCGCCCGTCTGGGCCTCGACGCTGAGCGTTCCCCAGCCCTCGGGCTGCGGCAGCCGGCTGCCGCCCGTTCCGAAGCCGTACGAGGCACCCGCGACGGTCCACGGGAGGGGCACCCGGCAGCCGTCGCGGAATCCGTCCGTCTTCCCGCTCCGTGGTTGGGGACGAGGCCCACGTATCACCCTCATCCCGAGCCCGTGGGCGTCCCGGATCAGCTCCTCGGCGTCCGCGAGGGTGCCGAGCACGGGGTCGACGGCCCGGTGGTCGGCGACGTCGTGGCCCGCGTCCGCCTGGGGGGAGGCGTAGGAGGGGTTCAGCCACAGGGCGTCGACACCCAGCTCCTTGAGGTACGGCAGTCGGCTGCGGATGCCGGGGAGGTCGCCCGTGCCGTCGCCGTTCCCGTCGGCGAAGCTGCGCGGGTACACCTGGTAGACGACGGCTTCCCGCCACCATCGCGGCGGGGACGCAGGCGCGGTGGCGGGGGCGTCGGAGGGGTGCGGAGGCATCGTCGGTCTCTCTCGGCGGGCGGTGGGGGTGCGGTGAGGGTCGGCGGCGGGCTCAGTCCTCGACGGGGCCCAGGTCGGGTGTTCCGCGCAGTTCCACGGTGCGGGTGGTGGAGCCGTGCAGTTCGAGGACGGTGATCTCGTTCCGTCCCGGGCGCAGGACCGGGGCGGGGACGTAGAGCGTGGTCTGGGGGCCTCTGGACCAGTAGCGGCCGAGGGCGAAGCCGTTGATCCAGGCGTGGCCCTTGGTCCAGCCGTCCAGGGCGAGGAAGCCGTCGGCCGCTTGGGCGAGGTCCACATGTCCGCGGTGGAGGGCCGGACCGACCGGAGGTCCGGTGGGGTCCAGCGGCGTGCGGGACGCTGCGCCCGGGTCGTCCATCGGCAACGGGCGGCTGTACCAGTCCACGAGGGGCCGGCCGTTGGCGGTGACGGCACCGAGCAGCCCCTTGCGGTCGTGCATGGCCCGGCCGTAGTTGACGCGGCCCTGGTTCTCCACGAGCACGGCCAGGCGGGCGCCGGGCCGGGGGGCGAGGAAGGAGAGGGTGTGCTCGTGGTTCTCCCGCTCCAGGACGCCGACCGGCTGCCCGTCGACGAAGACCTGGGCCCGGTCGTGCACCTCGTCGACCCGGAGCACGGTCGGGCCGGGTTCCGGGAGGGCCGTCTCGTACAGGACGAACCCGAAGGACTGTCCGAGCTGTTCCATGGTGAGCGGGTGGTCGGCGTGCACTGGGGGGCCGCCGAGCAGTTCGGCCTGGTCCAGGAGGCCGGCGCAGGCGGTGAGTTCGGCGACGGCCCCCGAGAGCTTGGGTGCGGGCGCGGGGACCGGTTCGTCGGGTACGGGCGCGTACCGGGCGATGACCTCGCGGAACGCCGTGTACTTGGGGCCGGGGTCGCCGGCTTCGTCGAGCGGGGCGTCGTAGTCGTAGGAGGTGGCGGTGGGCCGGTAGGTGCCCTTGTCGTTGGCGCCGTTGGTGAAGCCGAAGTTGGTGCCGCCGTGGAACATGTAGAGGTTGACCGAGGCGCCGGCGGCGAGCAGCCGGTCGAGGTCGGCCGCCGCGTCCTGTGCGTCGCGGGTGACGTGGGTGCCGCCCCAGCGGTCGAACCAGCCGATCCAGAACTCTGAGCACATCAGCGGGCCCTCGGGCTGTTGGGTGCGCAGTTCGGCGAGTCCGGCCGTCACGCGGCTGCCGAGGTTGACGGTGCGCAGAACGCCGTCGAGGCCGCCGCGCTTCAGGTCAAAGGGCTGGTCGCAGGTGAAGAGCGGGACGTCGACGCCGTGCCGGTACAGCAGTGCGGCGAGTTCTGCGAGGTGGTCGGAGTCGTCTCCGTAGGCTCCGTACTCGTTCTCCAGTTGTACGGCGATGACGGGTCCGCCGCGTGTCGAGAGGTGGGGGCCCACGGCGGCCAGGAGGGACGCGAGGTAGTCGTCCACCGCCTCCAGGTAGCGGGGGTCGCGGCTGCGCAGTTCGATGTCCGCGTCGGCGAGCAGCCACGCGGGCAGGCCGCCGCCGTCCCATTCGGCGCAGATGTACGGTCCCGGCCGGAGCAGGACGTGCAGTCCTTCGGCGGCGGCGAGGTCGAGGAAGCGGGGTAGGTCGAGACCTCCGTCCGTACGGAACTCGCCGCGCCGGGGCGCGTGCAGGTTCCACGGGACGTAGGTCTCGACCGTGTTGAGTCCCAGCAGCCGTGCCTTGTGGAGCCGGTCGGCCCACTGCTCCGGGTGGACGCGGAAGTAGTGCAGTCCGCCGGAGATGATGCGGAACGGTCGGTCGTCGAGACGGAAGCCGTCTGCGGCGATCTCCAGTCGTGGCATGGCTGTGGGGCTCCTAGCTTTCGGTGCTGTGAGGGGTGTCGGTCAGTTCAGCGGGCGGCACAGGAGTGCGTCGGGGGCGCCGCCGTGCTGCCACTTCCAGGTGTAGGCGACACCGGCGAGGTATTCGTCGTCCCGGCACTGGCCCTTGTAGGCGCCGGGTGCCCAGTCGCTCTTCACGGAGCCTCCGGTGGTGGGCCGGTTGTCGCCCTTGTCGAACCAGAGCAGCCGGTTGGTGGTGGGCAGGGACTTGGCGGAGGGTGCGCAGAGCAGGGCGGCCATCGCGTTGCCGTTGACGCTGTGGCCGACGGCGAAGGTGTCCTTGGGGCATTCGAGCTTGTTGTAGCCGCTCGCCCAGTCGCCGTTCTTGACGTAGCGCTCGTCGACGACGGTGGTCCACATGCGGTCGGCCTTGGCGGGTTCCCCGCCCGCGTCGGTGCACAGGCCGCGGTTGTTGCTGCGGGCGAGGGCGACGAGCCGTTGGCTGTCGGGGCAGTTGCCCTTGCGGTTGCCGACGCTCCAGTCCGTCTGCCGGCGCATGGTGGCGGAGAGGTTCTGGTCGGCGAAGTCGAGGTTGACCATGTTCCAGTGGTCGGTCTCGGCGACCTGGCCGGTCTTGCCGGGGGCGTTGACGAGCTTGTTCCAGGCGGTGGCGCGCCAGTCGCCGGGGTCGTTGACCGACTGCCGCTTGCCGTCGTCGTCGTACGAGATAAGCGCCCAGTTGTCGTTGATCCTGCCGTTCGTGGTCCAGCCGACCAGGGGCCACTGGGCGAAGTCGGTGTCGTTCTTCGCCAGGATGTCGGTGAAGCGGTTGAACCAGTCCTTCTCCTTCTCGTTCGTCTCGCCGCGTCCGCCGGTGCCGAACTCGCTCACCCACACCGGGGCGGTGAAGTGCTGCCCCTCCTGGGTGACGAACAGGGCCTGGTCGTTCACGACCTTGACCAGGTCCTCCGGGCTGAGGTCGCGGTAGCGCGGGTCGTTGGTCTCGCCGTTCTGCCAACCACCCGTGGCTCCGGTGTGGTTGGGGCCGGTGAAGCCGTAGAAGTGGGCCGAGTAGACGAGCTTTCCGGAGTTGATCAGGGTGTTGGACAGGTTGCGGACCGGGGTCAGCGTCGGACGGCCGTGGGGGAACATGCCGGACGGGATGCCCTGCCAGTTGATGCCCTCCATGATGACGAGCATGTCCGGGTTGGCTTCGAGGATCTTGTTTCCGGCGATCTGGAACGCGTTGTACAGGTCGTGGTCGTTGCCCCAGCCCCAGTTCGGGTCGTTGTTCAAGTCACGGCGGACCTCGTTGCGCAGGTCCGCTCCGACGACGCGTTTGTTCGACTTGTAGCGGTTCACCAGGAACAGCCAGTTGTCGACCCACTGGTCGGTGGTCTGGCTGGTGTTCCAGCGCTCGTTGCCGTCCAGGCCGCAGCACCAGCGGTAGGTGGTGGTGTGGTTGTTGAGGACGACCGCGAAGCCGTCGTCGGTGAGGGCCTTGACCACCGCGTCGAACACCTCCAGCGGGGTCTTGTCCGCCAGTTGCGGGTTGGCCTCGACAGCCTGGTTCGGCACCGGGGTGGTGTCCTTGATCATCGCGTCGGAGTACGGCAGCCGGATCGTGTTGAGACCCAGTGCGTGGAAGTCCGCGAGGATCGTGGCGAGGGGGGTGCGGTCCAGGCCGAGCGGGATGTTGTGGGACTTCTGGTCCGCCTGGTGGTTGCTCGTGTCGTTCTCGCTGCCGCTGCCCTCCCACGTGCCCTGTGCACCGGCCCAGTTGCTGGCCTTCAGCTTGAAGCGCTTGCCTTCGGCGTCGACGATGTACCGTCCCCGGGTGCTCAACGGGCCGGTCCAGGACTCGGCCGGTTGCCTGCCGCTCGGGGCGGCGGGGGCGCCGGACGCGGCGGCGGGTTCCACGGCGACCGCCGTGCCGGGGAGTACGCCGCCGAGCAGGGCTCCTGCGGCGAGGGTGGCGGTGAGGGCCCGTATGGCGCTCGCCGTGAGGGGGCCGTCGGGCATGAGTGCTCTCATGGTGCTGTCCTCCGAGGTGTGGGGTGTGAAGGAGGTGCTGCCTGCCGGACCGGCGGTCCGGAGTCGGTGAGCCACCGGACCGGTGGTCCGGAGTCGGGGGCCGAAGGGGGCCGTCAGCCCTTGAGGCCGGTGTGGGCGATACCTTCGACGATGTGGCGCTGGGCGAGAAGGAACATGACCACCAGCGGGGTGATGGTCACGACGGCGCCGGCGAACAGGCCGGGCAGGTTGATGGTCTGCGCGGTGAGGAAGGTGGACAGGGCGATCTGGGCCGTCCAGGCGGACGGGTCCTGGCCGATGACCAGGGGCCACAGGAAGGCGTTCCAGCTGTCGATGAAGGCGAGTGCGCCGAGCGAGGCGAGCATGGCCCCGGACGACGGCAGGGCGATCCGGCGGTAGAGGCCGAGCCAGCCGAGTCCGTCCAGTCGGCCGGCCTCCTCGATCTCGCGGGGGAACTGCAGGTAGAAGTTGCGGAACAGCAGGACCGCGAAGGGGTTGAAGAGGCCGGGGGCGATAATGCCCCAGAGGGTGTTGACGCCGCCGAGCGAGCCCACGACGACGAACGTGGGGACGAAGGTGGCCGAGCCGGGGATCATCAGCGTGGCCAGGACGAGAGCGAGTACGACTCCGCGGCCGGGCACCGGGATGCGGGCCAGCGCGTATCCGGCGGCCGAGGCCAGCAGCGTCGAGGCCGGGGCGGTGATCGCGGCGATCAGCAGGGAGTTGGCCAGGGCACTGCCCATGTCCAGGGTCGGGTCGCTGAACAGCGCGGTGAAGTTCTCCCAGTGCATCGTCGAGGGCCACCAGGTCCACTCCGGGGCCGTCAGGGTCCGGGTGTCCATCAGCGCGTTGCGCAGCATCAGGTAGAAGGGGGCGAGGAACGCCACCATCAGGACTCCGGCCAGCAGGCCGCGGGCGGGACGCCGCAGGGTGCGCGCCCCTTCTCGCAGGGTTGTCACCGTGCTCACTCCCCACTCTTCCCGAAGCCGGTGAACCGTCCCTGGAGCAGCGTCACGCCCACGATCAGGGCCGTGAGCACGAAGGAACCGGCCGATCCGAGGCCGTAGTTCTGAGTGCTCATCGCGGTGTCGTAGAGGTACATCAGCGGGGTCTTCACGGGCGCGGCGCCCGTTCCGGACATGCCGCCGCCGAACAGGTTGTAGAACTCGTCGAACGCCTGGAACGCCGCGATGAACATCAGCATGAGTACGGCGACGGAGGTGTTGCGCAGCATCGGCAGGGTGATGCGGCGCAGCAGCCGCAGCCCGGTGGCTCCGTCCAGGGCCGCGGCCTCGTAGAGCTCCCCGGGGATCGCCTGGAGGCCCGCGAGGAAGAGCACCATGTAGAAGCCGACCTGGAGCCACAGGCGCAGGGTCACCAGGGCGATCCAGTACAGCGGGGGCGAGCCGGTCTGGAGCCAGGGGATCGCGTCCATCCCGAACCAGCCGCCGATCGTGTTGGCGATGCCCGCGGGCATGCCGCTGAAAAGGGACATCTTCCACAGCAGGGCGGCGGCGACGTAGCTGACGGCGGCCGGTAGGAGGAACGCGGTCCGCAGGACGGCCCGACCCCGCCGGACGCGGTGCACGAGGAGTGCGAGGCCCAGGGACGCGGCGAAGGTGACCGGCACGATGAACAGGGTGAACAGCAGGATCTTGACCAGTGAGCCGCGGAAGGCGGGGTCGCCGAACAGCTGCCGGTAGTTGTCGAGTCCCACCCAGTCGCCGAGTGCGATGGTGCCCTGGGCGTCGCTGAGGCTGAGGAGGAAGCTCCAGCCGATGGCGATGTACTTGAACACTCCGAGGCCGATCAGCATCGGGGCCGTGAGCAGGGCGAACGCGCCCCAGTTGCGCAGGTTGGTACGGCGGCGGCCGGGGGCGGGGCCCTGCGGGGTGTCCGCGGGACCGCCCGCTGTTTCGGCGCGTGGCACGGAGTGCGTGGTGGTGGTCATCGGGACAGCTGCTTGTCCACGGCGGCCTGCGCCTGCTCGGCCGCGGCGGCGAGCAGTGCGGCGGGGTCCCCCTGGCCGGTGACGATCTTCGCGGCGGCGGCGACGAACGGGGTGCCGGAGGCGGAGTCCCAGGTGTTCGGGTTGCTCGTGGCGTACTTCGCGGCCAGGTCGACGGCTTCCTTGGCGGTGCCCTTGCGAAGCTTGCCCGCCGTGGCGGCGACGGACTTGCGCGGCGGGACGTGGAAGCCGTAGCTCTCGTTCCAGTCCCGCTGGAGTGCGGTCTGTTCGATCCAGAGCCACTGGACGAACTTCTTGGCCGCGTCGACGTTCCTGCCCTTGGCGTTGACGCAGTTGGTCCAGCCGCCGACCCGTACGACCGGGGTGCCCGCGGTGTCGAAGGCGGGCCAGGGCAGTATGCCGAAGTCGTCGCCGAGGGCGTCCTGGATGGCGGGCATGGCCCACAGGCCGCACCACTGCATCGGTACGACGTCCTGGGTGAAGGCCGAGGGATCCCACCAGTCGGTGGTGAAGCCGAGCAGGAGGGACTTGTCGTCGTGGGGGCGTTTGAGGGCCGAGACGGCCTCGACGGCCCTGGGCAGGGCGAAGTCGACCTTGCCGTCGGCGACCAGCTTGCCGTGGCGGGAGAACACCGCGAGGGCGGCTGCCTCGCCGACCCCGTCGTTGCCGATGAACAGGCCCTTGTTCTTCTTCGTGGTGAGTGCCCTGGCGGCGGCGACGAGTGCGTCGAAGGTGGTGGGCGGGGTGATCCCGGCCTTGGTCAGGACGCTCTTGCGGTAGTAGAGCATCTGGGGGTCGTCGAGCGTCTTGATCCCGTAGAGCTTGCCGTCGACGGTCACCAGGTCGCGGTCGCCCTGGTTGAAGTCGTCCTTGGTGCTGCCGTACACGTCGTCGAGGGCGGCGACCTGGCCGCGCCGGGCGAGCCCCTGGGTGAAGTCGCCGTGTTCGAAGACGTCGGGCGCGGCGCCGGTGAGCAGTGAGGCGTTGAGCTTGGCGGTGTAGTCGCCGGGCACCCAGGTTATTTTGACGGCGATGTCCGGGTGCGCCTTGGTGAACGCGGTGGCGTAGCGGGTCAGTGCCTGCTGGGTGCCGGCCTCGCCGTAGGCGTGGGACCAGACGTTCAGGGTGGTTTTGGCGCCGGACGAGGAGCCGCCGACGGGGCTGGTGGTGCAGCCGATCGCCGTTCCGGCGACGAGGAGAAGGGATCCGCCGAGGAATCCCCTGCGGCTAAGCTGAGTTCTCTGTCCGCTCATGTCGCTTCCTTACGTGGTGAGGCGGGTGTGCGGGTGGTGTTGCCCGACGGGACCGGTGTCCGACGTTCACGGCTGGCAGGCGGTGACGGACATCGGTCGCGTCGGTGACGCGGGCCGGTGGGCTGAGGTGCGGTCACCCGGCGTCGAGGGGGGCGGCCCTTCGTGGGGGCCGTGGCGCCCTTACGGGAAGAGCGCCTGAATGCTGACGACGGCGGCCGCGCGGGCCCATTCCTCCCAGGGCAGGGGGCGCAGGGTCAGCGGGCACTTCGCCGCCGCCTTGAAGCAGCGCGCGGCGTACGCCTCCTGGATGTGCACGCCGAACAGGTCGTAGGTGTCGAGTCCTTCTCCGGTGACGACGACGCGTTCGGGGCCCAGGAGGCTCACGAGGCTGGCGATGCCGACACCGATGGCCTGGCCCGCCCGTGCGAACGCGTGTTGTGCTGCGGCGTCGTGGTCGCGGGCGAGGCGGATCGTTCCGTCGAAGTCGAGGTCGGTGCGGCCGGTGGCCCTGCGTACGGTGGCGAGGATGGCGTCGCTGGAGGCGATCGCCTCGACGCAGCCGATCGAGCCGCAGTGGCAGCGGGGTCCTTCCGGGTCGACGCTGATGTGGCCCATCTCGCCGGCGACACCGTAGGCGCCGTCGACCAGTTGGCCGTTGACGACGATGCCGGAGCCGATGCCCGCCCCGATCGTGACCAGGGCGAAGTACTCGGTTCCGATGCCCTCGCCGAACCAGTGCTCGGCGACGGTTAGTGCCTTGACGTCGTTGTTGATGACGACGTTCAGCCCGGTCGCCGCGGCCACGGTGCCGGCCAGGGGTACGTCGCGCCAGCCGGGCAGCACCGAGTAGCGCACGGTGCCGCGGTGCCGGTCGACGTCGCCGGAGACCGCGATGCCCAGGTGCCGGGTGCGGGCCTTGAACTCCGGTTGCGCGTCGAGGAGTTCGTCGACCAGGTCGGCGATCAGGGCGCACACCGCCGGGGGGCTGCGGTCCGCCAGCGGGCGGCTCGCGTGGACGCGGGGCCGGGCCTTCAGGTCGCAGACAGTGCCGTAGAGGGTGTCGGCGCTGATCTTCACTCCGACGAAGAACTCCCGGTCGGGGGTGACGGACAGCGGGTTCACCGGCCGTCCGGCTCCGGGGGCGGTGCGCTCCGGCGGGAGTTCGTGCAGGTAGCCGTCGTCGATCAGCGGTCTGGCGGCCTTGGTCACCGCGGTCGACGACAGCCCGGTGCGGCGGGCCAGTTCGACCCGGCTGAGCGGACTCTCGGCCAACAGCAGGCCCAGGATGGCTATTTCGGCCGGTGCGGAGACCAACGGCCCTGATTGCTTTGGAAACACGGCGGCAACGTACCGGCAAATAAATAAGTTCGTCCAGTATTGATTTTCACAAACCGCCGCCCCTACTCTCGGGTCACTTCCGTGCCTCTCCGGAGGCTCTGCCCACGGTCGCCCGCCGCCCTCCGCGCGCCGATCCGTACCTTCGCCCGACCCCTTCTGGACCTGGGACCACTCGTGCCTCGAACGTCCTCGACCGTCTCCTTCGACCGCGCCCTCGGGCTCGCGGTCCTGCGGACCCCGCACAGCGTGTACGCCATACGCATCGGTGCGGACGGCAGCCCCCGGCACCTGCACTGGGGGGCGGCCCTCGACGTCGCGGACCTCGCGGCGCTTCCCGAGCCGGCCTCGCCCGCGGCGAGCAGCTTCGAGGGCGACGCCGTACCGGACGAACTAGCTCCGCAGACCGGAGCACGCTTCGGGCCCGCGGGGCTCCAGGTGCGGTTCGCCGACGGCACGCGGGGCGCCCAGTGGCACTTCGCCGGGCACCGCGCGGAAGGCGGCGAGCTGCGGCTGCGGCTGGCCGACCGCCGCTACCCGCTGACCGCCGAGCTGTGCTACCGGGTGCGGCCCGACAGCGACGTCGTCGAACGCTGGACGGAGCTCACGCACACCGGGGGCGAGGAGTCGGGGCCGATCGCGGTCGACCGGCTGGACTCGGCGTCGTGGACCGCGCCCCTGCTGCCCGACTACCGGCTCAGCCATCTCGTGGGCGGCTGGAACAGCGAGTTCCAGCTGCACCGCGACCGGCTGCCGGTCGCCGAGACGGTCCTCACCAGCCGCCGCGGCCTCACCAGCCACCACGCCGCCCCCTGGCTTGCCCTCGACAACGGCAGTGCCACCGAGGACGACGGCGAGGTCTGGAGCACCGCCCTGGTCTGGAGCGGAAGCTGGCGCGTCACCGTGCACCGCGACCCGGTCGGCCGCACCACCTGGACGGGCGGTTTCGGCCACGAGGGGGTGGGCTGGACGCTGGGCCCCGGCGAAACCCTGTGCACCCCGGTCTTCGCCGGCCTGTACTCCGCCGCCGGCTTCGGCGCCGCGAGCCGTTCCTGGCACACGTACATCCGCTCCGGTCTGCTGCCCTCCCCCGAACGTGACCGGCCCGTCCTCTACAACTCCTGGGAAGCCACCGGCTTCGACGTCGACCACCCCGGGCAGCTGCGGCTGGCCCGGATCGCCGCACGCCTGGGAACGGAGCTGTTCGTCGTGGACGACGGATGGTTCGGCGGACGCGTCGACGACCGTGCGGGACTCGGCGACTGGACGCCGCGGGCCGCGGCCTTCCCCGGCGGGATGCGGCCGCTCGCGGACGAGGTGCACCGTCTGGGCATGGACTTCGGGCTGTGGGTCGAACCGGAGATGGTCAACCGCGACAGCGACCTCTACCGGGCCCATCCCGACTGGGTCGTCCACACACCGACCCGCGACGCCACGGAACTCCGCCACCAGCTGATGCTGAACTTCGCCCGCCCCGAGGTCGAGGCATGGGCGCTGCGCACCCTGGACCGGCTGGTGCGCGAGACGACCGTGGACTGGCTCAAGTGGGACGCCAACCGGGTCGTCACCGAAGCGGGGTGGCCCGGCCACCCCGACCCCGACCGGCTGTGGATCGACCACGTCCGCGCCCTGTACCGGGTCATGGACCGCCTGCGCGCCGACCATCCCAGGCTGCGGATCGAGGCCTGCGCGGGCGGGGGCGGCCGGGTGGACCTGGGCATCCTCGCCCGTACCGACCAGGCCTGGGTCTCCGACAACACCGACCCCGTCGACCGGATCGCCGTCCACCGCGGCTTCAGCCAGCTCTTCCCGGCGCAGACCATGGCCGCCTGGGTGACCGACAACCCCAACGTCACCACCGGCCGGAGCGTTCCCCTGCGCTTCCGCTTCCACGTGGCGATGGCCGGGGCACTGGGCATCGGCGGAGACCTCGCGTGCTGGCCGGAGGAGGAACTCGACGAGGCGGCGGCGCTGATCGCCGCCTACAAGGAGATCCGCCCCCTCGTCCAGCACGGCCGGCAGTACCGTCTGACCGGCACCGACGGCGTGACGGGCACGCACTACGCCTCCGACGACGGCACCGAGCACGCCGTTCTCGTCTGGCGTCCCACGACCCGCTTCGGCCACCCGCCCGCACCGCTCCCCCTGCCGGCCCTGGACCCCGCAGCCCGTTACCTGGACCTGGCGGACGGCACTGACCACAGCGGCACGGTCCTGGTCCGACGCGGCATCGGCCTGTCCCTGCCCGCGGGCGACTACGCGAGCCGGCTGATCCGGCTGCGCCGCACCGCCTGAACACAGCTCCGCCTCCCCGTCGCGTCACCTCGCGACCCGCCGCGTCCCCGAAGGAACCGCCGATGCTCTCCCAGTCCGTGTCCGGTGCACCTCACCAGTCCCCCGTCGAGGCATCGGGGAACGAGGTGGAACTGACCCTCGAAGCGGGCGAACGCTGGTGGGGCGGCGCCGTGGGCGACGGCATACGGATGCCGTACGGCAACGCCCCCTTCGCCCGGAACCTCGGCGGACCCACCGACGCGCAGGAGGAGGCCGGTGCGAACCAGAGCAGCCCGCTGCTGGTGTCGACCCGGGGGCGCGTGGTCTGGTCGGAGCGGCCGTTCTCCTTCTCGTTCCGGGACGGGACACTGCGGGTGTCCGGACAGGACGTCGTGGTCCGCCGCGACGGCGGGAACCTGCGGGAGGCGTACCTGTCGGCATCACGGCGCTACTTCCCCCCGTCCGGCCGGACACCGGCGCGGGAACTGTTCACCGGCCCGCAGTACAACACCTGGATCGAGATGCCCTACACGCCCACGCAGGAGTCGGTGCTGCGGTTCGCCGCCAACATCCTCCGTACGGGGATGCCGCCCGGCGTGCTGATGATCGACGATGCCTGGTCGCCCGACTACGGCACCTGGCGGTTCGACCCGAGCCGCTTCCCCGACCCGGCGGCCATGGTCCGGCAGCTGCACGACCAGGGCTTCTCGGTGATGTTGTGGGTCGTCCCGTTCATCAGCCCGGACTCCGCCACGTTCCGGGAAATGGAGGCGAAGGGCCTGCTGATCCGCGACCGGACCGGCGACACCGCCGTCCGACGCTGGTGGAACGGATTCAGCGCTCTGCCCGACCTGACCAACCCGGCCGCCGTGGACTGGATCACCGGCCAACTCGACGCCCTGCGCGACGAGACCGGAGTCGACGGCTTCAAGTTCGACGGCGGCGACGCGGTGAACCACCGTGCAGACGACCTGACCGCCGAGCCGGCCGAACCCGCCGACCACTGCGAGGCATGGGCCGCGCTCGGTCTGCGCTACCCCTTCAACGAGTACCGGGCCTGCTGGCGCATGGGCGGCCAGCCCCTCGCCCAGCGCCTGCGGGACAAGCCACCGCTGTGGGGTGAGGCCGGCATCGCCTCCCTCGTACCCGAGTTGCTCGCCCAGAGCATGATCGGCCACTCCTTCAGCTGCCCCGACATGATCGGCGGCGGCGAGATCAACTCCATGAACGCCCAGGACACCGTCGACCAGGAGTTCTTCGTCCGCTACGCCCAGATCGCCGCGCTGAGCCCGATGATGCAGTTCTCCGTCGCACCCTCGCGGGTCCTGGACGAGGTCCATCTCGCCGCGGTACGAGCCGCCCTGGACGTGCGCGCCTCGCTGCTCCCGCTGATCCTCCGCCTCGTCGACGAGGCCGCCGTCACCGGAGAGCCGGTCCTGCGCCCGATGGCCTACCACTCCCCCGAACTCGACCGCGTCACCGACCAGTTCTACCTGGGACCTGACCTCTTCGTCGCGCCCGTCACGGAGAAGTCCGCCGTCGAGCGGACCGTCGCCGTACCCGGGGGACGCTGGCACAGCGACGACGGCACGGTCGTCACCGGCCCCTCGGTCATCAAGGTGCGCAGCAGCCTCACCCGCATCCCACGCTTCACGCGCCTCGCCGACGCCTGAGCTCCGGCGGCCCGAATCCGTCGGGGGCGGCAGGCTTCCCGGGGGGGCAGGGGCCAGGGCGGCTCAAGCGGTGAGCGGCAGCTCCGCGACGATCTGCCAGCCCTCGGGCGTGAGGGCGACCACGTGCACGGCGGAGACTTCTGTACGGATCGGCAGGCGGCCGGTTACGCGTCGCGCGATGTCGGCAGCGGTACGGGCGTCCGCGTCCATTGCCACGGTGACGTGCACCCGTGGGTCCGGTCCGAACCGTCCGCCGTACGGCACCTGTTCGGGGAAGGCGGTGCGTACGGAGGAAGCCGCGGCGTGGAGTTCGGGCACCGGGACGCCGACGAACGAACCGGTCAGCTCAACCTCGTCCAGCAGCAGAGGAATCCGCCCGGCTCCCGCTGCGGCTTCCACCAGCGCGGCCCGCAGCCGGTCCAGTTCCGCCGCACCGATTCGATCGGCGGGCAGCCATGGGTAGAGCAGCGCCGCGTGTGCGGGCACACCCGGTCGTACCGTCCGTGCGTCCAGCCGGCCGGCGATCTCCAGCAACGGATCGGCGTCCGGCAGCATCACCAGGACGGCAGTGGTACCCGGCATGGGTATTGTCATCACCCGCTTTCGACGTCGCGGCCCACCGTAACAACCCGCACGCGGAGGCCTCGCGGCCTCGCGTGATCCGCTGCCTCGCGGCCTCGGCGACACCCGGCTGGTCAGGGGCGTCCATCGGCGTCATACAGGTCGGGTGTGCAGAGCGTCGGCGAAGGGGGTGTGGCGGTGGCGCCAGCCCGAGGCGACGCGGGTCGCGCCCGCCAGGTGGGGGTGGCCGTCCGGGAGGTCGGTGTGTTCGTGCTCGACGCCCGTGCGCTGCTGCGACGGCCACAGCCGAGCCGCAAGCAGCGATGCGCCCAGCGCGACGGCGCCCAGCGCCAGCACCGCCGACTGCAGCCCGGCCGCCGCGCCGAGCCAGCCTGCCAGCGGATACGTCAGCAGCCAGCAGCTGTGCGAGAGGGAGAACTGTGCGGCGAACACGGCCGTCCGCTCGGCAGGTGCGGCTTCCCGGCGCAGCAGCCGTCCCGCCGGAGTGAGCACCATCGAGCAGGCCCCGCCGCACAGTGCCCAGGCCGTCAGGAGACCGGGCCAGCGCCAACTCCCGGCGCCGGCCGCGGTGATGAGGCCCAGGCCGGCGAAGAGGAGCGGAAGGAGCAGGGCTCCGCGCAGCATCACCGCTCGGTCGGACAGCCGGTCCAGGACGCCTGGCAGCAGGAGTGCCACGGCCATCGAGCCCGCTCCGTAGGCGCCCAAAGCCCAGGACACGTCGGCTGCGCCACGGCCGAGGTGGTCGCGTACGTAGACGACGGTGTTGACGGTGACCACGGCACCCGCCGCGGCGACCGCCAGGTCGAGGGCGAGCAGGGCGCGCAGCTGCGGGGTGGCGAGGAAGAGGCGCGTGCCCGCGGTGGCCCTGGTGCGGACGCTGCCAGGGTGCGCGGTGGCGGGCGCGGCCGGTTTGGGGAGTGCGGCGCCGATCACCAGTGCCGCCGAGGCGGCGAAGCCGAACACCGTGCCCAGGAAAAGCCAGTTGTAGGTGATCACGGAGAGCAGAGCGGCGGCCAGGGCCGGGCTGAACAGGCTCTCCAGGTCGTAGGCCAGACGGGACAGGGACAGCGCCCGGGTGTAGTCACGCTCGGCAGGCAGCACATCGGGGATCACCGCCTGGAACGTCGGTGTGAACGCCGCCGAGGCGGCCTGCAGCAGGAAGATCAGGACGTACACCTGCCAGACCTGGGTCACGAACGGCAGCAGCAGCGCGACCGCGGCCCGGGTGACGTCCGCACCGACCAGCAGGGTCCGGCGCGGCAGCCGGTCGGCGAGTGCGCCGACGGCCGGGGCGATGGCGACGTAGGCCACCATCTTGATCGCCAGTGCGCTGCCGAGCACCGCACCGGCGCCGTCGCCCGCGATGTCGTACGCGAGCAGACCGAGCGCCACCGTGGCCAGACCTGTGCCCACCAGAGCGACGACCTGAGCGGTGAAGAGACGGCGGTAGACGCGGTTGCGCAGCACGACGAGCACGCGGGAGCACTCCCTGACCGGTGCGAACGGGGCGACGCCTCCACCGTAGTCATCATGTGCACAGCTGCGCACCTATCTAACACAAATGCCCGGGACTGGCTGTTCCGCACCGGCCGTAAGCTGTCGGCATGGCCAAGAGCGAACCCGCACCTGCTGCGACGAGTGCGCATCTGCGGCCCCCCGACAGTGCGCGTCTTCGCGAGGCCACCGAGGTGTTCGCGCTGCTCTCCGACACCACCCGGCTGCACCTGCTGTGGCTGCTCGCGCAGGAGGAGGCGGACGTGGGCTCCCTGACCGAACGGGTCGCCGCCTCCCGCACCGCCGTGAGCCAGCACCTCGCCAAGCTGCGCCTGGCGGGCCTGGTGAACACCCGCCGGCAGGGACGGCACGTGTACTACAGCCTCAGCGACGGCCACCTGCGGCGCCTGGTCATGGAGGCGCTCAGCCACGCCGACCACCGGGTCGGCGGACAGGCCCCGCACGCCTGACGGAGCCCTGGGGTCAGGCACGAGAGACCGCCCGAGCGAAACGCCTGCCTCGGCGTCCCGAACAGGGAGCCGAGGCAGGCGGGTTCATCCGTGCCGAGCCGTGCCCGTGGTTACAGGGCGCGGGTCAGACGGTCGGTGAGCAGCCGGGTGAAGCGGGCCGGGTCGGGCAGCTCGCCCCCTTCGGCGAGCAGCGCGCTGCCGTAGATCAGCTCGGCGATCTCCACCAGTGCCGGGTCGTCGGCGCCCGCGTCGTGCGCCGTGCGCAGGGCGGTGATCAGCGGGTGCGTGGGGTTGAGTTCCAGGATCCGCTTGACGGTGGGAATCTGCTGGCCCATCGCCCGGTACATCTTCTCCAGGGTCGGCGTCACGTCGTGGGCGTCACCGACGATGCATGCCGCCGACGTCGTCAAGCGGGAGGACAGGCGGACCTGCTTGACCTGCTCGGACAGGGCGGTGGTCAGCCACGGCAGCAGGGCCGCGAAGTCCTCCTCGCGCTGGGCCTTGGCGGCGTCGCCCTCCTTGTCGTCGTCGGCGGACTCGTCGAGGTCGACCTGCCCCTTGGCGATGGACTGCAGACGGTGGCCGTCGAAGGCCGGGACCTGGTCCACCCACACCTCGTCGATGGGGTCGGTGAGGATCAGAACCTCGTACCCCTTGGCGGCGAAGGCCTCCATGTGCGGGGAGTTCTCCACCATGGCGCGGCTCTCGCCGGTCAGGTAGTAGATGGTGTCCTGACCGTCCTTCATGCGCTCGACGTACTCGCGCAGCGTGGTGGTCTTCTCCGGGTCGTGCGTGGAGGCCGCCGACACCAGCCCCAGCAGGGCCTCGGCGTTGTCCGTGTCCTCGACCAGACCTTCCTTGAGCGCCCGGCCGAACTGCTCCCACACCTTCGTGTAGCGGTCGGCGTCCTTGGACTGCATGTCCTTGACGGCGCCGAGGACCTTCTTGACCAGGCGCCGCCGCACGCCGCGGATCTGGCGGTCGTGCTGGAGGAGTTCGCGCGAGACGTTCAGCGACAGGTCGTGGGCGTCCACGACACCCTTGACGAAGCGCAGGTAGTTGGGCATGAGCGCTTCGCAGTCGTCCATGATGAACACCCGCTTGACGTACAGCTGCACGCCTCGCTTGGTCTCGCGGGAGAACAGGTCGAAGGGCGCCTGGGAGGGGATGAACAACAGCGCCTCGTACTCGAAGGTGCCTTCGGCGCGCATGTGGATCGTCTCGGCCGGGGGCAGCCAGTCGTGGCTGATCTGCTGGTAGAACTCGTGGTACTCGGCCTCGGTCACCTCGCTGCGCTGCCGGGCCCACAGTGCCTTCATCGAGTTGAGCGTGTCGGTCTCGCGGGTGGTCGTGCCGTCGGCATCGGTGCGATCGCCCTCCATCCGGATGGGCCAGCGGATGAAGTCGGAGTACTGCTTGACGATCTGACGGATCTTCGACTCGGCCAGGTAGTCGGCGAGGCCGTCCTCGCTGTCGGCGGGCTTGAGGTGCAGGATGACCGAGGTGCCCACGGGCAGGCCGTCGACGGCCTGGAGCTCGTAGGTGCCCTCGCCGTCCGATTCCCACTGCGTGCCGGAGTCGGTGCCGGCCCGACGGGTGCGCAGGGTCACCTTGTCGGCGACCATGAACGCCGAGTAGAAGCCGACGCCGAACTGTCCGATCAAGGACTCGGCGGTGGCGGCGTCCTGGGACTCCTTGAGTTTCTCCAGCAGGCCGGCGGTGCCCGACTTGGCGATCGTGCCGATCAGCTCCACCAGGTCGTCCCGGTCCATGCCGATCCCGTTGTCACGGACCGTCAGGGTACGGGCCTCCTTGTCGACCTCCAGGGAGATGTGCAGGTCAGCGGTATCGACCTCGGCGAGGTCGGCATCGGTCAGCGAGGCCAGCCGCAGCTTGTCCAGGGCGTCGGAGGCGTTCGAGATCAGCTCGCGCAGGAAGATGTCCTTGTTCGAGTAGATCGAGTGGATCACCAGCCGGAGCAACTGGCGGGTTTCGGCCTGGAATTCCAGCGTCTCGACGCTGCTGCCCATGAGGGTCTCTTTCTGTGGGAACGTCATGTACGGAGTTGGACTCGGAGGGCCGGGACGGGCAGCGGCCCGTCGTCGGCGTGGTTCGGTTCGGGCCGTGCGGCACCCGCGTGGTGTGACTCCGCACGGCGAGGGTCAGCCGTCATCAGCGGCCTCCGTCGTCGTGCGTCGGTCTTCGAGCGCGTCCAGGCATCCGATGAGGTCGGTGTGGCGGGCGTCGAGGTAGGGGCGGATGCTCGCCAGAGGTGCGATGAGTTCGGCGGCGTCAGCGGCGCCGAGCGCGTCGTGCAGGGCGGCCTGTGCGGAGTGCGCGTCGGGCGCGAGGTGACGGAGTGCGGTGATCTGTCCGGCGACGCGGCGGAGGTCGGCGGCGTGGGCGCGGGCCCAGGTGGCAGTGGCGCGTTCGGCGGCCCTGGCCTGGCGGGTGGCCGTCACGCGCTGCTCGCCGGTGCTGCCGGCGGCACCGGGGCGCCCGCGCAGGTACCGGCGCTCGGCGGCCTGCCGGCTGGCGACTCCAAGAGGACCGGCGAGGTCGGCCCAGCTGGCGCCCGCGGCACGGGCGGTTTCGATCAGGCCGGCCTCCCAGCCGGCGAGTTGCTCGCGCACCTGCCGCAGCAGTATCAGGGAGGCCAGCGCCTGCTCGGGTCCGGGACGGACGGCGTCGGGGATCTCGTGCTGGGCGTCGCGCAGCGCGTCGTCGATGGCGGCGAGGGCCGCCGCAGCGGCGAGGAAGGACGCCGGGCTGTGGGCGTCGGCACCGGTCGTGGACGAAGGGTCGGCTGCGGCCACGAGCACCTCTCCCCCTGTCGGCTCCCCCTGTCATCAGGTCGATGACATCACCATTGTCATCCTCTGGATGACGGGTGACAAGGGTGTCATGCGGCCGAAGCCGTCGGTGACGCCGATGGACGCGTACCACGGAGACACCGCCTGCGCGGGACCTTCGTAGTCGCCGACGTGGTTCGGCCCCGCACCACTACGGTGCGGGGCCGAACCACGCAGCAGAGTCCGCCACTCCCCCGGGCGGTCACTCGGGTACCGGTGCCGGGGACCGGTCAGTCGTTGTGCTGCTTGCCGAACTCCTCTATCAGCACCGGATATTGCTCTCCACCGTGTCCGGCCGCGATCGCCCGGTCGGCCATCGCCTTGAGCAACTTCGGCAGTTCGGCGTTCACCCCCACTGCCTCGCTCTCCTCGATCAGGTGCTCCATCGCCCGCGCATCGGTCTCCAGGGCCGAGACCTCGGCCGGGAAGGCGCCCTTGTCGATCTGCTCCGCGTATCCCGGCAGCCATTCGGCCACACCGGCGGCGATCTGCCGCGCGAACGGCGCGTACGTCGCGGCGTCGACGCCGGCCGTCCTGAGCATGGCGGTGCCCTGGAGCCACGCGTTCAGCACGCTCCACATCATGGCCAGTCCGGCCACGTCGTACAGCGATGCCAGCCCATGGTCCGCGCCCAGGTAGGAGACGGTGCCGAGCGCGCCGAGCGTCGACTCGTGCGTCTGGAAGTCGGCCTGCGGCCCGCTGTGCAGAACGACCGCGTCGGTGGTGCCGATGGCCGACGGAATGGCCATGATGGCGCCGTCCAGGTAGCGGGCACCGCGCTGTTCGGCCCATCGGCCGGCTTCCCTGGCCTGGGCGGAGCTCCCGGAGGTCAGATTGATCAGAGTCGTGCCGTCCAGCTCGGCATCGTCCGCGCCGAGCAGGTCGTACAGGGCCGGGTAGTCGGAGACGCAGATGACCGTCAGCGAACCCGCCTTGAGGGCGTCGCCCACGGTCGGCGCCAACAGAGCCCCCTCGGCCACCAGTTGGTCGGACTTCGAGGCCGTACGGTTCCACACGGTGGTGGGATGCCCTGCCTTCAGGAACGCGCTGGCGAGTGCCCGGCCCATCAGGCCGAGTCCGATGACGGTCACGGGTGTTTCGGTGTTGTTGTTCATGGCAGCATCGTCAACGTTGATACCGGTGTGAAGGTCAAGCGAGGTTGCGATGCGGATCGGGGAGTTGAGCCGTCGGACGGGAGTCCGCACTCATCAATTGCGCTACTACGGAGCCCAGGGACTGCTGGAGGCGGACCGTGGCGCCAACGGCTATCGCGAGTACGACGAGAAGGCCGTACTGCGGGTGAAGCAGATCCGGCACCTGCTCGGTGCGGGGCTGTCCTCCGAGGACATCGCGTACGTGCTGCCGTGCGCGCTCGGAGAGGCCCCGGAACTGCCCGGGTGTCCCGAGTTGCTCACCGCGATGCGGGCACGGCTGCAACGGCTGAACGATCAGATCTCCGATCTCGCCCAGTCCCGCGACGCGCTCACCGCCTACATCGATGCGGCCGAGCGGACGGGCAGCGACAACTATCCGCCCTTTGACGGTGCCGACCTGGAGCCCGTCCCCTCCTGAGCGGCGTGCGCTCCGCCGTAAGGAGTGCGGAACGGTCGTCCGGTACGACCTGCCGCGCGTCGGGTCAGTCGAACTCCGGCGCGTGGTCGGCGGCCCACCGGCTGAAGGGGCCGGCCGGACGGCCGGTGAGGCGCTCCAGGTGATCGGTGACCCGGTGCGACTCCGGCCGCCGCTCCGACGCCGTTACCAGTGCTTCCACGAGTGCCGCGGGGCGTCCGTCCGCCAGCATGCGTGCGCGCGCGGACGCGGCCGGGAGCGTGCGGTAGCGCAGGGGGCGCCGGAGGGCCGCGCCGAGCTGGGCCACCTGGTCGGCGCGGGTGAGGGCGGTGGGGCCCGTGAGCAGGTGCGGCCCGGGGTTGAGGTGCCCGTTCGGTGCCAGCAGCGCGGCCACGACCGCGTCGGCGACGTCCCGTTCGTCGACCACCGCCGTCCGCGCGACGTAGGGGCCGGACACCTCGTCGCCCGCGCGCAGTTGTGCCGCCCAGCCGCGCGCGTTGGACGCGAGGGTGTCGCTGCGCAGCACCACGGGACGCAGACCGGCGTCGCGCAGCAGGACTTCCATGTCCGCGTGCACCTGGACGATGGGGTCGCTCTGCCGCGGGGCACTGTCGTCGATCGCGGTCGACGACAGGTAAACCACCCGGGGCGCCGCAGCACCGAGTTCCTTGACGACCTCATGGGCCGGCGCGGAGTCGAGGAGGGGCCAGATCAGGAACACGGCGTCCACGCCGGGCAGCGCCCCGCGCACATCGGCGGGATCCGTGAGGTCACCGGCCACCCAGTCCACTCCCGGACGCGGTGCGGGCCGTCCGCGCACGAGGCAGCGCACGTGCACGTCGCGCTCCACCAGGCGGTCGACGACCGCACGGCCGAGGTTGCCGGTCGCGCCGGTGAGAAGGATCGAGGGACGGTTCAGGGGGCCCGTGGGGGCGACGGTGTCAGGCATGATCGGGACGCTAGGGGTTCATGTCGGCATGAAGGCAAGGGGCGTGTGATGCGGACGATCGGCGAAGTGGCCGCGGAACTCGGGGTCGAAGCCCATGTGCTGCGTCACTGGGAACAGGTGGGAGCCCTCGCGGTCGGCCGTGACGGCAACGGCTACCGCAGCTACGACGACACCGCGGTCGAGCAGGCCCGCACCGTGCTCAAACTGCGGCGCGTGGGGCTCTCGCTTCCCGAGGTGGTCGCCGCCATGGCACCGAAGAAGGCCGCGGCGCAGACGGTGGTGCGGGCGAAGATCGCGGCGCTTGAGGAGGAGATCGCCCGGAGCCAACAGGCGATCACCTTTCTGCGGCACACCGCCGAGTGCCGCCATCGCTATCTCGACGACTGTCCGGACTGCGCGAGCTTCGTCCGGGAGAACTGAACCTCCGCCGGCTGCGGTTCCGCCCCGTGGCGTCAGCCCCGGGCCGGGGGAATCAGTTCACGTTCCAGAGCGGCCAGCGCGAACGCGTGCGCGGAGGTGTGCTGCCAGCGGGACCGTCCGAACATCACGTCCTCGGAGAGGCCGCTCAGCAGCGCCACGGACCGGACGGTGAACTCGGGCAGGTCCACGTCCGCGAAGTGCCCCAGGTCCATGCCCTCGCGCAGGATCGCGTCCAGGCGCTCGTCCCAGCCGTCCAGCAGCTCGGTGAGTACGTGTCGGCCCGCTTCGTCGTGGCGCTGGGCCAGGACCTGCGTCCACAGTGCGTAGCGTTCGTCGCCCTGGTGGCGGGGCAGGTAGGAGCGGACGAACAGGTCCAGCTTCTCGGCCGGGGACGCGGCCCCCTCGCAGGCCTGCTGGAGGCGGTTCCAGAGGTCCGCCTGGCTCCAGGCCAGGACCTCCAGCAGGAGCCGGTCCTTCTTGCCGAAGTGGTACAGGATGTGCCCGGTACTCATCCCGGCCCGCGCCGCGATGTCCGACATCCGCACGCCCGCGGTGCCCTTCTCAGCGATGAGGCCGATGGCCGCCCGCATCGCCCGCCCGCGCGCCTCGTCCCCGCTGGGCTGGCGCTTCCGGTCGACCGGCACCCGGGCGGCCGGGGCGGTCCCGGCGTCCACCGGTCCGAGCACGCCGCCCGACGGGAGGGGGCGGTCGGGGCGCGCGGGTCCGGTCTCTGACGTCGGCATGGGCTCACTTTCGGTTCCGGAAATCCAGACCCCAAGTCTAGGTTCCGCGAACCTAGACCCCTAGTCTAGACTGAAAATCTAGTCAGGACGATGGGGGCGTGACTGCCGTGTGCGCGCGCCGCCCCGACGGCCGGCGGCCCGTCCGCACGGCCCACCACCCAGGAGACACCCACATGACGCGCGGATTCGATGTCGTGGAGACCTGTATCGCCGACCTGCGCGCCGCGCTGGAGAAGGGCGAGGTCACCGCGGTCGGCCTGCTGAACGCCTACCTCGCCCGCATCGAGGCCTACGACCGGCCCGGCACGCCCACCGCCCTCAACGCCATGGTCGTGACGAACCCCCACGCCCACGCGGAGGCGGAGGCCTCCGACGCCCGTCGCGCCCGCGGCGAGACCCTCGGCCCGCTGGACGGCATCCCGTACACCGCCAAGGACAGCTTCCTCGCGAAGGGCCTGACGGCCGCGGCCGGCTCCCCCGCGTTCGAGCACCTCGTCGCGCAGCGCGACGCCTTCGCCATCGAGCGGCTGCGTGCCGTCGGCGCCGTCCTCATCGGCCTGACCAACATGCCGCCGATGGCGAACGGCGGCATGCAGCGCGGTGTGTACGGCCGTGCGGAGAGCCCGTACAGCGCCGACTGGCTCACCAGCGCCTACGGCTCCGGCTCCTCCAACGGCTCCGGTACGGCGACCGCGGCGTCCTTCGGCGCGTTCGGCCTCGGCGAGGAGACCTGGTCCTCGGGCCGGGCCCCCGCCTCGAACAACGCCCTGTGCGCCTACACGCCCAGCCGCGGCGTGATCTCGGTCCGCGGCAACTGGCCGCTCGTACCGACCATGGACGTCGTCGTCCCGCACACCCGCACCATGTCCGACCTGCTGGAACTCCTCGACGTCATCGTCGCCGACGACCCGGAGGCGCGCGGGGACCTGTGGCGCGCACAGCCGTGGCTGCCGCTGCCCTCCCCCTCGCAGGTACGTCCCGCCTCCTACCCGGCCCTCGCCCCCGCCGGCCCCGGCGCGGCATCCGCGGCGCTCGCCGGCAGGCGCGTCGGCGTGCCCCGCATGTACATCAACGCCGACCCCGACGCCGGAACGAACCCCGACGGTGGCATCGGCGGCCAGACCGGCCGGCGCATCGACACGCGCCCCTCGGTGATCACCCTGTGGGAGGCCGCCCGCCGCGATCTTGAGGCCGCGGGCGCCGAGGTGGTCGAGGTCGACTTCCCCGTGGTGAGCAATTACGAGTCCGACCGCCCCGGAGCGCCCTCGCTGTTCACCCGCGGACTGGTCACCCGCGAGTACCTCACCTTCGAGATCGAGGACCTGTCCGCCTGGGCCTGGGACGACTTCCTGCGTGCGAACGGCGACCCGGCCCTGCCCACCCTGGCCGACGTCGACGGCGCCCGCATCTGGCCCAAGCGGGAGGGCGAACTACCCGACCGCTACGACGGATTCGACGACACCATCGACGACTACCCGCGCATCGTGCGCGAGCGCCCGTACGCCTCCCTCACCGACATGCCGCACCTCGCACAGGGCCTGCGCGGGCTTGAGGAGACGCGCCGCGTCGACCTGGAGCAGTGGATGGACGGACTGGGCCTGGACGCGGTGGTCTTCCCCGCGGTCGCCGACGTCGGCCCCGCCGACATGGACGTCCGGGCCGCCTCTGCCGACCTCGGCTGGCGCAACGGCGTCTGGGTGGCCAACGGCAATCTGGTCCCCCGCCACCTCGGCATCCCCACGGTGACCGTCCCCATGGGCACCATGACGGACACCGGCATGCCCGTCGGCCTGACCTTCGCGGGCCGCGCCTATGACGACAACGCCCTCCTGGCGCTCGCCGCGGCCTTCGAGCACACCGGCGACCGCCGCACGGAACCGCCGCGCACCCCGCGCCTGCCGGCCGAGTGAGCCCGGTGAACTGAAGGGCCGTACCGGGGGCCGGCGCAAGCATCGGTTACGAGGCGCGACGCGGGGCAGCCCGTGAAATGGCTGGTGGCGGGCGGGGTCCCGGTGCGACGCTGGGGGCATGCCTCGACGGATCATGTTCGTACAGCTGAAGACGGGTTACGACACCGACCGTGGTCCCTCCTGGATCGGGTGGGTGGACTTCTCCAAGACCTGGGGGACCGCGTACTTCCACGGGCGGACGCTGCGCCGTGCGGGCTGGTTGTCCGATGCGAACTTCTACGACCTGGAGACCAACGAGGAGTTCTGGGTCTCGGGGCCGAAGCGGGACCGTACCGACACCCGCTACGGCCCCTCGGCCCCCACGATCGAGCCGGACGCCGCCGATGACTACCACGCCTTCCTGGACGGCTCACCGTTGCCGGGGCGGGAGAACGGCTAGGCAGGTGGGCGTTCGGTGCGGTGCGGGGTGATCTGAGGGACGGCTGCTGGGAGTTGTTCGCACCGGTCCTCTCGTGTCCTCTGGTGGCCGCACGCTCGCTCGTCGTCAGACGGTCCGGCCTGCCTCGTCGAAGTCGGTGGAGGCCGACAGCTCGGACCATGTCCGCTCCGCCACCCGGTGGTCGGCCCGCTCACCCTCCACTACGAGTCGCTCACCCTGCCCGCCGACCCGGACCAGCGCCTGAGCGTCTACACCGCCGAGGCGGGCTCCCGCTCGGAAGAAGCGCTTCGGCTGCTGGCCGAACGGACACGGCAACCCGAGAGCGGGGCTCAGCCGGCACGCGGAGCTTGAGCCGCCCGCCCGTCCGCCGCGGGCGACGGGGCCGCGGAGGCTGCGCTTGCGGCGCTTGGGATCGTCGCGCTGCACCGCCCCGGACTCGCGGTCCTCGGTGGCAGCGGCCTACGCGGCAAAGGGACCGCGGCCCTGCTCCCTCCCGTGACCGTCCCCGCCGGCCACCTGAGCCGGAACGCGCCCCCTCACCACCCGACTGCCGTGAGAACGCGCCTGGTTGGAGCGTATTTTGCGTCCGACCGGTGTTGCTCTTGGCCCCGGCTGGGGTATCAAGTTCCGTAACGACCGCGTCCCCCCTCGCTCCCGGCCCGCGGTCCTGCTTCTTCTCGCGCGTGTTACGTCATCGCCCCAGACCCCGGTGGTTCCTGCCCCGTCCCGACCCGGCCCCAGGAGAGGGCCGCCGCACGAAGGATGCCGCCATGACCTACGGCGCTCCGCCCGCCACCGGGCACCTGCACACCTACCGGGCCCACGGTCACACCGTGGTCGAACTCCGCGGCGACATCGACATCGCAGCCGCCCAGTTCGTCCTGCCCCACCTCGACGTGGTGAGCGCACCCCCCGAGACGCTGCTCGTCGTCGATCTCACCCCGGTCACCTTCTTCGACTGCTCGGGCCTCGCCCTGCTCTGCCGCACCCACCGCCGCGTCCACGAGCGCGGCGGCCAGCTCCTGGTGGTCTGCCCCCACCCGCTCATCCTGAAAATCATGGGCATCCTCGACCTCACCGAACACTTCCGCCCCGCGCCCACCCTCCACGCCGCCCTCCGCCGGCCCGGCCCCGTGCCGGGAGCGCACCAGGATGTCCGTACCGGCGAGAGAACGAACTGAGGCGGTCGCCGACACCGCCGACCCTCCGGCCGAACGCTGCTACGCTTATCGAAATTCGATAGATTCCTATCGCAGTTCGATGGAGGGACGTGTCATGGGAAAGGCGACGGTACGCGCACTGCACGCGGTGCTCGCGCTGGTGCTGACCGGCACCGTGTTCGTACAGGCACTGATGGTGTGGGCACTGGTCAGCGGGAACGATCCGGAGGACGGGTCGCTCCCACTGACCCCTCTGCGCCTGATCACCATCGTGGGGATAGGGACGGTCCAGACGGCCCTGGTCTGTGTGTGGCGGCTGGCGACGATGGTGCGGCGCGGGACCGTGTTCTCCCATGCCGCCTTCCGGTACGTGGACGTCATCATCGGCGCCGTCGTCGCCGCCGCTCTCGTGTGGTTCGCCGTCACGGCCGTGAACGCACCCGGCCAGCGGGAGGATCCGGGCGTCACCCTCATCATGGGCGGCATCGGTGTGGCCGTCCTGGGGGTCGCGCTCATCGTGCTCGTGCTGCGGATGCTGCTCGCCCAGGCCGTCGCCCGCGACGTCGAAGCGTCGCGGATGCGGGCCGAGTTGAACGAGGTCATCTGATGCCGATCGTCGTCGACATCGACGTCATGCTGGCCAGGCGGAAGATGTCCGTGGGCGAACTCGCCGACCGCGTGGGCATCACACCCGCCAATCTGGCGGTCCTCAAGAACGGCCGCGCCAAGGCCGTGCGCTTCTCCACGCTCGCCGCGCTCTGCGAGGTGCTCAAGTGCCAGCCGGGCGACCTGCTCCGCTGGGAGCCCGAGGACATCGCGGGCGAATGAAGCGCGCCGGCCGACGACCGCACCGGCAGCCGCAAATAATTCCGGTCGCGCGGCGGCGCCGATGGGGTAGCCTGTCCGGGATTTCACGCGGCAGGTCCTCTGCCGCCCCACTCGGCGCGCTCGGCGTCGACACGCACCGCGTGCCCTGCCCGGAAGGAGGCGAGAGACATGGACCGTGCCAAATGCGTTGCGGCCATAGTTGCCTCCGGCCGTGTGCCCTCCCTCCTCTGCGGCGCGCGGTAACTCTTCCCCCTTCCTGTTTCTTGTCTTCGGCATCTTTCTGAGCTGCCGCGTCACGAGACGTCCTGGCCCGCGCGGTTCATCGCCGCGCCGGCCGCGGGGGCGCGCGCCCGAAGACGGGCCCTTCTCCTGCTGTGCACCGTGATCCCGGCACGCTCCGGCCCACGGTCGGCAGGAGCACCGGCGTGAGTGTCACGCGGCTGGTGAGGCAGGCCCCGGGTGCTGTCCGCGGTTCCCGCTGCCCTCTCGCCATGCCGTGTCCCCGTGCTGCGTACACCGGCCCGTCGTCACCACTGCGACCGTCCCTGGCCGGCTGCCCCGGCAGCACTTCGACACGAAACATGCGTGATCGCCATGAGCAAGAAACGTCCCCGAGGACAATCCCTCCCGTCCGACCCCTCCACTGCCACCGGTCGTTCCCCGGTCCACGCGAATCCCGCCGCGATTCCGACTCCGGCACCGGCGTCGGCACCGGACCCGAAGCGCTGGTGGGCGCTGGCCGTCATCGCCCTCGCCCAGCTGATGGTGATCCTCGACGGCACCATCGTGAACATCGCGCTGCCCTCCGCACAGCGCGCACTCGGCATGTCGGACGCCGACCGGCAGTGGGTGATCACCGCCTACACGCTGGCCTTCGGCGGGCTGCTGCTGCTCGGCGGCCGGATCGCCGATCTGGTGGGCCGCAAGCGCACCTTCGTCATCGGCCTGGCCGGGTTCGCCGCGGCCTCCGCGCTGGGCGGCGCGGCGGGCGGTCCCGGAATGCTGTTCGCGGCGCGCGCCCTGCAGGGTGCGTTCGCGGCGGTCCTGGCGCCCTCGGCCCTGTCGCTGCTGACGACGACGTTCACCGATCCCAAGGAGCGGGCCAGGGCGTTCGGGGTCTACGGTGCGCTGGCCGGCGGCGGCAGCGCGGTCGGGCTGATCGTGGGCGGTCTGCTGACCGAGTACCTGAACTGGCGCTGGGCCCTGTACGTCAACGTGCCCATCGCGCTGGCCGCCCTGCTCGGCGCACCTGCCTTCCTGCGCGACCGCTCCGGCCGTCCGGGCGGGCGCCTGGACGTGCCGGGCGCCCTGCTGGGCTGCGCCGGGCTCGTCGCGCTCGTGTACGGCTTCAGCGAGGCCGGACCGCGCGGCTGGACCAGCCCGTCGGTGCTCGCACTGCTGGGCGCCGGTGTGGTCCTGCTCGCCGGCTTCGTGTGGTGGCAGAGCCGCGCGAAGAGCCCGCTGCTGCCGCTGCGCATCCTCCAGGACCGCGTGCGGGCCGGATCGCTCGCGACGATGGGCCTGGCCACCATCGGCATGTTCGGTGTCTTCCTGTTCCTCACCTACTACCTGCAGGTCGTCCTCGGCTACCCGCCGGTGCGGACGGGACTGGCCTTCGTGCCGATCTCGGCCGGAATCGCCATCGCCTCGACCCAGATCGCGGCCCGCCTGCTGCCCCGCACGGGGCCGCGCGCCTTGATGTCGTCCGGAATGGTGCTGGCCGCCGTCGGCATGGTGCTGCTCAGCAGGCTGACCGTGCACGCGCAGTACCTCCCGCACGTGCTGCCCGCCCTGCTGCTGCTCGGTCTGGGCATGGGATTGACCTTCATGCCGGTCTACGCGACGGCCACCGCGGGCGTGCCCGCGCAGGACGCCGGTGTGGCCTCGGCGGTCGTCAACACCGTTCAGCAGATGGGCGCTTCGCTGGGCACCGTACTGCTCAACACCGTCGCCACCGGTGCCACCAGCCGTTACGTCGACTCGCATCCGCACGATCCGGCCCACGGCGGCGCGGTCCTCGACGAAGGCATGGTGCACGGCTTCTCCGTCGCCTACTGGTGCTCGGCGGGCGTTCTGCTGCTCGCCGCCCTGGTGGCGGGCCTCACCGTACGGCGCGGGACGCCGAAGCAGACCGGGCACGACGCAGCGGCCTAGAGCCGGAGCCGTGTCCCACCCTCGTACACCTCACTTCCAGAAGGACTCTTCATGAAGCCCCTGACCGAGCACGACATCCGCACCTCGTTCGTCAACTGCTCGAAGGGCGAGGCCAAACGCCTCCCCCTGCCCAAGGACCTGGCGGACCTCGACCACTGGGACGACCTGGACTTCCTGGGCTGGTTCGACCTGTCCGCGCCCGACCGCAGGTACCTCGTCGTCGAACGCGCCGGGGAAACCGTCGGCCTGTCCATGCGCTCCGTCTCCGGCAACCGCGGCTTCCTGCGCCGGAGTCTGTGCACGCTGTGCCTGACCACGCATCCCGGCAGCGGCGTCTCCCTCATGACCGCCCCCAAGGCCGGCCGGGCCGGCCGCGAAGGCAACTCGGTGGGCCTCTACATCTGTTCGGACCTGGACTGCTCGTTGTACGTGCGGGGCAGGAAGAAGGCGGCACCGGGCGCGCGCATGGAGGAGTCCCTCACGGTCGAGCAGCAGATCGAGCGCCTGCGCGGCAACCTCGACGCGTTCGTGGAGCGGATCTTCCACTGAGCTGTCCGCTGAGCTGTCTTCTCCTGAGCTGTCTTCCACTGAGCCATGGGGGCTCGACGGCCGTCGCCGCCGGGCCCCCGCCCCCTCCTTGAACCGCCGCGGTGCCGTCACGGACCATGAGTGGCATCAGTACGGGCTGCTCGGAGGGGGCCTTGAGGTGGAGCGCGCCACACGCATGATCCGGCTCGCGGCCGGGCCGGTGGAGTACCGGCTGGACAGACGCGGTCCGCGCGCCGTGCTGATGCTGCACGGCGGGCACATGCGTGCCGGGATGCCCCTGGGCGAGGACGTGTTCGCCCGCGCCGACTGCACGGTCCTGGCAGCCTCGCGCCCCGGCTACGGCCGCACTCCGCTGAATACCGGCACATCCCCCGACGGGTTCGCCGACGTACTCGCCGAACTGTGCGCCGCCCTCGGCCTGCCCACCGTCGCCGCCGTCGTCGGCCAGTCGGCGGGAGGGCCGACCGCGGTGGCCATGGCCGTACGTCATCCCGGCGTGGTGCGGCGCCTCGTCCTGCAGAGCGCCGTCGGTCCGGTGCCCTGGCCCGACCGCCGCACCCGCCTGGGCGGCAGCCTGCTCTTCGCCCCCCGCACCGAGGCGGTGACCTGGGCACTGGTCCACGCCATGACCCGGCGCACACCCCGCCTCGCGCTGCGGTTGCTCCTGCCGGAACTGACGTCCCGCCCCGTCGCCGAGCTGCTCGGCAGCCTCAGCGCCACCCAACGCGCCTGGCTCCTGGACCTGTTCGGGCACATGCGGTCCGGCCCGGGATTCCGCAACGACCTGCGCGTGCTGGCCGCACCCGGCCGCAGCGTGCACCTGGCCGCCCTGGCCGCCCGGGTCCCCCAGCCCACCCTGGTGATCGCCACCCCGCACGACGGGTCGGTCAGCTACGCCCACGCCGAATCGCTGGCCCACACCATCCCCAACGCCCACCTGCTCGCGGGCAACGCGCCCAGCCACATGATCTGGATCGGCGACGACTACCCGGTCCTCGCCGCCGCCATCACCGATTTCCTCGCCGAGGAGGTGGACGCCCCGGCCAAGGGCGTCGAGGCGGAAAAGGGCTCCTGCCCGGAGAAGGGTCTCTACCAGGGGCAGGACTTCCGGCCGGGGAATCCCGAAGCGTCCACGTAGCGAGGGCCGAAAGTGCCGGGCCACGGCGGGGCCCGGCCGGCGCCGGCTCCATTCCCTGGTGGACCACCCCAATTCCGACGCCCGGTTTTGGCCCGTGCGACGAGCTCTCGGGTTCGGCGGCGGAGCACGATTCAGGTGATCTCCGCCGAGCCCTGGAAGGGTGTTTCCCTTGAGCGATCCCCACTTCTGGCTGCCACTTCTCCGCGTGCCCGTCCTCCGCCGTGCGGCTACCGTCCGATGCGGCAGGGAGGGGCTGTGAGACGGAGCCGGCCCGCGCTGGGCATCCTCGGGGGGATGGGCCCGTTGGCCACGGCCGACTTCTACCGCAGGCTCGTCACACGTACACCGGCCGACTGCGACCAGGGGCACCTGCCGGTGCTGATGTGGGCCGACCCGGCCGTGCCCGACCGGAGCGCCGCGCTGCTGGGCCGGGGGCCTTCCCCGGTACCGGCTCTCGTGGAGGGCGCGCGCTGGCTGAAGCGGGCGGGCGCCCGCTGCGTGGTGGTCCCGTGCAACACCGCGCACGCCTACGTCGAGCAGGTGTCGAAGGCCGCCGGGGTCGAGGTGCTGGACATGATCCGGGCGGCGCTGCGGGCCGCCGCGGACACCGCGCCGGGCGTGCACCGGGTGGGAGTCCTCGCCACGCCGGGGACCCGCGCGGCAGCCCTCTACGAGCGCGCCGGTGCCCGTCTCGGTATCGACGTGCTCCAGGTCTCCGCCCGCCTTCAGAGCTCTTGTGTCGATCCGGCGATCCGTGCGGTCAAGGGCGGGGCCGATCCTGCCGTGGCGCAGCAGCGGATCGCCACGGCCGCCGCCGCCCTGAAGGAGCACGGCGCGCAGGTCGTCATCGCCGCGTGTACGGAGATCCCACTGATCAGTGGGGCGGCGGCACGCATCGTCCCGGTGGTGGACTCCACCGACGCCCTGGTCGACGCCGCGCTGTCCCGGCTGTGGCAGCCGCCCCCGGCGAGGGAGGTTCGTACCGGCCGACGGATCGCCTGAGGTGTCCTCGTCGTCCCGTACGACTTCGCGGGCCCTTGCCGGTCCTAGTCTGCGGAGATGATCAGGCACCTCACGACGCACCCCGCGCGGAGCCTCGGCCGTGTGCTCGGGGAACTCGGCCCCACCCTCCTGGACCTGTTGTACGGCGATGCCGAGGGGGCCGTCGAGATCGGCGGCGTGGGCATCCACGACCCGTACGACGAGCAGCACTACCCGCCGCACGCGATCGTGCTCGGCAACGGGGTCCAGGGGGCCGGGCACATCGCCGAGCTGCTGTACGGCCTTCGGGCCCACGCGGCGGCGGCGCTGGTCGTCAGGGGACCGGTTCCGGACCCGGCCGGTCTGGAGCGGGCGGTGGAGGAGTCCGGTGTGGCTCTGCTGGCGCTGACGCCCGGGGCCTCGTGGGCCCAGCTGGCGGCGATGCTGCGCACGTTGCTGTCCGAGGGGGACGTCGGCGAAGCCGGGGAGAACACCTTGGGCGGTGTGCCGTCCGGGGACCTGTTCGCGCTGGCCAACGCCGTCGCCACGTTGCTGGACGCGCCCGTCACCATCGAGGACCGCCGCTCCCGGATTCTGGCCTTCTCCGGCGGGCAGGACACGGCCGACGCGCCCCGGGTGGCGAGCATCCTCGCCCGGCAGGTGCCCGACCGCTATCTGCGCCTCCACGAGGAGCACGGCGTCTTCAAGGAGCTGTACCGCGGCAAGGGACTCGTACGGGTGCCGGCGCCGACCCTGGGGAAGGAGGTGGCGCTGCCGCGGGTCGCGGTGGCGGTGCGCGCCGGGGACGAGTTCCTCGGCTCGGTGTGGGCGGCGGTGCGCACCCCGCTGACCGCGGAGCGCGAAGCGGCGTTCGTGGAGGCGGCCCAGCTGGTCGCCCTGCACATGCTGCGCTTCAGGGCCGGCACCGACGCCGAGTACCGGCTGCGTGCCGACCTCGTGGCGACCGCGCTGGAAGGCGGCGCCGGGGCCATCGCCGCGCTCGGCCGCCTGGGTCTGACCGACGAGCCCACCCTCGTCATGGCCATGGGCCTGCCCACCGGGGACGGTGCGGACCACGCCCATGTCACCGCCGAGCACCAACGGCTGGCGACGGCCCTGGCCGTGCATCTCAGTGCGGTGCAGCCGCGGTCCGCCGTCGCCCTGCTGGGCGAGGTGGCGTACGCGTTGTTCCCGGTGCCTGCCGACGCGGGCCGTGCACGGGAGCGGGCCGTGCAGGTCGCCTCGGACTTCCTCCGGCGCACCGGCGGCCGGGCGGGGGCCGTGGTCGGGATCGGTTCGGTGGCCGCCGAGCCGGCCGTGCTCGCCCGCTCCCGGGCCAATGCCGACCGGGCGCTACGGGTGCTGGCCGGCCGGCGGGGCGGCGAGCGCGTCGCGGCGATCTCCGACGTGTACGTCGATGCCCTCCTGCTGGAGATGCGGGATCTGGCCCTCGGCAACCGCGACGAGCTGTCCGGGCCGCTCGCCCGGCTCGTCGCCTACGACGCCGCGCACAACGCCCGCTTGGTGGAGACGCTGCGCGCCTGGCTGGACGCGTTCGGGGATGTCGTCGCCGCCTCGGCCGGCATGTTCGTCCATCCCAACACCTTCCGGTACCGCATCCGCCGGGTGACGGAGGTGGGCGGGATCGATCTGCGGGATGCCTCGGCCCGGTTCGCCGCGATGCTTCAGCTGCGTCTGATGGACAGCGACCGCGCGGCCCGCCCCGAGAGGGTGGGGCCGGGCGGATGAGGGGTCCGCTGCTCTCAGAGGCGGACGCCGGGAGGTACGGGCAGTTCGGCGTGGGTGTCGTGGAAGGTGTCCGCGTACGCGATGGTGCGCGTCCAGTCGTAGAACAGTTCCTTGGCGGACAGCATCTCGATGCCCTGGCCGGTCAGGCGTCGCAGGCCGCGTTCGTGTGCCGGTCCCGGCGAGTAGGCGGCGTCGTCCACGACCACCACGCGCTTGCCCGCGTCGTGCAGTTGGATCGCGGAGTGGGCGACGCAGATGTCGGTCTCGATGCCGACCAGGACCGTGGTGGTCCGGCCGGTGGCTTCGAGCGCGGCGGCGATGTCGGGGTTGTCCCACACGGCGAAGGCGTTCTTCGGCAGCGTGACCGCCTTCGCGGGGAGCGCCTCGCGGATCTCCGGAACCGTGTGTCCGCCGGCGGCGGGGTCCTCCTCGGTCACCACGACGGGAATGTTCAGCCGGTCGGCCACCTGGGCGATCCAGGCGATGCGCCGCACCACGTCGTGGAACCGCTGCCGGTCCACGTCGAGCCGCGTGGGCGGGTAGAAGTTGCTCTGCACATCGATGATCACCAGTGCGGAGTCGTCACGGTCGATCAGCGGCATCTTGTCTCCTCGGGGGTTCCAGGGTGACCCCACCGTAGGAACCGGGCCGCGTCCCCAAGTGGTCCGTGCGTCCAAGCCGTGCCCCACGAGTTCGTAGCGGCGGACCAACCGTGGCCGGTCCGGGCCTGCCTAGGCTGCGGGACCGAGTTCCACCAACCTGCGGAGGGTGTGCGTGAAGGGCGACACGGAGCACTGGGCGAACCGTCTGGCGGCGCTGGCAGCCGCGTCCGAAGTGCCGGGCGCGAGCCTGGCGTTCCGGTCGGGCGGGAAGCTGTACGAGTGCGCCACCGGTGTGCTCAACACCGCCACGGGCGCCGCCGTGCGCACCGACTCGCTGTTCCAGATCGGCTCGATCACCAAGGTCTGGACGGCGACCCAGCTGATGCTCCTGGTCGAACAGGGCCGCGTCACCCTGGACACGGCCGTGGCCGAGGTGCTGCCCGGCTTCCGGGTCGGCGACCGGCGGGCGACCGGGATGATCACCCTGCGGCATCTGCTCACCCACACCTCCGGGATCGACGGTGACCTCTTCGTGGACACCGGCCGCGGCGACGACTGCCTGGCGCGCTACGTCGAGGCGTGCGCCGGCCTGGAGCAGACGTTCCCGGTCGGGGACTCGCACTCGTACTGCAACGCGGGCTTCGTCATCGCCGGCCGGGTCGTCGAACAGCTCACCGGCCAGGTCTGGGACCGGGCGCTGCGCGAGCAGATCTGTGCGCCGCTGGGCCTGACGCACACCTGGACGCTGCCCGAGGACGTCCTGCGGTTCAGCGCCGCCGTGGGCCACGGCGACGACGGGAGCGTCGTGCCCGCGTGGGGGCTGCCGCGGTCGATCGGCCCGGCCGGGCTCGTCTGCGCCACCGCCGCGGACGTGGTCGCGTTCGGCCGTGCCCACCTCACCCCCGGGGCCCTGCTCGCCGACCCGGCCGCCCTGCGCGTACCGCAGGTCGACGTGCCCAATCCGCACTGCGGTGGGCGGCAGTGGGGCATCGGCTGGAGCCTGGAGGAGTGGGAAGGCCACGAGGTGGTGGCCCACACCGGGGACACCCTCGGCCAGCACGCCGCGCTGTGGGTGCTGCCCGGACTGGACACCGTCGTCGCCGTGCTGGTCAACGGGGGTCGCAGCGCGGAGTTCCAGCACCGGATCATCAGTGAAGTCCTGCTGGACCTGCACGAGCTGCCGGTTCCGGAGCCGTTGGGTCCGCCGCCCGAGCCGGTGCACGTCGACGTGGAAGCGTTCACCGGCACCTACGAACGTGCGGGCAGCAGGATCCGGGTGACCGCCCAGGCGGGCGGTCTGCGTCTGCGTACCGAACCGACCGGACACCTGGCCTCTCTCGCGCAGCCGCGGACGCTGGAACTCACCGCGGTCGACGCCACCACCTTCGTTGGCCGCGCCGACGGCGACCCGGTGTGGGACGCGGTGGTGTTCGAGAACCGCCCCGGCGGCACGTCCTATCTGCACCACAGCGGCCGCGCGACCCCCAAGACCGGCTGACGCCGCGCCATCGATCGGAGCCCGCACATGACTTCTCCCCCCGCCGCCGCCCTGGAGTCGGTCTTCGCGGAGGCCGGTGTGACCGGCTTCGTCCACGCCCGCGACATCGACCTCGGTCACGAGGTCGCGCTGCGGGCCGACGAACCGGTCGTCGTAGCCTCCTTGCGCAAGATCCCCGTCGCCGTCGCCTACGCCCGCCGGGCAGCGGCCGGCCAGCTGGACCGGGCCGCACGGCACACCATCACCGCCGACAACCGTGAGGGCGACGGCATCGGCACCGACAGCTGCCTGCACGACGTCACGATGAGCACCCGCGACCTGGCGTTCTTCATGCTCTCGATGAGCGACAACGCGGCCACCGACAAGCTCATGGAGATCCTCGGCACCGCGTACGTCCGCGCGGTGGCCGCCGAGCTGGGCTGCCCACGGATCCCGGTCGGCCGCTACCGCGACCTGTGGGACCCGGTCTGGGAAGAGCTCGGCGTCGACCCGTACGGCGACATCGACGCCCAGCTCGCGCGGGTCGGCGAGGAACGGATCCGGGGCCTGGCGATGCTCGACCCGCGCCGCTCCGCCTCCAGCACGCCGCGCGAGATCACCTCCCTGCTGGCGGCGATCTGGCGCGACGAGGCCGCGCCGGCCGAGGCCTGCGCCGAGGTGCGCGACCTCATGGGCCGCCAGCTGTCCACGCACCGCCTGATCGCCGGCTTCGGCAACGAGGTGAAGGTCGCCGCGAAGAACGGCTCGCTGTGGGGCGTCCTGAACGAGGCCGGAGTCGTCGAGTACCCCGACGGCGGACGCTACGCCGTCGCCGTGTTCCTGCGCACCTCCCGGCTCGGCGGGCGCGACCCCGCCGCTGACGCAGCCGTCGCCCGCGCGGCCAGGACCGCCGTCGACGCACTGCGCCGCACACCGCCCACCCCGCCTCTGCACCCCGCACCCGTCACGGAGATGACATGACCCGCACCACGGACCGCGTCGACGCCGCGCTCGCGGACATCTTCGAGGAAGCGGGAGTGGAAGGATTCGTCCATGCACGTGACCTCGACTCCGGCGCCGAGTTCGGTCACCGGGCCGGTGAACGGGTCGTGCTCGCCTCGGTCTTCAAGATCCCCATCGCCCTGGAGTACGCCCGGCAGGCCGCCGCGGGGGTACTGGATCCCGCGGCGCGGCACACCGTGTCCGCCGCGTACCGGGCCGGTGGCAGCGCCACCGACGGATGCCGGTACGACGTCGAGATGAGCGCCCGCGACCTGGCGTTCATGATGATGACGATCAGCGACAACGCCGCGACCGACCTGCTGCTGGACCTCGTGGGCATCGACCGGGTCCGTGCGCTCCTGGACGGGCTCGGGTTCACGGGCTTCGGGGTGTCCTCCTGCCGCGCGCTGGACGACGGCATCCGCCGCGAACTGGGCCTCGCCCCGGGCTCCCGTATCGACGACCACCTCACCGGCCTCCCCGACGCGCGGCTGCTGGCCCTCGGCGTGAACGATCCGGCGCGCAGCCCGTCGAGCACCCCGCGCGAGGTGACGGCGCTGCTGGCAGCGATCTGGCAGGACGCGGCGGGCCCGGCGCAGGCGTGCGCGGAGGTCCGGAGCATCATGGGCCAACAGGTGTGGCAGCACCGGCTGGTCTCGGGGTTTCCCGAGAGCGGGGTGCGCATCGCGGGGAAGACGGGCACGGACTTCGCCGTCCGCAACGAGGCCGGTGTGGTGCGGTACCCGGACGGAAAACGCTATGCCGTCGGTGTGTTCCTGCGCTCCTCCTCCCCGGCCGACCGGCAGCCGCGCACGGACCGTGCGATCGGCCGGGCCGCCCGGACGGTCGTCGACCACGTCCGGTCCTGACCGCACCCGCAGCCCTCCCGCCTCCCAGCCTGCCCCGGACCTCGCCAGCGGTCCGGGGCGCTCGTGTGTCCGGGCACTGGTATGTCCGGGCACTCGTGTGTCCGGGCTCCGGGAGCGGCACACCCGGGCGCGGCCCGTTTGGGACCGGGCTCCGAAGACGGCACTTCTTCTTTGTCGTCCGGTCCGAATCAATTCCGGCCAGCAGCCGCGAATGTGAGGCAACCTTTCGCCTCAAGGGAGCCCGAATGAACAGAGCCCGAGCGACGGCCGCGTGTCTCGCGGCGTCGCTGCTGGTGGCCGGCTGCGGCAGTGGCAGCGGCCAGGCCGGGTCGGCCGGTGGTGACGCCTTCAGCTTCGCGATCAAGAGCGACCCCGGTCTGCTCGATCCGGCACAGGTGCAGAACACCACCACGTACACCGCGCTGTCGCTGGCGTACGACACCCTGGTGAACATCGGGCCCGACGGCCGTGTCGTGCCGGGGCTGGCCGAGAAGTGGCAGGTCGAGCCGTCCTCGGTCACCTTCACCCTGCGCCGCGGGGTCACCTGCGGCGACGGCAGCCCGGTCACGGCCGGCACGATCGCCGCGAACGTCGACCACGTCACCGACCCGGCCACCAAGTCGCCCGCCTCCGGCGTCGTGGTCCCCGAGGGACTGAGGGCGAAGGCCGACGACACCGCGGGCACGGTGACCCTGTCCACCCCGAAGCCGTTCGCGTTCATCCTGCAGAGCACCCGCTACCTGTTCGTGGTGTGCGGCAAGGGCCTCAAGGACCGCTCGCTCCTCCAAAGCGGCACCTCCGGATCGGGTCCCTTCCGGCTCACGTCGGCCCGCCCGAACCAGCAGTACACCTTCACCCGGCGCACGGACTACACGTGGGGCCCCGGCGGCGCCACCACGGCGGATCCCGCCATGCCGGGCTCCGTCGTGCTCAAGGTCGTCAGCAGCGAGTCCACCGCCGCGAACCTGCTGCTCTCCCACCAGTTGAACGCCGCGCAGTTCGCCGGTCCCGACCGTGCCCGGGTGACCAACGTCCCCGGCATCACCACCACGGACCGGCCCAACGGCACCCAGGAGTTCTTCTTCCACCAGGGCAGCGGACACCCCGGCCACGATCCCGCCGTCCGCACCGCCCTGCTCCGGGCGGTCGACCTGAAGGGGCTCGGCGCGATCGCCACCGGCGGCACCGGGCAGCCTCCCACCGGGCTGGTGATGCAGCCGCGGCCCTGCCCCGGCGACACGGTCGACGGCCACCTCCCCGCCTACGCGCCACAGGCCGCCGAGCGGGCCCTGGAGGCGGCGGGCTGGCACCGCTCCGGCGACGGGATCCGCCGCAAGGGCGGCAAGAGCCTCACCCTCCGCATGATCTACGCCACGTCGGGCGGCGAGACGATGGCGGCAGCCGCCGAGTACCTGGCCGACGCCTGGCAGAAGGTCGGCGCGGACGTACGGCTGCGGGCCCTCTCGGACGCCGCGTACGGCGAGGTCGAGACGGTCACCCAGGACTGGGACGTGGACTGGGTGCCGCTCGGCGTCACGCTGCCCACCCAGCTGCTCGGCACGCTGTCGGGCCCCTTCACCCCCGACGGCGGCAACTTCGCCCACCTCAGCAACAAGAAGTACGAGGACCTCACCGCACGGGCGAGCAGGCTTCCCGGCACGGCGGGGTGCGCGCAGTGGGCGGAGGCGGAGAGCGCGCTGTTCGCCTCCGGCGACCTGGTGCCCGTCGTCGACAAGACCCTCACCACCGCGACCCACCGGGCGACGTTCCGCATGACCGCGGGGCTGTTCGACCCGACGTCGATCCGGATGACGGGAGCGGCGAAGTGAGCGCCCCTCCCGCCCTGCCGCGCCGCGCCCGGCGGCTGACGCCGCGCTTCCTCGCCCGCCACCTGCTGCGCCTCGCCGTCTCGCTGGCGGTGCTCCTCGTGGCCTCGTTCGCGATGATCCACCTCGTCCCGGGCGATCCGCTGCGGCAGATGCTCGGCCCCACCGCCCCCAAGCAGCTCGTGGACGCCCGCCGCGCGGAACTCGGCCTCGACGAGGCACTGCCCACCCAGTTCCTGCACTACGTCCAGCACGTGGCGGGCGGCGACCTGGGAACCTCGTTCTTCTCCTCGCAGCCGGTCGGCGACATCATCGCCCAGGGCCTGCCGCCCACCCTGGCCCTGGCGGTCCTCGCCACGCTGGTCGCCCTCCTCGTGGCGATCCCCCTGGGCATGTGGGCCGGGGTGCGCACCCACAAGGGGCGCCGACGCGGCACGGAGACCGCGTTCAGCACGCTCACCGGCGCCGCCGTCGCCATCCCCGAATACCTCTACGGCCTGGCGCTGCTGCTCCTGTTCGCCCTGGGCCTGGGACTGCTGCCACCGGCCGGGCTGACCGGACCCGCCTCCTACCTGCTGCCCGTCACCGCCCTGTCGATCGCCCCCGCGGCGATGATCGCCCGCCTCGCCCGGGTGGAGACCCAGCGCGAACTGGACACCGACTACATGCGTTTGGCGCACGCGAAACGGCTGCCCGCCCTGCGGCTGTACGCGGTGCACCTGCTGCCCAACACCCTCACCGCGACCCTGACGATGGGCGGCCTGCTCCTCGGCGGGCTGATCACCGGCAGTGTCCTGGTCGAGAACGTCTTCGCCTGGCCCGGCCTCGGACAGCGCACCGTCGAAGCGATCACGCAGAAGGACTACCCCGTCGCCCAGGCCATGATCCTCGTCTACGGCGCCCTCGTCCTGGCCGTCAACTTCCTCGTCGACGTGGCGCTGGGCCTCCTCGACCCGAAGTCCGCACCGGCCCCCTCGTCCGCCGCCATCCGTCAGGAGGGCTGATGCGCCGCCTGCTGAGAAACCCCGCGAGCCTGCTCGGCGCCGCCCTGGTCGCCGTCATGGTGCTGCTCGCCCTCGTCGGCCCGCCGCTGTGGGAACCGGCCGCGACCCGCATCGACCCCGCCCGGATCAACCAAGGGGCCTCGGCCGCGCACCTGCTGGGCACCGACGCGCTCGGCCGCGACCTGCTCGCCCGCACCCTCACCGCCACCCGGCTCACCCTGGGCCTCGCCCTCCTCGCCACGCTGATCGGCACCGGCTGCGGCGTCCTGCTGGGCGCGCTGCCCGCCCTTCTCCCGCACCGGGCCGGGCGCGTGATCGTGGCCGGGGTCGACATCCTGGTCGCCTTCCCCGCCCTGCTCCTCGCGATGTTCACCGCTGTCGTCACCGGTCTGGGGGCGCGCGGCGCCGTCCTGGGCATCGGCGTCGCACTCGCGCCGGCCTTCGCCCGGCTCACCCACACCCTGACCGCGTCGCTCGCGGGCGCCGACTACCTGGCCGCCGCCCGCATGCTGCGGGTGCCGCGCCGCCGCATCCTGACCCGGCACATCCTGCCCAACATCGCGGAACCGCTCATCCTCAACGCCGCGCAGGCGATGGGTTCCGCGCTGCTCGGCCTGTCCGCGATGTCCTTCCTCGGCATGGGTGTCCAGGCACCGTCCTACGACTGGGGCCGGCTGCTGAACGAGGCCTTCGGCCACGTCTACGTCACCCCCTCCGTCGTCGTCGCGCCCGCCACCGCGGTCGCCCTCGCGGGCCTCGGCTTCCTGCTCCTCGGCGACACCTTCGCCCAGGCCGCGTCACACTCCCGGCCCCCCGCCGGAAAGCCCGTGCTCCCGGCCGTACCCCCGGCCGAGGACGACCCCGTACCCCACGCGGTCCTGGAAGTGCGCGACCTGACCGTGGCGTTCCCCGGCGGCCTCACTCCGGTGCGCCAGGTGTCGCTGACCGTGCGCGAACAGGAGATCGTGGGCCTGGTCGGCGAGTCCGGCAGCGGCAAGAGCATGACCGCCGCCGCCATCGGGCGGATCGTGCCCCACCCCGGTCTGGCCGGCAGTGCCCGCACCCGGCTGTGCGGGGTGGACCTCGACACGTTGCGGGACGCCGAACGGCGCAGCCTGCTGGGCTCCTCGCTCGCCATGGTCTTCCAGGACCCGACGTCCGCCCTCAACCCGGCCCTGCGCGTGGGCGGCCAGCTCGCCGAGGTCGCCGTCCTGCACGACGGCGCCACCCGCACCGAGGCACGGGACCGCGCCGTCGAACGCCTCGCCCGGGTGCACATCAAGCGGCCCGCCCAGGTCGTCCGCCAGTACCCGCACGAGCTGTCCGGCGGCATGCGCCAGCGCGCCGTCATCGCCATGGGGCTGATGGGCACCCCCCGCCTGATCATCGCCGACGAGCCCACCACCGCGCTCGACGTGACGGTCCAGCGCGAGGTGATCAAGGTGCTGCGCGAAGTCGTCGACGACACCCGGGCCGGCGCCCTGTTCATCTCCCACGACATCGCCGTCGTCAGCGAACTGTGCGACCGGATCGCCGTGATGTACGCGGGCCGCATCGTCGAGGAACTCCCCGCCGACGCCCTCCACCGGGCCCGGCATCCCTACACACGGGCACTGGTCGGCTCCCTCCCCGACATGGGCACCGACCGGTCCCGCCCGCTGGCCACCATTCCGGGCCGCCAGCCCGCCCCCGGCGACGCCCCCGAAGGCTGCGCCTTCGCCGGCCGCTGCGCCCTCGCCACCGGCCGGTGCGCGACGGAGCGCCCCGAACTCCGCACCGCCGCCGACGGGTTCGCGGTGGCCTGCTGGGAGGCACCGTGAAGATCAGCAACCTGACCGTGCGGTTCGGCTCCTTCACCGCCGTGAACGACGTCAGCCTGGAGGTGGCGGGCGGAAGGGCCACCGGCCTGGTCGGCGAGTCCGGTTCGGGCAAGTCGACGCTCGCCCGTGCCGCCGCCGGTCTCACCCCGTACCGGGGCACGATCTCGGGCGTCCCCCGCGGCCGGGTCCAGATGGTCTTCCAGGACCCCTCCTCCTCCCTCAACCCGCGCATGAGCATCGGCGACGCCGTCGCGGAGGGCGTCCGTGTCCCGCGCGCCGAGCGGGCGCGGGAGATCGCGCGGCTGCTCGAACTCGTCTCCCTGCCCGCCTCCTGCGCGGGCAGGTACCCGCGCGAGCTGTCCGGCGGGCAGCGCCAACGCGTGGCCATCGCGCGGGCGTTGGCGGCCCGCCCGGAGGTCCTCATCGCCGACGAGATCACCTCCGCCCTGGACGTCTCCGTCCAGGGCTCGGTCCTCAACCTGCTGCGCGACCTGCGCGCCGAACTCGGCCTGACCATGCTGTTCATCTCGCACAACCTCGCCGTCGTGCGGTACGTGTGCGACGCCGTGGCCGTCATGCGCCACGGCCACCTCCTCGAACACGGGCCGGTCGACGAGGTGACCACCGCCCCGCAGCACGCGTACACCCGGGCGCTGCTCGACGCCGTTCCCCGCCTGACCCACTCCTGACCCGTTCCCGAAGGGATCACCCCATGTCCTTGGACCTGCACCGCCGCGCCGTCGTGGCCGACACGCACAACGACCTCCTGATGGCCGTCACCGCCCGCCCGCCGAAGCGCTGGGGCGGCTTCTTCCGCGATCGCTGGCTGCCCCAGCTCCGCGAAGGCGGCATCGACATCCAGGTGCTGCCGGTGTTCATCGACGACCAGTTCCGTCCCGAAGGGGCGCTGCGCCAGACCCTCCGCATGATCGAATGCGCCCACGTCCTGGCGGAGGAGAACGCGGCCGACGTCGCGCTGTGCCGCAACGGCGCCGACATCGACGCGGCCCTCGCCCAGGGGAGGATCGCCCTCGTGCTCGCGCTGGAGAGCGCGCCCGGTGTCGACGCCTCCGTGGAGCTGTTCTCCACCCTGTTCCGGCTCGGCGTACGCATCGCCTCCCTCGCCCACTGGGGGCGCACACCGCTCGCCGACGGCAGCCGCGAGGACGCCACCGGCAGCCGGCTGACCTCCCCCGGCGTCGAGGCCCTGCACGAGATGGAACGCCTCGGCATGCTCTTCGACATCTCCCACCTGGGGGCGAGCGGCGTCGCCCACGTCCTGGAACTCGCCACCCGGCCGGTGATCGCCACCCACTCCAACGCCCGTGCGCTGCGCGACCACCACCGCAACCTCACCGACGACCAGATCCGCGGCGTGGCCGCCACGGGCGGGGTGGTGTGCGTGAACTTCATACCGGACTTCCTCACCGATCAGCAGGACAAGGTGAGCGCAGACCGGATCGTCGACCACATCGAGCACGTCGTCGCCGTCGCCGGCGTCGACCACGTCGGGCTCGGCTCGGACTTCGTCCGCGAGGTCATGCACGACGTCACCCCGCCCTGCTGCGAGGACACGGACGCCGAGGACCCGTTGTTCGACTTCCCCGGTCTGGAGGGCCCGTCGGGCATGCCGCTGGTCACCGAGGCGCTCCTGCGCCGGGGTCTCGCGGAGGAGGACATCCTCAAGATCCTGGGCGGCAACACGCGGCGCGTGATGAGCGCGCACATGGGCTGATCGCCCGACGTTCCCGGCGCGGACCGGGCGGCCCGCGCCGGGCGGCCCGGTCCGCCCGGTGTTCCGGTCAGGCGCCCCAGCGCAGTGCCACGGTGTCGCCCACCTTGATCTGCGTTCCGCGGTCGGCCGTCGTGAAGGCGGAGCCGTCGATGCTCGCCTTCCAGGTCCGGGAGCCGTCGTTGGCCTTTCCGTTGACGCTGGTCAGCGGGCCGGACGCGCCGGAGGCCGGGAGTGCGGAGGTGACGCAGCCCGCGGGGGTCGCGCCGCTGCCGGCCGCGGTGAGGAGGTCGCCGAGGGTGGCCGTCGCCCCGGTCGGGGTGAAGGCGACGGAGCAGACCCGCAGGCCGCCCGTCCCGTCGTCGACGGTCAGTGCCAGTTTCGTGGCCGTACCGGCGGTGAAGGACGGGGCGGCCACCCACCGGGGGGCGCCCGCCGTGACCGGGGCGGGCGGGGCCGCCGTGAAGCCGCCGCCCGCGACGGCGCGCAGCGCGTCGATGGACGCGTACGCCTGCGGGGCGGTGTCGGTGGGCAGGTACTTGAAGCCGCCGCCCGGGTTGAACTGCTGGGATATCAGGAAGTCGAGGGGGGTCTTGCCCAGCGGGGTGCGGAAGTCGCCGGTCTGGGCGTTGATGCCGCAGGCGTTCAGGCCGGAGACGGCCCAGCCGTTGGAGTCGGTGTTGATGCCGTACATCGAGTCCAGGGCGCCGCTGTTGTTGACCAGTTTGCTCTTGAGGAAGGTCTTGGCCCGGCCGATGTCGGGGTCGGTGTTCGGCACTCCCGAGACGCACAGGGCGGCCATGGACGCACCGGTCATGTCGATGTCGCTCGGGGAGTTCAGGGCGGCCGGGTCTCCCTCGGCCTTGCTGAAGGTCCAGCCGCCGTCGTTGTGCTGGTTGGCCCGGATACGGGTGACGAGCGCGTCCAGCAGTGCCTTGGGTGTCCGCTGGCCGCCGGCCTGCGTCCTGGTACCGCCGAGGGCCAGGGCGGCGAAGACGGTGCCGTTGTAGAGGTTCGGTGAGCCGAAGTAGCCGGGGGACGCGGTCTGCCAGTGGCCGTAGACGTCGGCGATCAGGTTGCGGGAGGCGGACACGCGGGCCGGGTCGATGCCCGCCGCGTACGCGTTGAGGGCGCCGCGTTCGTAGTCCGTGACGACGGGGGTCGCGGACGGCCAGCCCGGGGTGGCCAGGAGGTCGCGGTAGACGGTGCGGGCGTTCTTGGAGGTGTCGCCGCCGGGGGTGACGTCGACGGCGGCGGTGCCCGCCGCCGCGAAGGCGCTGAACGCCCACTCGTGGGAGAGCCCGGAGCCGGCGTACGAACCGTCCGCGCCCTGAAGCGACTTGAGGTAGCCGACGCCGTTGGCCTTGGAGGTGGCGATCTGCGCGGGTGTCGCGGTCGCGGCGGCCGGCAGCACGGTGAGGGCGAACGCGCCGAGGGCGGCGACGGGCACGACGAGGGCCGCCCTACGGGATCGACGCGCGGGCGAGGAGGGCGTGTTCGGTCTGCCGGACGTGCTGGCGGACATGGCGGTACGAGAACGGGACATGACTGCTCCTGAGGTGGAGGACGCCGGGCATGCACGTCCCCGCCGCGGCACCCGTCGGGGCCCTCGGGAATGTCCTGACCGCCGTCCGTTCGCGAGGTACAGCTGTACGTGATGTGGCCTGCCACCTGGGCATTCGGGCTCGGAACGGCTGCTTCCGTTCCACACCGCTGCGCGTCAGCCCCGGATTCGCACCGGGTTCCCCCACGTGGCGGAGCAGGACGTTACACGAACTCCGCAACTTCCAGGGAACCTTGACGTGCCCACGCGGCCCGTGCTTCACTCCGGCTGCTATTCGCTCAGGAGAGCGGGGGAAGCCGGTCGAATCCCGGCGCTGACCCGCAACCGTGGACCCACCGTGCCGCAGGCATGCCGTGGGTGAGCCGGAATGCCCGCCCCTGGGTCATGAACGAGACGCCGTCGCGGACTACGGCGTGGTTCGACTGGTCCTTCCTGGGCGTTCCTCGCCTCCCGGACCTCTTTCGCCACGCATGTGCCCGCTCGGCCGACACGAGGGGCCGCAGTGGGGACCGCAGCAGAGCCAGGACGCCGATTCACGTACCGCCGTGGCCGGTTGGCGCGCACGCCCGGGTCAGGGCCGGTGCCGCGCGGCCCGTTCCTGTCCGCCTTCGCATCGACGCTCCTGGCGGCCGTCCTCGTGCTGGTCGGCGGCGCCGTGTACGTCACCGGCACGTCCTCGGCCGCTTCCGCCGACCCGGTCGAGAAGTGCACGGCGACCACCGGCGCGATCGTCGTGGTGGACTTCCGCCCCTGGAAGGGGAAGGTCGTCCGCGGCTGCGGCGTCGACTCGGCCACCGGGTACGACCTGTTGCACGCTGCCGGGTTCAGCACCGTCGGCACCAAGAAGGACGGCCCCGCCTTCATCTGCCGCCTCGGTCACGCGGAGAACGAGTCCGGCACCCAGTTCCCGACCCCGCGGGACGAGCCGTGCGAGGTCACCCCGCAGGCCACCGCGTACTGGTCGTACTGGCACGCCTCGCAGGGCGAGAAGACCTGGAAGTACAGCCAGTACGGGGCCATGGCCCGCACGCCTCGGCCTGGCGACGTCGACGCGTGGGTGTTCGGCGGCACCGACATCGGGGGGACGACGGGGCAGCCCTCGTTCACTCCGGACGAGGTCCGCGCCAAGGGCGGCGGTACGGTGCCGCCGGACCCCGCGGACCCGCCCGCGCCCACCGTTCCGCCGGGCCGGGTCGCCGTGGAGCCGGCCGTGAAGTGGCTCAAGGGCAGGCTCACCGACGGCGAGCGCGTCGTGGAGGAGGGCGCCGAGGAGCCGAACACCGGGTTCACCACGGAGGTCGCCCTGGCGCTGGCCTCCGCACAGCCCAAGGACACCGACCTGGACAAGGTCGTCGCGTTCCTGGCGAGGAACACCGACGCCTACGCCTACCCGGCGGGCACCGGCCGTGCTCCCGACACCAACGCCGCCGCCCGGCTGGCCCTGCTGGCAGTGAGCACCGGGCGCGACCCACGCGCCTTCGCGGACCACGACCTGGCCGGCGACCTGGTGAAGCACCTGTGCACGGCGGGCCCCGACTCCGGTACCCCCACGCCCGGCTGCACCGCCAAGGGCGACTTCCCGAACGCCGGGTACACCGACGGGCAGGCCCTCGGCCTTCTCGCCGTGAAGCGGGCCGGTATCGCCCCGCCCACCGACGCGGTCAAGCGGATCCTGGACATGCAGTGCGAGAGCGGCGGGTTCACCAGCATCCTGATCCGCCCCGGCCAGAACTGCGAACCCGAGCCGTGGACCACCGGCCAGGTGCTGCCGGCGCTCCGGGCGGTCGGCGGCCAGGACGGCGCCGTGGCGAAGGCCCGCTCGTACCTGAAGCGGACCCAGCTCAAGGAGGGCGGCTTCCCGGCCGCCACCGGCCTGACGGACGGCAGTCCCTTCACCACCGCGGTCGCGGCGCAGGCCCTGCGCGCGCTGGGCGACACGGCGTACGCGGACGCCGCGCTGGCCTGGTTGTCGCGGCAGCAGCTCACCGACGGCGGCATCGGCTTCGACGGCGGGGAGACCTCCGAGATCCACCCGACGGTGCACGCCGTGTTCGCCGCGCGGAGCACGAGTCTGGCGACCCTGCCGGAGAAGGCCGAACCGCCGGTGGTCCCGCCGGTCGACCCGCCCGCGGGTGAGGGACCGGACCTGAAGAAGGGTGTCGGCTACCTCACCGCCCCCGCCCGCCTCAGCCGCGGCCAGTACTACGCCGCGGACCCGGTCAGCGGCCGGGCCGACTTCGGGCTGACCATCGACGGTGCGTACGCGCTCGCCGCGACCGGCCTCGACAACGCGAAGCTGCGCGGCATCGTCGACTTCCTCGACAAGGGCGGCAAGGACGCGGCGGGCCGCACGGTCCACGACTGGACCGCGATCGGCACGAAGTACGCGGGCGGCGGTTCGATCGGCAAGACGGCACTGCTGGCACAGTCCGTCGGCCGCGACCCGCGCGCCTTCGGCGGCAAGGACCTGATCGCCGCACTCGGCGGATCCGTCTGCGCCGCACCGAGCACCCTGCCGGACCGCAGTTGCGCGGCCAAGGGCGCCTACGCCTACGCCCCTTCCGTGTTCGCCCAGTCGCTGGGCATCATGGCGCAGCTCAGGGCGGGCGAGAGTGCGGCGGCGCGGGCGCCGATCGCCTATCTCACGAGCCTCCAGCACCCCTCGGGTGCGTGGCCGAGCCTCGTACCGGCGACGGGCGACTCGGACGTGGACTCCACCGCGATGGCCGCGATGACTCTGGATCTGGTCGGCGGCACAGCGTCAAGGACCGCTGTCGACAAGGCACTTGCCTGGATCGCGGCGCAGCAGCTGCCCGACGGCGGCTTCCCCGGCGCGGCGGGCAACTCGGTCAACTCGGCCGCGCTCGCGGTGCAGGGACTCTCCCTGGACGCGGCCAAGTACAGCACCCGGATCGCCAAGGCCCGCGCGTTCCTCGCCGGACAGCAGAACACGGACGGCGGTTTCAACGTCGCGAAGGAAGGCCAGAAGGGCTCGGACCTGCGGGCATCGACGCAGGCCGTGGGCGGCACGACGGGTGTCTCCTTCGCCAGGCTCAACCGCGATCTGACCGGCACCGGCCCGCAGCCCCCGGGCGAGAGCGCGGGCGGGAACTCCGTGGGCGGCGCGACGGCAGGCGGCGCGACTGCCGGTGGCCCGACTGCCGGTGGCGCCACCACGGGCACCGGCACCACCGGCAGTGCCTCCACCGGTACGGCGACGGACGGCGGCGCCCACTCCGGAGGCACCGGCATCGTCACCCCCGGAGAGAGCTCAGGAGAGACCTCCGGCGACGCGGGCGACACGTCCGGCACGGGCGGCACGGGCGGCACGGGCGGCATCGTCGACACCACCACCGGTGGCGGCACCACCGCCGCGGGCGGGACCGGCGACGGCGCCACGGGCGGCATCGTCAGCGCCGGGGACACCTCCGGCACCGGCGCCGCCGGCGGTGGCCTCCTCGCGTCCACGGGTGCGCGGATCGGCGCGCTGTCGGCAGCCGCGGCCCTCCTGGTGGCGGGCGGCTGGGCACTCACCCTCGCCACCCGCAGAGGCCGCACCGCACGCACGGGAGGAACCGAGCGATGACCCTCCGCACACACACGAGGAACCCAGCGACGACCCTCCGCGCACACAGGAGCAACCCAGCGATGAGCCTGCGTCCACTCGCCCGCGCCCTCTCCCGCACGGCGACGGCACTGGGTCTGACGGTGGCCGCGTTCGCCGCCACCGCGAGCCCCGCGCACGCGCTCCCGCAGCCCATGAGCCAGTGCACGACCTCCTCGGGAGCCGTGCTGGCCGTGGACTTCAGCCGCTGGGGCGGCCCCATCTACCGTTCCTGCGGCACCACCCCCACCACGGGCTACGAGCTGCTCAACCAGGGCGGCTGGGCCACCACAGGCACCGGCCATGACGGGCCCGCTTTCATCTGCCGGATCGGGTACAGCGGGTACCGGGGCGGCAAGCAGTTCCCGCCACCGGAGCAGGACGACTGCGTACTGACCCCGCCCGCCTCCGCCTACTGGTCGTACTGGCACGCCAACCCCGGCCAGAACACCTGGGAGTACAGCCAGCTCGGCGCCATGCTCTACCGGCCGCGCCCCGGCAGCGTCGACCTGTGGATCTTCGGCGGCACCGACATCGAGGGCACCCGGGGCCGCCCCAAGGTCACCCCCGACCAGCTCCGCGCCAGGAACACCCGGCCGACCGGCAGCAAGCCGGCACCGAAGGACACCAGGACCGCGAAGCCGCTGCCCCCGAACGTGAACACCGGACCGGCTCCGTTGAACCCACCGGCCGCCCCCGCACCGCCGCCGGCCGCTCCCCCGGCGCACCGGGAGACCCCGCGGGCGGGCGGGCCAGGACCGGAAACCGCACCGGAGAACCCGGCCACCCCGTCGGCGCACGCCACACCGACGGCAACAGCACCCACCACCTCCCCTCCCGCCCCGACCCCCACGGGCACGCCCGCAGGGGATCACTCGAAGGCGGGTCTCCTGGCGGCCTCCGGGCCGAAGGTGGCCGACGCGCCCCCGGCCGCCGACGCCCCGCACGACACGGGCTCCTACCTGCCCGCTGTCGGGGCCGGGGCCCTGGTGCTGCTGATCGTGGGCGGCGCGGTGTTCACCACCAGGCGCCGTCGCCGTACCTCCGAATCGGGGTAGCGCGTGCCGCGTACCGCACGGGGCGCACGGGACGGCGACACGTCCCGCACGCCCGGCACCGCTGCCCGGCCGAAGCCGCCCGCACCGGACCTCTCCGCCGGTGCGGGCGGCCGACGGCTGCCCCGTACCCTGCATCCCGTCGCCTGGTGGGTCTGGGCACTCGCGCTGGCCACCGCGGTGAGCCGCACCAACAACCCGCTGCTGCTCCTCCTCGTCCTCGCCGTCCTCGGGTACGTCGTCACCGTGCGCCGTACCGAGGCCCCCTGGGCGCGCGGCTTCAAGTACTACCTCTGGCTCGCGCTGACGGTCGTGACGATCCGGGTCGTCTTCCGGGCGGTCTTCGCGACCGGCATCACCCCGCGCGACCACTTCCTGTTCTCGCTGCCCCGCATCCCGACCCCCGACTGGTACGCGGGCATCGAGCTGGGCGGCCCGGTATCGCTGGAGGCCCTGCTCTCGGCCGCCACGGACGGGCTCCGGCTGGCCTGCATGCTGTGCTGCATCGGCGCGGCCAACACCCTCGCCAACCCGAAGCGCGCGCTGCGCGTCCTGCCGGGCGCGCTGTACGAGCTGGGGGCGGCCGTGACGGTGTCGCTGAGCGTGGCGCCCCAACTGGTGCAGAGCGTGCAGCGGGTGCACCGGGCGCGACGGCTGCGCGCGGGCCGCACGAAGGGGATGCGTGCCCTGCGCGGCATCGTCGTGCCCGTGCTGGAGGACGCCCTGGAGCGCTCCCTGCGTCTGGCCTCGGCGATGGACTCGCGGGGTTACGGTCGCGCGGGCACGGCGACCCGCCGCTCGCGCAGGCTGACGGGCGCGCTGATGCTGCTGGGCATGTGCGGGCTGTGCGCGGGAGCCTACGGACTGCTGGACGCGACCGCGCCGAAGCTGCTGGGGCTGCCCGCGATGGGTGCGGGCGCTCTGCTGTGCTTCGTGGGGCTGCGTCTCGGCGGACGCCGGGTGACCCGGACGACGTACCGGCCGGACCCGTGGCGTTTTCCCGAGTGGGCGGTGGCGGGCTGCGGGGTGGTGTCGGCTCTCCTGCTCTTCAGCAACGCCGGTTTCCACGCGGCCGAACTCAACCCGTCCCTCTACCCGTTGAGCTGGCCGCCCCTTCCGCTGGTACCCACCGCGGCGATCCTGCTGGCCGGCACGGCCGGCTTCCTCTCCCCACCACCGACAGCACCCCGACCCGTCGCCACCTCCTCCGTCCCCACGCCCTCCGTCCGCTCCTCCGCAACCGACTCCCCGCGCCCCGAGGCAGCTCTGTGATCCACTTCGACGACGTGAGCGTCCAGTACGACGACGTCTCCGCCCCCACACTCCGCAACGTCGACCTCCGCATCGAGGAGGGCGAACTCTGCCTCGTCGTGGGCCACACCGGTGTCGGCAAGTCCACCCTCCTCGGCGCCGTCAACGGCCTCGTCCCGCACTTCACCGGCGGCACCCTCTTCGGCCGGGTCCTCGTCGACGGCCGGGACACCGCCGAGCATCCGCCGCGCGAACTCGCCGATGTCGTGGGGGTCGTGGGGCAGGACCCGCTGGACGGCTTCGTCACCGACACGGTCGAGGAGGAACTCGCCTACGCCATGGAGCAGTTGGCGGTACCACCCGCCACCATGCGCAAGCGCGTGGAGGAGACCCTCGACCTCCTGGGCCTCGCGGACCTCCGCCACCGTGCCCTGCACGAACTCTCCGGCGGCCAGCAGCAGCGGGTGGCGATCGGTTCCGTCCTGACCGCGCAGCCGCGCGTGCTGGTCCTGGACGAGCCGACCTCCGCCCTGGACCCGACGGCGGCGGAGGAGGTACTGGCAGCCGTCACGCGTCTGGTGCACGACCTGGGCGTGACCGTTCTGCTCGCCGAGCACCGTCTGGAGCGTGTCGTCCAGTACGCGGACCGGGTGCTGCACCTGCCCGGTGACGGCACCGTCGTCCCCGGCTCCCCCGCCGACGTCTTCCGCACCTCCTCCATCGCGCCACCGATCGTGGAACTCGGCCGGACCGCAGGCTGGACCCCGCTCCCCCTGTCCGTGCGGGACGCCCGCCGCGCGGCGGCCCCGCTGCGCGGACAGCTCGCGGGTACGGTCCCGCAGCCGGTGCGCCCGGCCCCTCCAGCGGGGCGTCCCGAACTCCTCGACGCCCGTTCGGTGACCGTCACGTACCAGGGCGTACCGGCGGTCCGCGAGGTCGACCTGACCCTGCGCGGGGGCGAGATCACCGCGCTGATGGGCCGCAACGGCTCCGGCAAGTCCTCCCTGTTGTGGGCCCTTCAGGGTTCGGGTCCGCGCAGGGCCGGCTCGGTCAAGGTGCGTCACCCCGGCCCGGACGGGTCGCGTGACCCGAAGAAGCTGAAGGCGGCCGAGGCCCGCAGGCTCGTCGGCCTGGTGCCGCAGACCCCGACCGATCTCCTCTATCTGGAGTCCGTCGAGCAGGAACTCGCCCAGGCCGACCTGGAGACGTCCGGGGCGGGAGCGGACGGCGCGGGCCCCTGCGCCCGCGCCCTCCTGGATCGCCTCGCCCCCGGCATTCCCGACGACACGCACCCCAGGGACCTGTCCGAGGGGCAGAAGCTCGCCCTGGTCCTCGCCATCCAGCTCTCCGCGGCACCTCGGGTACTCCTCCTCGACGAACCCACCCGCGGCCTCGACTACCGGGCGAAGAGCCAACTGGTGCGCATCGTCGACGACTTGGCGTCGGAGGGCCGCACGGTGGTGATCGCGACGCACGACGTGGAGTTCGTGGCACGCGCGGCGGACCGGGTGGTGGTGATGGCCCAGGGCGACGTGGTCGCGGACGGCCCCACGACGGAGGTCATCGTCGCCTCTCCGGTCTTCGCACCCCAGACGGCGAAAATCCTCGCACCGCTGGAGTTCCTCACGGTGGAACAGGCGAGGCACGCACTCGCCCGGCCCGCCCCCACCGACGGCCATACCGACGGCGGACGGGACACCGCCTCGTGACGGCCCTCCCTCCCTTCACCGGCCGCGAACTCTCCGGCAGCACGGCGGCCGTCGTCCCGCGCACCACGGCCATCCGCATCACCCCGCGCGCCGCGACCGTCATCGCGTTGGCGGGTTTCCTGGGCGTGGTGGCGTTCTTCTGGCCCTTCCTGGTCGCACCGGGGACGTTCGGGTCGAACTACGCGCCGCCGCTCATCTTCGGCGTGCTGCTGGTCATCGTGCTGTGCGTGGTGCTCTCCGAGATCGCCGAGGGAGGCATCAACTCCAAGGCGCTGGCCATGCTGGGTGTCCTGTCCGCGGTCAACGCCGCGTTGCGCCCGCTGGGCGCGGGCACGGCGGGCATCGAGACGGTGTTCTTCCTGCTGGTCCTGGCGGGCCGGGTGTACGGCCCCGGCTTCGGCTTCACCCTGGGCTGCACCTCGCTGTTCGCGTCCGCGCTGATCACCGGCGGGGTGGGCCCCTGGATGCCGTACCAGATGTTCGGCTGCGCCTTCGTCGGGATGCTCGCGGGGCTGCTGCCGCGGGCGAGGGGCCGGTGGGAGGTACTGATGCTGGCCGTGTACGGATCGCTCTCCGGCTATCTCTTCGGCTTCCTCCTCAACCTCTCCTTCTGGCCGTTCTCCCTCGACCCGAACAGCTCGATCGCGTACCTGCCGGGGCTGCCGTTCACCGAACAGTTCCAGCGCTACCTGGCCTTCGACCTGGCGACCTCGCTGGGCTGGGACACCGGCCGGGCCGTCACGAACTTCGTCTGCCTCACCCTCGCGGGCCCCGCCGTGCTGACCACCTTCCGCCGAGCCGCCCGCAAGGCCCGCTTCCAGGCCCCGGTCCGTTTCCGGAAGCCGGAAAGGTCCGGGTCCGGCGGCGGGAGCTGAGGCGTCGTTGCCCGGAGCAGGCCCGCACCGGGCAGCGACGGCGCCGGCAGGGCTCAGCCGGCGAGGAGTACGGCCAGCAGCCGCCGCGTCGTCGCCCCGGTGTCCGCGGCCTGTCCCGGGGTGCGGGTCATCAGCAGGTGGTGGGTCGTGCCGACGAGCGCGAGGGCGATGGCTTCGGCGTCGCTGTCGGCGGGGATCCGGCCGGCGTGCTGTTCCGCACGGAGGTAGGCGGTGACGGCGTGCTGGATCGCGTCGAACGCGGGCGCTCCGGAGCGCAGGCCCTGACGGGTGTGGGACGCGGCGCCGGGGCGGGTCATCGCCAGGCCGACCACCGCCGGACGCAGGGAGTCCAGGAGGGCCGCGACGACGTCCTGGAGGTTCTCCGCGACCGTGGCCCGCCCCACCTGGTCCCGCAGGGCCTCGGCGTGGCGGGCGCCGCGGGCGAAGCGGTCCAGGACCAGTTCGGCGACGAACTCGTCCAGGCCGGAGAAGTGCGTGTGCAGGACGCCCTTGGCGCAGTCCGCCTCCGCCGTGACGGCGCGGCTGGTCAGGGCCGCGGCGCCGTCGCGGTCCACCACCCGTTCCGCAGCCGCGAACAACCGCTCGCGCAGATCCGGAATCGCCACTCCACGAGGTGACACAACAGCCCCTTCCGCTAAGCCCGTTGCAAGTTTGGGCGAGCGCCCATACTGTTTGGGCACTTGCCCATACTAGGGCCGGGGCGCCCCGCCGTGCCCCGGCGGGAAGGAGAACGGACATGCGGCAGTTCGCCAACACCGTGCAGTCCGAGGCATGGAACGGATACGAGGGCGCCCAGTGGGCCCGGAACCAGGAGCGCTGGGACGCCGTCAACGACGGCTTCAACCAGCCCCTCCTGGACGCCGCGGCCCTCACGGAGACCGACACCGTCCTGGACGTCGGCTGCGGGGCCGGCCGCACCACCCGCCTCGCCGCGCTGCGTGCCGCGCGCGGCCGGGCACTCGGCCTTGACCTGTGGGGGCCGATGCTGGGCAGGGCCCGGGAGAGCGCCGCACGCGAAGGGGTGGCGAACGTGTCGTTCGTACAGGGCGACGCCCAGGTCCACCCCCTGGACGCCGAGGCGTTCGACGCGGTCATCAGCCGGTACGGCATGACCTTCTTCACCGACCCGGTGGCCGCGTTCGCCAACCTCCACCGCGCCCTGCGTCCCGGCCGACGGCTCGCCTTCGTCTGTGCGGCCGAGGCCGAGGCCAACGAGTGGCTCGCCGCGCTGGCCTCGCTCAAGGACATCCTGCCGCTGGGCGGGTTCGGGAAGGCCGGTGGTCCCGGCATGTTCTCCCTCACCGAGCCCGACCGCATCCGGCACCTGCTCGCCGCGGGCGGATTCGGGGCCGTGGACGTGAAGCGCTGCGAGACGGCCGGAAAGTGGGGCGCGGACGCGGCCGACGCGGCGGCGTTCCTCCTGGACTCGGGCCCCGGACGCCACCTCCTCGACCAGGTGACCCCACCCGAGCAGGAGGCCGCACGTCAGGCGCTCACGGCCGCCCTGCACCGCCACCGGACGGACACGGGCGTGCGGCTGTTGAGCAGTGCCTGGCTCGTCACCGCCGTGCGCGGCAGTTCGGCGCACGGCTGAGCGGTCCCACGCGTGGTGCGGTCGGCGGGCACGTCCGGCTCCGGTGCGGACAGCGGAGCGCCGTGGCATACCCGTCACGAAGCCCCGGAACGTACGGAAACGGCCCGCGCGAGCCTGCTCCGCCCCCGGTTGTCACCGCGTTCCTGAAGACATCCAGCAGCAGCGATGGCAAGATCGGCGCAACGCACGCGCACCACGACCGCACCACGATTCCGTGAGGCTCGCCCCCAGGGCCGTGAGCCGAACCTCTCGTATGGAGGCGTCTTGTCCGCTCGCACCGCGCTGCCCCTCGTCACGGCCGTCACCGCCCTCGCGATCCTGACCACCGGCTGCACCAGCACCAAGACCGCCGGGTCCGGCGCGTCCGGTGGCTCCGAGGTCACCCTGGTGGCCGAGGGGAAACTCAAGACCTGCACCCATCTGCCGTACGAACCCTTCCAGTTCCGCAAGGGCAGCGAGGTGGTGGGCTTCGACGTCGACATCGTCGATCTGGTCGCCAAGGACCTCAAGGTCACCCAGGAGATCGTCGACACGCCCTTCGAGGGCATCCAGACCGGCGAGGACCTGAACGCGGGCAAGTGCGACCTGGCAGCCGCGGGGATGACCATCACGCCCGTGCGCGAGCAGAACCTGGACTTCTCCGGGCCCTATTTCGACGCCACGCAGGCGCTGATCGCCAAGAAGGGCTCCCCCTACACCTCCCTCGCGAGCCTGAAGGGGAAGAAGCTGGGGGTCCAGCAGGGCACGACCGGTGAGACCTACGCCAAGAAGAACGGCGCGGGCACCGAGACGGTCCAGTTCGAGGACGTGGCACTGCTGCTCGCCGCAGTGAAGACGGGGCAGGTCGACGCGGCCGTCAACGACAACGGCGTCCTCTTCGAGTACGTGCGCAAGAACCCGGACCTGGCGGTCACCGCCGAGTTCGACACGGGCGAGAAGTACGGCATCGGCGTCCGCACCGGGAACACCGCTCTGCGCAAGGAGATCGACAAGGTGGTCAAGGCCGCACGGGCCGACGGCCGTTATGACGCCCTGTACAAGAAATGGTTCCCCGCCGCTCCCAAGAAGTGAGGAACCCTGCCGATGTCCATGACCCGACGCCAACGGACCAGAGCGGTGCGGGGCGTGCAGTACGCCGTCCTGCTCGTCGTGGTACTGGTGGTCGCGCTGGCCGCCGACTGGGGCGAGATCCGGCGCGCCTTCTTCGACCTGGAGGTCGCCAGGGCCCAGTTCCCCGACATCATCAGCACCGCACTGGTCAACACCGTCCTCTACACCCTCCTGGGCTTCGGATTCGGTCTGACCCTCGGGCTGCTGCTCGCCCTGATGCGGCTGTCGAAGGTTCCGCCGTACCGCTGGCTGGCGGTCGCGTACATCGAGTTCTTCCGCGGGGTGCCCGCGCTGCTGGTCTTCATCGCGCTCGGCTTCGGCGTCCCGCTGGCCTTCCAGCTGTCGCTCAACCAGTACGTGACCGTCATGCTGGCGCTCGGCCTGGTCGGCGCCGCGTACATGGCCGAGACGATCAGGGCGGGCATCCTCGCGGTGCCCAAGGGGCAGACGGAGGCGGCGCGTTCGCTGGGGATGTCGCAGAACCGGGCGATGGTCTCCATCGTCATCCCGCAGGCGCTGCGCATCGTGCTGCCGCCGCTCACCAACGAGCTGATCCTGCTGACCAAGGACTCCTCCCTGGTCTATCTCCTCGGTCTGTCGCTGTCCCAGTACGAACTGGCCAAGTTCGGCAGGGACGCGCTGAACCAGAATCGCAGCCTGACCCCGATCCTGATCGCCGGGCTCTGCTACCTGGTGATCACTCTGCCGCTGGGCCATCTCGTCCGCCGGCTCGAAGCACGTACGTCAAGGGCGAGGTGAACACGGTGACCGACATGCCGTCCACGGCGGAACCCGAGAACCGGCCCCGGACTGAGCCCGCCATCGAGGTGCGCGACCTGCACAAGTCGTTCGGCGCCCTGGAAGTCCTGTCGGGCATCGACTTCACCGTCGCGTACGGCGAAGTGGTGTGCGTCATCGGCCCTTCGGGCTCCGGGAAGTCGACCCTGCTGCGCTGTGTGAACCTGCTGGAGGAGCCCACGTCGGGCACGGTCCTGGTGGCGGGCGACGAGGTCACCGACCCGGACGTGGACATCGACAAGGTGCGCCGCGGCATCGGCATGGTCTTCCAGTCGTTCAACCTCTTCCCGCACCTGACCGCCCTGGAGAACCTGACCCTGCCGCAACGCCGGGTACTGGGCCGGGACAGGACGCAGGCCGCACGGATCGGCCGCGACCGGCTGGCCCGCGTCGGGCTCACCGACAAGGAGTCCGTCTATCCCGCGCAGCTCTCCGGCGGCCAGCAGCAGCGCGTGGCGATCGCCCGCGCACTGGCGATGGACCCGCGGCTGATGCTCTTCGACGAACCCACCTCGGCACTCGACCCGGAGCTGGTCGGCGACGTGCTGGCGGTGATGCGGTCGCTCGCCGACGAGGGGATGACGATGCTCGTCGTCACGCACGAGATGAGCTTCGCCCGGGAGGTGGCGGACCGGGTGGTCTTCATGGACGGCGGGGTCATCGTCGAGGAAGGCACCCCGGACCAGGTGATCGGCTCGCCGCGGCACGCCCGTACCCGCTCGTTCCTCGCCCGCCTGCTGGACCCGGCGGCGGCCGGGCTGAGCGAGGGCGGCACCCGGGATGCGTCTCCGGGAGCGCTGCCGGCCTCACCGCCGTAGGAACGGGCGCGGTCTCACGCGGACGGGCGGGTGACCACGGAGTCCAGCGTCCCCAGGACCTCCTCGGCGAACAGCAGCGCGGCCAGCCCGTGTCCGTGCCTTTCGCGGCGGACGAGGGAGAGAATGTTGTTGCTGAACGCCCGGTCGCGGACCGGCCGGAACACGAGGGTTCCGTTGTGGCGCTCCTCGGCTATGTCGAATTTGCTGAGAAAGGCAATGGCGTCGCCCGAGACGGCGAGTCGTTTCATCGTCTCGATGGAGTTGGTGTGAAACACCGGCTCCACGCTGATCCCGGCCTCGGTGAAGGTGTCCGCGACATTTCCGTGGATCACCATCGACCGGTCGGCGAAGATCAGTGGATGAGCCGCACAGTGCGCCAGCGGAACGGATTCCATGGCGGCCAGCGGATGTGTCGGCGCGAGCACCGCCCCCAGCCGGGTGGCCAACTGCCAGCAGATCTCCAGTTGCATTGACGAAGGCACGTTGAATCCGAGTCCGAGATCGGCCTCCCCGTTCAATATCGCCCGCAGTATGTCGTGGCCCGACATCGCCCTGATCGAGATCCGCACCTCCGGATATCGGGCGTAGAAATTCTCCGCGGCGGCAGCGACGATCCCACTGGCCAGCCCGGTCATCGTGGCGATCACCACCTCCCCGCTCGGCAGGGAATGGAGGTCGCGCATGGTGGCCACGGCCTCGCGGTAGTCCTGCATGGTCCTGCGCGCGTGCGCGAGGAGGACCTCACCGGCAGGCGTGAGCCGCATTCCGCGCGGCATTCGCTCGAACAGTGCCTCGCCGAGTTCCTTCTCAAGGAGCAGGAGCTGTCTGTTGATGGCCGACGGTGCGACGTGGAGCCGTGCCCCGGCCGCCCGGATGGACCCGCAGCGTGCCACCTCGTCGATGTACTGCAGCAAACGTGAGTGAAGCATGACGGCCTCCCGAACGCGACCGTACACAAAAAGAGTACGGTCCGTGCGAAAACGGCTGCTTGTCAGCAACGGTCTTCTGCAATTCCATGTCCTCACCGCACAGAACCGACTTCCGGACCCGACAGGGGAGTTGGCAACAGGCGCACGACGAGGCGAGGAAAAACATGATCCAGAACAAGCAGAAGAGCCAGGCCGACCGCACGGATTCCGTACCGGCGCACGACGAGCACGTCCGGACCGTCTTCGCCATCCTGCACGGGGAGAAGACGGCCGATCTGCTGCTGCGGAATCTGTACATTCTGGATGTCCACAGCGAGTCGGTCTTTCAGGGGTCGATTCTCGTCCACGGGCAGCGCATCATCGCGTTGAACCCCGACGAATCGATCGTGCGTGCCCGCGAAGTCTTCGACGGACAGGGCCTGTACGCGATTCCCGGGCTCATCGACACGCACCTGCACTTCGACGCCCAGTTGGCGCACCCGGCGGCTTTCGGTGAAGCGATCGTGCCGAGCGGCACGACGACCATTTTCGCCGAGACCCTGGACTTCGCGAGCGCGGCCGGCAGCGAGGCGATCGAGGCGGCTCGGGCCCTGTTCAAGGACTACGAGAAACTCCCGTACCGGATCTACGCCTTCGCGCCGGGGAAGAAGACGTCGGTCGAGGTGACCGAGGCCATGCTGAAGATGGACCCGGTGATCGGACTGGGCGAGCTCGCCCACCTCTCGTACATGACGGGCAACGACGACGACTTCCGCAGGTCCGCGCTCGGGCGCGCGAACGGCGGCTGGGTGAACAGCCATTGGGGTGTGACGGCGCTCTCGGACACGGAGCTGAACTACATGCCCGCGATCGGAGCCCACAACAATCACGACGTCTGGAACGAGGACGACATCGAGAAGAGCGTCCGTTACGGCCTGCGGACCCAGATCAAGTTCGGGGTGGGCAGCCCCGAAGTGATCAGGACGATGCTGCGGGCCATCGTGAAGCGCCGCTGGCCGGCCGAGAACTTCCAGCTGTGCGCGGACAACATCTCGGTCGACCGCGTACTGACCAAGGGCCACATCGACTGGGTGATCTCGCTGGCCGTCGAGATGGGCATCAACCCGATCCAGGCGATCAAGATGGGCACGCTGTACTCCGCCCGGTCCTTCGCCATGGACAACGAGTTCGGCTCCCTCGCCCCGGGCCGGTACGCCGACATCGTGCTGACCGACAGCCTTTCCAGGATCAATCCGCGGTACGTGTTCAAGGGCGGCGAGCTCGTCGCCCAGGACCGCAAGCTCCTGAAGGCGGCCGAGCTGGACTACTCCGGCATGGTGAAGGAGCCCAGGCCGGGGCTCGCCGGTCTGGCACCGGAGCAGCTGGATCTCGCACCGATCGAGGTCTCGCCCGACGGAACCCGGGCCAAGGTCCTCCTGTTCGACGTCTACGGGCGCGGCCACCTGAAGTTCGCCCAGGAGATCTGGGTTCCGTTCCGGGACGGGCTGATCGTTCCCGAGGTGGACGGCGTCACGCTGAACCGCATCTCGGTCGTGCAGCGCTACGCGGACGGGGAACGCCACGTGGTCAACGGGCTGTTCAAGGGCGTGTCGATCGACCGCGGCGCGGTCTCGACGTTCTGGCCGGCACCCTTCGCGTACTTCGTGGTGGTCGGCAACGACAGCGCCGAGATGCACGACAACCTCACGAAGCTGGACACCTTCGTCGGCGGCTGCCTGGTCACCGAGGACCGCCAGGTAAGGGCCGAGCTGGCCCTGGACATCTACGGCGTCATGGCCGACATGGACCTCTCCGAACTGGTCTCGGCGACCCGTTCGATCGACGCGGCCCTGGAGAAGCTGGGCAATCGCAACGAGGGCGAGCCGGTCGTCAACAAGCTGCTGACCCTCTTCATCTCCCTCGACCGCTTCGGATTCATGGTCTGACGAACGCTTCCCATCCGGTCAGTAGCCAGAGGAGAAGTCCGTGCTGCAGCACGAAGAGGAAATCGGAGTTGTCGACACCGGAAGTCTGACGCGGCGGTGGGCGACGTACGCCATCGGCATCTACCTGCTGACGCTCGGCGTCAGCCTCGCCATCAAGGCGAGTATCGGAATCTCACCGCAGAGCAGCCTCACCCGCACCATGACCGTGGTGTTCCCCGCGATGAGTCAGGGAACGTTCAACTTCCTCCTCGAACTCATCATGCTTCTGCTGACCTATCTGGTCATGCCGAAGGGCTTCCAGCTCAGGAACTTCCTGTCGCTGATCCCGGCCTTCGCGCTGGCGACGTTCCTCGACCTGAACCTGAAGCTGACGCACTGGGTCGTGGTGGACTCCTACGCCGCCAAGTTCCTGCTCCTGGTGTTCGCGGACGCGACGTTGGCGTTCGGCCTGTTCCTGATGATCCGGGCCAACCTGGTGCTCATGCCGATCGACATGTTCGTCAACACCGTCTTCAAGCGGACGGGCTGGAAGTGGGGCAACATCAAAACGGCCTTCGACTGCACGCTGCTGGTCACCTCGGCGGCGGTCGGCCTGTTCTGCCTCGGCTCCCCGCACTTCATCCGCGAGGGCACCATCATCAACGGAATCCTCGTCGGACAGTACGTGAAGCTCTACTTCTTCCTGTTCCAGCACATCGCCGTCAAACGCAAGCGTGCAGAACTGAAGTGAGACCACCGCTGTCCTGCCGGGCCCTGGAACTCATTGGTTCCGGGGCCCGGCGAGCTTTGCCCCCGGTGGCTACATCCAGCCTTCAGGACTGGTTGAGCAGAGACGACGACCGCTCTACTCAACGGCAGTTGACCCACCTGTTTGATTCGATGTAGTGGGATGCGTTGTCCGTCTTCTTGACCCCTCGCGGCACCACGTTGCTGTCACCCTGGCCGTTTCTCAGCGAGAACCACTTGAAGTCGCAGGACTTGCCCCGGTTGTACCAGGACTTGAAGTTCTGGAAGACCGGGAAGCCCGTGAGGTTGTCGTTCGGGCCCTCCACCTTCTGCATACGTCCTGTGTAGTTCTGGCCGGACCACACACAGAACCAGCCCGACGGGCAGTCCGTCGCCGCGCGGGTTTCGGCGGCTGCCGGAGCCGTGCCCGTGGCCAGCAGGCTTCCCGCGAGGACGATTCCGGTCGCAACCGCAGCGGCTTTCCTCTTCATATGCCGTGCCTCCCTTGGTAATTCCGCACACGGCGTGCGGGATCGTGGTGGGTGGCCTCGAAGATAAGGGCTGCGGCCCCGAACCGCGTCAGTCCTGGGTTTACCCCGCCCCTGGCACTTCCGCCGTATGCACGTACCGCCGTGGTTTACGGACGAGGGCTATCACCGTACGTACCAGGAGGGCACGGGCATGCGCTCCGAAACGTGGACCGGTTACCGCCGCGTCTCAGGCGACCCTCACGTGGGCGCACGGGAAGCCGGCCACTGTGGCTGTCGGCTTTCTGAAGAGACCGCTGTGATCAGCGCGTACAGTCCGGGCCCTAGACGGAGAACGACTCGTCCGCGACCTGGTTGTGGCGGTCGATCTCCGGCATGTTCGTCTCGGCCCAGGTCCGCAGGGCGGCGAGCGGTTCTTCGAGGGACAAGCCCAGTTCGGTGAGGCGGTAGTGGACGGCGGGTGGCACGGTCGGTTCCACTCGGCGTGCGGCCAGGCCGTCGCGGACCAGGCTCTGGAGGGTCACGGAGAGCATCTTCTGCGAGATGCCGGGGATACGGCGCCGCAGTTCCGCGAAACGGAGTTCGTGCGGAGCCTCCTCGGCCAGCACCTTGACCGCCATCGACGTCCACTTGGTGCCGATCCGGTCGAGCAACTGGCGGACCGGGCAGCGCGGATCCAGCAGGTCGCCCCGCTCACCGGGGCGTCGGCCGGCCTTGCCGGGCTTTGATGTGGTCACTCCGGGCTCACCACCTGAAGGGAAAGTGCCGTCTTGGAGGGACCAGGTTAGTTCCCTAGCGTGACCTGGTCACCATTCCTCACCATGCTCCTGGAGCCCCTTCATGCCTGAACTGCGGCGCGTCTCCGTCCACGGCGTCGAACTGAACGTCGCACTCGCCGGATCGGGCCCTGCCGTCCTGCTGCTGCACGGCTTCCCGCACACCTGGGAACTGTGGACGGACGTCATGGCCGATCTGTCCGACCGCTACCGCGTCATCGCGCCGGACCTGCGCGGGTTCGGCGCGAGCGGTCCGGCCGCCTCCGGGTACGACGCGGGCACCCTGGCAGAGGACGCCGGAGCACTTCTCGGCGCGCTCGGGGTGTCCTCGACCGCCGTGGTGGGCATCGACGCGGGCGCCGCGCCGGCGTTCCTGCTCGCCATGCGGCGCCCCGGCCTCGTACGGCGTCTGGTCGTCATGGAGTCCCTCCTGGGCGCGCTGCCCGGCGCCGAGGACTTCCTCGCGGGCGGGCCGCCGTGGTGGTTCGGCTTCCACTCCGCCGCGCCCGGCCTGGCCGAGACCGTGCTGGAGGGCCACGAGGCCGCTTACGTCGACTGGTTCCTGAACTCCGGCACCCTCGGCGACGGGGTGCGTCCCGCGCTCCGGGACGCCTTTGTCCGCGCGTACACCGGCCGCGAGGCGCTGAGCCGTGCGTTCGCGTACTACCGGGCGCTGCCCGAGAGCGCGGCGCAGATCGGGCAGGCGGTCGCCGCCGCCCGGTTGACGGTTCCGACGATGGCGCTGGGCGCCCGGCCCGTCGGTGCCGCGCTGGAGCGCCAGCTCCGCCCGGTCGCCGACGATCTCACCGGACACGTCATCGAGGACTGTGGCCACATCATTCCGCTGCACCGCCCGCGCGCCCTGCTCACGCTGCTGCGTCCGTTCCTGGCGGGTGAGGACGCGCAAGCGGCATGACCGGAAACCTCCGGCCTGGGAGGTGTCCGCCTGTCAGCGGGCGAGCCGGGGGAAGAGGGCCTGGGCGTTGCCGTGGTTGATCGCGGTGCGCAGGCTGTCGTCGAGGTGGTAGGCGTCGAGTTGCTCGGTGAAGTAGCGGGAGATCGCGGGGGTGGCGTAGGGGAAGTCGCTGCCGAAGGTGATCCGGGTGGGATCGGCGAAGGTGAGGAGGGTGGGGAGCGTGTCGGGGTTCGCGCTCAGTGCGGTGTCGAAGTAAAAGCGGCGCAGTTCGGCGAGGACCGTTTCGTGGTCCATGACGGGCTGGACCCCGGTGACCTGCTGATGGCCTTCGAGGCTGAGGGCGATGCGGTGGGCGGCGTACGGGACGAAGCCGCCGCCGTGGGAGAGGACGAAGCGGATGTCCGGGTGGCCGGCGGTGGTACCGGACAGGACCAGGTTCATCGCGGCGCGGGTGGTGTCGAGCAGGAAGTCCGCGGCGTAGGGCGGTACGCCGGGCACGAGCGGTCCGGGCAGCTCGGCCGGGTGGATGAAGACGGTGGTGCCGCGGCGGCCGAGTTCGGCCATGAGCGGTTCGAAGGCCGGGTCGCCGAGGTAGGTGCCGCGGTGGTTGGCGAGCAGGACGATGCCGTCGGCGCCGAGTTCGTCCAGGGCGCGGGCGGCCTCGTCGAGCGCACCGTCGACGTGGGGCAGGGGAAGGGTGGCGAAGAAGCCGTAGCGGTCGGGGTGGTCCTTGACGATCTCGGCGGCGTAGTCGTTGACCTTGCGGGCCCAGGTGGTGGCCTCGGCGTCGTCGCCGAGGTGGGTGCCGGGGGTGGAGACCGACAGCACCGCGGCCTGGATGCGCCGGCTGTCCATGAAGGCGAGGTCGGTGTCGACGTCCCAGCGCGGGACGGGCAGCCCGCCGGCGGTCTCGCCGTGAGAGAGCAGCCAGTCGCGGTACTGCGGCGGAACGATGTGGTGGTGGGTGTCGATGCGTCCGGACTCGGTCACGGCGTTTCACCTCTCAATTACTTAGCAAGCTAATCTTTAGCTTCGCTGTCACCGTACGCCTCTGACCCGTCCCGGGCAAGACGGACCCCTCCCCAGGCTCGGCCGGCGCCCACCTGCCGTCCTCGGCGAATACGCCTGATGACGGATGTACACCCGCCGACGGCAGGCAGATCGTTGCTCTCGCCGTCCCTCGCGCCCTGAGGGACGGCGAACCGCCACGGCTCCACCGCACCCCCGCGCAGCTCGGTCCGCACAGCCACCCGATGGGAGTCGCGACATGGCACACCACGTCTCCGGCCTGGGCATCAGCCCCACGAGCATGGACCCCAGGAGCCACATCACCGACCTCTACGTGTTCCAGAAGCCGGGCGACGCGAGCAGGACCGTTCTCGTGGTCGACATCAACCCGACCTCACCGATCACCGACGACGCCGTCGACCACGAGTCGGTCTACGAGATCGGCGTGGACACCGACGGCGACGCGGTCACCGACATAGCCTTCCGCATCCGCTTCTCGCCGGTGCGGGAGAACAGGCAGACCGCGAGGCTGCAACTGGCGACCGGCCGGGAGGCCGCTGCCAACCCCGGTGCGGGGGACACGCTCCTGCTGGACGCACCGGTGACCTTCGGCTCCGAGCCGCGGATCACCGAGGCCGGCGGCTTCAGGTTCTTCGCCGGGCTCCGCAGCGACCCGTTCTTCGCCGACCCGGTCGGCGCGGCGAACAAGTTCCAGTGGACCGGCCAGGACTTCTTCGCCGACAAGAACGTGTTCGGCATCGTGCTGGAGGTCCCCAACAGCGCGCTCGGTCCCGGCCCGCGGGTGGGCGTCTGGGCCAGGGTCCTGGTTCCGCACGAGGGGCGGCTGGTCCAGGGCGACCGGGCCGGGCGGCCCGCGATCGATGCCACCTTCAACCAGGACGACGACGACAAGCGCGTCTGGAACCAGCAGGAGCCGTCCCAGGACCGCGAGGGCTTCCTCGACAAGTTCACGTACGTCTTCGAGCACGCGGGCCACCCCGGGGACCGTGCCAAGGCGCTCGCGGAGAGCCTGCTGCCCGACCTGCTGACGTACGACCGCACCAGCGCCGAAGGGTTCCCCAACGGCCGCAACCTCACCGACGACGTCATCAACATGGGAATCGCCCAGCTGAGCAACGGCACCGTGCCCCACGACGGACTGCGGCCCCACACCGACCTGCGCACCGGTTTCCCTTACCTGGGGAACCCGCACAAGCCCGCCTGACAGGGCCCGACGACGCGCCGTCGACGTCGACCGGCCCACCTTGAAGGGCACCGTCTCCAAGGTGGGCCGTCATCAGGACCGGCACCGACCCCGGCACCGGCACCAGCTCCCGCCCGGCCGGGCCGCGGGCTCGGAGGCGCCCTACGGCTCCTGAGGTGTCGGGGCAGGACGTGCGGTGCTCGGGACGGTCTTCTCCAGGTCCCAGCCGTGGGTACGGGGAGCGGGCAGGTCCTCGCCGTACCGGTTCACATGCCGCACCGGCTTGCGGCCCAGGCCTTCGGTGGTCGGCGCGTAGACGATCCGGATGGCGGGATAGACGTCAAGGAGGAAGCCGACCGCCGTGGAGTGGGTGATCCCCGCTTCCACGGACTCCGGTTCCGCGCCCTCCAGCTCAGGGGGGCGCCAGCCCCGGTCGACCCGGCGGGCCAGAGCGCGCAGTTCCTCGACCGCCGGGCCCGGCAGCTGCGGCCAGTGCAGCTGCAGATGACCGATGCGCCCGTCCGCCGTCAGGCCCAGCAGACAGCCGGACTGCCATACGGGGTGGCCGTCCACGCACCTGCCCACGCGCGCGAACCGATTGCCGGGCTGCGGCTCCTCGACCTCGGGACGGCCGGACTCCGCGTCGTACCGGGCCACCTGGGTCTGCTCGCGCACGATGCCCTGACGGGCGATCTCCGCCTCGGGGACCCCGAGGGAGGTGAGCACCGTACGGCAGGTGCGCAGCAGTTCCTCCTCGGGCCCTTCGAAGACGCCCAGCTCGCGGCCGACACCGAATCGGTCGTCCTGCACGAAGTAGGTCAACGAGTCCAGGCGCCTGCTGAAGAGGAGGTTGCGGGTGCGGATGCCGAACATGTTCTGGATGCCTCCGGTGCGCTCCACCGCCTCGAAGTTCAGCCCCAGTGCCGACTCGCCGAGTTGGCACAGCTCCGCGATGTCCGCCTCGTCACTGTCGTCGTGGGCATCCGCCGGCGTCATCGTCCCACCTCCACGATTGCGGCTGGTGTGCCGGTCATCGGGTCCGCCACTTCCAGGCGAACCAGGCCGGGGTGAAGTTGAAGGTGCTGTGCACACCGATCGTTTCGTTGTCCCGCCGCCAGATGGCGTCCTCACGGGACTCACCGGCTGCCAGCGCCACCGCGCTGCACCCTGGCTGGATGTCGATCGTGCCCGCGTCCATCCAGGCGTCGCCGACACTCTGGTGGGGGAAGAGCCAGAAGCCTCCGGCGGCGCGGACAGCGAAGGCGAATCCCCGGTCGATGCTGTCCAGGGTGTCCGCCGACAGGTTTCCCGAGTGCCCGAGCGCGATGTGCATGCCCCGGAAGACCGGGAACCAGGAGTTCGGCAACGAGACGAGGTCCATCGGGCAGCTCGCGTCGATCACCGCGTACTGGATACCGTTCCGCGCGTTCCCCCAACGCACTTCGCTGCCGATGGTGACGACGTTCGGCTGCCCGGACGGACTGCACACCACCAGGAAGTCCGGGTCGGTGGCCTTGGGCGACCGCTGGCAGATCCCGTGGCCGGCGAAGAAGTAGAGCTCGACGAGGTCGCTGCCGCCTTGCGGTTCGAGGTCCCCGCCGCGCGCCTCGCGGAAGTCGGAACCCCAGACGTCCTTGTTCTCCCAGTGACTGAAGAGCCGATGTCCGGCCAGCTCGAAGACCGTGGCGAAAGCACGGGCTTCCGGAACGGTGGCCGGAAGGTCCGGGCCCCCGCACCCGTTGGGAATGTAGTCGCGCACAGCACCCGTAGAAAACCGCACCAGAATTCCCCCCTGCATCTCCCGGGCAGCGGAACTCCCCCACACCGTCGCCGGATCAGCTTCGGCGACTCCCTCCCATCGTGCTCTTCGCTCGGGTGGGCGGCAACGCCCGCGCGCGCCTCGGTACCACTTGGGCAGCGCTCCTCCAGAAGAGCCGACGGAAAGGGGCTCGGCCGATCGGTTCACGCAACGGAACTCACGGTTTGTGGGTCACCCAGAGCAGTTCCGCTGGCCAGCGGTGCGCCCAGTCGGGCGGGTCGGTCTCGTTGTAGCCGTTGGGTGTTCCGGGTTCGGGGCGCGGCTCGATGAGGTCGTCGATGACGAGACCCGCACCGCGCAGGGCCCTGACCCAGTCGCCGTAGGTGAGTTGGTAGCTGGTCGCGCCGTCGCCCTCGGCGATGGTGTTCAGCCCGAAGTAGTTCTTCCGCAGCGTCGTGGTCACGCGGCTGGCCGCTTCGTCGTAGCAGGCCTCGAACCAGGGGCTGGCGACGTTGAACACCAGGCGTCCACCTCGGCGCAGGACGCGTGCGGCCTCCGGGACGGCACGGTGCGGGGGCGCCCAGCTGAGCCCGCCGAAGTCGCAGAACACCAGGTCGAAGCTGTCGGCGGCGAAGGGGAGTTGTTCGGCGGCCCCTTGCACCAGTGGGTATCGGCTCACCCCCATCGCGCCCGCAGCTGCGGCGAGTTGGGCATCTGACAGATCGATCCCGACCACGCGGGCACCCTCGGCGGCAAGCGCCCTGGACCACTGACCTGCGCCGCAGCCGAGTTCGAGTACGCGCTTGCCGGTGACGTCGCCCAGGGCACGCAGGTGCGCGTCGGGGATGGAGTACATGCCCCACAGCCGGGGCGCGGCGCCGATCTGCGGGTCGTGCGCGTGCTGGTAGGAGCTGCTGATCTGGTTCCAGAGGCGCCGGTTGGCGGGGATGCTGTCCACGGGCCGACTCCAGCACTGCCTGCCGGGGGCGGTCAACATGATGATGAGTACTGGCCGACCCTCGCCGCGGTCGAGCCCAAGTTCGCTCCCTGATCCGCCGGACGAACGCCTCTCGCCAGCCCTCTCCGCGGAGCGGAACCTACATGCCGGAGTCCGGGCCACCACTCACCGTGGCAGCCCGGACTCTGTTGGCCGGACGGGCGACGCGTCGCCCGTGGGCGACACCCCCGCTCACGTCAGCTCAGCATTCGCCCCGCCAGACCAAACTTATGAGCGTCACCGACATGCTGCAGACGCCGATGCGGCCCCCCGGGCCGGGGGTGTAGTGGAGGCACCTGCTGTATGTGGCTCCGCTGTAGGTCAAGGTGACCTGGACCGGAACAACAACCGGGACAACAGTCGTTGGCGCGGTGCACGCGTGGCAATCCTTTCGCGCCTGCTTGAATCCATCTGCCGTCGAGCCGGTGCGCGAAGGTGGCCCCGGCGAGTCGGTCCGCGCACAAGGCTCCCAGGTGGGCCGGGTGATCTCGATTGATCCGAGGTGGCACGCGCCCACGCGGCAGGGCGGCTCACTTCCCACGGCGTCACCCGTGACGCGGCCCGCCCCGACCGGGTCAGCGGTTGAAGGCCGGGAACGCGAAGCGCTGGGCGAGGCCGAGCCCGTTGTTCTTGGCATCGGTCGCGGTCACCGAGTACACGACGGTGCGGGAGAGGTCGCGGGTAGCCGCGAGGACCGTGTGGTAGCCGGGCCGTGCCCCCGTCTTGCCCCAGACCTCGCGGCCGTTCACCACGAATCTCTCCAGCCCTGCGCCCATCCGCGCGCCCGGCACGCCGGGAATCGTGAACATCTCCTGGAGCTGCGGCTGCGGCACGACCCTCCCCCGGAACAACCCCACGAGCAGCCGCTCCAGATCGGCCACCGTGGAGATCATGTCCCCGGCGCCCCTGCGGTCCGACATGTTCCACTCGGTGACGTCGACGAGCCGGCCCTCCATCTCCTCGTACCCACGGTTGTGCGGGCCGTGGAGGCGCGGGTCCGGACCGGACGGGAAGGACGTGTGCCGCATTCCCAGCGGCTTGAAGATCCGCACCTGGGCCTGGTGCGGGTAGGAATCGCCGGTCACCCGCTCGACGAGCATGGCGAGCACGAGGTAGTGGATGTTGCCGTACACCTGCTGCGCACCGGGCGCGTGGGCGGGGCCCTTGGCCACGGAGGACGCGACGACCTCCTCCGGGGTGAGCGTCTCGAAGCGGTGCGGGAACTCCTCCTCGACGGTGTCCCCGAAGGTGCGGCCCGCCTGGAGTCCACTGGTGAAGTTGAGCAACTGCCGTACGGTCACGGGCGCGAAGTCGGGTGTGAGCAGGCCCGGCAGATACTGCTGCACGGTGCAGTCGAGGCTGACGCGGCCCTCGGCGGCCAGTTGAAGTACGAGGGCGGAGGTCACGACCTTGGTGGTGGACCCGGCCCGGAAGCGGCCGTTCTCCAGGGCTTCGGCTCCGTTCCGCAGGTTCCGCACCCCTGCGCTGCCCTGCCAGCTCCCGAGGCCGCCCACCCGGACGACCGCCGAGGTGGCCACCTGGTCGGGAAGCCCCTCCAGCGCCTTCTCCAACGCGGCGACGTCGGGGCCGGATGCCATGTCCGGGGCCACGGCGGCGGGGCGCGCCCCGGCGAACGCCGGAACGGCGAGGGGGCCCGCGGAGAAGGCAAGAACGAGGGAAGCGGCGAGGGCGGTTCGGGCACGACGGTTCACGGAGTCCTCCAGGACCAGTACGAGCGGGGGGGGGGACGGCGCTGACCGGCAGCACCGCCATGCCCCACATCCTGTGCACCGGACGACCCTCGGCAGTCGTCACCGAGAAGGACTCCGCACCCGGACCGGCCCCCGAGAAGCGCGACCGCCGATCCCGGGGTGTGGGTCCGGGACAGCCCCGAGAGGCAAGTTCCCAACACTTCTTCGTGGAGCACCGGTTGATGTTTTCCGCCTGCGGGTTCGCGTCGCACGCACGCGGTATCGTCCCGCAAAGCCCTGAAAGGGCGTTTAGAGTTGCTATTTACGATTTACTACATTAAGGGTGTTCTGTGTTTCTCCGGTCCAGAGGTGCGCGTCTGCGCAGCACCTGCGTTGCGCACTCGTCCCGCCATCGGGGTGCGGGCTCCTCCGCCGTTCCCGTCAGTGGCACGCGCGGACCTCCGACGCCCGCGTACAGGGTGAACCGGCCCCCACCACTCCCCCGCTGACCTCCGACCACCCCGCACCTCCGCCTTCGTCTGCGCCTCCGCCTCCGGCCGGACGCGCGGCGCATTCCCCCGTTCCCTGTTGATGGAAGACCCATGATCTTTGTCCTGATGGTTGTCACCGCAGCGATCGCCGGATGGTCGCTCGTCGCCGGGCGGCTGGAACGATGGAACGTACGGGCACCCCTGGTGCTGGTACTGGCGGGCGTCCTCACCGGCGTCTTCACCCACAGCCATCTCGCCGCCACGATGAACTCCGAGGTCGCCCAGCACGTGGCCGAGGTCATCCTGGCGGTGCTGCTGTTCGTCGACGCCACCGAGCTGCCCGGCGGGCGACTGTTCGGCAAGGATCCCGGCTCCGCCGCCCGAGCGCTGCTGATCGCCATGCCGCTGAGTCTGGGGCTGACCGTCCTGCTGGGCACGTGGCTGCTCCCCGGGCTGCCGCTCGTCGTACTGCTGCTGATCGCGTGCATCGTCGTACCGACGGACCTCGCACCGGCGGAGACCCTCCTGCGGGACCGGCGCATCCCGGCGAGGGTCCGCAACGTCCTGAACATCGAAAGCGGCTACAACGACGGCATCATCTCGCCGCTCCTCGTCTTCGCGCTCGTGCTGGCAGGATCGACGTCCCAGGCACAGACACCCGGTCAGGCGCTGAGCACGGCCGTGCCGTTCGCGGTCAAGGCACTTCTGGTCGGCACCATGGTCGGAGCACTGGTCGCCTGGCTGATGAACCGGGCCGACCGCGCGGACTGGACGACGGGCCAGTCACGGCGGACGCTCGTACTGATCACCCCTCTGGTCGCGCACACGGCGGCGGTCGCCATCGACGGCAACGGCTTCGTGGCCGCGTTCGTCTGCGGAATCGCCTTCCGGTACGTCCGGCAGGCACCGGTCCGCCGACAGGGCGCGCCGCCCCCGGCGACCTCGGACTTCCAACTCATCGAGGACACCACCGCGATGATGACGATGGTCATGTGGTTCTTCTTCGGGAACGCGGTGGTGCTCGCCCTCAGCGAGGGCGTCCCCTGGCCCGTGCTCCTGCTCTGCGGAGCCGCACTCACCGTCGTACGGATCCTGCCCATCCTCTTCGCCTTCCTGGGCTCCGGTTTCAGCTGGCGCGAACGGCTTCTGGTCGGCGTACTCGGTCCGCGCGGCACCACCTCGATCGTGTTCGGCCTGCTCGCCTTCAACGCCCTCCCCGACGGCGAATACGCCGACACCACCCTCTACGCCATGACGTTCACCGTGCTCGGAAGCGTCCTGCTCCACGGCGGCGGCTCCCTCCGACACCTGCTCTCGCCCCCAACCGCACCCAAACCGGCCGCCACGGACTGACGGACCAGAAGCGTTCCGCCCCACCGGCAGGCGCGCGGCCGTCGGGCATCCTCCCAGCACCGAGCCAGGACGGCCGCAGCACCGGGCGGGAGCACGTACCTCGGTCGCTCTGGCACCTCATCCACGATTCACCATTCCCTGAATTCAGGATTCCATGTACCGTCAGGTTCGTGCTCTCCACTGACACCGGCCTCGACGCCCCCAGCCACGTCGGGCTCGACGCCCCCAGCCACGTCGGAAAGGCCCCGGCCGAACCGATCCGCCCCGCCGTCCTCACCACAAACCACCAACCCCGCCCGCACCCGCACCGAGGGGTGCTGCTGAGATGAGCACCGGACTGCCGATATCCCACGGCCCCTCCCCGGCCCGCCGGGACGTACTCACCCGCCGGATACGGCTGCTGGTCGCAGCCACCATCACCTACAACGTCGTCGAGGCCGCCGTCGCGCTCACCGCCGGCAGCCTCGCCTCCTCCACCGCCCTGATCGGGTTCGGCCTGGACTCCGTCATCGAGGTGTCCTCCGCCGCCGCGGTCGCCTGGCAGTTCTCCGCCCGCGACCACGGTGCGCGGCAAGCCCGCGAGCGGACGACCCTGCGCATCATCGCGGCGTCCTTCTTCGCGCTCGCCGCCTACGTCAGCGTCGACGCCGTCCGCACGCTCACCGGCAACGGGGAAGCGGAGCGGTCCACGCTGGGGATCGTCATCGCCGCCCTGTCGCTGGCGATCATGCCGTTCCTCTCCTCGGCCCAACGCCGCGCGGGACGTGAACTCGGGTCCGCCAGCGCCGTCGCCGACTCCCAACAGACCCTGCTCTGCACCTACCTGTCCGCCGTGCTCCTCGCGGGCCTCCTCCTCAACGCCACCCTCGGCTGGTCCTGGGCCGACCCCCTCGCCGCCCTCGTCATCGCCGCCCTCGCCGTGAAGGAAGGCCGCGACGCCTGGCAGGGCAAGGGCTGCTGCGCACCACCGGCCGCCGCACCGCCAATGCGGCATCAGAACGGCGACTCCTGTGGCTGCCGCCCCGCCTGCGACTGCTGCTGATACGAGCACGGACACGGGATCCGGAAGCACTTCGGTCACGACGGACGGCACAGGCTTCGCTACGGGGATACGGCTCTGTCGCGCGGGAGCGCAGCGGCTCATCATCGAAGGACACAGCCACCCGTCGGTGACTGGGGATCAAAGGGCGGTGAAGTCCCATGCCCGGTGCACTGCCGGTGGACCGTCAGGCGATCCATGACGAGATGGAGCGCGCCCGCGCCGATTTCCGCCGGCTGCTGGACGGCGCCCGGCCGCAGGAGCTACGGATGCCCACCAGGGGGACCCGCTGGACCAACGAGCAGTTGCTGTTCCACATGCTCTTCGGCTTCCTCCTCGTCCCGCCGCTGCTGTTCGTGATGCGGCTCTTCGGGCGGCTGCCGCGCGGTGTCGGGCGGTCCTTCGCGGGGCTGCTGAATGCCGGAACCCGGCCGTTCGACGTCATCAACCTCCTGGTCGCGGTGGCCGGTGCCCGGGTCTGGAACCACCGGCGGATGGTCCTGCGGTTCGACCGCGTCATCGCCGATCTGCACCGCCGCCTCGACGCCGAGCCGGAGACCGCGCTCGCCCGGGACATGCGCTACCCCTCCCGCTGGGACCCGTTCTTCCGCGAGACCATGACGGTGGCCGACCTCTACCGCTACCCGGCGCAGCACTACGCGTTCCACCGGCACCAACTCACCCTGCCCGACGACGCGGCTGCCGCCGACCAGCTGTACTGATCCGAGAGGTTGATTCAGCGCGTGCCGTGCGGCTTGTTCCCGGAAGCGGTCTGCACGAAGGCATGTCCCACCTTTGGGCTGTGGTGCAGGAGCGCTGACATCGCGCGGCGACTGCCCGGACCGGGGCGTCGTGGCCGACGAACCAGTTGGGCGTCCTTGAGTTGGGCCGCGGAGTGGGGGGCGGCGTTGGGGTGGTTCACAGGATCGGTTCTTTCGCTTCTGTCGCTGCGAGGGGTGTGGTGCGCGGTGTGAACGCGTGCGCTGAGAGCCATACGGCGATCAGGAGGCTGGCGAGGCAGATTCCGAGGGCGACGTGGTATCCGAGCTCGAACGCGTTGCTCGCTGTGCCCCGCATCTGTGGTGGGACTCCGTGGAGGTTTCCTACCGGGATGGGGCCGGGGGACGTGTGGGTGTGCCCGTAGGGCGACGCGTTCCAGCTGTGGTGGGTGACCGCCGTGCCCATGGCCGCGACGAGTGCGAGTCCTACCGCGGTACCGAGCTGGCGGGAGGAGTTCAGCATCGCCGAGGCAGCACCCGTGTCGGGGCCGGAGACGTCGCGCATGGCCACGGTCGTGATCCCGGGAACCAGTAGGCCGAATCCGGCTCCAGCGACCAGGTATCCCACCGCCGCAAGGGCGAAGGGGGTGGTGGGTGTCACTGTGCTCAGCGCTGCGATTCCCAGCGCTCCAGTGGCGCAGCCCGTGGTGACGATGGCTCGTGGCGTGAAGTGTTGGCCGAGTTTTCCGGCCATCTGGGCCGCGACGAGGAACGGGGCGTTCATCAGCAGCCAGGACAGTCCGGTGCGCAGGGCGGACCAGCCGAGAAGGTTCTGGAACATCAAGGTGACGTAGTAAAGCGTGCCGCTGAAAGCGAGGTAGCTGAGGAAGTAGAGGACGCAGGCGCTGATGAATGCTGTGTTGCCACGGACATCTCTGGGAACGAGAGGCTCGCCGGCGCGGCGCTGCCAGTGCACGAAGGCCGCGAGGGCGAGGGCGCCGAAGACCAGCGGAAGCAGGGTCGGCACGGGCTTCCAGGGAACGTCGCTCGTGGTGATCAGACCGAAGGTCACTCCTGCCAGGCCCAGCGACGCGAGGACGACGCCCGGCACGTCGAGCGGCCTCGGGGCGTGGGCCGCGGCGGTTCCGGGGACCGCTCGCAGGATCAGGCCGACCGTGAGGACGACGATCGGGACGTTGACCCAGAAGATCGTTGACCAGCCGAAGCCGGCGAGCAGCAGGCCGCCGACGATCGGCCCCGCCCCGAATCCGACGCCGCCGATGGCTGCCCACCAGCCGATCGCGTGACCGCGCCGGGCGGGCGGGTAGGTGTCGCTCAGAACGGCGAGGGTGAGCGCCAGGATCGCCGCTCCGCCGGCACCTTGGCCGACGCGTGCGCCGATGAGCGCCGCAGGGTTGGGGGCCAGGGCCGCTCCGGCGGAGCAGAGGCCGAAGGCGGCCAGACCGGCCAGCAGGACAGGGCGATGTCCGAGGCGATCGCCCAGTGCCCCCGTCACGGGGACCAGCGCGGCCAGCCCGAGGGCGTAACCACTGATGATCCACTCCAACGCGCCGGTGGCCGCGTCGAGCTCGTGCTGAATCGTGGGGAGGGCGACATTGACGACGGTGACGTCGAGCTGGATCACGAAACCAGCCAGACACAGCGCCAGGAGCGCCGTCCGCCGTCGTCGGCGGGCATCCGGGGCGGGTGCTGATCGTTTCGGGGTCGTCACATCGAGCTCCTGTCACGTTCTCGGTCGCAGGCGTGTCATGGGAACTGACACCCCGCAACACGAGGACGTGACCGATGGACCCCGCCGAGCAGCTCAGCCGACACTTCGAGGCCAGCCGTCAGCGGCTGACCGCACTGGCCCACCGGATCCTCGGCAACCGAGGTGATGCCGAGGACGCTGTCCAGGATGCCTGGGTACGCCTCAGCCGCCCCGGCGCAACCGATCTCACGACCGTGACCAACCTCAACGGGTGGCTGACCGCGGTCGTCTCACGCACATGCCTCAACAGGCTCAGAGCCCGCGCCGCGCACCCCGAAACCCTCACGGACACCACCGGTCCCGGACTCCACCTGCGATCCGACCAGGCCCCGAGCCCAGAGGAACAGACTCTCCTTGCCGAACAGGTCGGCCTGGCACTCCACATCGTCCTGGAGAGCCTGACACCGCCCGAGCGCCTCGCGTTCGTTCTCCACGACTCCTTCGGAATGCCGTTCAGCGAGATCGCCGGGGTGCTCGGCAAGTCGACCGAAGCGACCCGCAAGCTCGCCAGCCGTGCCCGACAACGCGTGCACGCCGTGGACCCGACGGAGATCGAGACCGACCCCGCCAGTCAACGCAGGGTGGTCCACGCCTTCTTCGCGGCATCTCGCGACGGCGACCTCGACACACTCCTCGCTCTGCTGCACCCCGAGATCACCTTCCACGCCGACGGCGGAGTCACCAAGCCCGGTGCCACCGCCACCATCCGCGGCCCGCAGAACGTGACCCGGCGGGCAGCGACCTTCGCCATTCCGCACGCCACTTTCGAGCCGATCACGGCAAACGGCTGCGCAGCCGTCATCGTCCATGCGAACCAGCAGCCCGTCGCCATCATGGCCTTCGTGGTCACCAGGGGCCGGATCGCCCAGATCTACTCACTGCTCGACCAGCCACGCATCAAGCAACTGATCAACAGTCTCGGGTAGGCCCATCCACAGCAGCCCAGCTCCGGGACCTTTCGAGTTGCTCGGCCCCCACCGCTCACATCCCGAAAACGCCCGCGCGCCCGGCGACGCCGCAACCGGCGATGGCGACGTCGCGTATCCCGCTCACGCTGTCATCCCCGCTTCGCCGGGGCGATGTCGGCGATCAGGTTCTCGACCAGGGTTTTGATCCGGTCGCGGGTCGGGCGGACGGCCGCCACGCCCTGTCCGGCCGGGTCCTCCAGCTTCCAGTCCAGGTAGCGCTTGCCGGGGAAGACGGGGCAGCTGTCGCCGCAGCCCATGGTGACGCACACGTCCGACTCCTTCACCGCGTCGACCGTGAGGATCTTCGGTGTCTCGTGGGAGATGTCGATGCCCACCTCGGCCATGGCCTCGACGGCGGCCGGATTGACGGCATCACCCGGGCTGGAACCCGCGGAACGGACTTCGACACGGTCCCCCGCCAGATGCGTCAGCCACGCTGCGGCCATCTGGGAGCGGCCGGCGTTGTGGACGCAGACGAACAGGACGGACGGCTTGTCGGCCATGGTGATCGGTCTCCCTGGTCGCACGGCGGAACCCTGCCGCCGATGACTTCAGCCCTCGCTGATATCAGCGAGGACTGATGTGAAAGTATCAGCGCATGCTGACTTCAGTCGATCCTGATGTGATCCGGGCGCTGGGCGATCCGCTCCGCCTGAAGATCGTGACTCTGCTGGCCCGGGAGACCTTGTGTACGACGCACCTGGTGGAGGAGACCGGAGCGAAGCAGACCAACCTCTCCAACCACATGAAGGTGCTGCGCGAGGCGGGGCTCGTGGACACCGAGCCGTGCGGGCGGTTCATCTACTACCGGCTGAGGCCCGAGGTCCTGGAGGGGCTGGCAGGGCAGTTCGCCGAACTCGGCGCGTCCGCCCGCACCGCCGCCCAGAACAAGAGGGCCTGCTGATGGCCGCGCCCGACCGCATCGCCACCGGCCCCGCCACCGCCTCCCCGGCCGGGGAGGACTCGGTGGTCAAGAAGCTTTCCACGCTCGACCGCTACCTCGCGGTGTGGATCCTGCTCGCCATGGCAGCCGGGCTCGGCCTGGGCCGCCTGGTCCCGGGCATGAACGACGCGCTCGCCGCGATAGAGATCGGCGGGATCTCCCTGCCGATCGCGCTCGGCCTGCTCGTCATGATGTACCCGGTCCTCGCCAAGGTCCGCTACGACCGGCTCGACCGCGTGACCGGCGACAAGAAGCTGATGGCCTCGTCACTGGTCGTCAACTGGATCGTCGGCCCGGCCGTCATGTTCGCCCTGGCCTGGATCTTCCTGCCGGACCTGCCCGAGTACCGCACCGGTCTGATCGTCGTCGGGCTGGCCCGCTGCATCGCCATGGTCATCGTCTGGAACGACCTCGCCTGCGGCGACCGGGAGGCCGCCGCCGTACTGGTCGCCCTGAACTCCGTCTTCCAGGTGCTGGCGTTCGGCCTGCTGGGCTGGTTCTACCTCGACCTGCTGCCCCGCTGGCTGCACCTCGGCGACGGCCAGGGCCTCGACGTCTCCGTGTGGCACATCGCGCTGAACGTCGTCATCTTCCTCGGCATCCCGCTGCTGGCCGGGTTCCTCACCCGCCGCCTCGGCGAGCGGAGGATGGGCCGCGAGCGGTACGAGGCGAAGTTCCTGCCGAGGATCGGTCCTTGGGCGCTCTACGGCCTGCTGTTCACGATCGTCGTCCTCTTCGCCCTCCAGGGAAAGACGATCACCTCCCAGCCGCTGGACGTCGTACGCATCGCGGTGCCGCTGCTGGTGTACTTCGCGGTGATGTTCTTCGGCACCTTCCTCCTCGGCAAGGGCATGGGCCTGGCGTACGACCGCACCGCGACCCTCGCCTTCACTGCGGCGGGCAACAACTTCGAGCTGGCCATCGCGGTCGCCATCGCCACCTTCGGCGTCACCTCCGGCCAGGCTCTCTCCGGGGTCGTCGGCCCGCTCATCGAGGTACCCGTCCTCATCGGCCTGGTCTACGTGGCGCTGGCCTGGCGGGGGAAGTTCGCCGCGGACAAGGTGACCACACCGTCATGACGGTCCTGGACGTGGTGGTGATCGGCGGCGGGCAGGCGGGGCTCGCCGCCGGGTACCACCTGCGCCGACGGAACCTGAGCTTCGTGGTCCTGGACGCCGAGGCGTCGCCGGGCGGCTCCTGGCAGCACATGTGGGACTCGCTGCACCTCTTCTCCCCGGCCGAGCACTCCTCCCTGCCCGGCCGGCTCATGCCCGCCCAGGCAGGCGAGACGTACCCCGATGCCCGGCATGTGGTCGACTACCTGGGCGACTACGAGAAGCGGTACGACCTGCCCGTACAGCACGGCACCCGTGTCGAGGCCGTACGCCGTGACGGCGGCGGGCTCCTCGTCGAGGCGGACACCGGTACCTGGCGGGCAGCGGCGGTGATCAGCGCGACCGGCACCTGGTCCCGCCCCTTCCTGCCCGCCGCCCCGGGCCGTGCGGACTTCGCCGGACGCCAGCTGCACACCGTGCGCTACCGGTCCCCCGCCGAGTTCGCCGGACAGCACGTGGTGGTGGTCGGGGGCGGAAACTCCGGTGCCCAGATCGCCGCCGACCTCGCTCTCGACGGCCGGGCCCGCATGACGTGGGTGACACAGCGCCCACCGCGCCTGCTGCCCGACGCCATCGACGGCCGCGCTCTCTTCGACGTGGCCACCGCCCGCCGCCAGGCGCTGGAAGCGGGCCTCCCCGACACCGGTGGAGTGGCCGCACTCGGCGACATCGTCGCCGTACCCCCGGTACGCGCCGCTCGCGACGCCCAACTCCTGGACGCGAAGCCGATGTTCGACCGGCTCACCACGCACGGTGTGCGGTGGCCGGACGGCAGCGCCGAGGACGTCGACGCCGTGATCTGGTGCACCGGCTTCCGCCCCGCCCTCTCCCACCTCGCCCCGCTCAACCTGCGCCGGGAACGCGGACGCATCCCCACCGAGGGCACCCGGGCGGTGCACGAGCCACGGCTGCACCTGCTGGGTTACGGCGACTGGACGGGCCCGGCATCGGCCACCCTCATCGGCGTCGGCCGCCCCGCCCGGGACGCCGTACGGGAAATCGCCGCGCTGCGGCAGCACGGTGCGAGCCCGCCCCAGTGACGGCAGAGGAGGCGGCGCGGGCTCAGCTGGTGGGCGTCTCGTCGATGGCGGGCATCGGCTCACCGCCCGGATGCCAGCCCTGGAGGAAGCCGGCCTGCCTGCCGATGTCGACGAGTTCGATCCGGGCCCCGATGCTGTCGACCTGGTGGTAGGCGAAGGGCCGGCCATAGGGGCAGCCGGAGAAGTCCACCGGCATGCCCTCGTCTTCCAGACGCCGGGAACCTTGCCGCACATCGCTGGTCCAGAACCCGATGTGATCGAACCTGGCCCCCTTCGACGCGTCCCAAGGGCTGCCTGACGGCCCTTCGATGAGCTCGATGAAAGGCGGCCCGCCTGTGGTGAAGACGATGCGGTAGTCCCACTCACCGAGCCGGTCGGCCAGAGGATCGCTCCAGTTGACCCCGGCCGCACGCCGAAAATCCTGCATCGCCCGCTCGATGTCCGGGACGACGAAGCACACATGGTAGAAGGCAGTCATTCACTCATGATCGAGCACATCGCCCCACAGGCACAGGAGTTGAAGGCAAGCCGGAACAGGGCAGCCTCGTCGGCGTCCCGACGGCCTGCCTTGTTCTGGGCTTCGTTCTGGGCTTCCGCGTTGGCCTTCTTCGCGGGAAGCGGGCCGCTACATCACGGGCCCCGTCGGTGGCTGTCACCGCCCGGGACGTCCCCCGCCCTCACGGACAACACCCCCAGCCTTCCGCCGAGTTCGCCGCCCCGGGAGCGTCAGGACACGACAGGGCTGCGCCGCTCGACCAGGACCACATCGCGCCACACACCGTGGTGCCTGCCGATGCGCTCGCGGGTGCCGATCACACGGAACCCCGCACGGGCGTGCACGGCGAGGCTGGCGGTGTTCTCGGGAAAGATCCCGGACTGGATCGTCCAGATCCCGGCCTGCTCGGTGGAGTCGACCAGGGCCTTGAGCAGAGCGGAAGCGACGCCGCGACCCCGGGCCGCAGGGTCGACGTAGACCGAGTGCTCGACCACGCCCGCGTACGCGCAGCGGTCGGAGACGGTGCTCGCGGCGACCCAGCCGAGCACCGCACCGCTCTCGTCGAGCGCGGCGAAGCGGTGTTCGGCAAGCTTCGCCGAGTCGAACGCCTCCCAGGTCGGCGGACTTGTCTCGAAGGTCGCGTTGCCCTCGTCGATCCCCGCCCGGTAGATCGCGATCACCTGATCCGCGTGCTCCGCCGTCAACGGCACGATCACTGCGCTCAACGGCCCGTGCGTCACTGTTCCCCCTCCTGGTCGCGTCGTTGGTCAGGCCGCGCCGGGCATCGTCAGCAGCTTGCCCATCGCCGCCAGGACGGACGGCTCGACCCGGTAGTACACCCAGGTCCCGCGCCGCTCGGAGGCCAGCAGACCGGCCTCCTTGAGCTTCTTGAGGTGGTGGGAGACGGTGGGCTGGGAGACACCGACATCGGAGATGTCGCACACGCACGCCTCACCGCCCTCGTGCGAGGCCACGGCCGAGAACAGCCGCAGCCGGACGGGGTCACCGAGCGCCTTGAACATCCGCGCGGCGGTCTCGGCCTCCCCGGCCGTCATCGGGCGCTCGGTCAGCGGCGGGCAGCACGGCGCCACACCTTGGCCTTCGGCCGACCCGAGCAGCGGCAGCACCTTCGCATTCGACATACGTCTATGTTGACACACGTCGAACCAGTACGGGGCGGGTCGCACCCGGAGGCCGGGTAGCGGTCGGCGGCCAGAGCCGCCCGCGACGGCGTGCGGGCGACTCTGGAACACCGGCCGCCGCCGGAGACAGAGACCTCGGCGCGCTCCACCACCAAGCCCTCTAATTCGATACATGTCTATGTTGACGCCCATCGATACAGCTGCCATGCTGAGCCGCGCAAGCCATCGACAGACGTCGAAACACGCAAGGAGTCGCCGTGAACGCGCCCACCACCACCGAGCTGCCCGTCGTCGTCATCGGGGCCGGGCCCACCGGTCTGGCCGCCGCCGCCCACCTCGTCGGGCAAGGCATCGAACCCCTGGTCCTGGAAGCCGGTCACCGGGCCGGTGCAGCGGTGCGCGAGTGGGCGCACGTACGCCTGTTCTCCACCTGGGGCGAGGTCGTCGACCCCGCTGCCGAGAAGCTCCTTGCCCCCACCGGCTGGACACGCCCGGATCCGGCCACGTACCCCTCCGGCGGCGACTGGGCCGACCGCTACCTCCAGCCGCTCGCCGACGCCCTCGGCGACCGTGTCCGTACGGGCACCACCGTCACCGGCGTCTCCCGCACCGGCCGCGATCGCATCGTGGACGCCGACCGCGAGCAGCAGCCGTTCGTCGTGCACCTGACCCGCACCGACGGCGGTGAGGAGCGTCTGTTCGCCCGCGCCGTCATCGACGCCTCCGGTACGTGGAGCACGCCCGGCCCGGCCGGCGGCAGCGGGCTGTCCGCCCTCGGCGAGAAGGCCGCGGCCGACCGGATCACCTACCGCGTCCCGGACCTGAAGGACCCGGCCGTCCGCGCCCGGTACGCGGGCAGGCGCACCGCCGTGATCGGCTCCGGCGCCTCCGCCTTCACCGCCCTCGCCGACCTCGCCGACCTGGCCACCTCCGAGGACGGCACCGGCACCGGCACCGGCACCGGCACCGGCACCGGCACCAAGGGAGTGTGGATCCTGCGCCGGGGCATCTCCGGCTCCACCTTCGGCGGCGGAACCGCAGACCAGCTCCCGGCGCGCGGCGCCCTCGGCCTGGCGGCGAAGGCGGCCGTCGACGAGGGGCACGCGGACGCGGTCACCGGCTTCCGCACCGAGGCGATCGAGCGTGACGGCAACGGCCGCCTGGTCCTGGTCGGTGAGGACGGGCGCCGGCTGGACGCGGTCGACGAGGTGATCGTGCTGACCGGCTTCCGGCCCGACCTGTCCTTCCTCGACGAACTGCGCCTGGGCCTGGACGAACGCCTCCAGGCACCGGTCGCGCTGGCGCCGCTGATCGACCCCAACCAGCACTCCTGCGGCACCGTCTACCCGCACGGCCACCGCGAGCTCTCCCACCCCGAACAGGGCGTCTACCTGGTCGGCATGAAGTCCTACGGCCGCGCCCCGACGTTCCTGGCGATGACCGGCTACGAGCAGGTACGTTCCGTCGCCGCCGCCCTCGCCGGGGACCTCGACTCCGCCGACCGCGTCGAACTCACCCTGCCCGAGACCGGAGTCTGCGGCGGCGCCGGACTGTTCGACACCCCCGACGCCCAGGAGGCGGACGGTGGCGGCTGCTGCGCCCCCGCGCCCGTAACCGTCCCGCTCGCCGCCCCTGTCCCGGCCGGAGCGGGACCCGAGCAGGACCAGTCCGACGGCTGCTGCGGCTCGTGACGGACCCCGACAGCCGTGTCAGCGGGGCCGCGACCGGAACCGGGGACCGGTCGCGGCCCGCGCCGTCCTGCCCGCCGACCTCGCACACTTGGCGGTCGGTCGTCAGGCGGTGCCCTGGAAGAGGCGGTGCCCTGGAAGCGGTGCCCTAGAACAGGAGCATGCCGAACCCGACAGCGGTGACCGCCAGCCCGAAGCAGGTCAGAAGCACCATCATCGCGCCGAGGACGCCGTTGAGCACCGACCCCGCGGGAGCGTCCCGCGCCGACACGGCCCGGTCGGGGCGCTCGGGCAAGTAGCGCACCGGCACGATCTCGCCGGGCGCACACGGGATCCGGGTGGCGACCTTGGTGCGTACCGGCCGGCCGTCCCCGGTCCAGAAGGCGACGACCTGGCGCCGCTCGCTGTGGGACTGCCCGGTGGAGGAGGTGTGGTGCACGTAGGAGACCTCCTGACACTGGGCCTGGGCCGTGTGCCCCTCCTGGAGGATGCGGTGGTGCTCCTTGTTCCGCCGCACGGCGACGACGAACGTCACGACGCCGAGGGCAACGTGGAACAGTCCCACCACTCCGACGAACAACCAGAACAGCCCGCTGATCGTCATCCAGTCATCGCCCCTCGGTCCTCACGCGGCCGGCCCCCGGCTACCGGCCCACGGGCCGCACTGTCGAGCTACTGCCACAAGGGACGACAGGACACCGGGTCCCGGTTGCCACTCCCGACCACGTTGTGCCGTCCCACGGTTTCTCCGGTCCGGGAGCGCCGGGCAGGGCCGCCGCACCCTGGGCTCCTCGGAACGGGCGGCACGTACCGGTTGACCGTTGAACCCCCGCGCTTGTGCTGCCCGGCCGACGCGACCCGTTATCGCCTTCCGAGCCCCTTGCGCAGCGACATCGACGACACCTCGTAACCACTCCTGCGGTACAGGGCGATGGCTGCTTCGTTGCTGCCGACGACGTCCAGGGCGAGCGCCGTCCTGCCCTCGCTGACGACGAGTTCCTCGGCGGCGGCCAGGATCGCGGAGCCGTACCCCTGGCGCCGGTACGGCTCGTGGACGTTGAGGTCGTAGAGCCACGCCGAGCTGTCGGTGCCCGAGGCCTGGCCCGGGTCCGGACCGATCCACGCGTTGCCCACCGCTTCGCCCGCACCGTTGTGCGCCGTCACGAGATGGTGGCCGGCGGTGTCCGGACCGTCCGGCAGGAAGGCGGCCGTGCCGCTCCGGACCCGTTCCCGCGCGAGCTCCTCCGACATGAAGCGGACGAGCGCACGCACCGCTTCCTCCTCACGGTGCTCGGCCGCCGCCCGGTACTCCGCCGGTGTCATCTTCCGCAAGGTCACCTTCTGCGCATCCATCACCCCATCCTCAACCGAGCACTTGCAGCGGCGCTACCCAATTGGACTCGGCAACCCATGCCAAGTGGTGCCGTCCAATGCGGGCGCGGTGGACGCATGTCCGGCAGCACGCGCCCACCGGTTCGCGATGCGGGGCCGCCATTGCAGCCCGGCGAACCAGCTCCTGGTCGGCGGCGATACGGATTTCGTCGTGCGGGCCGCCCGGCGGATCTGACGGTGCCCGGGGCCGACCGGGCAAATGCGCTGTCCGGCGCCTGGCTGCCGGAGTTTTCCGTACTCCGTGCGGCGCGGGCCGAGGATACGCAATTCGCACCCGGAGGCATATTGGCCCGCCACTTGCCCCAGGTCAGTTTTCCGGCGAATGCCTGATTTTGCCGTCCGTCTTCGGATCCGGTTCCCGGAACTCGGACTCCACTGCATTCCGAAAGAATTATTCACCCACGCGCACGCAATTCCGGGAACCGGGGAGCGGATATTCCGGGACGCCGATCGGCGGTGGTCAGTCTCCCGCGTCGACCCGGAAGTCCCGGGGCACGAGCTCCAGGACGAGCAGCATGACGGCCACTGCCAGGCCGACGGTCAGCAGCGTGGTCAGGTTCAGCGCGTGGTCGAAGGCGAGCCTGGCCTGGGCCATCAGCTCTGCGGCTGCGTCCGCGTCGAGCCGGGACGCGATCTCGGCGGCGCCGCCGATGGATTCCGTGGCGGTGCGAAGCGCCTCGCCGGTGAGCGGCAGACCCGTCATGTGGTGGGAGAAGACCGCTCCGTGGAGGCTGCCCAGACACGCGACACCCAGCGCGGCTCCGATCTCGTACGCCGTCTCGGAGACGCCTCCGGCCTGGCCCGCGCGTTCCGGCCGGACGGCGGCGACCATGACGGCTGCCGCGGTCGTCACGACGAGGCCGTCGCCCACACCGATGGCCACCAGCAGCAGGGCCACCGGGGCATAGCCGACCGGCGGGGACGCGAAGGCCAACGGCAGCGCGGCGACGGCCAGTACGGTCAGGCCGGTCACCATCGTCCTGCGGACCCCGAGGCGGTGCATCAGCCGTGGGGCCGACAGGGCGGCGACGAACGTCGCGACGGCCGCGGGAACGGTTCGTACGCCCGCTTGCGCCGGGCTGTGGCCGTGCACGAACTGGAGCCACTGGGAGACCAGGAACAACGTGGCCCCGATGGCGAGCATCGCCAGCGCCGTACCCAGGGCGGCTGCCAGGAAGGGCCGGTGGGTGAACAGCCGTACGTCCAGCAGGGGGTCCGGCTGGTGCAGTTGGCGCCGGGCGAACCAGCCGAGCAGCCCGAGCGCGGCCAGCAGGACGAGGACGTCGGCGGCCGTCGGGGCGCCCTTGGCCACGTGCTTGATGCTCCAGGCGAGGCCCACGACGCCCGCGATGGACAGGGCCGCACTGAACAGGTCGAGCCTGCCGCGCTGGGAGGCGCGGTACTCCGGCAGGAGCCGGACGCCCGCGACGAGGGTGAGGGCGACGACGGGTACGTTGACCCAGAACGCCGCCGACCAGCCGAAGCCCTGGACGAGCACCCCGCCGAGCAGGGGCCCGGCGCAGGCACCGATTCCGGCGACGGCGGCCCAGATGCCGATGGCGCGGGTGCGTTCCGCGGCGTCGGTGAAGATGTTCCGGATCAGCGACAGGGTCGAAGGCATCACCATGGCCCCGCCCAGCCCCATGAGGACCCGGGCGGCGATCAGCTGCCAGGCGGCCGTGGACAGGGCGGCAGCGGCGGAGGCGATGCCGAAGAGGACGAAACCGCCGAGGAAGAGCCGCTTGCGACCGTACCTGTCGCCGACCGCGCCGCTGGTGATCAGCAGACCGCCCAGGATCAGCCCGTAGATGTCGTTGATCCACAGCTGTTGGAGGGCGGTGGGGCGCAGGTCCTCGATCAGGGAGGGCAGCGCCACGTTGAGGATGGTGGTGTCCAGGGCGATGACCAGCAGACTCGCGCAGAGGACGGCGAGCATGGCCCATCGCTTCCACGTGGGCGCCGGCTGACTCCCGGTCGGTGAGGTGGCCGTTCGGGGATTCGGGTGGCCGAGCACGAGACGTTCCCTTCTCGACGGAAAGACGGAAGTGAGCGCGCGTTCGACGCGTACGGAGTTGCGTGTCGCGCCGACGGACCGCGCGCGGGCAAGGCAGGAAGGCGGGGCGGAGTGGAGGCTCTGAACGGAGCCGAGTTCCGAAAAGCCCCGAAACAATTCGAAGCTAACACGGGATATCAGGGCCTCGGCCCCGAAAATGCGTCGCCCGCGAATTTAAGGCCTTTGGTCCCGACGGCAAGTTTGACAATAAAATTAGTTCGTGTTGGTTTGGGAATGCGAGCGGAACTTCCGCACGAAAGGACTTGGGAAATGGTTGTCCGGTCGATTTCTTCACACCCCGTTTACACGGAGAGCGAGTTCGCTCCGCTGAGGACGGTGGTGCTGGCCCGGAGCGAGTTCCGTGCCCCGGATGTTGTCGGGTTCGACGATCCGGCCGTGCAGTTTCTGAGCGGTCACGAGCGTGAGCGCATCCTCGGCATGCGGGGCAGGACCCTCGCGGAGGCCTACCCCGAGCAGCAGCGCGCCTGGGAGCGGGAGCGCGAGAACTTCCGGGCCGTACTGGAGCGGTACGGCGTGGAAGTGCTGCGGCCGCGGCTCCTGACGGAGGCGGAGAAGCGGGCCGCGGGCGCGGCCGGTTACGCCAACTTCTTCGTGCGCGACCCGTGGTTCACCGTGGGCGGCAACGTCATCGAGGGCTGTCCCCGGTTCCGGCACCGCCGTCTGGAGGTGCTGCCCAGCCGCCCGGTACTGCGGGACCGGGTCATGGAGAGCGACGCCGCCTATGTCGCCCTGCCCACGCCCGAACTGCCCGGACTGCCCGGGACGCAGGGGGCGCAGGGGGCGCAGGGGGCGGACGGACCGGGCCCGTTCCCGGAAGGGTCGGACGGGCCTGGTCCGTTCCTGGAAGGTGGTGACGTGGTGGTGCTCGGCAAGCACGTCTTCGTCGGCCGGTCGGGCCTGGCCTCCGACGACGCTGGCCACCGGTGGCTGGCCCAGTACCTCGCCCCGCAGGGCTACACCGTCGAGCAAGTGCCCCTGCTGCCGCACGTCCTACACCTGGACTGCGCCCTGGGCCTGGTCCGCGAGGGCCTGCTGCTCGTCTGCGAGGACCGGCTGCCCGAGGGGCTGCCCGCCGCCCTGCGCGACTGGGACCGGGTGACGGTCACCGAGGACGAGGCGGCGGCCCTCGGTACGAACGGACTCCCGCTCAGTTCCGAGGTGTACGTGACCGACCCGGCCTTCTCCCGGATCGGCAAGGAACTGTCCCGCCGCCACCTCACCGTCGAGTACGTCGACTTCGCCGTCTCGCGCTCCCTCGGCGGCTCCTTCCGCTGCTCGACCCAGCCGCTGAGCCGCCGCGACTGAGCCGACCACCGTCGTGCCGCACCCCCGCCGCGGCGCTCGCGCACGCGCCGCTTCCGTGCGGCGCGTCCACGTACCCCCGTGGCGGGGCCTCCACAGTCAGGTTCGTCCGATGAGTACCACCAGGTGGCACAGTGACCGCGCCCGCGCGGCAGGCGGACTCGGAACCAGTGGGCTCGGAGCCAGGGGACCCGGAGCCAGGGGCTGGACCGATCTGGTACTGCGCGGCGCGAGCCAGGTACTGCTCCAGAACAACCCGCTCTGCGGAGCCGTCGTCCTGCTGGCACTCGCCGTCGTGTCCTGGCAGACCGCTCTCTTCTTCCTCGTCGGCTGCACAGGGGCGTGCGCCGTTGCCCTGCTGTTCGCCGCCGACCAAACCCTCGTGCGCTCCGGCGTCTTCGGGTTCGTGGGCGGACTCGCCGGCATCCTGTTCGAGGTACTGAGGTCCTCCGCGCCGGAACACTGCGTTCCCGCTCTCGCGCTGGCCTTCCTCGGTGGCGTGGTGCTGGCCGTCCCCCTGGTGGCGGGATGCTCCTGGCTCCTGGCCAGGGCCGGGCTCCTGCCCCTCGCCTTCCCCGTGGTGATCGTGTTCTGGGCCATGACGGCAGCAGCCTTCCACCGGGACCTCGGCAGCCTCGCCTCCGTACCGCCGATAGGCCCCGAACCTGGCCACGGCGCCGATCCGTTCACTGCGGGAACGGCACTGCGCGGGTTCGGCAACGCCTTCGCGCAGATCTTCCTCCGGGCCGATCCCGCCTTCGGATTCCTGATCCTGCTGGCCCTGCTCGTCAGCTCCCGCGTGTCGACGGCACTCGCGGCCTCGGCCGCCGCGCTGTCCGTGACCACGTCCTGGGTACTCGGCCACAATGCCGCGCTGGTCGAGTCCGGAGCACTCGCTTACAACGCCGTCCTCACGGCCGTCGCCCTGGGCGGCATCCTCCTCGCGCTCTCCCCGGCTTCCGTCGCCTACGCCCTGGTGGGCTCGCTCCTGACCGGGTGGGTCCACATCGCCCTCAGCGCCCTGCTCGGCCCCATCGGGCTCTCGGTGGCCACTCTCCCGTTCGTCCTCGTCACCTGGACCATGGTCCTGGGCAGCCACCACCTGAAGGCACTGGAACCGCTCCCGCTCGACCGCCTGGGCGAGCGGAAGCGTCGTGGGGCGGGGCCGGTACGTGACGGACTGCGCAGGAGCCGAGGGTGACCGGGGCGGGGCACCGGGGCGCCGTCCGGACGGGACCGTCGTCTGTCCGGGGCCACCGGGCCGTTGGCACAGCAAGAGCAGCACAGCGATGGCAACCCCACAAGCGTCGGCTCTGTCGGGCCGCGCCCGCAGGCGGATACTTTCCCAACAGCGCGCCAACCTGTGGCCCTTCGACCTCTGGTATCGGGCAGCAGGCCAACACCCCCTGCCCCGAGCACGCGAGCAGTCGAGCCAGAGCCACGGCCACTTCCCTGTCTCCAAGCCGGACGGCAAGGCTCCAGAAAGCGCACCCCCTCGACGCACCGTCCCTTCCTGCGGCAGAAGGAACCTGGATTGCCACATTGCACGGGAGAGGGCGGCAGCGATGGAGGTGCTGTTGGTGTCTGGAGGTCTCCTGGTCATCGGGTGGGCACTCCGCGAGGTCGCGCTCCTTCGCCGTCTGCGACGCGCTGGGACGTCGACTCAGACTTTCATGGGTGGAGCATGCAGCGCGTACAACGCAACAGTCCGGGTTCACCGATTCCCGCGCCGAGCATCCAGAGCAGGGCGTCCAGGGCTTGCGCGCTCGGCTGTCTCATCTGTACCGAATCTGGCCATGCCCTAGTGACCGGCCCGGCCTGATGCCCCGCGTCAGCAGCAGCCCAAGCCGGACCCACTGGCCACACGTCAGCTCTCACGTCTCACCTGACGTGAGAGCCGACGATCAACATCGGTTCTGGCAGCTGTCCCTAGCGGAGGTGCCGGGCAAAGAACTGGGCCGCAGCATCCCCCGCGAACGGCGGGACACCCGTGTGCCCGCCCATGTTGGCGTTCAGGGTCTTCTCCTTCGAGCCGAAAGCGTCGAACAGGGCCAGGGCCGCTTGCCGGTCGTTGCCTTCGTCGTCCCATTGCAGCAGGACGTGCAGCGGAATGGTGACCTGGCGCGCCTCTTCGAAAATGGCGGGCGGGATGTAACTCCCGGCGAACAACACGGCTGCCGAGATACGCGGCTCGACCACCGCCAGCCGGGTTCCGATGGAGATCACTCCGCCCGAGTACCCGACCGGACCTCCGATCTCGGGCAATGCCAGCAGGGCGTCCAGGGCGGCCCGCCATTCCGGGACCGCCTTGTCGACCAGGGGAAGGATGAGGGCGTTGATGATCTCGTCGCTGACCGGCTCCCCTGCCTGGATCGCCCGGCGCAGGTCGGTGACCGCCTGTTCAGTGCCGGGCAGGCGGGGCCGGTCGCCGTTTCCGGGGAGTTCGATGGTGGCTGTGGCGAAGCCGTCCGCCGCTGCGTGCCGGGCTCGTCCCACCAGTCGGTGGTACGCCCTGCGCAGTCCGACGGGAGGGGGGCCGAGCAGGATCGGGGACGCCGGTGCCGACGCGGACGCCGATGCGGGCGTCCACAGGATGCCGGGGACCTCACCGAGGGTGAATTCGCGCTCAAGGACACCGTCGTCGAGACGCTGTTCAGAGGTGAAATGCATGGTCGTGCCTTTCGGGAGTGCACAGAACGGCGCTCCCGGACGACGACCTATCGCCCGACCGTGACCTCGAAGGAGAGCACCCACGTCGATACGTTCACGGGTACCACCTCCTCGAATATGTGCACGGCCTTCCAGAGCGTAGCAGGCGGCAGCGATCGGTCCTGGGCGAAGCGGGGCTCGGGCCCGCACGGCACGGGCAGGTGCGTGGCCATCTGTGGCCGGGCCGCTGTCCGGCCTTCTGGCTCTGGGCTGAGCCATGGCACTCGCAGGGCGGCTTTCACTGAGCGCGGGACGGCACGGCCCGCGCTCAGCGAGCCGCACGTTGCAGATGCCTCAGCAGGAACGGGAGGCGTCACTGGTGTACGTACCGATAGCGCTGGCCCGTCCTTCCTGCCGCTGGGCGGCACCAACCGCCCGCGCCACCCCAGCCCGGTGCCGCACCGGGCTCAGGCCGCCCGCCGGGCCTTTCGCCGCCGACGAAGGGACCAGAACACACCGGCCAGCACACCGAGCACTCCGACCACGACCCACCCCACCGTGCCCAGATGCTCGCCCAGTTTCCCTGCGGAGGCACCCGCCAGTGCCCCTCCGAAGACGTACAGGGCCGACCACATGGCCGCGCCCGCCAGGGATGCGGGCAGGAAGTGGGCGTAGCGCACCTTGGCCATGCCCGCCGCCGCAGGGGTCAGCGTCCGGATCACCGGCAGCAGGCGGGTGAGGAAGACCGCCCAGGCGCCGCGCCGGTGCAGTGCGGCGACAGCGCGGTCCCACTGCGCGTCGGTGATGCGCCGCAGCAGGGCCATACCGCGCAGCCGGTCACCGTAACGGCGCCCCAGTACGTAGCCCACGTGATCGCCGCAGCTGGCGGCCAGGGCGACCACGACGAACAGCGCGATCAGCAGGGCCCGGCCGTCGACCGCCGCGCCGGCGATCAGGACCGCTGTCTCGCCCGGCACGACGACGCCGATGCCCAGGCCCGACTCGGCGGCGCTGAACGCGCCCGCCGCTCCCAGCACCGCCGCCGGTGGCAAGCTGCCCAATGCGTCCAGGGCCTGCGCAAACCATGACACGTGCTTCGTCCTCCTCTGGCGTTTCCGCTGGGTGCGGTGCTATCAGTCCAGCCCGGCGATGCAGCAAAACGGTCATACCGCAGGAGGAGATCGGACCAGTACTCAGGTCTCATCGCCTTCGCGCTGCCTCATCGGCAGGTGGCCCCCCCGGGCGTTGTCCGGACGGCCCGATCGTCGCCGTGAGTGGGCAGCCGGTTCGGTCTCGGTGGCGCCGAGGTGCCGAGGTGCCGCGCTGTGCGTTTCGGGGGAGGCTGGAAGTCCGACGCGCGTGCCGGTTTCGCGGCCGTGGCTGGAGGTGGTGATGGAGCCCGTGGAGGCGTTGGAGCGCATCGCGTTCCTGCTGGAGCGGCATCGCGCCCCGACCTACCGGGTACGGGCCTTCCGTAATGCCGCGGCGGTGGTTCGCGAGCTGGCGTCCGCCGAGCTGGCCGAGCGTGCGGAACGCGGAACGCTCGAATCGCTCAAGGGCATCGGCCCGCGCACCGCGGGCGTGATCGGGGAAACTCTGGCCGGTGAGGTCCCCGGCTATCTGCAACGCCTCGAAGAAGAGGCACTGTCTCCGCTCGTCGCAGGCGAGGCCGGCAGCACGTTGCGTGCCCTGCTGAAGGGCGACTGTCATCTGCACTCCGACTGGTCGGACGGTGGCAGCCCCGTGGCGGAGATGGGGCGCGCGGCACGGGACATCGGGCACGACTGGGCTGTCCTCACCGACCACTCGCCACGGCTGACCGTTGCCCATGGTCTGTCGCCCGAGCGGCTGGCCGAACAACTGGACCTCGTGGCGGCCCTGAACGCCCAGTGGGCGCCGTTTCGGCTGCTGACGGGCATCGAGTGCGACATCCTCGACGACGGCAGCCTCGACCAGGAGCCGGAACTGCTCGACCGGCTCGATGTGGTCGTGGTGTCGGTGCACTCCAAACTGCGGATGGACGAGGCTGCGATGACCCGCCGCATGGTCGCCGCGGTCGGCGATCCGCGGGCCGATGTCCTCGGCCACTGCACGGGGCGCCTGGTCACCGGCCGCGGCAGGCCGGAGTCGCGGTTCGACGCGGACGCGGTGTTCGCGGCGTGCACGGCCGCGGGAACGGCCGTGGAGATCAGCAGCCGCCCCGAACGGCTCGACCCGCCCCGTCGTCTGATCCGCAAGGCGGTGGAGGCAGGGGCCCTGTTCGCCGTGAACACCGACGCGCACGCCCCCGGACAACTGGACTGGCAGATCATCGGGTGCGCGCGGGCAGAGGAGTGCGGAGTGCCCGCCGAGCGTGTGGTGAACACGTGGGACACCCGCAAGCTGTTGTCCTGGACCAGGGCGAACCGCGGACGCGCGGTCACTTGATCCCCGCCCCTCCGGTGATCCCCGCCCCTCCGGAACACGCCCACCCGCAATACGCCCACCGGGAAGGGCATTTCGACGGCGGCGGGAGGCCCGCCCCTGACGACAGGCGCCCTCGTGGTGTCAGTGGGGCGTGGCACGGTGATGGCCATGACCGCAACCGCACGTGAAACCATCCGCGAAGCCGGACGGGCCCGTGGCCTGCCCGAGCCGGTGACCGACGCGTTCGTCCGCCTCCTGCGCCCCTGCGTCTACCTGTGCCGCTACGAGCAGCTGCCGGAGGAGCTGAAGGAGAACGCCCGCCCGGCCGCTCGGGCCGCCGGGCCCGCCCACCTGCCGCCGGGCGTCGTCGTGCCCGCGTACGTACCGCACCTGGTGACCATCGACTGCGCCGCCATACCCACCGGCGTCCTCGACATCGACCTTCCCGCCGACGGCCATGTGGCGATCCTCGCCGAAATCACGGACCAGGACGAAGGCTTCGCCTTCCACATTCCGGCCGGCACCGAGACCGTCGAACGTCCTCCTCGCGAGGCGAAGCCGGACGGCCCGAAGTCCTACGAGGCGTTCCCGCTCTACGCGGTCCCTGGTGTCACCCGGCCCGCCCATCTCCACCTGTCGGACGTGGCGGAAGCCGTCGACTACGCCGAGGGGGACGCCGGGCGGGCCCGCCGCGTGGAAAACCTGATGGACGAGATCAACGCGAGTCTCTCCGTGCGCTGGGGCCACGGCATTCAGCTCGGCGGCTACTCCCCCGCCCACCACGACCCGCTGGAGGACCGCGGGGACGTGCTGTTCGTGTCCATCCCGGAAAGCGCGGTCTTCGACGGGGACTGCGTCACCTTCGTCTCGGGAACCCGGGAGCAGATCGCCGAGCGCCGCTACGACGAACTCGATTTCGGGGTCGAGTCCTGACGGGCGCACAAGGTCCCGGTGGGTGAGTCGGCGTGGGCCACGTCCGACAGCTTCGGACGGGGCCCACGATCTCCTGCGCCTCCTGCTACTGCGCCTGATCGCCGCCGAGGACGACGAACCCGCCGGGAAAGCGGCCTGGTCCGCCGCTCGCCTCACCGACCGCGTACCGTCCGAAGAACAGGGCCGGGCCGTCCCGGCCGCTTCTTCGTCCGGCGGGGGCGAGGCGAGGCGATCAGTGAGCCACGGCTCTCGTGGTGCGGGCTCGCAGGGCGCTCCAGTCCAAAGCCGATGCGGCCGTGTGTTCCACCTTCTGGGCCGCTTCCTGGGCTGCCGCGGCAGCGTCGCCCTGTTCCTCGACCAGCTCACGGTAGATCGGCTCCGTGCTGGATATCGGGGCTGTCATTTCGCTCAGTCCTTCCTAGGTGGCCTCCGCCGTACACGGAGATTGTGTCGCGCAGCCGGTCCGCGGTGCTGACCGCACCGCAGTGCGCCCACGGGAAGGTACCCAGGGAGAGCACTGTTCATGGGCAAGCGCGACAACGCCGCGGTCCTGCCCCCACTGCCCAACACACCACATCACCGTCACAACCGCTGACGCCCACGTCAGGGCGTACGCGCGGCAGGACGATACCAGGCCAGTGAGCGCGGTATCCGTCGAAAAGAAGTCGAAAAGAACTGGCCAGGCCCGCACTGCGGCCGACAGCGGAGAGCCGCACGCGGGTGATCGAGGCGCCCCGGCTCCGTGCGAGGGTCCACGTGACGCGCGGGACTTCTGTCGGGCCCGGTGGGCCGACCACGCCCTACTGATGGGTAGCCGCCGAGTGACCCGGTCCGCCCGGCCGCCGAGCCAACAGGACGGGTTAGTTCCGGTTGCGCCGGGCGAGCGAGGAGTTCAGCGCTGTGGCGAAGCCGCACCAGGCCGCGTACGGAATCAGGGCGCGGGCGGCGGCGGTGTCCGTGCGCGCGGTCCGGCGGATCAGCTCGGCGTTGCTGGCGTCCAGCACGAGCGTGCCGAGGAGTCCGGCCCTGGGGCTGCGCCGGCCGAAGAACATCCAGTTCCATGCCGTGTTCAGCGCCAGGTTCGTACCGAGGCTGAGCGCCAGGCGGCGGCGCTCCGTGCCGCGTGCGCGGTGCAATGCCCGGCCGCCGGCCCAGGCCAGGGAGGCGTAGAGCGGTGTCCAGGCAGCGCCGAAGGCCCACGGCGGGGGCTGCCAGCGCGGCTTGTCGAGACTGCGGTACCAGGTGCTGTCGGCGTCCACGGCCGCACCGCCCGCCACCGCGCACGCCGTGACCGCGGCGGCCGTCAACGCGTACGACTGCCACGCCCCGCGGGCCGGAGGGTCCGTGTACCTCTTCGCAGGCTTCATGCCAGGTCCCCTTCCTTCCTCGTACTTCGCCATGAGGATCCGCACGCCCGTCTGCGCAGCATGGCACTCGCAGCGGGCCGAATACCCCGTACCGTGCACTCCATACGGGTCGTACCTGCGGGAACCCGTCCTCATCAGGGATCCCTCGCCCAACCCCTAAGGGCGGAAAAACGCGCGCCGGCCCGGCAAACCCGGGAGTAGGGGAGGCCGCGCTGCGGGGTGAACGGTCCGGATCGGTCTGCCGCGTCGGTGGCTGAAGAGCGCGTCAGCGACGGGAAATTGGCCGCTGCGGGACGTTCGCCCCCGCTCCACTCGACCCCCATCGCTCCCCAGGGCTTGGCTGGTCCGAGCGCGCCGGGCCGAGGTTCTTCGCATGTGCCGGCGGTCGGCAGTAGGTCTTCAATTGCCTTCTACAGCAGTGCAGTTGAGCTCTCCTGTCAGTGCGACATGGGTGGTACGAACGGCGGTCCTGCCGGCCTGATGCGCGAGTCGGTGGACGGCCTCGCCCGGTTGGCCGGATGCCGGGTTGCGGGGATCGTGTCCACCGGCAGCCGCCCAGGGCAGGAGTGCGCGACGGTCGACCGCGCCGACCGCACTGTCGCCCTCCCCTGTCGTCACTGTGCGCGGGTTCGCGGGCTCGCAGCACGGCGGCCGTCGCGTGGCCGGTCGGCCAACCACCCTGACCCGTCAACGGAAGTGGGCAGGTCTCCAGCAGGAGCTCGGCACGTCGTCTTCGGCCAGAGGTTGGATCATGAGCCCATCCCCACGGACTACGAGGTGGGAGCGGCGCGGAACCCAGACTTGAGGCAATCCGAGGCACTGATTGCGAACAAGGGACTGGCATGGTTCTTAGAGGTGGACGCACGATCTCCGCACTGACGGTCGGCGCGGTGACGAGTGTGCTGGCAGCGCTCGCCCCCGCTCCGGCTTTCGCGGCGGGAGATCCGCTCCAGCCGTACGCGCAGCAGAAACTGCGTTGGGAGCGCTGCGACACTGACCGGTCCGCGGCGTTCGAGTGCGCGAAGGTCAAGGTGCCGCTGGACTACAGCGACCCCAAGGGCCGGCAGATCGACCTTGCGATCTCGCGGATCAGGGCCGGCAGCACGAAGGAGCGGCACGGCGTGCTGCTGATGAACCCCGGAGGCCCTGGCGGTCCTGGGCTGACCATGCCCGTGGAGATGGAGCCGTTGCTACCCGCGGAGGTACGCGCACGGTACGACCTGATCGGCTTCGACCCGCGCGGAGTCGGGCAGAGCTCGCCGATCGGCTGCGGTCTGACGGGCGACGAGCAGACCGTCGAGCACCCCTACAGCGCCGGGACGTTCGCCAAGGACGTGGCTCGGGCCCGGTCGGTGGCGGACAAGTGCTGGGCCAAGGCGGGCGACCTGCTGCCGCACATCACCACGCGCAACACGGCACGGGACATGGACGTCGTCCGGGCGGCCCTCGGCGAGCGGCAGATCTCCTACTTCGGGCACTCGTACGGCACCTACCTGGGCGCCGTCTACACGCAGATGTTCCCCCGGCGTGCGGACCGGTTCGTGCTCGACAGCGCGCTCGACCCGAAGCTGGCGTGGCGAGGGCTCTTCCGGGGCTGGTCGGCTGGCGCCGAACTCGCCTTCACCCGGTGGACCGAGTGGGCCGCCGCGCGCGACGCCACGTACGGGCTGGGCCGGACCCCGGCCGAGGTCCGCAAGACGTACTGGGACCTCATCGCCCGCGCCGACCAGGTGCCCGTCCCGGCAGAGGGAGGGGCGCTCAACGGCGACGCCATCCGTGGCCAGTACCGTGCGTTCGTCCAGGTCGAGGCCGTCACTCCGTGGATCGTCGCGCTGAAGGCCGCGGCCTCGGGCGGCGCGCCCGCGCCGACCGCGCTCAGCGCATCGGCGGCGCCCGAATCCGCCCCGGCCAGGTCCGCGGGCACGAAGGCCAAGGCGTTCGGAGCGGAGGTTCCGCAGGACAACATGACCGCCGTCGTGTGGGCCGTCTTCTGCGGCGACGCACGCGATTGGCCGCGCGACCCCGAGCAGTACCGCCGGGACGCGGTCCGGGACCGGGTGAAGTACCCGCTGGTCGGCGACATGGGCGGCAACATTCAGCCGTGCGCCTTCTGGAAGAGGGCGGCGAGCCAGCCGGCCCCCGTGGTCAGCAACCACGTCAACGCCCTGATCGTGCAGAACGAGTGGGACCCGCAGGCGACGCTGGCCATGGCCAAGGGCATGCGGCGGGCACTGCACGGCGCGCGGATGGTCACGGTGTCCGGCGGCCAGGGCCACGGCGTCGTGGTGGCCGGCCCGTCCTGCGCGGACGCCGTCGTCACCCGGTACCTGACCACGGGTCGGCTGCCGGCGAAGGACCTGACCTGCGGCCGATGAGAGGTCGTCGGGTTCGGCGGCGGTGGATTGTCGGCCGGCCGTAGGTCCGTGCCACCGCCCGCCGCCTCGGAATCCCTGTGCCCAGCGCCCCTCGGGGGTGCTGGGCATTTCCGATGCCGATGCCGATGCCGATGCGTCGTCTGCGTCGCCGCTGCCGATGCGTCGCCGCTGCCGCTTCTACCGACCACGGAAGACCCGCCCGATTCCGGTCATGTCTTCCGGGTTCCTGGCGGCTGCTCGCCACGCATCCAGGGCATTCGCCGGAGCATTCGCCGGAATTTCGGGCTCCGATGCATCCGAACAGGGGGGCCGGGGTGAATAACCAGGACTGACGCTGCGGACGCCCACGAAAGGCAGAGCGATGCACGGTACGGAGACGGGCGAGAGTTCCCCGGGCAGTGAACGGCTCCGCCCGGGAACGGTGCACGGGAGGCCGGCCTCCTCGGCGCGCACACCGGCGGCCCACGGCCCACCCTTCGTACGTCCCGGCCGGGTCGTCGCCGCCCGTACGGTCGACGCGGACGTTTCGGGGGCCGTACGGCAGGTGCTCCAGGAGTTGCTGCAGGAGCGGCTCCAGGAGTGTGCCGTGCTCGACAGCACGTTCGCCACCGACGTGGCGGAGCGGACCGCAGACTTCACTCTGAACGGCGGCAAGCGGCTGCGCGCCCAGTTCCTCTGGTGGGGGATGCGGGCCTGCAACGGAGGCACGGGAGCGGACACGACTGATGTCGCCCTGCGGCTCGCCGCAGGGCTGGAGCTCATCCAGACCTGCGCACTGGTGCACGACGACGTGATGGACGGCTCCGCGGTCCGCCGGGGGAGGCCGGCCCTGCACGTCGCGCTGGGCGCGCGCTACGGCGGTTCCGGCGCGGACGGCCCCGGCGCGGAGTTCGGCAGGGCCGCGGCCGTGCTGGCCGGGGACCTGGCCCTGAGCTGGGCCGACGACGTGGTGGCCGAAGCCTGGGACGTGACCGCGGTGCCCACGGACGTCCGCGCACGGGTCCGCTCCCTGTGGCGGGCCATGCGCACCGAGATGGTGGCCGGGCAGTACCTGGACCTGCACGGCCAGGTCACCGGCTCCCGTGCGGTGAGCGCCGCGATCCGCACCGCGACGCTCAAGAGCGCCCTGTACTCGGTGGAACGGCCGCTGGCCCTGGGAGCAGCCGTCGCCGGGGCGGACGCGCGGACCAGCGCGGCGCTGTGTTCCGCGGGCCGGTGCGCGGGCATCGCCTTCCAGCTCCGCGACGACCTGCTCGGGGTGTTCGGCGACCCCCGCGAGACCGGCAAACCGTCCGGTGACGACCTCCGCGACGGGAAGCTCACCTATCTGACGGCCATCGCCAGGGCGCGCACCGAGGCTTCCGGCGACCGGGCCGCGACCGCCCTCCTCGACACCTCCCTGGGAGACGCCGCGCTGAGCGACGAGGGCCTGGAACGCGTCAGGGACGTGCTGGTCACCACCGGTGCCCGCGCTCTGGTGGAGGCGAAGATCGTACGTCTGGTCGCCGTGGCCCACCGGCATCTGGCGTCGGCGTCCCTGGTCCCGCGGGCGGAGGGGCGGCTGCGGGACCTGCTGGGCTCGGTGACCGCCGTGCGCCTGCCCACGGCCGGCCAGTCCGGTCTGCCCGACGGCCCCCGCCGGGCGGAGTCCCCCAAGGAGGCCGTCGCATGGGCCCGATGAAGCGCCCGGGTCAGGCAAGCGGGCCGTCGGCGAGGAGGGCGACGTTGGCGCCACGGTCGCTGAGCGGGCCCACCGAGCACGTCGTCGTGGTCGGTGCCGGGCTGTCGGGGCTGTCCGCCGCCCTGCACCTGCTCGGTGCGGGACGCCGGGTCACCGTCGTGGAGCGGGGCACGGAGCCCGGCGGCCGGGCGGGGCTGCTGGACCGCGGCGGCTACCGCATCGACACCGGCCCCACCGTCCTCACCATGCCGGAACTCGTCGAGGAGGCGTTCGCCGCCGTCGGCCACTCCATGGAGGGGCGGCTGGAGCTGCTGCCGCTGCACCCCGCCTACCGGGCCCGGTTCGCCGACGGCAGCGCGTTGGACGTGCACACCGGGGGCGCGGAGATGGAGGCGGAGATCGCCCGGTTCGCCGGGGCGCGCGAGGCCCTCGGCTACCGGCGGCTGCGGGCCTGGCTGAAGAAGCTGTACGAGGTCCAGATGCGCCGCTTCATCGACGCCAACTTCGACTCCCCGCTCCAGCTCCTGCACCCCGACCTGGCCAGGCTGGCCGCCCTCGGCGGGTTCGGCAGGATGGATGCAAGGATCGGCCGCTTCCTCAGCGACGAACGGCTGCGGCGCGTCTTCACCTTCCAGGCCCTGTACGCCGGTGTGCCGCCCGAGCGGGCCCTGGCCGCGTACGCGGTGATCGCCTACATGGACACGGTGGCCGGCGTGTACTTCCCGCGCGGCGGTATGCACGCGCTGCCGCGCGCCCTGGCGGACTCCGCCGCCGAGGCGGGCGCCGACTTCCGCTACGGGCACGACGTGACGCGGCTGGAGCGCTCGGCGACCGGCGAACGCGTCACCGCCGTCATCACCGATCAGGGACGCATCCCGTGCGACGCCGTGGTCCTCACCCCCGACCTGCCGGTCGTCTACCGGCTGCTCGGGCGGAACCCGCGCCGCCCGGCGCCGTTGCGGTACTCGCCGTCCGCGGTGATCCTGCACGCGGGCACCGATCGCACGTGGCCGGAGCTGGGGCACCACACGATCTCCTTCGGAGCTGCCTGGAAGGAGACCTTCCGGGAGCTGACCCGCAGCGGGGACCTGATGTCGGACCCCTCTCTGCTGATCACCCGCCCCACCGCCACCGATCCCTCGCTCGCGCCGCCCGGCCGTCATCTGCACTACGTGCTGGCGCCCTGCCCCAACACCGTCGTCGGCCCGGACGTCCGGGAGTGGGCGGACCTCGGGCCCCGCTACCGCGACAGCCTCCTACGCACCCTCGCCTCCCGCGGCCTGGAGGGGTTCGGCGCGGCGATCGAGGAGGAGTGCCTCGTGACACCGGCGCACTGGGCCGCGGACGGCCACGCGGCCGGTACGCCGTTCTCCGCCGCCCACACCTTCCCGCAGACCGGCCCCTTCCGCCCGCGCAACCTGGTGCGCGGCACCGAGAACGCGGTCCTCGCCGGCTGCGGCACCACCCCCGGCGTGGGCGTGCCGACCGTTCTGATCTCGGGGAAGCTCGCCGCCGCCCGGATCACCGGCCCCGCCCGCCCGGCCCGCTCCGTCCGCATGCCCGGCCCCTCCCGTCCGTCCCGCACGCCCGACCCCGCAGTCCGAAAGGCGCCCCTGCATGACCGACCGTGAACTCGACGCCGCCGGCATCACCGACCCCGGGCTGCGCGCGGCGTACCACCACTGCCGGAGGCTCAACGCCCGGCACGGGCGCACCTACTTCCTGGCCACCCGGCTGCTGCCGGTGGAACGCCGACCGGCCGTCCACGCGCTGTACGGTTTCGCCCGCTGGGCCGACGACATCGTCGACGACCTCGACTCCCCCACCACCACCGGCCGTCGCGCGGCGGCGCTCGACGCCCTCCAGGCGTGCCTGGAGGGGGGCCTGGCCGGAGAGCGGAGCGACGAGCCCGTGGTGCGCGCGCTGGCGGACACCGCCGCCCGGTACGACATCCAGCACAGCCACTTCACCGACTTCATGGCCTCCATGCGCAGCGACCTCGTCGTCACCGACTATCCGACCTATGAGGACCTGCGCGCGTACATGCACGGGTCGGCGGCGGTGATCGGACTTCAGATGCTGCCCGTTCTGGGGACCGTCGTACCGCGCGCGGAGGCGGCCCCGCAGGCCGCCGCGCTGGGCGTGGCCTTCCAGCTGACGAACTTCCTGCGGGACGTGGGCGAGGACCTGGACCGGGGAAGGGTCTACCTGCCCGCCGACCTGCTCGCCGCCCACGGTGTCGACCGCGAGCTGCTCGCCTGGAGTCGGCTGACCGGCCTCCGCGACCGGCGGATCACCGCCGCGCTGCAGAACGCCGCCGAACTGACCCGCGCCGTGTACCGGGAGGCGGCACCGGGGCTGGCGCAGCTCGACCCGTTGGCACGCCCGTGCATCCGGACCGCCTTCGTGCTGTACGGGGCGATCCTGGACGCCGTCAGGGCCGACGGGTACCAGGTGCTGCACCGGCGGGCCGTGGTGTCCCGGCGGCGGAGGGCGGTGGTGGCCGCCGACGGTCTGGTGCGCCTCGCCGTGGCCCGGACCCGCTCGGCCGGGGCACGTCCACACCATGGCCGCGCCCCGGCGTCTCCCCCTCCGACGGAGGTCCCCAGGACTTCCCCGGCACGTGGCGGACAGGTTCGAAAGGAGGCGGTGTGACCGACGAGATCCGTCCCGACGGCGCTCAACCCCGTGGTGCCGGCGGACCGCCGCCCGGCGGCCGTTTTCCGCTGCGGCTGCGGCGCAGCCCGGTGCCCTGGGAACGCATGCGGCCCACCTGGCGCGACGCCTCGCCCGGTGTGATCGCCGACGCCCTGAAGCGGGCGCAGGCCCGCCCCTCGGGCAACTGGTACGTGGTGGGCGGTTCCGGGGACCTTCCGGCCGACCGGCCGCTGGGGCGCGTCGTCGAGGGCACCGAGATCGTGCTCTGGCGCGGCGAGGACGGCTCGGTGCGGGCCGGTGCGGGCGCGTGCCCGCACCTCGGTGCGCCGCTGAAGGACAGCCGGGTGCGGTGCGGCACGCTGGTCTGCCACTGGCACGGACTGGCCCTGGACGGTGCACCGTTCGCCGGGTGGGAGCCCTTTCCGGCGCACGACGACGGGGTGTTGCTGTGGGTGCGGCTCGACCGGACCGGCGGCGAGGCCCCGTTGGCGGAGCCGGTGGTGCCGGTGCGGCCCGATCCGGCGTCTGCGGTCGCGGCGGTCTGTACGGTCGTGGGGCGCTGCGAACCCCAGGACGTGGTGGCGAACCGGCTCGACCCGTGGCACGGGGCCTGGTTCCACCCGTACTCCTTCGTGGACCTGACGGTGGTCGGTTCACCGGGCTCTCCGGCGGCCGACGGGGACGCCGACGACGGGGAGGACTCCTTCGTGGTGGACGTGTCCTTCAAGGTCGCGGGGCGTGCCGTGGTGCCGGTGCGGGCGGTCTTCACCGCGCCCGAGCCCCGTACCGTCGTCATGCACATCACCCGTGGCGAGGGCGCGGGCTCCGTGGTGGAGACGCATGCGACGCCGCTGGGCGCGGACGCCTCGGGGCGCCCGCGCACCGCGGTGGTGGAGGCGGTCGTCGCGGCCTCCGACCGCCGGGGCTTCGCCGTGGCGAGAGCCGCCGCGCCCGCGTTGCGGCCTCTCATGCGGGCGGCTGCAGGGCGGCTGTGGCGGGACGACCTCGCCTACGCGGAGCGCCGGTGGGCGCTGCGCAGGACCGGGCGCTTTCCGGGCTGAGGCCGGGTCCGGTACTTGCCGGACTGGGGGGCGGACCGGAGTTCGGGGCGGGTGCCGCGGGTCGTGCGCTTCGGAACGGGTGCCGCGGGTCGTGAGCTTCGTGGCGGGTGCCGCAGGCCGTGCGCTTCGGGCCGGGTGCCGCGGGCCGAGAGCTTCGGCCCGCGGCGCCCGTCTGATTGCGGGTCAGGCTCCCGCCGCGGCTGCCAGGGCCCGCAGACCGGGCACCCGGCCCCGGCCGGGGACCGTCCAGAGGGTCTGGCCGCGCAGCCCCCACTGTCCGAGCAGCGCGTTCGCGGCGAGGAAGCCGGTGGTGGCGGCCCGCTCCATCAGTGCCACCGGCAGGGTCGTCCGCACCAGGTCGCCGGCGAGGACCACGGCCGGGTCGGGGGTGCGCGTACCCGGACGGTCGCGATGGCCGCCCACCTCGAACAGCGGGCAGTCCGCCCGCCATTCGTGCCGCGCGTCGACCGTCTTCGCGTCCCTGGTCTCGGGGTACACGCGGTGCAGCTCGGCCAGCGCCCGGTCCTGGACCGTCGACCGGTCCGCGGCCGGGTCGACCGCGTAGGAGTGGAGTTCGACGACGGAGCCGCCCGAGCGGGCGGCCCAGCGGGCGGCCTCGCCCTCCCAGCGGTCCAGCACGCTCACGTTGTCCAGTGGGCCGTATCCGCTGGTTCCCAGGAAGCCCGGCCGGTGCGCGGCCGCGGGGCGGTCCAGCCAGAGCCGGGAGACGAGGAAGGGCGGAGCGGTGCGCAGCCTGGCGATCCGCTCCCGCCAGGCGGCGTCGCCCAGCGACGGCGAGTTTTCCACCACGTGCTGGAGGCCGCCGGTGTCCAGGGCCAGGACCAGCCCGTCGTGGCGTTCCTGCGCCGACTCCGTGCTGACGGTGACGCCTCCGCCGGGCGCCGGAGCCGTCGAGAGCACGGGCGTCCCCGTACGCAGTCGCACACCGTGCCCGGCCAGATAGCGGCCGAGGGGGTCCCAGAGCGCCGTCGGAAACGGTTCGCGTGGCACGTCGAAGAGCAGGCCCTCGCTGGAGCCGAGGAAGTAGATGTGGAACATCAGGACCAGTTCGGCCGCGGACAGCTCGCGCGGATCGGCGAAGAAGCTCCGGGAGAACACCTCGAAGGCCAGATGTTCGGCGGCCTCCGGAAACCGGATGCGGGTGAGGAAGTCCCGGGCGCTGACCCCGTCGAGGAGGTCGTACACCTCGGGCACCCTGACGTCGAGCAGCGGCAGGGCGGCGCGCGGGTTCATCCGCAGCAGGTCGCCCCAGCCGAAGGCGGGGCTCAGGGCGACGAAGCCGAGCGCGCTCCAGGGCGGGGTGCGCGGCACCCGGGCGAAGCTGTCGCTCAGCCCGTTGCTGTGCCGCAGGGGGTAGTCGGGCAGTGCGGTGAGGGCGTCGAGGCCGGGGTCGACGCGGCGGAGCAGGCCGCGCAGGTTGTAGTACTGGCGGAAGAAGGCGTGGAAGCCCCGGCTCATCGTGGCGGTGGACCCGTCAGCCAGTTCGGTGGACCACCCGGCGAGCCGGCCTCCCAGGGTGTCCTCGCGTTCGTACAGGGTGACGCGGACGCCCCGTTCGGCGAGTCCGGTGGCCGCGGCGAGGCCCGCGATGCCGCCGCCGACGACGGCCACCGAGGGTGCTTCGCCCTGGACGCGGGAGCGTCCGGCGGGGCCGGGCACGATCTCTGCACGGCGGTCGCGTCCCCTGCGCGGTGCACGGTCGCGGCCGCTCACCGGGCTGCCTCGGCGTCCGCCGGAGCCGCGTTCGGTGCCGTGTGCGCGGTGGCGCGCGGGGCCGCCGCGAGCACGGTGTGCACGATGCCCGCCTGCCATCCTGGCATCGGCAGAACCCGTACGTGGCTGAAGCCCGCGCGGCGCACCCGCTGCGCGCACTGGTCGGCGGTGTCGAACTCCACCACGCTGCGCAGCAGGTGCCGGTAGAGGTCCCCGTCGCCGGTTGCCCGGCCGGCGGGCAGCACGATGCCGTGGCACACCGCGCTCCACACCGCGCGGTCGAGGAGCCTGCCGCTGAGGGTGTACTCGTGCACCGCGAGCCGTCCGCCGGGGGCGAGGATCGCGCGCAGGGCGGCCAGGACGGCGTCCGGGTCGCGCACGTTGCGCAGCAGGTAGGCGGCGAGCACGGCGTCGAAGGGGCCGTGCACCCCGGCCTCCGCGAGTCCTTCGGCGGGCGCGTGGACGAACCTCACGTTCGACGGCCAGGGCTTGGACCGGGCCTGGTCCAGCATGCCGCGGGAGGCGTCCACGGCGACGATCTCCGCGCGCGGGGCGGCCCGCAGCAGGGCGGAGGTGGAGGCTCCGGTGCCGCAGCCGAGGTCGAGCAGCCGCAGTCCCGCTCCGCCGTCGGGCAGCCCGAGCCGGCGTGCGGAGCGGCGCAGGTGCGCGCGATAGCCGGGGTTGGCGGCCGTCAGCCGGTCGTAGTGGCGGGCGGCGAGGTCGAACGCGGCGGACAGGGTGTCGTCGCGGAGCAGGCTCATACGGTCCTTCCGGTGGTGGTCGTACGGGGGCGGGGGTCGCGGGGTGGGTGCGGGAGTGCGAGGGAGCGGGCACGTGTCGTCGTGCGGGGGATCCGGCTCCCAAGGGCGGGAGCGCGTGGCGTCGTGCGGGGCGTCCGGCTCCCGAGAGGGCAGGCACGCATCGTCATGCGGGGCATCCGGTCCCCGAGGGCGCGGGCACGTGGCGTCATGCGGGGCATTTGGCTCCCAAGGGCGGGAGCGCGTGGCGCCATGCGGGGCGTCCGGCTCCCGAAGGCGCGGGCACACGTCGTCATGCGGGGCATCCGGCTCCCGGGGGCGTCGGCCCGTCCCCCTCGTGGCGCGTGGTCCGGCTCCTTCGTGTGCGGCCGTCCGGGCGCCTGCGCAGCAGGGGCAGTTCGGCCACCGTGCGCAGCATCGGCAGGACCGGGGTGCGCAGTCCGACGGCGAAGTCCTCGTGCCAGGAGGTGCGGCCGTCCAGGAAGCGCAGCATCCGCTCCGGTCCCGCTCCCTGGAAGAGCTGGGTGAAGAACCGCGCCCCGTCCAGCCGCCCGGTGGCAAGGGCGCGCAGCAGAACCGAGTCCATGGCCCGCGCCCGCGAGGGGTAGGCGGGGGGCGGCAGCAGCGGCCGGCCCCGGGCCCAGGCGTCCGCGACGGCCCTGCTCTGGCGTTGCACGGCGGCGAACGTGTAGCCGGTGGAGGGGCGGGTGGCGCCGCCCGCGGTGCCGATCCGGAAGGCCGAGGAGCCGACGCGCCGCGGAAAGCGGGCGTCCGTCATGGGGATCACCCCCTGTTCGGTCCCCGTCACCTCGAACGCGCCAAGGCCCAGGACCCGCGAGGTGTAGTCGTGGAGCGCCCGGTCGTAGCCCGCGTCGTCCAGGGGCTGCGGGGAGAACTCGGTGTACTCCACCAGTGCTTCGTCGGGGCCGAGGGGCAGCACGTACCCGAAGGACAGCCCGTGGGCGGGCTGCGGGGTGCGGAAGTCCATCAGGTCGGCGGTGGCGAGGTCGAAGCGCGGCTTCCGGGTGCGGACGAACCAGCCCCGGAAGTGCTGGAGCAGCAGCGTCCGGTACGGCGGGAGGGTGCGCGGCGGGCGCGAGTCGAAGACCCACCGGGCCCGCAGGCGCAGCGGTGTGCCCTCGGCGGTGGTCCCCCGTACGACGGCGCCGGGTCGCAGGTCGTCGATGCCGTGGACCGTGGCGACCGTGCGCCGCAGCCCGGGGGCCTTGTCGAGCCGTGCGTCCACCAGCCGTTCGAAGTCCGTCGAGCGCAGCATCTTGTACCGGGTGGGGGCCAGGGTGCAGTCCACGATGTCCCCGCCGCGTCCGCGGAGCCTCAGCCGGTCCCAGGAGGCGGTGAGTACGTCGTCGTACGCGCCGCCGGGCTCCTCCCAGAAGCACCAGGTGCGCTCCGGTGGCCGCAACGGTCCCGGCGGCGCGTCGATCAGCGTCAGCTCGGGCCTGCGGCGGCCGGCGTCGGGGGCGCAGAGTCGGTCGGCGAGGGAGAGCCCTGCCGCTCCGGCGCCGATGACGGCGATCTCCGTGTCGAAGTCCTGGGTCTCGGGGGTGCGTCGGGCCGACTGGTGCGATGGGTGCAAGGGGGTGTGCCTCCGTCCGTTCCTCTCGCGCCGAAGAGCCGGTCGATCAGCATTCCGTACGGGAGGCCCGATCGGATGCACATCGACGGGGCGCGCGGAAGATCGGCCGCGTTCGGCCACCTCGGCCCGGGGCAGGAGGGGTCGGCCGACGACGTCGTGCCCGGTGTTCACGCCGTACGTACGGGCTCGCGCCGGGCCGCCCGGACCGCCGCGAGGCCATGGCGCAACGCCGCCGCCCGGCGCGCCGCCCCGGGGCGCGGCGCCCGGAAGCGCCGGGTGGGCTCCTTGAGCCGGATCGCCGAACGGGACCGCCCCCTCAGCCGGATCGCCGAACAGGGGCGTCCCCTCAGCCGGATCGCCGAACGGGGCCCTCCCCTCAGCCGGCCGCGCCTGGTTCGTCGGCGCGCGCGGCGAAGCGCCGTCCGCGGCGAGCCCGGTACTCCGTCACGCGCGACTCCACCGCCGTGACCGCCTCCGCGAGTCCCGGCGGGCGCGCGAACCCCGAGGCGCTGGGCCAACCGGGCCCCAGCGCGAGAACCACCGGGTTGCGGCGCGCTCCCTGCGGCCCCCACTGGAGTCCCGCGACGCGCTCGGCGAGGACGCGGTCGGCGGTGCCCCGGGACTGTGCCCACAGGCCCACGACGACGGGGCCGGTCCGCTCCACTGCGCCGAGGAGGCACTGGGAGGGCAGCGCGGCGCCGAACATGCGCACCGGAAGGGCGCGTTCGGTCAGGGAGGCCGCCAGGACTTCCAGCGGCAACGTGTGGTTCTCCCCGGGCATGCAGGCCAGCAGGGTGACGACGCCGCGTGCCTGACCGGGGGAGAGCGGAGGGCCGGCACGCCGGAGGGCGCCGGACACGTGCCAGGACAGGAAGTGCTCGACCTCGACGTACCTGTCGGGCTCCCCCTCCCACTTCCGCCCTGCGGCATGCAGTGCGGGCATGATCACTTCGGTCCAGGCCGTGATCAGTCCGAGGTCCCGTATGACGGCCGTCAGCAACTCGTCCAGGGCGCCCGCGTCGAGGCGCAACGCGGCCCTGGCGACGCCCCGGCATTCGGCCCGCACGCTGCCGAGTGGCAGGCCGCCTCCGGCCCGGCTGCCGCCCGCACTCGTACGGGTGTCCTGCGGGAGTGGCGGCCGGGCGTCCGGGGCGGGCTCGCGCGTATCGGCCGGGGCCGGTGCGGCGGATGCCAGCCGGGCCGCTTCGGCGGGCGGCACCCCCGTGGCGGTCAGCGCGCACATACGTTCCAGGCAGGCCATGTCGTCCGCGCTCCAGCGGCGGTGGTTGCCCTGCGTCCGCACTCCGGTGCCGATGCCGTAACGCCGGTCCCACGAGCGGACGGTGGTGGGCGAGACCCCCAGCCGTCGTGCCACCTCACCGGTGGAGAACCCGATGCCGTCCTGCTCCTCCGCGGCCGTGCTCACGACGTGGCCGTTCGCGGCGCCGCGGCCTCACCGCCCCGACAGCCGCCCGTCGTCGCGCTCAGCGGCCGGCCCACGGGAGCGAGCGGGGAAGTGCCCCCGCACCGGCCGGTGCACGCCGCCCCGCAGCAGTCCCGCGGTCTCGTCGTCAGCGGGGCAGGCCGCCGCTCAGCACGCTCTTGCCGGAATGCGCGGGATCGCCGTCGTCGTGCTCCTCGGAGATGTCGAAGAGGGGATACTCGGCAAGATCCACCGCGTGGGGCACGGGCAGGGTGGCCGTGCCGTCGGCACCCAGAACACCCATCGCGATGAGCTTCCGTCGGGTTGGGTCCATCAGCCACACCTCATAGTAGCCAGCGGTGCTGGGCAGGCCCGTCACCTGGAAGCTGACGTGGCGTCCGCTCTTGGCGTCCTCCTCCACCCGGACGCTGCCGCCGACCGGTCGTGCCGGGTGGACCGCCACGAGGGTGCGACGGGCTCCCGCGGTCGCCGGTACCGGATCGTCGTCGAGGTACCCGTGGGCCGCCGCGCCGCCCAGCAGCATCCCGACGGCCAGGGCCACGGCGATCGGCAGGAGCGTCGTACGGCGTGAGCGCGCGGACGCCGCCGTACCGGGGCTTGTTGGCGGTTCGTCGCCCACCGGGCCGGAAGGGGACGCGGGTAGCCCGGCTCCCTCGTCGAGCCGGACGCGCGCGGCAACTGACCGCCATACGGTCGCCGGTGGTTCGACGAGCAGGTCTTCCCTGGTGATGCCGCGTGCCGCACGGATCAGTTCACGCAGTTCGTCGAGCTCGCCGCGGCAGCAGGCGCAGAGTCGCAGGTGGGTGCGCTGGTACGGAGTGAGCACGGGGGCGTCGGTCGGGGCGAGGGAGATCTCGGCCAGCTCGTCGAAGTCCAGGTGGTCGGGCATGCGGGCCTCCGCGCGAGCAGGATGCGCCGGACGTGGCGGGGCTCAGGGGGGAGCGCCCTCGGCCGCCGGGCGGCGAGTAGGCCCGTGAAGGGCTGCGGCCGGGGCTCGGTGGGGACGGCGGACCGGCACCCGGACCGCGGCCTGTCGCTCATCGTGGAGCCCCTCGGGACGGGCCTGCCCGGGGCGGGCAAGCGGTACCGGGTACTACCGGTGTCCGCCCGGCGCTGGATGCGGATTCCCCGAACACGTCTCGGAAACCGCTGCTCGGAAACCACGGGCGCCCCGGAACCGGTTCGCGGAAAGCGGTCCCGGTGGGACGCCCGCAGGCATCGCGCGGGCCGGGCCGCAGGGCAGGTCACCGACCACCGAATTGCGATGCTAAACCGATGCGACTTGGGCCTTCGGAGTGGTGCGCCGAACGTTGGTCACGTCGCCACCAGGCTTGATTCGCGAGGAGTGCACCATGTCCACAGCTCTGCCGTCCCGGCGTTGCTCACTGACCGCCGCACGCCCCGCCCCTGCTCCCGCCGCACCCGGGCCCGCCGCTCCCGGGCCCGATCCGGCGCAGGACGATTCCGCCGCGGAGGCGGCCATCGTCGCGGGACTGGCCCGGGGCGAGGAAGCCGCGCTGGCCGCGGCGTACGAGCGGTGGGGTTCTCTGGTGTACTCGCTGGCCCTGCGCGCGCTGCGCGACCCGCAGGACGCCGAGGACACCACCCAGCAGGTGTTCTACGCCGCCTGGCGCGGGCGCGGCGGATACGACCCCGCCAAGGGTTCGCTCGGCGGGTGGCTGGTGGGAATCACGCGGCACTCGATCGCCGACGGTCTCGCCGCCAGGTCCCGACGGGCCAGGCTCGTCGGAATGGCCACCGCGCAGCAGGAGGAAGCGCTGCGTCACCCGCAGCACAACGAGAGCGAGGAGGCGCTCACGCGCATCCTGCTGCTGGAGAAGCTGAGCCACCTGTCCCCCGTACAGCGGCGGCTGCTGGGCCTGGCGATCTGGGGAGACCTGACACACACTCAGATCGCCCGGGAGACGGAACTTCCGCTGGGAACCGTGAAGAGCCACATCCGCCGCGCGCTGAGCGCGCTGCGCAGGGACAGCGAGACGCCCGCGCACCAGGCATGAGTCCCGGATGCGGTGCTGCGCGCGCCGAAAGGGCTACGCGTCGACGGGGCGACCCGTGACGGTCGGGCTGCCGTTCCGGCCCGACGACGGCAGCCGGTCCCGCACCGAGAACCGGTCCTTCGCCGACAACCGGCCGTTCACCGGGAGCCGGTCGTCACCGGAGCCGGTCCTGCACCGGAAGCGGCGGGCGGCGGGAGCGGCGGGCGGCGGGGCAGGTCCGCGCCACGCCCGCCCCGCCTCGCTGCACCTGTCGCATCACGGCCGCGGCGCGGCGTCCCTCGCGTCCTCCTCGGCGACAGTCCGGTACTCGCGGGCCAGGGCCGTGGCCATGTCGGTCACCGAGTACGCGCCCACCACCGTGCTCCGGGCGGCCCGACCCATCGCCTCGCGCCTCGTCTCCGACAGCGTGACGAGCCGCCGCAGGCCACGGGCGAGGCCGACGGCGGACGAGGTGTCCATCAGCAGGCCGTTCACGCCGTCGGCCAGGTAGTGCCCCACTCCCCCGTTCAGGGGCCCCGCGGCCGGCAGGCCCGCTTCCATGGCCTCCAGCACGGCGATCCCGAACTCCTCCTTCGCGCTCGGGCAGACGTACCAGGCCGGAACGCCCCCGGCAGGGTCGGCGAGCGCCCGCTCCAGCCGCCTGACCTCGTCGTTCGGCATGGCCGGCAGCATCGCCAGCCGTCGGGACGCCGCGTGCTGCCCGGTGAGCAGTGTCCCCAGTGCCTCGCGCATCTCCTGTTCGGCCGCGGTGGGCCGGTCCGTGCCGCCGCCGATGAGCACCAGGGTGGACCTGCGCCACAACTGCGTACCGAGCCAGGTCCGTACGAGCAGGTCCTGCTGCTTGACCGGATGGAGGCGGCCGACGCACAGCAGCAGGGGGAGCGACCGGTCGGCCGGTGCCAACGCGTACGGGCGGTCGCCGTCGGCGTAGAGGCTGTCCAGCATCCGCCGCCTGCGCACCGGCTCGTCGTCCGCCGGTTCGTACAAGGCGACGCATTCGGGCGGTGCGGTCGGCCCGGCGAGGCCGTAGCGGTGGGCCAGCGCAGGGAAGTGGCGCAGGAGTTCGCCGGTTCCGGGCCTGCCGGGGATACCGATCACGGTGTCCGCCCGGTCCACCAGCTGGTCGGCGCAGAACACCCGGTGCAGGTCGGCGCGCAGGCGCCGGTCCGCTCCGGCGTCCGGCAGAACCGTGTCTGCGTACGTCCGGGCCAGCGTCCGATGGGGGTCCGGGGCGGCGGTGAAGCAGATCCGCGCACCGGTACGGGCCGCCGCGTGCGCGAGGGCGAGGCTGCCGTCGTCGGCGAATCTCAGATGGAACACTCCGGCGGGGCGCGGCAGCGCGCGCAGGAGGCGGACGGCCCACCAGACGAGCGCGGCGCGGTGTGCGGGCCACTCGTCGGGCTGCGGTGCCCCGGGGGCGTCGACGGGCAGCCGCAGCACCCAGTGGCCCGGTCGGCGTGCCCGCAGCAGCGCGGGTTCGCGCCGCAGGTCCTCACGTCCGGCGGTGACGACGGTGACGACCGAGGCGATGCCTTCGGTGCGGGCGAGTTCGTCCCCGACCCCGCCCAGCAGGACGGACATCCCGCCGCTGGCTCCCTGCCCGGGGGTGTCGAGGCCGCCCTGGAGCATGCTCTGTGCGACGACGAGCCCGGTGCCGGTCCACTCGCCGTCGGTGAGCCTGTCAGGGGGGTCGAGGAGCAGGCGTTCGTAGGAGTCGGTGGCGGTTCCGGTGCCGGGCAGGTGGGCGGGCCCGCCGGGAAGGTGGTGCAGGTAGCGCCACAGTGCGTGGCGGGCTGTCCGGTCCCCGGCCGGGACCAGCACGACCGCCTCCGCGGCGGAGAGGGGGCGCAGGTCGGCCGATTCGGCACAGTCCAGCAGGAACGCCAGGCGAACGGGGTCGCAGCGACCGCGCAGCAGCAGGTCGCGCAGCACTTCCTCGGCGTGGTCCGCTCCGTGCCTGCGCACCGTCTCCGGCCACAGCTCCGCGAGCACCGTGAAGGCGCGCCGGCCTCCCCGCGCGTGGGCGAGCAGCGCCTCCGGGGTGAGCGAGAGGTGCAGACGGCAGAACCGGCGCAAGGAGGCCACCGCCGCGTCCTCGCGGCTCAGGCGGTCCGGCGCGGTCGGCACGGAATGCGGCCGGGGCCGGCCGTACTCGGCTGCCAGAAGACGTTCTAGGTAGCCGGCGGGCGGACGGCCGACCGTGCGCGGCACGTAGGTGTGCGGTCCGGCGAAGAACGCCTGCCGGGCCGCGACGAGCCGGTCCGGTTCTTCCTCGGACGACAGCACCACCGGGGTGTCCAACTGGTGGGCTGGGGCGGCGGCCACCTGGTCTCCTTCACGACGGAACACGGGACGCTGCGTACTACGGCCGACGGGTGCCGCCCAGATGCACGGGCGCGACGACGTACGTTCCCAACGGCCCCGCACCGTGCGACCGGCCCCGGCGGGTGGGGTGGGCCCGCGCCCGGCGGGTCCTCGCCGGTGGGCGCATCCGGATGCCGGGGCGGGGCCGTAGAGGGACCATGCCTCGCGTTGTGATCGTCAGTCCGCCGTTCCTCTCCCACGCCCGACCCCTGTCGGCCCTGGCAGCCGCCCTGCGGGACCGGGGAGCGGAGGTGTTCTTCGCGTGCACGGAGGCGTTCGAGGACCTGGCGAAGGATTCCGGTGCGCGCTTCGAACCGTTGGGCGTCACGCGCAACGCGAACACGGGGGTGGCCGAGACCACGCCGCAGGGGGCCTCCGAGAGCGCCCGGCTCGCCGAGTTCCTGCGGGCCACCCGGGCGGGAGCCGTCCCGGCCCTGATGACACAGGCCCGGCATCGCCGTGCGGACATGATGGCCGACCCCGCGGGTGTGTTCGTTGCCCTGGCGGAGCTCGACGGGCGGCTGCGCCCCGACTGGTACGTGGTGGACCAGCTCAGCTACGCGGCGACCTTGGCCCTGCACTGCCTGGGGTTGCCGTACGCGACGTACTGCCCCGGGCATCCGACCTACGTGCTCGACGGCGACGACGCCTGGTTCGGTGTTCCCTACGCCTGGCCGGAGGCCCTGCGGCTCGGCCTTGGGGACCTGACCCGGCTGCGGGCCGTGGCACGCCGCAACGACCGGGAGTTCACGGCTCTGTTCGACAGGTTCGTGCGTGAGCGGGCGCCGGGGGCGGCAGGTGTGGACCGCGCCTTCGCCCTGACGTCGCCGCACGCCGTCGTGTACGCCTACCCGCGGCTGTCGTGGCTGCCCGCGCCGCAGCCGGGCCCCGAGCACGTGTACGCGGGACACATGGCGGGGCCCACCGCGCCGCTCGACGACGCGTGGGCGGACCGGCTGGCACGGCTGCGCGAGCGGGCCGACCGCATCGTCCTGGTCGCCCTCGGCACGTTCCTCACGGCCCGCGACGACGTCGTACGGACCGTCGTGCGCGGGGCGCTGGCCGGCGACGACCGGGTGGCGGTCGTCGCCGCGGCGGGCGCACGGTCGGAGGCGCTCGCGGACCTGGTGTCCGACCGCGTCGTCGTACTCCCGTCGGTGCCCCAGCAGTCCCTGCTGCCCCATGTGGACGCGATGGTCCATCACGGCGGCAACAACTCCTTCACCGAATGCCTGCGGGCCGGGGTCCCGGCTCTCGTACTGCCCTTCTCCAGCGACCAGTTCGCCATCGCCCACGACGCGGAACGAGCAGCCGTGGGGGTGGTCCGCGACCCCAACCGCCTCGCTCCGGAGGAGGTCACGGCAGCACTCGACCGTGTGTACCGTCTCGCCCGCGGCGTGGCGGGCTGGGCACGTCACCTGCGCTCCGGCGGCCCCGACCGTGCGGCGGCCCGCCTGCTGGACATCATGGGCGGGGCCGGTGCGGGACGGGCACCGGAAACCGGTGCGGGCGTCGGCGCGGAGGGCAGCCGGTAGGCACGGGGCCGTGTCTGCGGGAGGTTCCTGAACCAGTAACCGCCCGGGGCCGCCGGGACGACTGTGGAAGTGTCCGGGTCGACCCTTCGATGACGCACCTCACCGGAATCGCATGTGCCCGCAATGGCGCAGGCGTACGGCGACGGCGCGAAGTCACTTTCGGCCTGCGGTACTTGACGTCGCTCGACAACCTCGGCCGGGAGCCCTCCCTGCCCCCTCCACTGTCCAGCGCGCCGCACAGTGTGGAAGGGCCGCGCATCGAAAGCAGGACGGAGCGTCGAAGCTCCCCCACCCTCGCCCCGTGCCGATCACCCACAGCACCCTGTGGTTTCATTTGTCGTACGGCAACAGTTTAGCTTGCAACGGCTGCGGGATCCGACCCGTCCTCAGCCAACCCGACGCGAGGGGTGCGCGATGAAGATCGGCGACGGACCACCATCAGCTTTCCCTGTGGCAGGGCGCACTGCCGACCGCCGGCGCACGCACCGTACGGGCTCCCGGTGACCGGAGGAAGCCCGCCCCAGCGCGTCGGCGCGCCACTGAACTCCCTGCCCGCCCTGCGGCAGGAGGCCCGGCGCCTCGCCCTGGTCCACCGTCTCCCCCGCGAGACGGCCGCGCGGCTCGTCCTGACGGTGAGCACCCTGGCGGCGGGCACCCTCCGCGCGGGTCTCCCCGTCACGCTCACCCACAGCGGCCCGGCGACGACCGGGCAGGCCGTGCTCACTCTGGCAGGGCTGAGCGCCTGCGCCGAGCCCGGCCCGGAGGACATTCTCCTGGCCCCGACACACACGTCCCCGGATTCCGCCTCGTGGCACATCGCCCTGCCGGAGGGCCCTCAGGCACACCTCCCCTCCCCACGGCAGGGATCGCCCACGGCTTCCGACATCGATGCCTACGAGTCGGAACTGCGCGCGGCCCTGGCACACCTGGACCGGCTTGAGCGACAGCAGCAGCAGCTGGAGCAGGAACTGTCCCAGACCAACAACGGAGTACTCGCCCTCTACCTGCAACTGGAGCAGCGCGAGGAGCAGTTGCGGTGGGCCCAGCGCAAGACCCTGCTCGCCATGGAGGACGCGCTGCGCCCCGCCGCCGTGCAGGTCGCCGGGCTGGAGCTGGCCGTCCACTACGCGCCGTCCGACCCCAACGCACCGACCGGCGGCGATCTCTACGACTGGTTCCGGATGCCCGACGGCACGGTGCACATCACCGTCGTCGACGCCCTGGGGCACGGCATCGGCAGCACGCGCAGCGCCTTGGCGGTGACGCACGCCGTGCGCACCCTCGCGCTGGAGGGTCATCCGCTGGAGTCGATCCTGGCGCAGGTGGACAGCCAGCTCTCCCCCATCGCACCGGGACTCCAGGCCACGGTGCTGCTGGCCCGGATCGATCCGGCGACCGGTGCGCTCACGCTCGCCAACGGCAGCCACCCTCCCGCACTGCTGCTGCGCGCCCAGGACGGCACCACCCGTTATCTGTCGGTACGCGGCCGAGGGGTGGGGTACCCGCTTCCGGGCAGCGAACGCCTCCGGCACGAAGTGCTGGCACCGGGGGACTTAGTCATCCTCTACACCGACGGGCTCACCGAGAGCCGCCGCGACCCCCTGGAGGGCGAGGCCCGGCTGATCGCGGCCGTCCGCGCGCACGCGGCCCTGCCCCTCGCGGCGATCCCGGCGGCCATCGCCGCCGACATGCACACGGTGGTGCTCCACAACGACGACACCCTCGCCCTCGCCCTGCGCCTCACACCACGTCCTCACGGAACACCGCTGCCGGACGACGCCGCGGACCCCGGACAGCCGCCCGCGCCCGCCCCGAAGGGCAGGTCGGCAGAGCGACCGCACGGGATGTCGTGAGCGGCCAACACCGTCCGCTTTAATTGCCGTTTGACAACAATGAAGCCTGGCAACATTCTTGCGACTGGCCACGGGGACGCAGCCGTGGATCAGCGCGAGCCGGCATGGTGCCGGACTCCGGACGAGTGAGGACAAGGTGCGCCATTTCTTCCGTTGCGGCGCTCCCACGCCCCTGACGCTAGGCGGTGCGGGAGGACGCTTCGTGAACACCCCGCACCGCCGCGCCGCGGTGCGGGCCCGAAGGTCTCTCCCCCGTGCCCTCGTCCGGCTCGCTCCGCAGAGCGACGGGTCCCTTCTGACTCGACGGCATCGAGGCCGCCTGGTGGGCCCGCCGGAACGCGGTGAGCCCGCGCGCCAGCGCGTCCCGCTCCTGCGGCGTCATCGCCCCGAGCGTCGCCGCGAGCGCGCGCTCCCGGTGGGCCCGCAGATCGGCGAGGTAGGAACGGCCGAGTGAGGTGATGCACAGCCTCACCTCACGGCGGTCGGCGGTGCTGAACGAGCGGTCGAGGTATCCGATCGCCTGGAGGCGGTCGCACAGCCTGCTGGCCGAGGACGGGGCCGCCCCGAGGTGGTCACCGAGTTCGCGGAGATTGAGGCTGCCCCGCTGCTCCAGGACGTACAGCACGCGCAACTGGGACGTGGACACCGGGGCGGTCGGCACCGCGTCCCGCCCTCGTTCCCACAGCATCTCCAACTGCTCGACCACCGCACGCGCGGCCTCCGCGGCTTCGCCGCCCGAGGGGTGTTCGGCAGCAGGGTCCGTTCTCCGCACCGTGAATCTCCGCTTCAGCCCACCGGCGTCCCTGCCGGCCGGGCACTCAGTCTGGCAGTGAAACTTGATGAAAGTCGAACTTTCGACCCTCCGAGAAAGGCCCTTCCCGTTCATGGACCGCTTCGCCACCGCCGCCACGGCCCTCCACAGCGCGGCCCCGCACGCTCTCGTCGACACGGTCCGCGCGGTGTGCGCCGACCAGTACGGGGCGACCGCGGTCGACCTGTGGATGGCGGACTACGCCATGACCATGCTCCAGCCCGTCACCGTTCCGCCGTACACCGCCGAGTCGGTACCGATCCGCAACAGCGACCCCGGCCGTGCACTGGGAGCACAGCAACCCTTCGTCTGCAAGGGCCGATACCCGAACCCGACGGGTGCACACCTGCCCCAGCCACCGGGAACGCCGGCCGGGCGGCCCGAAGCCGTTCCCGAAGTGACCGTGCACCTGCCGGTCAGTGTCCGCGGCGACCGGCTCGGCGTACTGTCCCTCGCTCTTCCCGAAGGGGACGACACCCCGCAGGTCCTCGACGAACTCGTGCGGCTCGCCGACGTCCTGGCGCACGAACTCGTCGTCGCCGACCGCGACACCGACCTCTACCTCCAGGCCCGCCGGGCCACCCGCCTCACGCTCGCCGCCGAGATGCAGTGGCAGCTGCTCCCGGGCCGCTCCTGCACCCGCCCCGAGTACACCCTGGGCGCCCAGCTCCAGCCGGCGTACGCCATCTACGGCGACAACTTCGACTGGGCCACCACCGGCGACACCCTCACCCTCACCGTCACCAACGGCATGGGCGACGGCATCAAGGCCGCCCTCCTCACCAACCTCGCCATCAACGCCCTGCGCAACGCCCGCCGCGCCGGTCTCTCCCTCGCGGACCAGGCCGCCCTCGCCGACCAGGCTCTCTACGGCGAGCACCAGGGCGAGCAGTACGTCTCCGCCCTGCTGTTCGAATTCGACCTCGCCACCGGCGCCTTCGAGGTCATCGACGCGGGCTCCCCGAAGATCTGGCGCCTGCGCAAGGGCACGGCCGAACCGATCGAGCTGGAGCCGCAGTTGCCGCTCGGCATGTTCGAGGACACCCACTACGTCCCCCAGCACCACACGGTCGAGCCCGGCGACCGGCTCCTCATCGTCAGCGACGGTGTCTACGCCTCCACCTCGTCGCAGGGCGAACTCTTCAGCGCCCGTCCCCTCACCCGGGTACTGTCCGAAACCCGCCTGCTGCCCGCCCCTCAGGTCCCGCAGGCCGTCCTCGAAGCACTCGCGGCCCATCACGTGCCGGGCCCCGACAGCGACGACGCCATGGTCATCTGCCTCGACTGGCACGGGCGCCCCACGGACGACCGGACCTCACCGGCGGCACGGGACTGAACCCTCCCGGTGCGCGGGCGCCCGGAGCGGGACCCGGACGGTTCCGCCATCGCCCTGCGCGGTCACGGCCCGGGGAAGGGGCTGTTCGGCCCTTGCCTGTGACCGACCAGCCCCTGCGCGGCGTCTCCCCGGAGCGGGCAGGCTGCCCTCCACCGCGCGCCGCGGGGCGCAGGTGTGCAGGGCAGCGCACCAAGGGGGAGCCATGTCGTGGAGCATTCGCCTGCCGTCCCGCTCCGAAGGAGTGCTCCGCCTTCCGCGACGTCCTCGCCATCCCTCGGCGGAGCGCCGGACCGTCGCGCCGCCGCTCGCCGTGGTGCGCCGGTACGGGGACCGGACCGTCCTGGAGGTCCACCATCGCATCGGCCCTGCCTCCGAGCCCCGTCTCGGCCGCCTGCTCCATGCCACCGTGCGGCCCGGACTCACCGAGCTCGTCATCGATCTCCGTCGCGTCGCTCCCGTCGGAGCCGGTACGCACGGCGTGCTGGAACTCGCCCAGGTCCTTGCCGCACGCCACTCGCTGTCCCTGCGCATCGTCACCGCGGGCGAGAAGACGGACGCCCCGGGCGGAGGCCACCGTCCGGAGGGTCTGGGCACGCCGAGTCCTGTGGACGGGTTCGGTGACGGCGGACGGTGGTGATTCGGCCCGCATTCGGACCAGGAAGTTGCACAACCGGCCGCTTCCTGACAAGCCGCCTGTACGGGGGACGTCGAATGCTGAAATGTGCCATGGAACAGGGCGAGCGCAGAGCACACCCCCGCAGGACATCCGTCTCCGAAGAACCGTTTCGTGCTCTTCTGGAAGCGGCACCTGACGCGATGGTGATCGTGGACGACGGCGGAGTGATCCGCCTGGTCAACGCGCAGACGGAATTGCTGTTCGGGCACCCCCGGAGCGAACTGCTCGGGCACCCGGTCGAAATGCTCGTCCCCGAGCGCTTCCGCGCCCAGCACCCGGGCCACCGGCTGGGCTACTCCGCGAACCATCAGTTCCGGCCCATGGGAGCCGGCTTCGAGCTGTACGGGCTGCGCCGGGACGGAGCCGAGTTCCCGGTGGAGATCAGTCTCAGCCCGCTCCAGACCCCCGACGGGCTCCTCATCTCCGCCGCGGTACGGGACGTCAGCGAGCGCAAGGCGGCGGACGCCCGCTTCCGCGCACTGCTGGAGGCGGCCCCGGACGCCATCGTCATCGTGGACGACGCCGGCACCATCCAACTCGTCAACGCGCAGACCGAGGCCCTCTTCGGCTACCGGCGAGACGAACTCCTGGGACGTCAGGTGGAAGTCCTGGTGCCCCGGCGTTTCCATCACCACCATCCGTCCCACCGGCACGGCTACATCGACAACCGCCGCGTACGCCCCATGGGCGCGGGGCTGAACCTGCACGGGCTGCGCAAGGACGGCGGGGAGTTCCCGGTCGAGATCAGCCTCAGCCCTCTGGAAACCCCCGAGGGCACCCTCGTGTCCGCCGCCATCCGCGACGTGAGCGAGCGCAAGGCCGCGGAGGTCCAGCTCGCCGAACTCTACGAACAGCAGCGCCACGTAGCGCTGACCCTCCAGCGCAGCCTGATGGGCTCGCCCGCTCCGCTGCCCGGAATGGCCACCTCCAGCAGGTACTTCCCCGCCCGGCAGGGCCCGGGGGTGGGCGGGGACTGGTTCGACCTGATCGCTCTGGGCGGCGGCAGAGTGGGGGTGCTGATCGGTGACGTGATGGGCCGCGGTCTGGAGGCGGCGGCGGTCATGGGCCAGCTGCGTTCGGCGTCCCACGCCCTCGCGAAGACGGGCATGCCGCCCTGGCAGCTCATGCAGGCCCTGGACGCCGTGGTCAGCGAACTGCCCGACCAGCTCGTCACCTGCTGCTATCTGATGCTCGACCCCGACGACAGCGTTGTGACGGTGTGTTCCGCGGGCCATCTGCCCGTACTGATCGTGCACCCCGACGGACAGGTCCTCAGGCTCCCCGTGCCGGTGAGCGTGCCGCTGGGCGTGGGTGAGGTGCCCCACCAGGAGACCCGGCTCGGCGTGCCTCCGGGTGCCGTACTGGCGCTCTACACCGACGGCCTGGTGGAGACCCCGACCAGTGACATCGAGGAACAGCTCGACGTCCTGACCGTGGCGCTGGAGAAGGCCACCGCCGGCACTCACTGCCTGGAACGGATCGCCGACACGGTCCTCTCCTCACTGCTCCCCGACGCGAGGTACTACGCCGACGACGTCACCCTGCTGCTCGCCCGGATCCCGGACGCCCCGGTGACGGCCGTGTCCGCGCAGCTCCCCGCGGAGCCGGTCAGTGTGGGAGAGGGGCGCCGGTTCCTGCGCGCCGCGCTGGAGGAGTGGGGGTGCGGGGACCTCGCCGATCTCGCCTGTCTGCTGACCTCCGAGCTGCTGACCAACTCGGTGCGGCACGCCTGCGCCCCCTTGCGGCTGCGGCTGCGACGTACCTCGGACGAACTCCACATCGAAGTGTGCGACGGCAGCCCCGTATTGCCGCACGCGAGGTCCGCGGCGCCCGACGACGAGTCCGGGCGCGGTCTGGCCCTGCTGGACCAACTGGCCACCGCCTGGGGAGCCCTGCCCGCGCGCGAGGGCAAGGCCGTGTGGTTCTCGCTGCCCCTGTCGGCCCTCCACGCGTGACCGCCCTGCGGGTCACCCGCCCGGGGGCCGGGAGTCGCACGGTGCCAGGTCGAGGGCGATGCGGTCGGCCCATTCCTCGATGGCCGCCCAGTCCCGGAAGTCGCCGTAGCGGCACCCCATGAGGCGGAAGCGCAGCCGCCCGCCGCGGGACAGCTGATCCCTGGCGATGACTCCGGAGAGGAGCCGGTGGCCGCGGAACGGGGGCAGTTGGGGCAGGTTCTTGAGGATCACCGGCGCTTCCCTGTCCGCGAGCCGCTTCCAGGGCCCTCGCAGTGCTCCGGGCATGCCGACGCTGAAGAGCCACACCGGCCGGACGCCGAGGAGCCGGTGGTTGCGGCGGACGAAGTCCTGGGCCTCGGGCAGCCAGGCCATGCCGTGGACCGCGCTGCCGAGGACGAACACCTGGTACGTGTCCGGGCGTTCGACGCGCTCCATCGCCCGTACGTCGACCGTGTGGCCGTACTTGGCCAGCCGCCCGCCGAGCCGGCAGGCGATTTCCCGGGTGGAGCCGTGAGCCGTCGCGTATCCCACCAGAACGTCCATGATTCCGTCCCTGCGCTCTGCGCCCGTCTCGTTGCCCGCATCGTCGTGCGGGCGGGGCACCCCGTGGAGGTGCCGTACGTCCCGGGAACGGGGCCGATCGGCTCCGCGCGCGGGTGCGCCGGGCTGCCCGCCGTTGCTTCACGACCGGCTCCGCGCGCGGGAGTTGCCGCGACCGCCGCTCCCCCGGCGGTCACCGCGTCCCGGGAACCGGCCCGCGCCCAGGTCCGCCCGCGTCGCGGACGAGGAGGGCGATCTGCACCCGGTTGGACAGGCCGAGCTTGGTGAGCGCGCGGCTCACATAGGCCTTGACAGTGGTCTCCGTCATCCCCAGTTCGCGCGCGATCTCCGCGTTGGAAAGGCCGCGTGCGACCGCGGCGGCGACGGTGCTCTCCCGGCCGGTGAGGGCCGACAGGCGTTTCCTGGCGGCGTACGCGTCGGGCGACTGCTGCTCGGTGTACGCGTCGAGCACCCGTCTGGTGACCGTCGGCGCGAGTGTGGCGCCGCCGTCGGCGACCGCGCGGACGGCGGCGATCAGGTCGCGCGGTGCGGTGTCCTTCAGCAGGAATCCCGCGGCCCCGGCCCGCAGGGCGCCGTGCACGTACTCGTCACGGTCGAAGGTGGTGAGCATGATGACGGCGGGCGCACCGGGCAGCCGGTTGATCTCCTTCAGCGCGGCGACCCCGTCGAGGCCGGGCATCCGTACGTCCATCAGGACGACGTGCAGCCGGTGCTTGGTGACGGAGGTGACGGCCGCCGCCCCGGATTCCGCCTCGGCGACGACCTCGATGTCGTCGGCGGTTTCGAGGATCATGCGCAGCCCGGTGCGGACCAGGGCCTCGTCGTCGACGATCAGTACGCGGATCATGTCGGCAGCTCCGCGCGGACGGCGAATCCTCCGGTCGGCGACGGGACCGGGGCGGCCGTGAACCGGCCGCCGAGCAGTTCGACGCGCTCCTTGAGGCCGATGAGCCCGAGCCCGCTGCCGGGCATGGCCGGGGCGTGTCCTCGCGGTGCGGTGTTGCTGATCGTGACCTCCAGGGCCGAGGGCAGGTACCGCAGCACGACGCGGGCGGTGGCGCCGCCGGCGTGCTTGTGGATGTTGGTGAGTGCTTCCTGCACGACGCGGTGGACGGTGTGTTCCACCATGGTGGGCACCTCGCGCGCGGTGCCCTCGTCGCGGCGTTCGACGGGGACGCCGGCCGATCTGGACTGGTCGAGCAGCCGGTCGAGGTCGGCGAGTGCCGGCTGCGGCTGGAAGGAGTCGCCGTCGGCCTCGGTCAGGACCCCCAGTACGGCCCTGAGCTGGGCGAGTGCTTCCTTGCCCGTGGTCCGGATCAGCTCCGCCTCGGCCGCGGTCCGCTCGTCGGGGGCGCTGATCTCCAGTGCCCCGGCGCGCAGCACCATCAGCGAGACCCGGTGGGCCAGTACGTCGTGCATGTCCCGGGCGATGCGGGCACGTTCCTGGACACGTGCCCGCTCGGTACGGACGGCCTGCTCCCGCTCCAGCCGCTCGGCACGCTCGCGCAGCCCGGCCACCACCTGCCCGCGGGCGCTCCGCAACAGCCCGCCGGTGACCGGGAGCCAGACGAACAGCGCCACCCCGCCGAGCGCGGAGACCACCTCGACACCGGGCCTCGGCGCCACCACCAGCAGGCTCGCGGCCACCGTGAGCACCGCCAGGTGACGCGGGCGAAGCGTGGTCGCGGCGACGTACGAGGCGACCGCGACCAGCATCCCCGGGGACCTGACCACCGCGTCGACGGCCGCCACGAGAAACAGGGGCCACAGCCGCCGCGGCACCCTCGTGATCGCCGCAGCTGCCAACAGACCCACCACAGCGGCTTGTACGGGAGCCGGAACAGCGGCCGGCCACGGCCAGCGCGCTCCGTACGAACCCGGGAGGGACGCGGGGAGGAAGGCGGCGGCGAACGCGACGACGGGCGGCAGCCAACCGCGCGCCAGACGTAGGCGCGCGCCGCCGCGCTCCGGCTCTCGATACGGATCCTTCACCAACTCATGATCCTCAACGGCCCGCGCTCAGACACAGCCGCCCCCGGCTCCCCGCCGCGGAACACCCGGACTCCCAAGGGCACGAACACCACGCACAGCAGACCGCCCAGGACGATGTCGAGCGCCCCGCTCTCCTTGAGCGCGCCCGTCCACAGCGTCCCCGAGGCGAGGAACAGCAGCGTGCGTCCCATGCCGAACGTGCCCGCCCGAAACGCGCCGATCGACAGCAGCAGCGTCCCGAAGTACAGGCCGAAGGCAGCGGTGATGGGCACCCGCAGCGGGCCGTAGGAGATGTCCGTGTAGGCGTCCAGCACCAACTGGGTGGCCCGGTCGAGCCCCAGTGGCTCGATCAGCTGGAAGGCGGTGTGGTCGACCCCCGCCCAGTAGAGCCGGGAGAAGAGACCCACCACCACGAGCAGACCGCCCGCAAGGGCAAGCTTCGGGGAGCGTACGGCGACGACCTGCGCGAAGGTGACGAAAGCGAAGCAGAGCAGAATGGCCCCGGCGGCGAAACACCCGTAGCCCGCCGTCGTCAGCGCGGGACTCGCCTGGTACGTGGCCAGCTGCCCCGGGGCGGGAAAAGGCTGTTGGCCGAACCAGGTCAGCTGCGCCGGGGTGAACCCGGCCGACCGCATGGCCAGATACCGCAGCACCAGCCCGGCCAGCCACACCAGCGACCCGAGAACGAGGGCGGTCGCACCGGTGTGACGGCCGGGGAACCCGGAACCGCGGGGGACGTCGGCGGATTCCTTGACGGAGGGTGACACATGCGTGAGAGACATGCCCGCAGCCTCGCCCCGGGGGCACCCGGCCCACATCCTTCGATGGATACGGCCGGCCCTCTCTTTCGTCACCGACAGCGCGACGCGGCCCGGCGGTTGTGCCCGGCGCTATTCCGCGGGTGAGGTGCGCCGTCGGGTTTCGGGCGGGGTGGTGGGCTGGAAGGTGTGGTTGTCGATGACTTCCCGGGCGACGTGGCTCAGGAGGAGCTGGTTGCGGCGGGCGTGGTGGCGCATGGCCTCGAAGGCCTGGTTGAGGGTGGTGCGGGCGCGGACGGCCAGGATGCCCTTGGCCTGCTCGATGAGGATGCGGCTCTGCAGCGCGGTGTGGAGCTGGGTGTTGACGACGTGCTGCTCGCGGATGGCGCGCGCCTGGATGAGGCCGATGGTCGCGGCGTCGGCGAGGGCCTGGGCCAGCGAGAGGTCCTCGGCGTTGAGTGCGGGGGTGTCGGTGCGCAGCAGGAGGAGGCTGCCGAGTGTGTCGTCGCGCAGCCGCATCGGCAGTGCGGTGGCCTGCGCGTAGCCGGCCCGGTGGAGCTGGGCGGTGAACTCCGGCCAGCGGGCGGCGGGCCCGGTGTCGGTGTCGGTGTCGGTGGTGATGGTTTGCGCGCTGTGGTGGGCGTCGAGGGCGGGGCCCTGCTCGCACGCGGCGTCCAGCAGCCGTTGGAGGTTCGGGCCGGCGTCGCAGGGGGCGGGGCTGTGGAGGTCCAGGCCGGGGTGGGCGAGGAAGACGGCGGCGTCGGAGACGTCGAGGAGTTCCTCGCAGCGGACGGTCAGCTGGTGCAGGAAGTCGACCACGTCGAAGTCCTCCACCAGGGTGTCGGCCAGCTCCACGAAGGTGCGGGCGATCAGCTGTTCCCTGGTCATGGGCGGGTACGTCCCTCTCTGCCTCCGGGCCCGGCAGGAGCGGCCGGGCGTGCGGAACCTGTTTCACGGGCTGCCGTGCGGCAGCCTCTCCTCGATGACGCGCAGGGCGGTCTCCACCACGGAGCGGCCGTTGGCGTAGGCCCGTGCGCGCAGCCGGTCCAGTGCCTCGGCCAGCGATATGCCCAGCGCCTCGCTGAGGATCCCGGTGGCCTGGTGGACCTCGGCCCGGTGCAGTGCGACCGCCCCCGCGTGCCCGTAGCCCGCACCGGGCGCGTTGTTGGCGGGCCACCGGTTGAGGACGTGCTGGGCGAGGGCGTCGGCGACCAGCCAGCCCTGCGCCGCCTGCCGTTCGTCGAGCGGGCCGGGGGTGCGCCGGTAGCCGGTCATCGTCCCGACCTGGGCGGCCCCGATGTGCACCGGCCACACGAACAGCGCCGCCACTCCCAGCTTCTCGGCCTCCGCGGCGTACTGCGGCCACTGCCCCTCCAGCAGAGCGGCCAGATCCGGCACCGCCCGCAACCGGGACCCCTCCGGCACCCCCAGTCCGGGCCCCTGTCCGAGCACGAACTGCATATCCTCCAGACGGGCACTCGTACGGTCGCTGAACCACACCAGTTCCTGCCCCAGCGACACCGCCATCCCACCCAGGCCCAGAGCGGACGCGCACGCCAGCGCCGCCTGGCGGCGCTCCTCCTCGGACGCCGGCACACTCAGACCGTCCAGGAACTCCCGGACCGACGGGCACAACCGCATGTACGCCTCCCACAGGACCGTCCGCCCCCTCACCGGCGACCGCCCTCGCACCCAGCGTAGAACCGGGCCCCGCCGCAAGACAGCCCTTCCGCCGAACTCCGCACGCGCCTGCGGGAAGCCGGTCCGGAAGGCGATATTTCCCAGCAGGTCAAGGGTCGTTGGACGGAAGCGGAGGCGTGCTGGTGCGTCGGCCGCGCCGCACTCCCCCGGCACGGTCCGAAGGCGCCGGAGTGCCCCGGGGCGGGGTCAGCCCGCCGTCCGCCACCGGGGGCCCGCCGCGCCCGCCTGCCGGTCGTGCTCGGCGCGCGCCGCCTCCAGCAGGCAGCGCCAGGACACCACGGTCGGACGCCGGCGCAGCAGCGCCCGCCGTTCCCGCTCCGTCATCCCGCCCCACACCCCGTGCTCGATCCGCAGATCCAGCGCGTACGCCAGGCACTGGGTGCGCACCGGACAGCCCTCACAGACGGCCTTGGCGCGCTGCTGTGCCGCGCCCTCGACGAACAGCTCCTCCGGATCAGCGGTCCGGCACGCCGCCCGCGTACCCCAGTCCCCGCCCTCAGCCCCGGCCACCACGAATCAACCCTCTCCATACCGGTCGAACTGCCACTGTTGCGTGGTCAGTTGAAGGACGGTACGCAGCTCGGGCCGGAAACAGGGAAACCTGACACCCGCCGGCAACCCCTTCGAGTGAACATGCCCTTGACAACCCCACCACCGGACCAGGCCCCACTGGTCCCCCGGCACCCCTCCGCCCTCCCGAATTGCCCACGCCGGGCAGCCGCCGAACACCCCGCCAGGGCGCCTCTGACGGGTTTCAGGCGGGTGGTGAGAGGAGGGCGACCGCGGCGTTGAGGGCCATTCCGATGCCGATGCCCCCGACGGACCAGCCGAGCGCCTTGGCACTGTTGCGGGTGAACCAGTCGTTGATCCGCTGCAGTACGGGCTCGGCCCGGTCGTGCGCGGCGATCCGGACCGCGCCGAGGAGGACCGCCGGAAGGATCATCACGATGCAGTAGCCGGCCAAGGCCCCTCCGGTGACCTGCCAGTTCTGGCCGGCGTTCGCGAGCAGACCCAGGGCCGCCAGGTAGGGCACCATCGTGACGGCCTCCAGCGCCGTGGCCACCAGCGCGAGGCTCATCAGCCCGCGCGCTCCGCCGCCCCGCGCCTCCCGGCCGCCCTCGTCCCCGCCGTCCGGCACGGCCCCCGACATGGCCGCCGCCCGCCAGCGCCGCATCCGGCCCGGTGTGCCCGACCGGCTGCGGACGCGGGCCTCCAGCACGTAGCTCAGGGCGATGACGATCAGGCCGAGGACGAGCTGTCCGACGCGAAAGTGCGTCGGGTCGACGTCCGCGAGGGCCGCCCGGACGCTTCGCAGCACCGCATCGGCGCCCAGCACCAGGAGGACGCCCAGACAGAAGTAGAGCCCCGCGACCGTGGTGAGGTAGACGGCCATCCGGCCGGCCCGCACCCGCCCGGGGGTGAGCAGCAGCCAGATCGGGATCAGCAGGGTGCCGAAGCTGGTGCTGTCCAGCAGCGCCAGCCCGGCGAGCGCGAGCACGAGCGTCGCACTCATCGGTCGAACAGCCGGTCGACGTACGTGGCCAGCGCGGCGCCGATGCGGGACGCGCCGAACTCGTCACCGGTCGCCGCGTGGTGCAGGCACAGCCCGTCCACGAAGGCGACCAGTGCCGCCGCTTCCTCCTCGGTGTCGATGTCCGCGCCGAGTTCACCGGCCCGTTGCGCACCACGCAGTGCCTCGTCGACGCCCCGTAGGAGCCGCACGGTGGCGTCCCGGTGGATCGCGGCCATGTCGGCGTCGGTGAGCGACGCCTGCACGAAGCTCAGCCAGACTCGCAGTTCGGCACGCCGCTCGGAGGTCAGCGGCAGGGACGTCTCCATCAGCCGCACGACGAACTTCCGGACCGGTGCCTCGACGGGGATCGCCGCGATGCGCTCCTCGCTCCGTCGGTAGACGTAGGCGATCCCGAACCTCAGCAGTTCGTCCTTCGAGCGGAAATAGCGCTGGACGAGTCCCACGGACACGCCCGCCGTCCGCGCCACGTCAGCAAGAGTGGTCCGCGCCAGTCCCTTGTCGGCGACCACGCTCATCAGCGCGGAGGCGACCTGGCCTCGTCTCGTGTCGGCGTCTTCGTGTAACGTCATGGAAAAATATTATCGCAATATTTTTTGAACGTCGAGGCGGCAAACCCGTAGGTCTGGCCTTCATACCTTCAGAGTGAGAGTCTCTGTCCTCACTCCGTCCGCACCAGACTGAAGGCAAGAGACATGAAGACAGTTCGTGCGATCGCCGTGACGGCCGCCCTCGTCGCGTCCACCGCCTGCGTCACCGTCAGCCCCAGCTCGGCCGCACCCCCGCGGAACTGTCCCGAACTCGCCAAGGACCTCGGCTGGTACGGCAGCAACCGCGCGGTACTCCAGCGCTTCATCGACGACAACGGATCCTGCAGGGCCACCAGGGGTGCCAAGCACCGGCCGCTGGCCCTGTTCGACTGGGACAACACCGTGATCAAGAACGACGTGGGCGACGCCACGACGTTCTGGATGCTGCGCAACGGCAAGATCCGTCAGCCCGCCCGCGGCGACTGGACCACCACCAGCCAGTACCTCACGCCGGAGGCGGCGCGGGCGCTGAAGGCGGCGTGCGGTCGTTCCGCCGCCCCGGGGCGCCCTCTGCCCACCGGGACCGACTCGCGGTGTGCGGACGAAATCCTCTCGGTGTACAGCAAGGGCGGGACGACGGCGGGCGCGACCGCCTTCGCGGGCTTCGACCACCGCCGTATGGAGCCGTCCTACGCCTTGGCAGCCCAACTGCTCTCCGGCTACACCCATCAGGAGGCCAAGCGGTTCGCGCGGCAGGCCCGTGCGGAGAACCTCGCGGCCCCACAGGGCGCCGAGCAGCGGGTGGGCACCCAGCGGGTGACCGGCTGGGCCCGCTACTACCCGCAGCAGAGGAACCTGATCGCGACGCTCGTCAGGGCCGGATTCGACGTGCGCATCGTCTCCGCCTCCGCCCAGCCCGTGGTGGAGGTCTGGGCCGAGGGTGTCGGACTCGCCCCGCAGAAGGTCATCGGTGTACGGAGCAAGGAGGCCCGCGGACGGCTCACCCCGCAGCTCGCCGACTGCGGGAACGCGGCGAAGAGTTCGGTGATCCCCTACATCGAGGGCAAGCGCTGCTTCGTCAACCAGAACATCCTCGGCGTGAAGGGCAGGGCCGCCTTCGAGCAGCAGCCCGCCGCCCGGCGCCAGGTCTTCGGCGCCGGTGACTCCGACACGGACGTCACCTTCGTCGGCGACGCGACGAAAATGCGCCTGGTCCTCAACCGGAACAAGACCGAGCTGATGTGCCGCTCGTACCACAACGGCGACGGCAAGTGGCTGGTCAACCCCATGTTCATCGACCCCAAACCCCGTCTCGCCACCCCCTACCCGTGCTCGACGGCCGGCTACGTCCGCCCCGACGGGACCAAGGCACCCGTCCTCGGCGCGGACGGCACGGTCGTCCCCGACCAGGAGGACACGGTCTTCTGACCACGGTGGGACTGCTCCGCCGGTATGCGGACGGTGGGCCGGTCGTACGGCCGGCGCCCGTCCGCATACCGGGCCCCATAAGCGGCAAGGCGCGCAAATACGGCCCTAATGGACCTATGTCCAGCCCATAAGCGCTAGGCTGGGGCAGCCACACCCCGGGCGTTCGCCCCACCTCGGGCAGACCCGGGCAAAGGAGGAGTCATGAGCCAGCCGCTCACGGCCGACGACCGTGCGACCCACGGTGTCGTCTTCCGCCCGGTGCGGGGCGGGAACACCTTCGAGGAGACCGTCGAACGGCTCCTGTGCGCCATCAAGCTGGGGTTCATCGCGCAGGGCGAGACGCTGCCGCCGGAGCGCGACCTCGCGGCGCAGCTGGGCATCAGCCGGGTGACGTTGCGCGAGGCGATCCGGGCACTCCAGCAAGCCGGTTACGTCGAGCCCCGGCGCGGTCGTTACGGCGGCACCTTCGTGACGTACAGCCCTGCGGAGCCGAGCGAGGGCGAAGTGCGGCGGATCGCGGAGAGCATGGGGGCCGAACTGTCGGACGCGCTCGCGTTCCGTCGGGTCATCGAGCCGGGCGCCGCGGCCCTGACCGCCGAACGTGCCCTTGCGGCGAAGGACCGCCAGTTCCTCCAGGCGCGGCTGGAGGACGTCCGCTCCGCCGATGCCACGACGTACCGTCTGATGGATTCCCGGTTCCATCTCGCCATCGCCGAGATGAGCGGTTCCCCGTCGCTGTACGCGAGCGTGGCGGAGACGCGCCTGCGGCTGAACGACCTCCTCAACGCCATCCCGCTGATGGAGCGCAACATCGAGCACTCGCACGAGCAGCACAACGACATCCTGCTGGCCATCCTGCGCGGGGACGCGCGGACCGCCCGCTCGGTCATGGAGGACCACGTCGCCGGCACGGCGGCCCTGCTCCGGGGTTTCCTGGGCTGAGAGGCCGGATGACCAGGCCCCCGGGAAGCCGGATCTCCGTACCCCCGGGAAGCCGGATGTCCGAACCCCGGAAAAGGAAGCGGGTTCCCCGGTGGGTGCCCGCTCCCCTCCAGGTCCCGGGTCAGCCGGTGATGCTGGGCGATCCGGTCTCCAGGTGGCCGGTGAAGCGCTGGTGCCAGGTCGTGTCGCCGCTGATGGTGAGGTCGAAGTCGTACCAGCCGTCGCACTGCTGGACCTGGTTGAAGAAGTCCTCCGTGGAACCTCCCGCGGGCACGTCGTAGGTCCAGGTCCCGCTGCGGTAGCGCGTGGACCTGACGGTGAAGGTGACCTGCTGCCGGGAGTTGTTGGTCATCCTGAACCAGAGGGCGAGCTTGCCGGTGCCTGCCTCGACCCGGTACGAGGTGCTCACGGCGACGTCGCGGCCCGCCTTGGTGAGATCTCCCCTGAACCGGCGCAGGAAGCGGTTCGGCCCGATGAGGGTGAGGTCGTACTTGCCGTCGCCGTACCCCGCACCGCAGTTGAAGAAGTCCCGTGTGGAGGCGTTCGCGTCGATCGTGTACTGCCACGGGCCGCCGCCGCGGTGCGCGTTCGCGTACGCGGCGAAGTGCGCCGCACGGGAGGCGGGCGCGCCCTCGTTCAGCATCTTCACGTAGACCTTCATGGTGCCGCCGTCGATCGTGTGCCCGTCGAGATGGCCTGCGGGCTGGTACGGGAGGGCGCGGGCCCGCCGTGTTCCGGGCTCCTGGGCGGGCTGGGCGTTCGTCGTCGGCGACGGATTGGGCTTGCCGCTGCACACCGAGACCCCGATGTGCTGGGTGGCGGGCAGGCTCGGCAGGCCGTTGCTCCTCGTGGAGAAGTCGAAGGCGCCGGTGAGGTCTCCGGCGACCTTTCGCCGCCAGGGGGTGATGTTGGTGCAGGTGGCGGGCTTGCCGATGGCCCGGGACCAGACCTCCATGAACTTGATGACCGAGGTGTGGTCGTACACCTGCGAGTCCACCCAGCCGCCCTTGGACCACGGGGAGACGACGATCATGGGGACCCGGAACCCCATGCCGAGCGGCACTCCCCCGAAGTACTCGTCGGTGTACTCCGCGGGCGGGACGGGCGGCGGCACGTGGTCGTAGTAGCCGTCGTTCTCGTCGTAGTTGAGGAAGACGACGGTGGAGTTCAGCACGTCGGCGTTCTTGTTGAGCGCGTCGAGGACGCGGTGCAGGAAGTGGGCGCCGGCTCCGGGGGTCGCCATGGGGTGCTCGGAGTGCTCGTAGTCGGGGACGATCCAGCTGATCTGCGGGAGGGTTCCCGCGAGGACGTCCTTCGCCACGGCGGCCACGATCTTGTCGGCGACGGTGCCGGGGACGGTGTCGTCGACCCCCTTCACGCCCCGGTCCCACAGGGCGCCCGACCCCGGGTCGTGGGCCGGGTCGCGAAAGGCCGCGAAGAACTCCAGCGCGTTGTCGCCGTAGTTGCGGGGGTCGTCGTGCGTGAGCGGGTCGGTGACCTGGTAGACCTTCCAGTCGATCCCGGCGGCCTGGAGCTCCTCGGCGTAGGTCTTCCAGGTGAGTTTGTGGCCGCGGAAGTCGCCGCCGTTCTTGGTCGCCTCCGTGTTCTTGCCGGTCCACAGATGCAGCCGGTTGGGTCCCGTACCCGTGAGGGACGAGGCGTGGTAGGCGTCGCAGACGGTGTAGTTGTCCGCGAGGGCGTAGTGCAGGGCGATGTCGTGGCGCTGCAGGTAGCCGAGGGCCCGGACGCTGCCGACGCCGGTGACCCAGTTGTCCATCCGGCCGCCGTTCCACGCCGCGTGCATGGACGTCCAGGAGTGGGCAAGACCGCTGTCGCACTGGGAGTTGATCTCGACGCCGGTCCCCGGATTCATCTTCCACGGGTACTGACGGCCGGCGCCGTTCGGCTGGTGGAACACGGACTTCCCGCCGGAGAGCAGGATCGTGGCCTTGTCGTCGAAGCCGCGGACGCCGTTCAGCACTCCGAAGTAGTGATCGAAGCTGCGGTTCTCCTGCATGATCACGACGATGTGCTTCACGTCGGTGATGTTTCCTGCCGCCGCCTCGGCGGCGGCCTTCTCCCGCACGGCCTCGCTGGGTTCGCCGGGCGGCAGTTTGGTGAGCGCCACCGTTCCGACCGCCGCTCCGGTCGCCGCGCCGATGAAATTCCTGCGGTCGATCGACACTGTTTCCAGCCTTCCGTTCAGAGGGGGGAGGCACGCAGCCGCACTGCACTGTCCCGGGGCGAAGGTCCGGGCGGGTGGCCGGAGGGAACGGCGGAGCCCGCGAGATCAGGGGGCACGTGCACGTCAAGAAGAGGCAATTAAGGTATTAAGGGCATACCTTCAGCGCGTGGCCACATTTAGTCACGGCGTCTTCGGGGCCGTCAAGGTGCGCGTCGACGCGGAATTACGGAGGTTCGGCGCCGGGTTCCCGAGGTTCGGTGCCTGGTTCCGGAGGTTCGGTGCCGGTCGGCGTTTCCGCGGAGCGGGTGACGCGCGGGCCGCGTCACCCTAGGTCGGGCAGGTCCCTGAGCTGTCTGCGGGAGGTGATTTCGAGCTTGCGGAAGATGTTCCGCAGGTGGGCGTCCACCGTGCGCGGGCTGAGGAACAGGCGCCCGGCCACCTCCTTCGTCGTCGCGCCCGCCGCGACCTGGCGTGCGATGTGCGTCTCCTGCATGGTCAGACGGTCGTAGGTGTGCCCGGAGCGGCTGCGGGCCACTTCCCCGGTCGCGCGCAGTTCGTCCGCGGCCCGCCGGGCGAACGCCTCCAGTCCGGTTTCCGCGAGCTGCTCGTGCGCGGTGCGCAGGTGTGCGCGCGCGTCGCGTCGGCGGCCCGCGCGGCGCAGCCACTCTCCGTACCGCAGGTGCGCCCGCGCCAGGTGCGGGACCAGTGAGGTGTTCCTCAGGTGCTCAAGTGCCTCCTGGTGGTCGTCCTCCGCCTCGCTGACCAGGGCCCGCGCCCCTGCGGCCACGCCGAGGGCGAATCGGGTTCCCGCGGGCTCCGTACGCTCGACCAGGGACTCCAGCGCCGACCGTGCGGCGGCGCTCTCGCCGCAGCGGACCGCGGCCTCCACCAGTTCGGGCAGTGCGATGCCGGTGAGGAACAGGTCGCCGCCCGCCACCGCCCGTCTCGCTGCGGCCAGCGCGGCCGGGTAGTCGGCCAGGCCGTTGTGCAGCACGGCCGTCGCCCAGTGGGCGTTGCCGGTCAGCTGCCCGCCGGGCCGGTTCGTCACTTCGGTGAACAGGTCGAGCACCTCCCGGCGGCGGCCACGCCACGCCGCCAGGTGCACTCTCGGGTAGAGCTGCGGCGGGTCGCCGACGGCGTCCGCGAGCGCTTCCTCCTCGGCGATCGTGGCCATCGCCCGCCCGAAGTCGCCGGTGAACACCGCGGACAGGGTGAGCTGGGACAGACCGAGCCGGATGATCATCGGTGATCCCGTGTCCCGTCCGGTGCCCACGAGCCATTCGACGATCTCCGCGTGCAGGTCCAGGTCCCACAGCTCGCCCGCGACGACCGTGGCCAGCGCGGGCGTCCCGGCCCATCCGGCGGTGCCGTCGGCCGCGTCGCCGACGAGTACCCGCCGCAGTGCCGGTGCCCCGGCACGGTGCCCCTCGCTGCTGAGCAGCACCAGCGCGTCGAGGAGGTCCGGTGCGCCCGGGACCGGCGGTGCCGTCCGGGCGGCTTCGAGCACCCGGTCCATCACTCCCGCTGCCCGACCCACGACGAGGCCCATCTCCAGCGCCGCCACGAAGTACGCGCGTGCGCGCGCCGGATCGCTGTCCGCGAGCCGCCGCGCGGCCCGCAGGATGAGTTCCGGTCCGCGCACGACGCCGTCCGCGCCCTGGGCGAAGGCGATCTGCCCGCGCAGGAGGTCGAGGGACGCGTGCTGGAGCTCGTCGAGCGACTCGGCGTTGATGCCGGTCAGCAGCTCGCCCGCGGCGTCCGCCCGCCCGGCCGCGAGGGTGGCCCGCGCGGCGGCGAGCGTGCGTCCGGTCTGTTTGCCGGGGTCGAGCGAGAGTTCCGCCGCACGTTCGAGGAAGGCGGCACTGGCGGACACGCCCCCGCGTGCCTGTGCCCGGGTCGCCGACGACTCCAGCTCCGCGGCGACCCGTTCGTCCGGGCCCGAGGTGGCTTGTGCGCGGTGCCAGGCCCGCCGGTCCGGGGCGGCGACGGGATCGGTGGTGCCGGCCAGTGCCCGGTGTGCCGCCCGGCGCTGCTTCGGCTCGGCCGCACGGTAGGCCGCCGAGCGTGCCAGTGGGTGGCAGAACCTCGTACGGGTGCCGAACCGCACCAGCCCGGACGCCTCGGCGGCGGCGCTCGCGGCCGGCACGCCGAGGCCCAGCAGTCGCGCGGCGGGCCACAGCAGCCCCGGGTCGCCGGTGGGGTCGGCGCTCGCGAGTACGATCAGCAGCCGTGCGTCCAGGGGCAGTTCCGCCATCCTGGCCCGGAAGCTCCGCTCGATCCGGCTCGCGACGGGGGACGGTGCCGGCAGCGCGAAGCCGCCCGCCTTCGGCAGCTCGATGAGCGCCAGCGGGTTGCCGCGTGCCTCGGCGAGCAGGCGATCCCGCACCCGCTCGTCGAGCGTCACGGCCTTCTCCTCGGCCAGCAACGCGCGCGCGTGCGCGTCGCTCAGGCCGTCGACCGTCAGCCCCGGCAGTTCGTCCAGTCCGCGGAGTGTGCCGGAGTCGCGGGCCGCGATCACCATCGCGATCGGTTCGGCCGCGACGCGCCTCGCCAGGAAGGTTAGCGCCGCCGCGGACGCGGCGTCCATCCAGTGCGCGTCGTCGACGAGGCACAGCACCGGCCGCTGCGCCGCGGCGGTCGCCAGCAGCTGGAGCGCGGCAAGGCCGACGCGGAACGTGTCCGGTGTGCCGTCGGACAGCCCGAACGCGACGAGCAGGGACTCGCGGTAGGCGGGCGCGAGCGATTCCAGGTGCGCCAGTACCGGCACGCACAGCTGGTGCAGCGCCGCGAAGGGCAGTTCACCCTCGAACTCCGCACCGGACGCGCGGATCACCTGGAACTCCTTGGGCGCCGCACGCTCGACGTGATCCAGCAACGCGGTCTTGCCCATGCCGGGTTCACCGCGCAGGACGAGCACACCGCCCCGGCCCTGTTCCGCGGCACCGACCAGGTCGAGGAGACGAGTGATCTCGTCGTGCCGGCCGAGGAGCGAGCGGGCAGGCGTCGTGGACATGATCGGAACCCTAACGGTGCTGCCGTCCAGGTGTCCGTCCGTTCACCGTCAACGGCCCGACGCGCAACGGCATACGTAGGTGATTCTCACCGACGCGAAGAAGGACCGGTCCACGGGATCGTCAGGGCATGCGCCGCGCGGAACCGCAACGGACACCGCCCGCAGGCCCCTGCACAGGCCTTCGGAGGCCGAAGCAGCTGGAAGCCCCCTTCGGAAGGACGAGACGATGAGCGACGAGAACGCCCCCACGGCTTTACTCACCCGCAGGCCCCCGCCACGCGGCGTGGCGATGGCCGGTGTGGCCACCGCGGTGTTCCTGGTGATTCTGGACAGCGCCATGGTGAACCTCGCCGGGTCGGCGATCCGCACCGGTCTCGGGCTGTCCGCCGCCGAACTCACGGTCGTCGTGGACAGCTACCTGGTGACGTTCGCCGGTCTGCTGCTGCTCGGGGGCCGGATCGCCGACGTGCTCGGGGGCCGCCGGGTGTTCCTGGCCGGAATGGGCGTCTACCTCGCGGCATCGGCGTTCTGCGCGCTGGCGACCAGCGGCACGCTGCTGATCGTCGGGCGGGTGGGGCAGGGGCTCGGGGCCGCGGCGGTGATGCCGGCCGCGCTCTCCCTCGTACTCGCCCTCTGGCCGTCGCCCGCGGAACGTACCCGTGCGATGGGCATCTGGGGTGCGGTGGCGGGCCTCGGCAGTCTCGTGGGTGTCTTCCTCGGGGGCACGCTGACCGCGACGCTGGGCTGGCAGTCGGTGTTCCTGGCACCGGTTCCGTTCGGCATCGTCGGAGCACTGGTCGTGTGGCGTTCGCTGCCGTCGGCCCCCGGCCGGACCCGAGAGGCTGCCCTCTCCCCCGGGCCCGCGGTACCCGGCCGTACCGCCAGGGTCCACAAGCCCACCGCCTCCGGCCGTGCGGGCAGTTCCCTGGAGCCCGGCAGGTTCGACGTGATCGGCGCACTCACCATCACCGTCGGCGTCTGCGCCCTGGCGCTCGGTACGGTCTCCGCCTCCGAAGCCGGATGGGCCGCACCCGGCACGCTCCTCGGCCTCGGGGTCGGCCTCACGTCCCTGGCCGCGTTCGTGCACGCCGAACGCCGGTCCGCGCACCCCCTGGTGCCGCTCGGCGTCTTCCGCAGGAAGCCGGTGGTCACGGCGAACCTGGTGGTGCTGCTGCTCGGCGCCACGCTCACCGGCCTGTTCTTCTTCCTGCCCCAGTACCAGCAGGACGTGCTCGGGATGAGTCCCCTGGCCACCGGGACTGCGCAGCTTCCCATCGCCGGAACGATCATCGTGGGCAGCGTCGCCGCACCGCTGCTGGCGCGGCGCATCGGGCTGACGCGTGCGCTCCCGGTCTCCCTCGCCGTACTCCTCGCCGGCTTCCTGTGGCTGGTGCTCGACCCGACGGCCAGCGGCTTCTCGCTCAGCCTGCTCGGCGCGTTCCTGCTGATCGGCTCCGGACTCGGACTCGGACTCGTCAACGCCACCGCGATGGGGGTGCGTGACAGCGCCGAGGGCGAGTCGGGCCTGCTCAGCGGGCTGATCAACGCGGCGCAGCAGTTGGGCGGCGCGGTCGGGCTCGCCGCTCTCGCCGGGATCGCCATCGGCGCCTCTGGGACCCACGGAGACATCTCGTTCAGCGCAGCGTTCCTCGGCGAGGCGGCACTCGTCCTCATCGCCCTCGCCCTCTCGCTCGTCCCTGCCGTCCGGCCACACCCGGCCACGGCCACCACGGGCACGCACTGAACTCGCAGACCCCAGAAACTCGCAGGCCCCAGAATCTCGCAGCCCCCAGAAAGCGACCCGCGAAACCAGCGGAACCCACGTACCCCGTGCACCAACCCACCCCGGAAAGGCACACCACCATGAACACCCCCACCGTCCTCGTGACCGGTGCGACCGGAACGATCGGCTCCGACCTGGTCCCCGCCCTGCTCGCCCGAGGCGTCACCGTCCGCGCCATGATCCGGGACTCCGGCCGCCCCGTCCCCGGCGCCGAGAACGTCGTCGCCGACCTCACGGACCCCGCCTCGGTCGCCGCCGCCCTGCACGGCGTCGACGCGGCCTTCCTCAACAGCCCCTCCGCCCCGGACGCCGCCGAACTCCAGATCCGGTTCGCCGACCTCGCCCGGGACGCCGGAGTGCGACGGCTCGTGCTGCTCTCCCAGTACGCGGCCCGCGCCGACTCCCCGGTACGGTTCCTGCGCTGGCACGCCGAGGTCGAAGCACATGTGGCGGGCCTCGGGCTCGACCACACCGTGCTGCGCCCCAACCTCTACCTCCAGGCGCTCCTCGGCCTCGCCGGCTCCATCGCCCAGGGCTTCCTCGCCGCACCCGTCGGTACCGCCGCCGTGAGCGCCATCGACACCCGGGACATCGCGGACGCCGCCGCGGCCGTACTGACCACCCCGGGACACAGCCGCCGCACCTACACACTGACCGGACCGCGCGCGGTGACCCATCAGCAGATCGCCGAGGCACTGTCCACCGCCACCGGACGGCCCGTCACCTTCCACGACACCTCCGCCGAACGGTTCACCGCCGCGCTGACCGGTGTGCTCCCGCCCTGGCAGCTCGAAGGCCTCGTCGAGGACTACGCCCACTACCGCAGGGGCGAGGCCGCCGAAGTGCACACGTCCGTCCCCGACCTCACGGGGCGCCCCGCCCGCGACCTCACCGACTTCGCCCGGGACCACGCCTCCGCGTTCGCCCCGGCCGTCAACAACGCCTGAAGGGCAGCCCGATGATCTACCACTGCATACGGTTCACCCTCAGGCCCGGTGTCTCCGAGGAGGACAGGGCAGCCGGTCTCGCGCAGATGAGCGCGCACATCCACGCCATCCCGTGCATCACGTCACGTGTCGTCGGCCCCGACTTCGGCGGGGAGTTCGAGTACGGGGCCGTCACCGCCGTCGAGGACATCGCGGCGTACGAGGAGTACATGAACCACCCGGCGCACCTGGCCATGGACCGGGCCGGGCTGCCGCTGGTCGACAGGTTCGCGTCGTGCGACATCACCGACGATCCGGACCCGGAGATCGGCGCGAGGATCGCCGAGGTCCACCGGCGACGCTTCGAGAACGTGCCGGACGTCGCCGAACTGGTCCGCGGCCTCACCGAGTACACCGGCAGCGCCGCACCCGGCAGAGACGGGCGCGGAGACAGCCAATGACGACCACGACGCACCGGAGCGCCCCGCCCGTCGGATACGCGCTGCGGGCCACCGGGCAGGCGGGTGGGTAGGACCGGCTTTCCCAGGAAGATCTCTCCCTTACCCACGTATCGCATCGGTCCCAGTCTTGGTTCCGGCAAAGGATCACAAGCACAGGAGGACACGATGCCGCTCTCTCTGGACACCTACCGGCTGCTGGGCCGCTCCGGGCTGCGGGTCTCCCCGTTGGCGCTCGGAGCGGCGACGTTCGGCACCGAATGGGGCTGGGGCGCGGAACGGGCCGAGTCCCGCAAGCTGTTCGACCTCTACGTCGAGCGCGGGGGCAACTTCATCGACACCGCCAGCACCTATACGGACGGCAGCTCCGAGCGGCTGTTGGGCGAGTTCACCCGGGACAACCGGGAAAGCCTGGTGCTGGCGACGAAGTTCTCGACACTGCGCCGGCCCGGGGACCCCAATTCCGGCGGGAATCACCGCAAGGCGCTGTTCGCGTCGGTCGAGTCCAGTCTGCGCCGGCTGGACACGGACCGTCTCGACCTGCTCTACCTGCACGTGTGGGACGCCACGACGCCCGTCGAGGAGTTCCTGCGGGCCATGGACGACCTGGTCCGCCAGGGCAAGGTCCTGTACGTCGGGATCTGCAACACCCCGGCCTGGCAGGTGTCGCGCATGCAGGCGATCGCCGATCTGCGCGGCTGGTCTCCGCTGGTCGCACTGCAGACTGAGTACAACCTGATCGAACGCACCGGGGAGCGCGACCTCATCCCGATGGCACGCGAGATGGGGCTCGGGATGGTGCCGTTCTCACCGCTGGCCGGCGGCCTGCTCACCGGCAAGTACAGCCGGGAGGACCTGACCGCGGCGAAGGGCGGCGCCGACGGCACCCGCAAGGAGTTCAACATCGCCAACGGCGCGCTCACCGAACGCGGCCTCGCCATCGCGGACGTCGTCAAGGAGGTCGCCGCGGAACACGGCACGAGCCCCGGCAGGGTCGGGCTGGCGTGGCTCCTGCACAACCCGGACGTGACCGCACCGATCGTCGGCGCCCGCACCCCCGCACAGCTGGAGGACAACCTGGGCGCTCTGGAGGTCGAGCTGACCGCCTCCCAGCTGGCCCGCCTGGACCGGGCAGGAGCGATCGAACTGGGCTTCCCGCACGACTTCCTCGCCAGCGACAGGGGGCGCAGCCTGAACCAGGGCGATCTGAGGATCGAGCCGCGCCGCTGAATCCTGGTCGCGGCCGAGGGGGTGGCAGCACTGCCGTCGGGGCCGAGGGGGCGCCGGCGCTGCCGTCGGGGCCGAGGGGGCAGCGCCGGCGGGCCGGGCTGGGCCGATTCACCGTGGCTGCGGCCCGCTCCGGGGGGGGTCTTGCCCAGTCCGGCCGGGAACGCGACCGCCGATCACCCGCGACTGCCGATCACCGCAGAAGTAGGTGAAGTTCACCGACGCGAGCAACCCCTCTCCCACGCGATTCTCATGAGGTCAACAGCGGGCCTCGCGAGGACAACAGCGGGCGGGACAGCCGCAGGAAGGCCGCATGCCACGCCCTCCCCTCGTGGCCCGTGAACCAGCAACTCCCGGAAAGGGAAACCCTGATGATCTACCACGGAAACCGCTTCACCCTGCGGAAAGGCATCTCGCCCGAGGACAGGGATGCCGCCTTCGAAAGCCTGCGCAACCAGGGCCGGACCATTCCGTCCGTCAGGTCGTACACCGTCGGCCCCGACATCGGCGGGGAGTACGAGTACGGGGCTGTCTTCGTGCTGGCGGACCTCGCGGGGTACGAGGAGTACATGAACCATCCGGCACATCTGCACACCGACCGGATCGGACTGCCGCTGGTGGACGTGTTCGTGTCCTTCGACATCACCGACGACCCGGACCCGGAGGTCGGCGCGAAGATCGCTGAAATCCACCGGCGCCGGTACGAGGCTCTGCCCGACATAGCCGCACTGGTTTCCGGCCTCGGCGAGTACACCGGCAGCGCGGCCCCTGGCGAAACCGACCGAGGCGCGGCTTCCGGCACCGCCGAGTGATCGCCCGCAGGGAGCTTGGCTGCTGACGGCCCACGTCCGGGCCGGGGCCGGCCTCGTAGCGTCGGCCCCGCTGCCAGGTCAGCTCCGCCGCGGCGTGTTCCGCCGCGTGCGGTTGAACCCTGAGACCGGGTACGCCTTCGGCTACCCGGCCACGGTGACCTTGTGCCGTCGGTGGTACGACCAGGTCGCCGCCGCCAGGAGCGGGCCCCACAGCAGGAGCGGGGCGTAGGCGGCGACGAAGACCACTTCGCCGGCCGAAGTGCCGGGATCCGGGCTGGGAGAGGTCAGCAGCCCGCCGAAGAAGAGGATCCACCACAGAACGGTGACCGTGAGGGCGCCCAGCGAAGCGGCGAGTACGGCGAGCCTGTGGTCGACCGGGCGCCCGCCGAGGAACGGAATCCAGCGCGGCATCACTTCCCCCCAGGGCCGTACCAGGCCGAGGGTGAGGTACGAGGCTGCCTCGGCGACCGCACCGAGCAGCAACACGTAAGCCAGGCCGATCAGCGGGGAGTTGTCGGGGAACCCGGCGAGGAATTCCTCCTGCTCCATCACCCCGACCGGCACCCCGAGTGCGAGCGCGATCCGCCACAGTCCGGAAGGGACGGTCGACCAGGCCGCGACATGAGCGGCGCGCACCACCCAGCGCGGGGGCGGCGGAACCAGCGGTGGCTTGCGGGATTCGGGCGGGGCGGGCTCCGTCGTCGTCATGACCCGAACCTCTCGCACCGCCGGGCCCGGCACGTCGTACCGCGTGAGGATCCGCCTCCGCCGCACGGGGGAGCCCTACTCACCCCAACGCCGCGGCATATCAGGGGCGTTGGACGTGCACGGCACCACCCCTGAGTTCCGTTAGCCGGTAGGCAGCGGGCGGTGGCGGCTTCCGTTCGGGCCCGGTTCGGTCAACTTGCCCGCGGTGCAGGCAACTTCCCCGTGGTTCAGGCCGATTCGAGGATCGGGCGGATCTCGATGGTCTCCGGAGTGGGAAGGCTCGTGGCCAGCTCGAGGGCCTCCTCGCGGTCGGCCACGTCGATGATGAACCAGCCGCCGAGGGTCTCCTCACCGGCGTGCGCGGGCCCGTCACTCACCAATGCCGCCCCGTCGGCCCTGGTACGCACCGTCACGGGAGTGATCTGCTCGGTTTCCAACGCCTCACCACCGACCAGTTTTCCGGCCGCTGCGAGGCCGCCGATCCAGCCCTCGTATTCCTTGCGGTACGCGGCACGGTCGGCCTGGATCCGGCGGCGCGACTCGTCCGTCTCGAAGATCACGAGTGCGTATTTCACGGATGTTCCTCTCCGGCCGCCGTTCGGGCGGCTCCTGCTGATGGGGTGTGCGGGAGAAGTCTGGTCGGATCGCGCTGCCAGGTGGGGCGGCACCCGGGAAGGGCTGGGGACCACTGGGCCGTGGGGTCGGCCGCCACATGGCGCTGGACGGACACCTGGGTCAGAGGGGCTTCTGCCGACCGTGCTCGGCGGCGATGCGGGAGATCTCATCGGGGGTCCCGGACATGATGGTGCGGGCGTGTTCGGTGACCAGGTCTGCGGGCCAGTCCCACCAGGCGGCGCGCAGCAGTTGTGCGACTTGGGAGTCGCTGAACCGCTGCCGGATCGTCCTGGCCGGGTTGCCGCCGACGATCGTGTAGGGCGGAACGTCGGCGGTGACCACGGCTCCGGCCGCGATGATCGCGCCGTCGCCGATGCGCACGCCGGGCATGACGGTCACCTGGTGCCCGAACCAGACGTCGTTGCCGACCACGGTGTCACCGCGGCTGGGCATCGACGTGACGATGTCCCAGGTCTCCTCGGCCCAGCGGCCACCGAACATGGTAAACGGAAAGGTGGAGACCCCCATGGTCGGGTGTTCCGCACCTGCCATCAGGAACCTGGTTCCCATGGCGATTGCGCAGTACTTGCCGATGACCAGCCGCTCGGGGCCGTACGCGTACAGGACGTTGCGCTGCTCGAATTCGGTCGCGCCTGCCGGGTCGTCGTAGTAGGTGTACTCCCCCACGACGATGTTCGGTGCCGTGACCAGCGGTTTCAGAAACACCACGCGGTCGTGGGCGGGCATGGGACGAACGACGGTGGGATCAGGCGACAACGTACGGTCCTCTGGTGTCTGTGGCGAAGGGGCTTTGCTCGGCGAGGGGCCTCCGGAACCGGGCCGCCCGCGGTTTCGCGCGGCCCGGTCGACTCGGAGCAGCGGTCAGGCGGGGCCGGAACCAGTGACCCATTCGACGAACTGGACAACCACTCCGTTCGGGTCCTTGACCTGGAACAGCCGCTCACCCCAAGGGGCTTCGGACAGCGGCATGGTGATCTCGACCCCCTCGTCGCGCAGCCGCTTCTCCTCGGCCTCGATTCCGGTGCCGGTGAAGGCGACGATCAGTCCGGAGGCGTGCTGGTCCCGCTGGTCGGGAGGCAGCACGTCGGTGCCGCGGGCGAGCAGGACGATGTCCATCGCGGCGTCTTCGCGGGTCAGGGAGGCGAACCCGTCGGCGGCGGCCTGCTCGACATAGCCGAGGTGGCTGGTGAAGAAGTGCTGGGACGCGGCGACGTCGTTGACGGTGAGCGAGATGGTGCTGGTGGTGATCTGCAAGAAGGTTCCCCAGTTCGATCCATCAAGACAACTTGCTACGGACGTAAAATTAGCCCGCCCGCATCTCGCACGTCAACGTAAAAATGCTACGGATGTAAAAATATTCGGAGACAGCTGCCCGGCCACGCCAGTTGACGCCCTGGCGCCGGGGCGCAACGAGAATTAGCGCGGTGCCGCGAGTACGTCCTGGAGCACCTTGGCGAGCGTGACCCGGGCCAGCTCACCCCGCAGGGTCTCCTCGAGGCCCCCGTAGATGCCCTGCATCGCGGGCTGGATGCCGTGGCCCACCACGCACCCCTGGTCCGGAGTGGCGCGGTGCATCGCGAACAGCGGGCCGGGCTCCACGGCCTCGTACACGTCGAGCAGCGTCATCGACTCCAGCTCGCGCGCCAGTGACCAGCCGGCCCACGGACCCCGCCGGGACTCCACGAGCCCGGCCTTGCGCAGCTCGCCGAGGATTCGCCTGATCACCACGGGGTTGGTGTTGGCGCTGGTCGCGATCTGTTCGGAATCGACGAGGTGAGAAGAATGAGCAAGCCGCTGGCGGGCGAGGTCGCCCTGGTCACGGGGGGGGATCGCGTGGGCTGGGAGCCGCGACGGTACGAATGGTCGGGCACTTCGGCGGCCTGGACATCCTCGTCAACAACGCGGCCATCTCGGTGGAGCAGGGCCGCACGGTGGACTACCCGGACGCCGACACCGCCGCACTGGACCGGATGCACGCCACCAACTACCTCGGCGTGATAGCCGTGATCCGGGCCGCCTCCCGCGTGCTGCGCACGGACGGCCGTACGCCCCGGAGGACAGCACGCCTCCGGGGCGTACCAGCAACACCGCCGCCGAGCCGCGCGTCGGGCACGCACCCGGCCGTGATGTTCGAGGGGCAGAACTCAGGACGGGACGGGCGGGCACTCGATGACCTCGATCGAGTTCCCCGGCACCAGAGCGATATGAGGGTGGTCGCTGAAGAGCCGCACCGCCTCCTCGTGCGTCCCGGCCTCCACGATCGCGTACCCGGTCTTCGCGTCAGTGAAGTCCTCGACGCCTCGGGCCGTCACCAGTTTCTTGCGGAAGAGCGGCGCCCCGGGGTCGATCAGGGCGTGCTCGTTCTTCTGCGCCCACACCGCCCACGCGTGCATGAACTCACCCTGCTGCTGCTCGGTGAGTTCGGCCTTGTCGGTGTCGTCTGCCGCGCCGTTCAGGACAGCGAGAAACTTACCCATGGCCGGAGGGTAGCCCACCGACGAGGAGGCGGGCCCCAGGCCGCGGAACCGACCCTGGTGACGTACGCGGACTGGCCCCGGCCGGTGCGGAGGCGACCGGGGGCCCTTCCACGCGGTGCTGCGCGCCCCGGTCGCCGAGGCAGTCATATCCGGTGCGGTGCGGCTCCGTCCTGCCAGCGGTAGAGGTCGCGCAGCAGGGAGATCTCGGCGCCGTGGTGGATCAGCTCCTTGTTGACGTGCAGGACGATGCCTCCCAGGGGAAACCGCTCGGGACCCACCGCGGGCGGCTCTTCCAGTTCGGCGTCCGAGAGTGCGCGGACCCCCGCGTTCCATCTCCCGTACATGTCGTCGAGCTGCTTCAGCGCCTCGTCGGCGGTCCCCGCGTAGGGGAATTCCTCGAAGTCGACGTCCTGGCCGCCGAAGTGCCACCCGACCCGATAGCCCAGGCACGAGACGACGATGTGCGCCAGCCGCCAGGCGATCGTGGTCACGGGCGCCGGCACCGGGTCGGGGGTGGCGAAGTCCATCGTCCACTCCCCCGAGCCGGCCGACATCGGTGCGGCCGACGTGCCACGCGGGCGGATGCTCCAACAGCCGCCCACCGGCTCCCAGAAGTACTCCTCGTCGGTGAGGCCGTCCAGCCGTGGCCGCAGGTTCTTGCGCCAGTACCAGTCCAACTGCTCCGCGAGCTGCTCGCTTCTTGTCATTGGCGCACAGTACAGACCCGTCGCGGAGAGCGAGCCGGCCCGGTGGCCGCCCCGCGCTCACTGCCGCAGCGGCGCGGTGATGCCCCGCAGCGGGCCAGGCTGCCGGTAGTGATGCCCGGTCAGCCCGGCCGCGCGGGCCGCCTCGACATGCCCGAGGGTGTCGTCGACGAACAGGCACCTGCCCGGGTCCGCATCCGCGAGCCGGGCCGCGGCTTCGAAGACCCGGGGGTCCGGCTTGGCGGCCCCGAGGCGGGCGGTGTTGAGCACCGCGTCGAACGCCCCGGCCAGGGCCAGGGCGGAGAGATCCTTCTCCAGTCGTGTGGTGGCGTTGGACACCAGAACCACGGGCACCCGGCGGCGGATATCCGTCAGGAGGTTCAGGACGTCGGTATCGACCTGGCCCGTCAGACGACTCCACTGCCGGACCAGGTCCAGGGCTCGTTCGGCAGATCCACAGCTCTCGCTGAGGTCCTCCGCCACCTGCGCTCGCCACTGGTCGTCACTGATCGCCCCGGTGACCGCCGCGTCCAACAGGTCAGGCCGGAACGCCGCAGCAGCCAGCTTGCCTTCGGGCAGTCCTGCCGCGCGGTCGAGGGCGGTCATTCCGTCCGGCGACCACAGCCGGACCACACCGTCGAAGTCGCACAGCACCGCGTCGAAAGGCAAGTCGCTCATGACCTTGATCCTGCCAGCCGTCGTCGGCAGCGGAGTTGTCACCGCAGCGAAAGAGGGGAGGCCGCCCGTGCCGAGGCAGATCAGGTCGGGGGTGCGAAGGGGGTGGGGCAGGCCATTTCAGGTCGTGCCGCAGGGCCGCATCCTGCCGAAGTGGTCCGGTGGTCTGCGGGTGGGCACGACGTGCCCGTTCAGTTGGCCGCGGTGGTCCGTGTCGCTTCGTGTGCCGCGGTGAGGGCGCGCTCTCTGAGGTCGCCGCCGAACAGCTGGATCGTGGTGGCGGCCAGGACGTCGTCCCTGCCGATGGTCCGCCGGTCCCCGTTGCGGACGGACAGGGCCCGGACAGAATCCGGCAGTGGCGGCGGGACGGCCGGCTCGCCGGGTATCACCAGGGTGACCGAACCGAACCGTTTCACCCCGCCCTCGCGGACGACCATGGCCGCGTCCCGGGCCAGGTCCGTCAGGAACACGCTCGCGATCCCGTCCAGGTCGCGGACCATCGCCGGGACGGCCGTCACTCCCCGGCTCCGCAGCAGTTTCCTGACCCCGCCCTCGAACCTGTGCGCACCGGCCACGGCACTCGTCCTGCGTGCCCCTCTGCGCTTTCGCGGTTCGACGACTCCCTCGGCGTCGTACAGCACACCGGTCAGGCCCTTGAACGTCGGGGTGTGGTCGTACCACTTGTCCCCCACCTCCAGCTCGATGTTCCGGCCGATCGCCGAGACGAGGTCCTTGGGGAGCAGCTTCGTCCGGGTCTCCTCCGCCGCTGCTTCCCTGGCCCCGTCGATGATCCCCGTCAGCACGGTCCGCGTCACCGAAGCCGCCGCCCACGCGGCGGAGCGGGAGACGTGCAGCGGGGTCACCTCCCTGAACACCGCTCTGACGAGAGGTGCCGGGAACGGCGGGACGTCCGGACCCGGGGCGCCCGACAAGTCGGGAACGCCGCGCTCACGGCGTGCGGGCTGTGCGGTCATCGGAGGAAACGCTCCCTGTCGTCCGGGTTCTCGGAGGCACACGGTTCACCCGTGCGGCCTCGTTCTCCGCCCATCCTCTGTCGAAAGGGCGCCAGGTCAAAGGCTTGTGGATCACAGCTCGGACCACGGCCGGGCGGACGGGCAGAACCGGCCGGGAACCGTCTCCTCCGATTCTGCGTGAACCTCCCTGTGTTGCCGACTGTTGCCGAGGGGGACCGAATGCGAGTCCGGACGCTGGTGAGCGTGACGGTATCGACGTGCGTGGTGCTGCTGGCGTGCGCCTGCGGTCCACAGAAGCCGGAGGGGGACGAATCCCCAGCGGCGCAGCCCGCGCAGCCGACCCGAGCCGCGCAGCCCGGGAAGACGTCGGCCACCCCGTCCCCGTCGTCACCGGCCGGAAAGCCGTCGGCCACTCCGGCCGGCTCCCAGCCGGTGCCCAGGACGAAGGAGGGCGCGATCCAGCGGTACGAGCAGTTCCTGCGCGCCGTCGGCCGGGAGGACATCACAACCGTCTGCGAGGTGGCCGGGCCCGCGGCCAAGCAGGCGGAGGACCAGGGGTTCGGCCCGTGCACCTCGACGTTCCTCGTCACGTTCCGGGCGATCCCGCCCGCGCGGAAGAAGGCCCTGCGGACCGCGACGGTCGACCCACGACGCGTCACCGTGGTCACTTCCGGCAAGGTCGAGATCCCGACCGCGGCCATCAGGGCCTCCGTCACCTTCACCGAGGACGAGTTCAGCAGCGGCACCCTGGAGTACCTGAAGAACACCTGGTACATCACCGATTGAGTCAGGCCCCGGCCACGTCCTTCTCCTGCGTCCCGTCGGCGGGGCCGGAGGCGACACCGTCCGTTCCGGGCCCGCGGGCCGCGGCACGGCCCGCGCGGCGTCGCAGCGCACGATCAGCGAAGCAGCAGGATTACCGAAGTCTTACGGGTGGGCTCTCCGCCTCCTCCGGCGGGGCGGCGTCCGCTTGGCTGGACGCATGATGGAACCGGCCGGCCGCGGCCGGTCGCTCGCTCACCCTCGGAGGTCCTGGTGTCCCGTTCGTCGCGCCGCGTCGTACTGCCCGTCCTGCTCGTCCTGGCGGTACTCGCCGGTGTCGGGCTCTTCCTCTTCCAGCCCTGGAAGGCGTTCACCGACACCACGGTGGAGGAGTCCCTGCCCGGCGCCGCGGTTCCCGCCGCGAGCAGCGGGCCCACGGCCGGCGGCCCGTCCCGCACGGGTGGCGGGATGCCGCCCGCGGGGCCGCGGGACCTGGCGAAGGGCCGCTTCGTGAGCCACGAGCACGACACCGGCGGCAGCGCCCGTACGGTCCGGCTCGCGGACGGAAGCCGGGTGCTGCGGTTCGAGGACCTCAAGACCTCGGAGGGCCCGGACGTACGGGTCTACCTGTCGACCCGTGACCCCGGCGCCGTGAAGGCGGGGCTCGCGGACGGAGCCGTCGAGCTCGGCAGGCTCAAGGGCAATCTGGGGAACCAGAACTATCCGATCCCGGCAGACATCGACCTGACCCGGTACCGCAGCGCCGTCATCTGGTGCGCACGGTTCTCGGTCTCCTTCGGTGCCGCCGGCCTCGCTCCGGTCAAGGGCTGACACGTTGAACACAGATCCGTCCACCGCTCCGTCCTCCGTGGCGCGCCGCGTCCTCGTCGTCGAGGACGACCCAACCGTCGCGGAGGTCGTCACCGGTTACCTGGTCCGGGCCGGTTACGAGGTCCGTCACGTCGCCGACGGCCTCGCCGCCCTGGAGGCGGTCGCGGCCATGAGACCGCAGCTCGTCGTCCTCGACCTGATGCTGCCCGGCCTGGACGGGCTGGAGGTGTGCCGCAGGTTGCGCGCTTCCGGTGGACCGCCGGTGCCCGTGGTCATGTTGACGGCGCGCGGTGAGGAGGCCGACCGCATCCTGGGGCTGGAGCTGGGCGCGGACGACTATCTGACCAAACCCTTCAGCCCCCGGGAACTGGTGCTGCGCGTGGCCTCCGTACTGCGGCGGGCGGAGGCCCCACCGCCATCGGCCGACCCGGGCGTGCTGCGGGCCGGAGACATCGTCGCCCATCCGGGCGCGCGGCGAGCACGGCGCGGCGGCCGTGAACTCGCCTTGACCGGACGCGAGTTCGATCTGCTGGCCTTCCTCCTGCGCCATCCCGGCCGTGTCTTCTCCCGTGCGGAGCTGCTGCACCACGTGTGGGGCTGGGAATTCGGCGACATGTCGACCGTGACCGTGCACATCCGCAGGCTGCGGGAGAAGATCGAGGACGATCCGGCCGCTCCCCGGCACATCGCCACGGTGTGGGGTGCCGGATACCGGTTCGATCCGCCGTCCGGGGGCACGGACGGCAGCGAGGCTCTCTCATGATGACCGACGTGCTGATCATCGTTGCCCTGGCCGCTCTGGGCGCCCTGGTCGCCGGGCTGCTCGCGGGTCCGGCCGTCACCCTGCTGCGCGGTCGCTCGGTCGTCCTGTCGATGTTCGCCGTGGCCGCGCTCGCGGTGGTCGCGATGGCGGCGGGCACGGTTGCCGTGGCGGTGGAGATGTTCCTGTCGGGGCACGACTTCCGGGTGGTGCTCATCGTGGTCGCGGTCTCGGGGGCGTTCTCGCTCGGAGCCGCGCTGCTGTTCGGGCGCAGGATCGCCGCGGGGAGCCGGGACCTGGCGCGGGCCGCGGCCGGCGTCGGCGGCGAGCCCGGATTCGTGGCTCCGGCAGATCCTCCCACCAGCGAACTCGCCGCGCTCGCCGCGGCTCTGGAGACGGCCGGCACCCGGTTGCGGACCGCACAGGAGCGCGAGAGGTCGCTGGACGCCTCGCGCCGGGACCTGATCGCGGGCATCTCCCACGACCTGCGCACTCCGCTCGCGGGACTGCGGGCGATGGCGGAGGCGCTGGAGGACGGCGTGGCCCAGGAACCCGGCCGCTTCCACACGCGCATCCGCGTCGAGGTCGACCGCCTCTCCGCGATGGTCGACGACCTCTTCGAACTCTCCCGTATCCAGGCCGGGTCACTGGAGTTGGCCCTGTCCCGGGTGTCGGTGTACGACCTGGTGGACGACGCCCTCGCCACGGCCCGCCCGCTCGCCGAGGAACGGGGGGTCCGGCTGGTGGACGGCGGGGTCGCCGCGTTCCCGGTACGGGTCGACCCCCAGGCCATCACACGGGTGCTCGGCAACCTCCTGGTCAACGCGATCCGGGCGACGCCGCCGGACGGAACCGTCGCGGTGAGCACGCGCGTCGAGGGCGATCACGTGGTGCTCGGCGTCGAGGACAGCTGTGGCGGCATCGCGGAGGAGGACCTGCCCCGCGTCTTCGACACGGGCTGGCGCGGCACTCAGGCACGTACACCTCCCAGCCGTCCCGGACAGGACTCCGGCGAGGCCGACCCGCCGCGGCCCGGCACCACCACGCCACCCGCCGCCGCCCCGGGGGCGCGGCACGGGGACAGTGGGGCGGGTCTCGGGCTCGCGATCGTCCGCGGCATCGTGGAGGCCCACACCGGCCGTGCTTCGGTCCGCAACACCGCGCTGGGCTGCCGGTTCGAGATCGCCCTCCCGGCCACGGGCCCCGCCGAGAGGTGATCCGGGCACGGCAGCGGTCGGGGGCGCGCCGGTGCTCGTACGACGGCAGGGGCGCGCGTGCGCTGTCGGGCCCTGGGCCCGGCCGACGCCCCTTCTCCTAGGCGTCGTGCGGGACTTGGCGTCGTTCGGGGCTTGGCACTGTTCGGGACGTACTCATTCCGCCGGAGGGCGGTTTGCGCGACACTGGCAAGGACGTGATGCCTCACCCCTCCCGGCAGTGGACCGTGGGGGAAGGAGGGCTGTGCCATGGCCCAGTGGGAGCGCGACGAGCGGCTGGCGCGCGCGTTCGTGGAACTGGCTGACACCTTGCAGGACGGCTTCTTCCTGGTCGACTTCCTGCATGTGCTGACCGAGCACATGCAGGAGTTGCTGAACGTGACCGCGATCGGCGTCGTGATGGTCGATGTCCAGGGGCGGCTGGTGGACATGACCGCCTCCACCGGCAGCGCCCGGGAACTGGAGGAGGCCCAGATCGAGTTCGACGAGGGCCCCTGCAAGGACGCCTGCCGGCACTACGAACGGGTCGGCCCGGTCGATCTGACCCTGGCCGCGGCCGCACAGCGGTGGCCGTGCTTCACCCCGGTGGCCCGAGCGGCCGGTTTCGCCACCGCGGCGGCGGTACCGCTGCGGCTGCGCGAGGAAGCGATCGGGGCGGTGAACCTCTTCGACGCCCGCCCCGGCGCGCTGCACCCGGCCGCCCTGCGCCTGGCTCAGGCCCTGGCGGACGCCGCGACCATCGGGATCCTGCACCAGCGGCTCTCCCAGGACCGGGCCGAGCGGCTCGGCCAGCTGCAGACCGCGCTCAACAGCCGCATCCTCGTCGAGCAGGCCAAGGGTGCTCTCGGCGCCCACCTCCGCACGGACCCCGAAGAAGCGTTCGCGCGCCTGCGCGCCCACGCGCGCACCCGTCGGATGCCGCTGACCGAGCTGTGCCGGCTCGTCCTGGAAGGCAGGCTGGCCGCCGAGGAGTTCGCCGTGCCCCCGGACCGGCAGGACCTGTGAGCGTCCTGACGCCCCGCACCTCAGAGATTCCGGCGCACTCAGCCAGGGAGTGATCGCATTGCCCGAAGATGCCCCCGGCATACCCGCCCTCCTGGCCGACGCCACCCGGTCCGGCCGCGGGCTGAGCCGGCTCTCCCCGACCGCGTGCGCGCAGGCGCTGGGCCTCGACAGCCTCACCCTGTGCCTGCGCATCGAATCCGGCCTCGAACTGGTCTGGTACGACCCCGCCACCATCGACGCCCTCGTCTTCGAGGACCTCCAGTACACCCTCGGTGAGGGGCCCACCCCCGACGCCGCCCGCACCGGCCAGCCGGTTCTCGTACCCGATCTGCACACCCTGCCCGACACCCGGTGGCCTGCCCTGCTGCCCGCCACCCGCCACCGTCCTCCGCGCGCCGTCCACGCCCTGCCGCTGCACCTGGGGGCCCGCCGCCTCGGCGCCGTCACCGGTCACCGCGCCGCTCCCGGCCCGCTCACCCCCGCCCACATGGCCGCCTTCCTCACTCTCGCCGACGGCGCCCTCACCCTCCTCACCACTCCCGAAGGCATCCACGACATGCGGGCCGACCAGCCCCTCTCCTTGCACCGCGCGGTCGTCCACCAGGCCACCGGCGCCCTCACGGTCCAGCTGGGCATCCCCGCCGACCAGGCCCTCAGCCGGCTGCGCGCCTACGCCTTCACCCACAACCGCCCCCTCCACGAGGTGGCCCACGACGTCGTCCACCACCACACCCGCCTCGACAACAGGGACACCCCGCACCACTGACGCCCCGGGGCCCGACGGGCGCACGGCCCGCGGGTGACCGACCGCGCTGCACCGGGCGCGCGGCCCCGGCGGGGCGGCGCACGGTGGGTTTCGGCGGTCAGTTGGTACCGCTGGGCACCACGCAGTCCTTGGGCTGGGGTCTGCCCTCCGGCCAGCCGAGGCCGACGAAGGCGAGTTTGCGGGTGGCCGGCTGCAGTTCGACGACGGCCACCGGTTTGTCGTACGGGTTGCCCCCGTTGGTCAGGCAGATCCAGCCGCTCGTGCCGGTCACGCGGTGGGCGGACTCCAGGCGGGACCACTGTGCGGCGACCCGCTCCCGGGTGGGTACGGTGCCGGGGGTCTGGGAGTTCGCCAGGAACACCGCCTCGGCGACGGTGCGGACCCCGTCGTGGACCAGCATGGTGCGGGAGTCGGACAGTTCGACCGGTCCGATGTCCCCGGCGCGCTGCTCCTCGGCCAGGGTCCGCAGCCGCGCCAACTCGGCCCGGGGCTCGGCCAGATGGGCGGGCTGTTCGGTGGCCGCGGGTTTTCTGCCGGTCCGCTTTTCGAAGCCCTTCGCCCAGTCGTCGAGGGTACGGTCCCAGGCGTCCGGGTGGCCGGGTGCCGCGTACTGCACGGTGACGACGGCCTCTTTCGCCGAACCGGCCTTGAGCGTCTCCCAGTCGTCCGGGGTCATGTACCGGTCGAGGGTGGCGGCGCCGGAGCCGCTGACGATTGTGTACCGCTTGCCGTGGCAGGGCACTTCCGCCAGTTTCAGCATGAACAGCCGCAGGTGGACGGGGCGGCCGGCGAAGTAGACTACCCGGGCCGGGGACTGGCAGATGTTGTGGCCGATGAGGGAGAAGTCGTTGGCGGTGTCGCCGGGGTCGTTCACTCCCGGTGACTGGAACTCCTGGTCCTTGGCGCCGGGCGGGCCGGGCTCCTTGCGGCTGAACGCCCTGGCCAGCGACTCGACGTAGATGTCCTTCGGCCGGATGTCCCTGACCAGTACGGTCTCCGCGTCCTTGAGGTCGCCGTGGAAGCTGGCGAGCGCGGCGGCCTGGGCGCCGTTGGCGGGGATGATCCTGGCGAGGCCGGTGGAGCGGACCGCGTCGCCCTGGGGTGACTGCGGGATGAGTTCGTCGGCGCTGGCCCGGCTGACCAGCACGGGGATCCGCAGGTCGAGGGTCAGCCGCTTGATGGCCTCGCGGGTGTCGCTCAGGCTCAGGTTGAAACCGGTCACGGCCCGCAGGTTGTCGGTGGTGTCGTCGGCCATCCGCGCCAGCCGGTCGACGACCTTCGCCTGCTGCCGGTAGTCCTTGCCGGGATTGGCCAGTACGAGCCGCAGCCGTGGGGCCTTCTCCTCGCGGTTGGCCCGGTACTGGGCGAGGTAGGCACCCTGCAGCTCGCTGCGGAGCTGCTTGCGCTCGCCCTCGTTGTCCGGGTTCAGCGGCAGCATCATCGCCACGGTGACGTACGGCTGTTTCTGCTGGACGATCCGGTTGTTCTCGTTGGCGATGGCGCGGGCCACCTTCTGGATCTCCGGGGTGCCGAAGTCGTAGCCGGAGCCGTCGATGCCGATGCACTCGCCGTCGCTGCGGTCCACGCCGTCCGCGCACCGGTCGGGCGGATTGACGAGGGACGGGCCGTAGACACCGGCGAGCGTGACCACGGCGACGACGAAGAGCACCGTCAGCGCCCGGCGTATCCGGTTTCCCCAGAAGAATGTGTACATCAGCGCCGCCTCTCCTACCCGAGGTGCCGGGTGCACGTGCAGGTGGTGGTGCCCGGCCGGAGCGGCTGGTGGCCCGCGATGCGCGCACCCCAGTCCCGGCTCCGCCGGTCCAGTACGGCCGCGCCCTGCGGCCAGTCGCCGCCGAGCAGGTCCAGCATCTTGCGCGGGGTGTCCGCGACGGCCGCGTCGAGGGGACCGCTGAAGCTCTCGCAGAGCCTGAGGGCGTGCAGCAGCCGGTCGACCCTGCGGCGCACCGCGTCGCCGGGTACCGGGACCGCGCCCAGGGCCCTGGCGCGTACCTCGTCGGGCGGGCCGAGCAGCGGGGCCTGGGCTATCGCGACCAGTTCGTCGCACCACGCTCCCGCCTCGGCGGTGGGTGAGGTCATCCGCCGCACCAGGTGGTCCGTGACCTGTTCGTCCCGCCTGCAGGCCAGGTGGTGGTTCAGGGCGTGCGCCGTCGCCGATCCGAACAGCGCGTCGCGGGGCGCGTCGACCTCCTCGGCGCGGGCCCGGTAGTGGTCGCGCAGGAGCAGGTGGGCCTCCTGCCAGGCCGGTTCCGGGCCCCGGCCGTACAGCCGTCGCATCAGGAGGTGTCGCACGCCGAAGTCGCCGATGAAGTGCCGGGGACAGTGCGGGAGTCCGCAGTCCTCCAGCAGGGCGGCGATCCGGAAGGCGGAGAGCCGCTCGTCGCTCCCCCTCTGCCAGCTGTCCATCAGCGTCTGGGCGCAGGCGGTGTCGTGCGCGACGGACAGTCTGCTCAGCGTGTCGAGCCAGTGGGCGTGCTGCGCGGGCGGCAGTTCCTCGGGCAGTCGGGCGGTGAGCAGTTCGTCGAGGAGCTGGTCGGCGACTGGCCGTGGGGCGACGTCGTCACCGACGCGTACGGGAGCGTCCAGCAGGGCCATGTCGGTGGCGTCGTCGGCGAGTTCGAGTGAGGCACCGGCCTCGGCGAGGCGGGTGACGAACAGCGGGCGCCCTCCGCTCAGCCGGTGGATCCCGCCGTCGATGCGCAGCCGCGACGCCGAGGGGCGGGTACGGCGGCGGGCGCTCTCGTCCTCCTGCTGTTTGCGGGTCAGTAACGGCATGGCCAGCAGCAGCACCCCGTGCCACAGGGGCGCCAGTTCGGGGTCGCTGCCGACCGGGCGGGACCAGGAGGGCAGTCCGCCCTCCGCCGGACTCCAGCGGGCGGGTGCCGGCCGGTGGGACGCGTCCGGGTAGAGGAACCGGCCGCCGCCCGCCGGACGTACGGAGGCCACCACGACCATGCGGTCGTGGTGGCCCGACTCCCGGTCCCGCAGCAGCGGTCTGATCAGCCGTCTGCCGAGCGGGGTGTCGGCGTGGTCGATCAGCGCGGCGGGCCGCCCGCCGCGGGAGAGCCAGCCCCAGGCGGAGACGTAGGAGGCTTCGAGGTCGTCGCGCAGGGCCCGGAAGAGGAACCCCTCCGCCTTCTCCCGCTCCGCCCCGCCGTGCTGGAAGTCGGCGGCCAGCGACATCAGGCCCAGTTTGGGCTGGCCTCCCGCGCCGGGGTACTCGCCGTAGCAGGACTTCAGCGCCGCCGTGCCGCCGGAGGAGGTGCGGGCGAACATCTCGTCGAGCAGGGCGGTGATGAGCGGTCCCGCCACGGGGTGGGTCACCAGGGCGCCGAGGGCGGCCAGGTAGGTGCGGACCGCACGGCTGAAGACGCCGCGCCAGAAGGAGGCGGGGGGCATCAGGTCGTCGTGCCTGCGTACTTCGTCGACCAGCGCGGACGCTCCGGCCACCGGATCGCTGGCGGCCACCGCGACGAGCCCCGCGTAGAGCCGCGGGGTGTGGAACGCCCCGCCCGCTCCCCGCCACGCCCGGAACTGCACGGCCATCTCCCGCAGGGCTTCGGTCGCCTCCGAGCGGGACCGGGTGTGCTCGCCGACCCGTTCCCGGAACACCGGCGGGGCGCAGTCGACGCGGGCGGTGGGCACGTACGGTCCGAAGCCCTCCCGGACGCACCGCAGCAGCCGCCCCTTGCCCATGCCGGGACCGCCGGCCAGGAGGAGGACGGGCAGGTCGGGGCCGAACAGCAGCTCCCGGTCACGTCCGGAGCGGGTCTTGCCGAGCAGCCGGGCGAAGAGCCCGTCGTCGTCGAGCAGCTTGTCGAAACCGAGTCCCTCAGGCACGGGCCCCCCGCGGCCTCACTGGTGCACAGGTCGATCAGAAGTATGGCGGCGCATCAGGGTAACGGGACGGCGAAGTCCTGTGGAGTGGAATTCCGGACTTGGCCGTCCCGTGCCGCCCGATGCTGTCGGCGGTCTGCTCCTGTTCGACGGCCGGCTGCCGGGCGGTGCTGCCGGGCGGTCAGGTGGTGGGTGCCTCGTCGTTCCAGTCCGGGAGGGTGATCGTGCCGGAGAGCCAGTCGCGGCGCAGGATCGCGTACCCGACCGCGTCGTGGACCCGCCCCTGTTCGCCCGGCCAGGCGTCCCGGTAGTGCGCCTCCTTGGCGTACCCGTGGGACCGGAAGGCGCGGCGCATCGCGTGGTTGTCCCGGCGGGTGGTGCCCTCGATGCGCCGGAGGTCGGGGAACTCGGTGAACAGGTACGCCGTGAGCCAGGCGAGGGCCCGCCCGCCGAGGCCTCTCCCCCGGTGCGCGGGGGCGATCCTGAGGTCGAACAGCGGCGTGCCGCCCTCGCCTGCGTCGGCCAGGTCGAACAGCCGGATCAGTCCGGCCTTCTCACCGCCCTCGACGATCCAGAAGGTGCGGCTGTCGTCGCCGTCGTAGTGGCCGTCGAGGACCCGCTGCCCGACCGTGTCGCGGTCGGGCACGGCGGGACCGTGGAACGGCCAGGTCCCGTCGGTCAGAAAGTCCGCGAGGAGGTCGGCTTCGGATGTGTCGAGACGCTGGTACGAGGTGTCCACGGCCCGCAATCTACGGACCGGGCGGCCCGCCGGGAACCGAATTCGCGCCTGTGCGGGGTCCCCGGCGGGGGGTCGCGGTCACGGTAGGAGGGACGCGGAGCCGGCCGTGGCTTCGCGCGCGAACTCCGCCGCGCCGATCAGCTGGAGTTCGTCGGAGTCGACGGTCGTCAGCCGGGGGACCAGGGGGATGCGGCCCTGGAGGCGGGACTCGACGGCCGGCGTCAGGAGGTCCCCGCCGAGCTGGAAGGTCCGCCCGCCGAGCACGACGACCTCGGGGCTGAGCAGGACGGCGATGTCGGCGACCACGAGGGCGAAGTCGTCGGCCAGTTGGCGCACCAGGCCGCTCGCCCGCGGTTCGCCGCGCCGCGCGTCGGCGAACAGGTGCTCCAGCGCCGAGTGTCCGGGCTCGTCGCTGCCGCCGTGCTCGGCGATCCGGCTGCGGATGCCGTGCAGGCCGACGCTGGACTCCAGGTCGCCGAAGCCCGGCCAGGTCCGGTCCAGGGAACGGCGTTCCATCAGGAGGTAGCCGACCTCGCCCGCCGCACCGAGCCTGCCGCGGTGCAGTCGGCCGCCCAGGACGAGTCCCGCGCCGACCCCGACGTCCGCGACCAGGGCCACGAGGTGCTGCACGCCGGGTTCGACGGCGTGGCGGTGGGCGGCCAGCGCGATCAGGTTGACGTCGTTCTCGATGACCGCCGGAACGCCCAACTCCTCGGTGAGCCTCGCCCCGAGGGGCATGCTCGACCAGCCGAGGGCGGGGGCGAATTCCACGAATCCGTCCTGCCCGGTGGCCACGCCGGGCACGCCGACGGCGACCGCGCGGGGCGGGGCACCCAGCGCGTGCGCGGACTGCGCGAGACCGGTGGCGAAGGCGATGACCTGTTCGAGGACGGTCGCGGGCTCGCCGTCCTGCGCCTTGCCGCGCAGCGGCAGGCTGTGCCGCTCGCGGATGTTTCCCGCGAGGTCGCAGACCGCCCCGTGCAGGGTGCCGCTGCCCAGGGCGAGGGCCAGGATGCTCTGTGCCTGGGCGTTGAACCGCACCAGTTGGGCGGGACGGCCGCCCCGGGACGCTTCGCGCTCGCCGTCGGTGACGAGGTTCTCCGCCTTCAGCGCGTCGAGGAGGCGGTTCACCGTGGCCGGGCTCAGCCCCGTCTCGTCGATGATGCGCTGGCGTGACATCGGCCCGGACTCGCGCAGGGTGTCGAGCAGGATCGTGCGGTTGACCTGCGACACCATCCTGGTGGTCGCGGTCCGTCTGCGCGAGGGCGCCTGGCTGCGGCGCGGCGGGTCGGTCCGCGTCATGCGGGCGTCACCCCAGGGGCGTTGCTGCTCATCGGTGCACCTCGGTGGCGGTCGGACGGTCTTTTCGGGCAATCGTAGGGGCCGGGCCTCCGGCCGGTCGACGCCTGCGACGTCCTGGCGCTTCGCACAGCCATCTCTCACTTGTCACTCATAGCAAGTTCAAAGTTTACCCATCACTGTCGCAGCTATTGACGGTGCACGAAGGCCGGTGGAACTCTTCCGGGGCTACTTAACTGTCACACCAAGCGAAAAGTCTTGAGGAGTGCCATGACAGACGCACCGACACCCACCGGCGGCAAGTTCTCGCGGCGCCACGTCCTGCGGCTCGGCGGCGCGGGCGCCGTCGCGCTGGCGGGCACCTCCTTCCTCGCCGGTCCGGCCGGCGCGGCGACCACGGGCCGCGGGCCGTCGGTCACCGACCTGGGCCCCGGCATCGTCGGGTACTCCCTGATGAGCGGGCTCCTGGTGGGAGACACGCTCTACGTCGGGTCCCGCAACCTCAGCCCCACCCGGGTCGCGGCGTTCCACCTGCCGACCCGGAAGGTGACCGCCGCCACGGAGCTGGGGCCCGGCAAGTTCGTCCAGGGCCTCGCGGCCTCGCCAGACGGCCGGTACCTCTACGCGGGTGTCGTCTACGACCACGGCCAGGAGCAGGACCAGCCGAACGTGTTCGTGTGGGACCTCAGCACGCCGAAGGTGCCCGCCCGCGCCCTCGCCAGGATCCCCGGGCTGGACGTGCGCAGGCTCGCCGTGGCACCGGACGGCGTCCTGTACGCGGTCGGTCTTGAGGCGGACCCCGGCATCTGGGAGATCGACCCGGCCACGGGCACCGTCACCAACATCGGCGTCCCCGACCCGGGCGCCACCCAGGCCCGCGCGGTGTCGGCGTCCCGCACCACGGTGTACTTCGGCGCGGGCAGCAACCTGTCCGGAGGCGACGGAGCCAGCCGTGCCTCCCTCTTCGCCGTCGACCGTTCGACCCACGAGATGCGGTCGATCCTGCCGCCGGAACTGGCGCCCACCGCGGCGATCCGCGACCTGGAGGTGATCGGCGACCGGCTGTACGCGGGGACCGAGGGCGGCACGCACACGTCGCTCTTCGCGGAGATCGACCTCGCGGACCCGGGCAAGTACACCGTCCTGCCCACGGCCGCCAAGACGTCCAAGCTGTTCCGCAAGCACGGCGACGACGTCTACTTCGTCGCGGGGGCGGGGGTGTACCGGTATTCCACCCTCGGCAAGTCGCTCGGTCCGGTCGGCCACGGCGGCTCGGACCTGGGCGAGTTGTGGGGGCTGGACTACTGGAGAGGCCGGGCCGTCATCGTGTCGGGCTCCGGGTTCGTCGGCGAGATCGGCCTCGCCGACGCCCGCCTGACCAGGACCGACCTCGTCGAGGCGGGCGCACCCGCCGGCCCCCAGCTGGGCATGTCGGTGACGGCCGGCGACCAGCACGTGTTCGTCGGCGGCAACGGCAGCCTGGCCGTGCACCGTCTCGCGAACGGCAGGGTGACCAACCTGGACTGTCCGGGCGAGGCCAAGGACGGGGTGGTCGTCGGGCGCGTCCTGTACACCGGCCAGTACAGCTCGCAGGGCATCTGGAGGTACGACCCGAAGCGGGACTCCGCACCCCACCAGGCGGTGGCGCTGCCCGTGGACCAGAACCGGCCGCAGGACGTGTGCTGGGACGAGGCCAACGGCTTCGTCCTCGCCGGGGTGCAGTGCGACACGACGGGCGGCGGGGCCTTCGCGGTCTACGATCCGGCCGCCGACCGCGTGAAGGTGCACGTCAACCCGTTCGACGAGTACCAGATGGTCCGTGCGGTGGCCGCCCACCGGGGCCTGGCCTACCTCGGCGGCGACAACCCGTACCGCAACGGGCCGCGCGGCGAGATCGCGGCGTGGGACCCGGTCGCGGGCCGGCAGCTGTGGCGGCTGGACCTGAAGCAGAAGCGCGGCATCTCCAGCCTGATCGTGCGTGGGGGGCTGCTGTACTGCCTGTGCAGCAAGGGCGAGTTCTTCGTGATCGACCTCAGGACGCGCGAGGTGGTGCACCGTGCCGACCTCGGTGCCGCCATGGTGCCGGGCGAGGCGGAGTTCGCCCTGAGCCGGGGCCAGGTGTACGCGGCGTCCGCGAGCACGCTGTTCCGTATCGCCCCGGACACCTTCGCCGTCACCACGGTGGTGGGCGGCCTGGGTGCGCAGTGGTACGGCGCGCCGAGCCTGTCGGCGGACCGGAAGGGGCGCCTCTACACCTTCCGCGGGCGCAACCTCATCCAGGTGACGGACTCCTGCTGACGCACGCGAGGGCCCCCGGTCGGTCGGCCGCGGCGCCGACCGACCGGACGGTGCCTCAGTTCCGCGGTGCCTCCGCCGCCCCGAGCGCCAGCAGCACGGCGCCGTGGGCGGGTGAGTCCGGGCCCAGGGCGCTGGGGACCACACGCCCCGCCCACGCGGGTGCGAGCCGGCCGCGCACCTCGGCCAGCACGCGCGGGCGCGACCCGATACCGCCGGTCAGGACGAACCACGTGGGGTCGAGCACCGCGGCGACCATCGCGATGCCCTGTGCCAGGCAGGACGCGTACGCGCCCAGCGCGCCCTCCGCCGCGGGTTCGCCGGCCTCGGCCGCGGCCAGTACGTCCCGTACCGCGTGGCTCTCCGCTCCGCCCAGCTCCCGGTAGGAGCCGAGCAGACCGGCGATCGACACCGCGTCCTCAAGGACGCGGTCCGGGCCGATCGGCAGGTCGGCTATCTCGCCCGCCGCTCCGGTGGCGCCGCGGAGCACGCGGCCGTCGTGCACGACGCCGAGCCCGATGCCGGTACCGGCGCCGATCACGGCGAGCGTGTCCCCGTCGTGTCCGCCGAGGCGCTGTTCGGCGAGTGCCGCGGCGGCGAGGTCGTTCTCCACGGCCACCGGCACACCGAGGGCGGCGGCCAGCTTCTCCGCGAGCGGCACACCGTCCAGCCCCGGGACGTTCGGGACGCGGCCGACGACACCGGTGCGCGGGTCCACCGCGCCGGGCACGCCGACACCGACCGCCCGGACCCGGCCGGGTCCCAGCGCGCCCACCAGTCGTGCGAGTTGGCCGGTCACGTCGTGCGCGGTGGGTTCCGTGGACGAGGCCACCACGACGCCGCTTCCGTCGCTCACGAGGGTGCGCACCTTGGTCCCGCCGACATCGACGCCGACGTAGTGGGGCCCGGCCGAGTGCGTACGCAGAGAAGTCACCATGGAGGCTTTATATCAGGATGAGAAGAAGCAGGTGATCCAATCCTTCAGCCGCACGACTGTGCCGCCTCAAGAACGCCAACACAGCTGACCTATTGACCCGTTGAACGGTTCGATGCATGCTGCCATTCGTCTCAGCTTGAGAAAAAGAGAGGGTCGGCGGTCGTCCTCGATGGCTGCGTCACGGCCCGGAGCGGGGCGGGAACCGCCACCGCCGGCACCACCAGTGCGCCACCGGAGGAAGGAAGACATGTCTCTCTTGAGGCAGGGCACCGAACTCGACGGCTATCAGGGCCTCACCGCCTACGCCGGAGACCTGCACAACCACTGCGGCATCAGCTACGGCCACGGCAGCATCGAGGACGCCTACCGCAACGCCAGGCTCCAGCTGGACTTCGCCACGGTCACCGGCCACGCCTCCTGGCACGACATGCCCGACGACCCGCCGCACATCGCGGCCTACCACGAGCGCGGCTTCGAGCGCCTGCGCAACGGCTGGCAGCACGTCCAGGACGTCACCGAGGCGGCGCACGAGGACGGCAGCTTCGTCACCTTCCTGTCCTTCGAGTGGCACTCGATGACCTACGGCGACCACTGCGTGTACTACCGCTCGGGCCGCGGCCCGCTCGCACCCGCACGCGCCGGGAGCCTCGAAGAGCTGCGCGCCACCCTGCGCGGACTCGGCGCACAGGGCCTGCCCTCCGTCATGCTGCCGCACCACATCGGCTACCGGCGCGGCTCCCGGGGCATCAACTGGTCCACCTACTCCGCCGAACTCTCGCCCGTGGTCGAGCTGTTGTCGATGCACGGCTGTGGCGAGGACGACCGCTCCCCGCGCCCTTACCTGCACACCATGGGCCCCAGGGACGCCGGCAGTACGGCGCTCACCGGGCTGTCGGCCGGCCACCGGTTCGGCTTCATCGGGTCGACCGACCACCACAGCGCCCACCCCGGCAGTTACGGGTACGGCCGGGCCATGGTCTGGGCCGAGGAGCTGACCCGGGAGGCGATCTGGGACGCGCTCACCTCCCGTCGCACGTACTGCGTCACCGGCGACCGCATCCTGCTCGCGACCTCGCTCAACGGAAGCCCCATGGGTTCCGTCGTCGCCGCGCCGGGCCGCCGCCACCTCGACGTCGCGGTGCGCGGCGGGGCGGCGCTCGACTACGTCGAGGTCGTGCGCAACGGCGAGATCATCGCGCGCGAACGCCCCTCGGGCGGGCACGGCGAGGCCTTCGAGGGCATCCTCCCGGTCGGCTTCGGCTGGGGCGAGGTCGGGGCGGCCACCGAGTGGGACGTCGAACTGGAGGTCGTGGGCGGCCGGATCGACGCGGTAGAGCCCCGACTGCGCGGATACGACGTCGTCGCACCCAGCGCGCACGAACCCGACTCGTTCTCCTTCTCCCGCTGGTCCCGGCCGGAACGGGACCGGGTGGTGCTGCACACCCGCACCGACGGCAACCCGACGGTCATGACCGACGCGACCCAGCGGTTGGCCCTGCACGTCACGGGCGACACCTCGACCAAGCTCGTGGCCCGGGTCAACGGCCGCGAGGTCGCCCACTCGGTGGGAGAGCTCCTCGAAGGACCCCGGGTCGGCTTCCTCGGCGGCTTCGTCAGCGGCGCCTTCGTCCTCGACCGCGCCGAGCCGCGTACCGCGACGGATCTGGAGTGGTCGCTCGACGACGCCGGAACCGGTGCCGCCGAGGACTGGTACTACGTCAGGGTGCGTCAGTACAACGACCAGTACGCCTGGAGTTCGCCGACCTGGGCGACCCGCCCCTGACCGCACGCACGGATGATGGGTGCGCACCGCGGTGCGGGCACGGCGCAGGCACCCGCACCGAACCACTCCGAAAGGCCCACCATGACCCCTGGCATGCCCGAGCGAGCCGAGAGCCGGGACCGGCACAGGCCACCGACGGCCACCAACCGCACGGCGGCCCAGGTCAACACGACGGCACTGCTGGACAGGCTGCGCACGGCGGGCCCGCAGTCGCTGTCGGAACTCGTACAGCACACCGGTCTCAGCACGGCCACGGTCAACCGGCTCGTCGACCGGCTGACCGCCGACGGGCGCGTCCTCGAAGCGGGGCGGACGGTGCCGACGGGCGGGCGGCCGGCCCGTCTGGTGAAGTTCAACGCCCGCGCCCGGTCCGTGCTCGCCCTCGACATCGGCGGCCGCAAGATCGCCGGAGCGGTCACGGACCTGGAGGCCCGGATGGTCCGGCGGCGCAAGCGCTCGTTGGCGCCCGGCGCCGACGGGCGTCCCGCCGGGGACTTCTTCGAGGCGCTCGCCGACCTCGCGGGCGCGCTCGTCAAGGACGCCGCACAGGGTCCCGCACCCGTGCACACGGTGGCGGTGAGCGTGCCGGGCGTCGTCCGGCGGGACACCGGGCAGGTCGAGTTCGCCCCTTCCCTCCAGTGGTTCGACCTGCCGCTCGGCGCCCTGCTGGAGGAACGCCTCGGGCTTCCCGTACGCGTCGCCAACGACGTGAACCTGCTCGCTCTGGCCGAACTGCGCCACGGCGCGGCGCGCGGCAGGCGCGACGTCCTGACCGTCGCCCTGGGTACGGGGGTGGGCGCGTCGCTCGTGCTGGGCGGCGAGCTGTACGGCGGCGGGGCGGGCGCCGCGGGCGAGATCGGCTACACCCTGCTCGGCAGGCAGTCCCTGGCCACCCCGTGGCCGGGGTTCGGCGACCTGGAGTCCCGGGTGGGCACCGCCGGGATCCTGGCGAGAATGCGCGAGAGGCGCGCGGGACGCGAGGCCCTGCCCGCCGGCTTCGGCTCCGAGGACTTCCTGCGGCTCGCCCGCTCCGGCGACGAGGCGGCGACGGCCGTGCTCGCCGAACTCGTCGACGACCTGTCCCTGACCATCGGCAACGCGGCCACGCTGCTCAACCCGGAGCTGGTGGTGCTCGGCGGCGGCTTCGGCCGGGCCGCGGCCGACCTGCTGGTGCCCGCAGTCCAGCGACGCCTCCAGGGCCGCATCCCCCTGCTGCCCGCCCTCACCGGCGCCGCACTGGAGGACGCCCAGCTCGTCGGCGCCGCCGAGCTGGCCATCGACAGTGCCGCGACGACCCCGACCTGACCCGTCCGAACAGGAGTGACCCCATGTCAGATCTCGTCCAGCTGCCTCCCGCGGCCGGCAGCGCCATGGCCGCGGAGGTGGCCGAGCAGCCGCACCGGTGGCAGCGGATGCTCGACCGGTACCGGGCCCCGGATTCCGAACTGGCCCGCGCCGCCGCCCTCGTCCGGGCCTACCGGCCCCGGTTCGTCCTGCTCGTGGCGCGAGGCACCTCCGACCACGCGGCGCTGTACGCGAAGTACCTCTTCGAGGTGCTGTGCGGGCTTCCCTGCGGGCTGGTCTCACCGTCCACGACCACCGCCTACGGCGCCGAACCCGAGGCGCGGGGTGTGCTCATGATCGGGGTCAGCCAGTCCGGCGGGTCGCCCGATCTCGTACGGACGCTGGAGGTGGGCCGGGCCCGGGGCGCGCTGACCCTGGCCGTGACCAACCGTGCCGACTCGCCGCTCGCCCGCGCCGCCGAGTGCCAGCTCGACGTACTGGCCGGGCCCGAGCTGGCGGTGGCGGCCACCAAGTCGTACACCGCCCAGCTCCTCGCGCTGTACCTGCTGGTGGACCGGCTGCGTGGTGGGGACGGCTCGTCCGCCGCGCCGCTCCCGGAGGCCGGTGCGCAGGTGCTCGCGCAGGAGGCGCTCGTCGCCGGACTCGCCCGGCGCTACCGCTTCGTGTCCCGGCTGGTGTGCACCGCGCGCGGCTACTCGTACCCGACCGCCCGGGAGGCCGCGCTCAAGCTGATGGAGACCTCGTACATCGCGGCCCAGGCGTTCTCCGGGGCCGACCTTCTGCACGGTCCCCTCGCCATGATCGACCCTCAGGTCCCGGTGCTGGCCGTCGTCGCCGAGGGGCGGGGCGGCGACGCCATGCTGCCGGTCCTCGACCGGCTGGCGGGTACGGGCGCGGACGTCCTGGGTGTCGGCAGGACATCGGCCCTGGAGCGGACGGACGCGGCGGTCGTGCTGCCGGAGGGCGTGCCCGAGGAGCTGTCCCCGCTGGTGGAGATCCTGCCCTTCCAGTCCCTGGCCCGGCACCTGGCGCTCGCGCGGGGCGCCGATCCGGACCGTCCCCGGGGGCTGAACAAGGTCACCGAGACGCTCTGACCCGGGACACCGCCGGGCACTGACGGCCGGGACGTGCATGGTGGTGAACCGTGGACGCGAGGCGCACGGCACCGGTCTGCCGTGCGCCTCGCCATCGTTTCCGATCGTTCTGGTTCTCTTCCCAGGGGCCTGTTCTCTCGCATCGGTCCGCGTGGTCGAAGCACATCACCGTGCACAGTTGCCCCATTTCCGGCACTTGGCAGACGTCTTCCTGCGCTCTTTCCAGCCACAGCAAATCTTCTTTCCCTATCGATTCTGATCGTTTCAGATTGCTTCGCTTCAGAAGCGTTGACTGCGGAGATCGCAGGGGCTGAAGTGTGCGCACTACTCCACCGCGCGAAAGGAAACCCATGGTGTTCGGTACCTCGACCGGCGCCGACGTCGGCAGTTCTCGGACACTCCCGTCGCGGAGGTCGCTGCTGCGGGCCGCCTCCGGACTCGGCGCAGCGGCCCTCACGGGTGGTGCGCTCACCGGGTGTTCAGCACGCGCGTCGGGTGCCACCCCCGTACGGCTGTGGTCCTGGCTGACCGGCATGGACCAGTACGTCGCCGCCTTCAACGCCGCCCAGCGCGACGTCCACGTCGAACTGAGCATGATCGCCTCCGGCACTCAGGGCGGCTACGCCACGCAGACGAACGCGATCCGCGCGCACAACGCCCCCGACATCCTGCACACCGAGTACCAGGCGCTGCCGCAGATCGTGACCACCGGTGGCCTGCGCGACCTGACCGACGACGTGGCCGACCTCGCCGACGGGTTCCTGCCCGCCGCCTGGAAGAGCGTGCGCCCCGACGGGCGGACCTGGGCCGTGCCGATGGACTTCTGCCCGATGGCGTACTTCTACCGCAAGGACCTGTTCGACAGGGCGGGCATCCGGGTACCGCGCACCTGGGCGGAGTTCGCGCAGGCCGCCGCGGCGGTCCGCCGCGCCGACCCGAAGGCGCAGATCACCACCTTCCCCCTGAACGACGGCGCGTTCTTCGCCGGGATGGCCTGGCAGACGGGAGACCCGTGGTGGCGGGTCTCCTCGGACGCCTGGCAGGTCGGCATCGACAACAGGGGCACCCTGGAGATGGCCTCCTACTGGCAGGACCTGGTCGCCACCGGGAAGGTCGCCCGGACCGCCACCAGCAACCAGAGCTGGGTCTCCGCGATGCACGGGGGCGGGCTCTGGGGGATGCTCGGCGCCACCTGGGGCGTGGGCATGATGAAGAGGTCCCTGCCCCAGGACAAGGGCCGCTGGGCCGTCACCGCCATGCCCACCTGGGACGGCGAGCCGGTGACCGGCGCCTTCGGCGGTTCCGCCTTCGCCGTCTCGGCGGAGAGCCAGGTCCCCGACGCCGCGGTGAAGTTCCTGCGGTGGCTGGCCACCGCCCCGGCCGTCCCCCGGATCGGCGCGCAGGTCACCTTCCCCTCGCCCGCCTACCTCCCCAGCCGGCAGGTGGCCCGCCGGGCCTACGCCGACGACTTCTTCGTCGGCGACCCGCTCTTCGACGTGCTGGACAGGGCGGCGACCCGCGTCCCCGAGTGGACCTGGGGACCGAACTCGCTGAGCGTCTTCTCGACCATCGCCGACGTACTGGCCCCGGTGTCCAGCGGGGGCACCACGATCCCGAAGGCGATGCACCAGCTTCAGGCCTCGGCCGTCACGACGATGCGCGAGAACGGCCTCGCCGTCACCGAGGGGAGCCGGACATGACCACAGTCGTCAACCCGTCGAAGGCGCCGGCGTACGCCGACCCGCGACGTCCGGGGCGCAGGCGCCGGTCCACCGGCGTCCTGCTGGCCGCCCCGTTCGCCGTACTGCTGCTGTGCACCGTGCTGGTGCCGATCGGCTACGCCGTGTACCTCAGCCTGTTCACCGACCGGCTCTCCGGACTCGGCTTCGACGGCTATCGCCAGGTCTTCACCGGCCTCGCCAACTACGCGGACGTCCTCGGCGACCCCGCGGCCCGCACCAGCGTCCTCCACGTCGCCGGGTACGCACTGATCCACATCCCGGTGATGTTCGCCGGTGCCCTGCTCATCGCCCTGCTGCTGAACTCGGCCACCGTGCGCCTGCGCCAGATCTGGTCGCTCGCCGTCTTCCTGCCGTACGCCGTACCCGGGGTGATCGCCGGACTGATCTGGGCCTACCTCTACAGCCCCGGCATCGGCCCGCTCAACGACGCTCTGCCGTTCGACCCGCTCAGCGACTTCGGGGTCCTGCCGTCCGTGGTGAACATGGCCACCTGGCAGTGGATGGGCTACAACGTGATCATCTTCTACACCGCGCTGCAGACGGTGCCCCGCGAGGTACTGGAAGCCGCACGCGCCGACGGCGCCGGAGCCATCCGCACCGCGCTGTCCATCAAGCTCCCGATGATCCGGCCGACGGTCTTCGTCGCGCTCGTCTTCACCACCATCGGCTCCCTGCAGCTGTTCACCGAGCCCATGGTGCTGCGCAACTTCACCGGCACCGTGACCAGCACCTGGACCCCCAGCCTCTACATCTACGAAGCGGCCTTCACCAGCAACGACTACGGGCGCGCCGCCGCCGCGTCCGTGCTGCTCGCCGCCGCGTCGGCCCTGCTCTCGGCGCTGGTGATGCGCCTGTCCGCCCGGAGGTCCCGATGAGCGCGCCCACCGCCACGCGCCAGTCCCCGCCCGTACGCCGCACTCCCGGAACCCGACCCGCGCCGGACGGCCCGCACACCGGCTCGCGCGCCGCCCGCTGGACGTCGCGCGGTGCCGTGCACGGCATCCTCGTGCTCGCCACTCTCTACAGCGTGCTGCCACTGATTTGGCTGGTCACCTCGGCCACCAAGTCCGTCGGTGACTTCTCCGCCACCAGCGCCTTCGAGTTCGCCGACTTCCACCTCTTCGCCAACCTCGGGGACCTGTTCGCCCGGGAGGACGGCGTCTTCTGGTACTGGATCCGCAACTCCCTGCTCTACGCCGGCCTCGGTGCCGTCCTCGGCGCCCTGATCTGCACCGCCTGCGGCTACGCCATCGCCAAACTCGACTTCCCCGGACGACGGCTGCTGCTCTCGGTGACCCTCGCCGGGGTCCTGGTGCCGCCCACCGCGCTCGCCCTGCCGCTCTACCTGCTCGCCTCCCACCTGCACGTGGTGAACACGTTCTGGGCGGTGTTCGTGCCCCTGCTGACCAACCCGTTCGGCGTCTATCTCGCCCGGACGTTCGCCGACGCGTCGGTCCCGGACGAGGTCCTGGAGGCGGCGCGCCTGGACGGGGCCGGTGAGCTGCGCATCTTCCTGACGATCGCCCTGCCGATGATGATGCCCGGCTTCGTCACCATCCTGCTGTTCCAGTTCGTCGCCATCTGGAACAACTTCTTCCTGCCGCTGGTCATGCTGACGGACCCCCAGCTGTTCCCGATGGCACTCGGGATCTTCCAGTGGAGCACCCGTGCCCTCCAGTTCCCCGACTACAACCCCCTCGTCATCACCGGATCCCTGCTCGCCGTCGTACCGCTGATCACGGCTTTCGTCGTGCTCCAGCGGCAGTGGCGCAGCGGCCTCTCCGCCGGGAGCGTGAAATGACCCCCGCCGTCCGCAGGCCGGAAACCCTGCTGCTCATGAATGACCGGTCCAGGCAGACCCAGTTCGGGCCGCCGGAGTGGGAACGCCTCCGTGCCGCGGCCACCCTCGGGCAGCCCGTCGCCGCGGCGGACCTGGACTCCGCCGCCGTCCGGGCCCGGCTCGCCGAGGTGGAGGTTCTGATCACCTCGTGGGGCTGCCCGGTGCTCGACACAGCGGTACTGGAGGCCGCACCGCGGCTGCGGGCGGTCCTGCACGCCGCCGGCACGGTGCGCCACCACGTGCCGCCGGCCGCCTTCGACCGGGACCTGCTGGTCACCACAGCGGCCGGAGCCAACGCCGAACCCGTCGCCCACTTCACGCTGGGCGCGATCCTGTGGGCCTTCAAGAAGGTGCCCTTCCTCGCCGCCGACGCACGCCGTTTCCGTACGGACTGGAGCTACCGGGAGGGCCGGGGCGAGCTGAGCGGACGCGACCGCACGGTCGTACTGGTGGGCTTCTCCCGGATCGGCCGCCGCGTCACCGCCCTCCTGCGCCAGCTGGACCTGGCCCGCGTGCTGGTCGTCGACCCGGTGGCCGACCCGGCGGACATCGTCGCGGCGGGCGCCCGGCCCGCGCGGTGGGACGAGGCGCTGCCGCAGGCCGACGTGCTGAGCCTGCACGCGCCGTCCCTGCCGGAGACCCACCACATGATCGGGGCGGCCGAACTGGCCGCGCTGCCGCCCGGCGCGGTCCTGATCAACACCGCCCGGGGCGCCCTGGTCGACACCGCGGCGCTGGAGGACGCCTGCCGCGCCGGACTGCACGCCGTCCTGGACGTCACCGACCCCGAACCGCTCCCGGCCACAAGTCCCCTGTACGACCTGCCCAACGTCGTCCTCACTCCGCACATCGCCGGGTCGCTCGGTTCGGAGACCCGCACGCTGGCCGCCGCGGCACTGACCGAACTGGAGCGGTACGCCGCGGGCCTGCCGCCACTGGCGGCCGTGACCCGGCAGTCCCTGGCGGTGCAGGCATGACCCGCAGCCCCCTTGCACGTCCCGAAGAGCCGCAGCACCCACGAGACGAGGTCCATGCCATGAACGACCAGCACATCAGCAGGCGCAACGTTCTGCGGGCGGGCGGCGCGGTCGGCGTCGCCGCCGTGACGGGCCTCGCCACGGCCGGGCCGTCCAGCGCGGCCCCGGCCGCCGGGAGCCCCCGCACGAAGGTCGTCGACCTGGGCCCGGCGGTGGTCCAGTTCGCGCTCATGAGCGCCGTGCTCGTCCGCGACACCCTCTACATGGGTTCCCGCAACCTCGAACAAGCGCGGATCATCGCCTACCACGTGCCCACCGGAAAGGTGGTCGGCGAGACCTCCCTGGCCACCGGCCACTCCGTCCAGGCCCTCGCCGCCGACCCCTCGGGCACGTACGTGTACGCCGGCGTGCTCCAGAAGGCGGCGAGCAGGGCGAACGTGTACCGGTGGGACCTGAGGACACCGGGCACCCCGGCCGCAGCACTCGGCAGCATCAAGGACCGTGACGTGCGCGACCTCACCGTGGCACCGGACGGCACCGTGTACGCCGTGGGCAGCGGCGGCGCGGCCGCGCCCGCCCTGTGGGAGTACGACCCGGGCAGGGGCGATTTCACCGAGCTGGGCAGCCCGAGCCCGCTCGCCACCACCGCACTGGCCGTCGCCGCGACGAGGACCACCGTCTTCTTCGGGGCCGGCAGCACCCTGCACGCGGGCGGCGGCACCAGCAAGGCCGTCCTCTTCGCCCACGACCGGGCGTCCCGCGAGTTCACCGACGTCACCCCCGCCGAGCTGCGGAACGACGCGGCCGTGCGGGAACTGGCGGTCGTGGGAGACAAGCTGGTGGCGGGCACCGCCGGTTCGAAGGACCCCTCGAAGATCGCCGTCATCGACCTGGCGGACCCGTCGCGGTACACGGTGGCCTCCTCGACCGGCAAGACCGCGAAGAAGTTCGCGGCCCTCGACGAGAAGATCTACTTCGCCAACGAGTCGGGGCTGCTCGCCTACGACACCAACGCCGGCACCGTCGCGCCCGTCGAGTTCGAAGGACCTGCCCTCGGCGAGATCTGGGGAGTGGACTGCCGGGCCGGCAAGGTCCTGGTGACCTCCGCCTTCGGCTTCGTGGCCGAGATCGACCCGAGGACGAAGAAGTCCCGGGTCACCGAGCTGGCGGACGCGGGCGCGCCCGCGTCCCCGCAGACGTTGCTGGGCATCGCCGTGGGCGGCGGCTACGCCTACGTCAGCGGCACGGCCACCATCGCCCGCCACAGCCTCCGCCGCGAAAGCGTCGTCAACCTCCGGGTGCCGGGCGAGGCCAAGGACGCCGTCGTCGTCAACAACACCCTCTACACCGGCCAGTACAGCTCCGAGGGCATCTGGGCCCACAGCCCCCGCCAGGGCACCCTCACCCACAAGGTCGCCTCCTTCCCCTCCGCGCAGAACCGCCCCGCCGACGTGGTCTGGGACGGCGTCAACCGCCTCGTGCTGGTCGGCGCGGAGTCGGACACGGAGGGCGGCGGCTCCTTCTGGACGTACTCCCCCAGGACCGGAAAGTCCCGGTGCTTCGTCAACCCGATCGACGCGGGCCAGTGCGTCAGGGGCGTCGCCACCCTGGGCGGCGTGGCCTACCTGGGCGGCGACAACAACACCAAGACCACCCCGTACGCCACGGTCGTCGCCTTCGACCCGGTCGCGGGCAGGGAACTGTGGCGCGTCGATCCGCAGCAGACCGCCGGTGTCGCCGCGCTCGCCGTGCGGGGCCGTCACCTCTACGGCGTCTCCCGCAAGGGCGGCTTCTTCGTCATCGACCTCCGCACCCGCACGCTGGTGCACCGCGCGGACATCACCTCGGTCAGCAACGGCTACGCCGCCCTGGTGACCAATCGCGGCGTCGTCTACGGCGTCTCCGACACGACCGTTTTCCGCTTCCACCCGAAGACCTTCGCCGTCTCCGTCGTCGTACCGGAGATCAACGGCGGCTGGTACAGCGGCTCCCACCTCACCAACGACGAGCACGGCCGCCTGTACACCGTGCGGGGCCGCAACCTCGTCCAGATCACCGACCGCCCCGGTTTCTGACCCGCACGTCCTGGCACGACCAACGGTTCGGGCCCCGCCGTCCCACCGCGCACCGTGGCACCGGACGGGCCCCTCCCAAGAGACCGGTGCCGTCCCGGCCGTCCTTCCCGCCCGCACTCCCCGACAGTGCGGACGGGCCGCGCTTCCCCACAGCGCGTACGGACGCCCGGGACGGTTTCCGCCCCCCCCCAGCAAGGAGTCCCCCATGCGCAAGCCCCTGGTCACACTCGCTTCCGCGCTCTGCCTGGCCGGCTCTCTCCTGGCCACCGGGTGTGCCGCCGACGTGGCCGGCGCCGCGTCCTCGCCGGCACAACCACCGCAGGACCGGTCCTCCCGACCGGCCGTCCCCGACGGCCGGCCCGGCGCCTCCACGACCGGTTCCGGCACCCCGTCCACCGCTCCCGGGTCACCCGGGGGTTCCGCACCCAACCTGCCCGCCTCCTCCTCGACGACGGCGGGCACCGGGCCGCAAGGCGCAGCCCACCACGCCCCCAGGGCCCTGCTCCACGCCGGATACGACCAGGGCGCGCCCGACTCCGGCATCCCGGGCCTGACCGCGACCAACGCCACCGCCCCGGACGCCGCAGGCCCGGTCCGTCCAGGCTTCCGGAGCCGCTACGGCATCATGCACAAGGTCGTCCTGGGCGACGACGGATACGTGTCCGACGGGGCACCCCGCAGCGAAAGCGCCACCGACAAGGTGGCGGCGGCCCGCTTCCGGGTGGGCGACGTACGCCGCTACGAGTTCAGCGTCCTGCTCAAGGACTGGCAGGCGTACCGGGAGGGCGACCCCGCCTCCGTCGACATCCTCTTCCAGGGCAAGCCCACCAACTCCAACCCACCCTCCTTCTTCCTGGCCGCCAAGCGCAACGCGATCGTTTTCCGCGACCCCGGTCTCGACCTGCAGAGCCCCGTGGTGGCCGACTACCGCCCCTACGTCGGCCGCTGGATGCGCTTCCGCGTCGACGTCCGCTGGGCGGACGACAACACCGGCTCCTACCGGATCTCCACCCTCCTCCCCGGTCAGTCCGCCTTCCGGTTGAAGCAGGCGTACCCGCGCACGAAGACCTGGCACCCGGACAACCCCGCCCAGTACGGGTACGTCAAGTGGGGCCTGTACCGGCCCGATTCGTCCCTCGAAAACGGCAGTGTGCGGACGCGGGTCGTCCACCACGACGACATCCGCATCAGCGACCCGCGCGGATCGAGCTGATCGCGCCCACGACGTGCACGGCAGACTTCCGTGGTTCGGGCAGGAGAATCACCAAAGCGTGCATGTTGAACCGTAAATCGACGCACACTTGACGGTGTCGGCTCAGCCCAGACCCCGCTGACGCAGTCAATGACGTCCGACTTCACCAGGGGTGCCTGCCATGCCCGAACGCCTGCGCGTTGCCGCGTACCTCCTGACGGAAGCGGCCCGGGTGGCCGACCCGCACCTTCTGCCCCGCCGCCTGGCGACCGCGCTGTGCGAGGGGATGCACGCCGAGGGTGCCGCGGTCACCCTGATGCCGCACACCACCGAGGCCCAACTCCTGTGCGCCTCCGACGACGTGGCCTTGCGCCTCGAAGAGGTTCAGTTCGAGGTGGGGCACGGCCCCGGCACGGCCTGCGCTGCCAGTGGGAAGCCCGTGGTGATCGGCGACTGCCGACGGGTCCACCCGCTGTGGCCGGTCTTCAGCGTGGTCGTGGGGGAACACCTGCCGCAGGTGCAGGCCCTGTGGTCCTTCCCGGTCCTGCGGGGCAGCGACGTGCTGGGCGCCATCACCCTGCACCGGACGTGCCCGTGGCCCGCGCACCACAAGGTCATCCAGCAGGGGGTGTTCGCCGCCTGGGCGGTGGCCCGGCTCCTGGAGGACCTGGAGACCGTGTTGCTGGAGGAGGAGGACGAAACCGTCTGGGAGCCGCGGGACGTCGTCGACTCGCACTGGCTGCACGCGCACCGCGCCGCGGGGATGCTCGCGGAACACCTCGGTACGACGGCGGCCCACGCCCTGCTCCTGATGCGGGCCCGCTCCTTCGGCACCGGCACGCCCCTCCCGCTGATCGCGGCCGACATCGCGCGCAACCCGTTGAGCTGGACCGACAGCTGAGGGCACCGTCACCCTGGGCACCGAACCGCTCCCGGTCCTCGCCCTCCCCGGGCCCTCGCCCACCTCAGTGACGACGCGGCTCCGAGGCCGTCACCGCGGTGACGGCCTGCCTCAGCACGGCCGTGATGTCGGTGTCCTCGCTGTTGGCCAGGATCACCACGGTCGCGTCGAGCTCGGGGAACCAGCCGAGGAACGACCGGTAGCCGGGGTTGTCCCCCGGGTGGAAGCACACCGGGTGACCCGCGAGGGTGCCGAGGAAGCAGCCGTACCCGTAACTGTCGGCGACAGTCAGGTCGTCGACGCTCGGGGCAGCCGTGACCGGCGTGTGCGCGGCAAGCATCGCCTTCCGCGAGGAAGCGGCGACCACACCACCGGCGTGGAACGCCGAGGTGTACCGGGCCAGGTCACCCACGGTCGACCAGATGTCCCCGGCTCCCGGCAGGGCCACGTACTCCGCCACGTCGGCCCGGCGGCCGCCCCGGTAGCCGTGCGCCACCGCCCCCGGCACCGGGACGCCGACTGCCGTGGTGTCCAGGCCCACTGGTCGCAGGATCCGCTCGGTGACGAAGTCCCCGTACCGACGGCCACTGATCTGCTCGATGATCCGCGCGACCAGCAGATAGCCCGGCGAGCTGTAGTGCCACGTCGTACCTGGCGCGCTGCGCAGCGGCACCTTCGCGAACCGCTCCAGGAACTTGTCGGCGTCCCGCAGCATGCCGAGGTCGAACCCGGGCAGCTCCGGCCAGTGCCCCAACCCCGAGGTGTGGCAAAGCAGATGATGGAGCGTCACCTGCGACCACCGGGGCGGACAGTCGGGCAGCCACTCCGTGATCGGACGTGCCACGTCGAGGGCCCCTTCCTCGACCAGGAGCATCGCCGCCGCCGCGGTGAACTGCTTGCTCACCGAAGCGATCTGGAACCGCGTCTGCGACGTGCACACGGCCCCGGTCCCGGCGTCCGCAACGCCTGCCGAGACCCGCATGACGACGTCCGGCCCACGCGTCACCAGTACGGACCCGCTGACCAGTACCGACCCGCTCAAGCTGTTGACCTCGTCCATCCGGCAACCGTAGCCATCGCGCTCGCGTGATCGGTGCTCCTCGGCCGTTCATGCCGGGAAACGATCGCCCGCCCGCCGGGAATCGAACTTCGCGCCCCACCGATCGTGCGGGGCAAGCCCCACCGTCACTCTCGCCCCAGTGCGTCGGCGGCGAGCTCTGCGGCCAGTTCCATGCAGCGCAGCCGGGCCGGGGAGAAGTCGTAGGGCATCTTGCCGATGGCTTCGAACGCGCTCATGGACCCCGGTTCCCGGTCGGCGCTTCCGCCGGCCCCGGTCCCGCTTTCCTCCGCGGTAGCGGGGTGCAGGGCGTCCCAGGAGTCGAAGAGCGCGTCGTCACCCTCCGCCAGGCCCGACTCCTCGATGACAGCTTGCAGCGCCTCTTCGAAGGCGTGCCGTTCGGCGGCCACCCGGGCGACGCGGGGGTCGTCGACAGCCACCGTGTCATCGAGGGCCTCCTCGGCAGCGTCCACCCGGTCGGACTCCGCCTGCAGGTCCGGGTGGGTGGCCAGGGCGATGAACCGGCCGGCCTGGACGGCCGCACCGAGCGGACCGAAGATCCGCTCGGTGACCAGCAGGCTGTCCAGGTCCGCCTGCCGGAGGGAGCCCTCGGGCAGGTCCTTGAGGCGGCCGGTGACGAAGTCGGAGAGCAGACCCACCCGGCTGCCCTCGGCACGCATGCGCTGGACGGCAACCCGTTGCCGCCGCAGTTCCGCCTCCTGGGCGACGAGGCTCTCCTCCAGCCGGGCCAGGACGCCCTCGATGTCACCGTCGCCATCGGCGGAGGTATCGGGGGCAGCGGGGCCACCGGGGCCACCAGAGTCCTCGCGGGAGGCCTTGTCGGCGAGGGCGTCGCGAATGTCGTCCAGGGCGATCCCGGCATCGGCCATCCTGCGGATCCACAGCAGCCGGATCATGTCGTCGTAGCCGTAGCGGCGGCGGTCGTCGCTGCCCCGCTCGGGCTCGGGAAGCAGACCGATCTCGTGGTAGTGACGGATCGCCCGCGGCGTGATGCCGACGAAGGCCGCCGCGTCGCCGATCTTGACCTGGCGCGGCGGGACGAACGACGAGTACATGGGCGGGGGCCTTCCTCCGTGGGACGGTACGTGCGTACACCGCACCACATGCCGTTGGGGAAGGTGCAACCCGAGCTGCTCCGCCCGGCGGCCGGGCCAGGAGGATTCCGCTCCTGGAAACGTTCCCTGCCCGTACGGCCGCAGAGAGGACACCCGTCGGGCCCAGCGCACGAGCGCGTTACTTGCCCGCGACACGCACTTCTTTGCGGAGGGCCGCAGCCGTCTTGGCGGCCTCGTCCATGGAGTACTCGGCGCCGGGCCTGCTGGGCGTCACCACCCCAAGGGTGCTGTAGTCGGCCCAGACGCACACCACACCCCGGGTGTGCCCGGGTATGGGCGGCTTCTGCGACTCGGCCTTCTGGCACTTCATCACAGCGCCGTTCAGTCCGTCCGGCGACATCTCCTGGGCATCGCCGATGAACGTGGTGGCCGGTCGCTTCTTCAGCTCCGCGAAGACGGCGTCGACGGTCTTCCCGGGGTCCTTGATCTCGCCGTGGACGCCCAGGAACACCAGCCCGTCCGACGTCGGCGCGCCGTGCAGTTCCTCCGAGGTCGAGTACACGTTGACGACCGATGCGGAGTCCGCCGAGACGCCGGTCCCGGCCAGGTCCTTCGCCTTGGACTGGTTGAGGGGCCGTGGCTCGTCGTCCCGCTTCGTCACGCTCTTGTACGTGCCGCCCAGTACCACGGCCGGGGCCGTCAGCCGGTGCGGTCCGTCATCCGCGAGCTTCGCACCCCCTCCCCCGCCTCCTCCTCCGCCCGCTGTGAGGTACCAGGCCCCGCCGCCCATGACGACGAGTGCCACCACAGCTCCCACGACGAGCGCGGCCTTCTTGCCGCCGCCCGCACCCGGCGGACGCGGCGGCACCTGGCCGGGGGGACCCCACCCGTCGTGGTGCCCGGACTGATGCGGCTGGCCGGGGCCGCCCGGCCAGCCCTGCGGCGGAGGGCCGTAGCCCTGCTGAGGCGCGCCCGGCGGGGCCTGCGGCGGCTGGCCGTAGGGGCCCTGTTGGCCCGGTTGCTGCGGCTGCCCCGGACCGTACGGACCGGGCTGCTGCGGCAGGCCGCTGTACGGGCCGGGCTGGTTGTAGCTCATCGGGGCTTTCCCTTCAGATGCTTGTACGGTCCGAACACGTCCATGGACAAAGGGAGTTCCTCAGAGGCGCCGGCCCTGGTGCACGGAGCACCGGCCAGGGGCCGGACCCAACAACAGGCCCGACCCCGCCCCCCCCCGTGCCGCGCCCCGTCTCAGGACGCCACCCGTTCTCCCGTCGGCTCGGCCACCACTACCTGAACGTAGGACGGGGCGTACTTGCGTGCCTTGGCGAGCATCTTGTCCAGGTCGAACTTGTGCCGCTGGACGGCCACGTGCAGGGGCGCCGGCATCGCAGGATGCGTCGGCCGGACCCCCGTACCGGCCGGCACCGTCGCGCCCTGGCGGAGCCGTACACCGATCAGTGCGTGCTCGCTTCCCTCGGGCGTCGCCACGACGAACTGGGTGACGTCGTTCCAGGGCAGCAGCACGTCGGCGACCCGGACGCCTGCCGCGTCGAACTGGAACAGGATGCGGCGCGAGTCGAACCAGGACGAGATGAACGGGATCGCCGCGACGATCACCACACCGCCCTTCATGTCGAGTGCCCACCCGAGCAGGACGGCGAGGGCCACCACGCCCAGGATCGAGCCCCAGAGACCAGCCAGGTCCTGGGGCGAGAACGGGCGCGTCACCTTGAACCGTTCCCACCGGCCGCGGCGTGCGGGCTGGTTGCCCGACCTCGGATTCGGCAGCGACATGCGTATCCCCTTGATGTGACTGTGCGGAACAACTGCGTACTCACCAGGGACCTTAGAGACGGCACGGGCGGCACCGCTTGGACAAATTTGACCTCGCGCGGCCGGGTCCGCCGTCGCTGCCCGGGGCCGGCCGCTCGCACCGCACCGCACCGCACCGCTCAGAGTTCGTGGGCGCCCTCCACCCGGCGTGCGGTCGCCATTCCCGACGGCGTGACGTCGGCCAGGGCGCGGAACTCGCGGTTGAGGTGGGCCTGGTCGTAGAAGCCACAGGTGGCCGCCAGTTCGCTGAGATCCGTCCACTGGCGGGACAGCAGCTCCACCGACCGGTGGAAGCGCAGCACCCTGGCGGACGTCTTCGGCGTCAAACCGACCTGGTGAGTGAAGCGGCGGACCAAATGGCCGTGGCTCCAGCCGACTTCGGCGGCGATCCGGGCGACGGGGATCGTCCCCCCGGACCGCATGAGCAGCCGCCAGGCGTGCACGACCTCCGGCGAGGGTTCGGGGCCCCGGTCCAGCCTGGCCAGCAACGCGGCGTCCAGCAGGTCGAAGCGCCGGGACCAGTCACCCGTCGCCGACATCCGCTCCACCAACTCGCCCGCCCCGGGGCCGAGGACGTCCCCCAGCTCGACCACCGTGTTGGTCAACTCCCGCATGGGTACGCCGAAGAGCCGGTACGCGCCGAGCGGAGTCAGTTCGAGTCGTATCGCCTCCTGTCCTCCCGGGTGGTCGCACATCCTGGGCCCGTCCTCCAGCCCCGCGACCAGCGACCCGACCACGCGCACGGCGGGACCCGTCTCCCGCAGCCGGAACACCTGGGCGAACGGCTCCCCGAGATTGATCACCACGACGGCCCGCCCCCTGGGGACGAGCCGCACCCGGTACGCGGTCGCCGCCGCCACCCGGTAACCGTCGTAACTGTGCACGTACGGCCGCAGCTCAAGCGGCCAGGGCCGGGTCACCCGCACCCGGTCGCTGAACCGAGTCGTCACAGCCCCTGGACCGGACCTCCCGCCGACCCCAACTGCCGCCACACCGTGCCCCTTTCCACCACAGGACCACTCCTCACGGCAGCCGTCCCGTTACTCCTGAGGCGGGCATGATGACACGCCTGCCTGAACGAGTCCTGGCACGCGCAGCGTGACGTTCGGCGCCGTCAGCCCAGGAAATGCATCAGTCGCTCGTTCAGCTGCTCCGGCACGGTGAGGGGCAGGGAGTGATGGGTGGCTCCGGGGAGCAGGGCCACCTCGCCCCGCGGGAGCGTTCGGCGTGCGCTGTCGGCGACCTTGGCCGCGTGGTGGGCGCGGCTGTGCTCCGCCAGCAGGACCAGTACCGGCACCGTAAGGTCGGCGGTCCGGGGGCGGCGGCCTGCGATGAGCTTGCGGCCGGGGAGCGTGCCGGCCAGCGCGTAGAGGCGCTGCCAGGTCTCGTCCGGGCGCAGGTCCGCGGTCTCCCAGGACAGGAAGGCGCGGGCACGGGCCTCGCTCGGGCGGATCAGGGTGGGCAGTGCGCGCAGCAGGTAGCCGGGGCGGAATCCGGCGAAGACCTGGGTCGGCTCGACGAGGGCGAGGCGATCGACCCGCCGCGGTGCGTGGAGCGCGTACGTGGCGGCCAGCCAGGCTCCGTACGAGTGACCGCACAGGTGCGCGCGGGCAAGGCCGAGTCCGTCCAGCAGCGCGTCCAGCCAGGCCGTCAGATCGGCGGCGCTCCTCAGCGGTGTGCCACGGCGTTCGGTGCGGCCGGCGTCGCCCAGCAGATCGACCGCGTACACCCGGTACCGCCGGCCGAGAGCCGGTGCGTTGGCGAACCAGACCAGACCGGTCGCGGAGCCGCCGGGCAGCAGCACGAGCGGGCTGCCGTCCGCTCGGCCGTACACGTGAACCCGGGTGGGCCCGAAGGGGGTGAGGACGTCACGCTCCTCGGTCGACTCGGGCCAGCGGGAGAGGAGTTCGTCGTACGCGAGATCAAAGGCGGACGGAAGCAAGGGAGTTCCTCTCGCTCAGCGATAGTCTCGTTCAGCGAGATATTAGTCGGAGGTCCGAGGAGTGCGTATGGACGACCGGAGTGCGGTGATGGAGCTGGTCCACCTGCTGCGAGCGGTGACCGTGGAGTTCGACCTGCTGGGCGCCGAGTTCGCCGCGCGCCACGGGCTGCACCCCACCGATGTGCGCGCGCTGATCCAACTGCTGGATGCGGCACGGGCCGGCACTCGTGCCACGCCCGGGTGGCTCGGCGGGCAACTGCGCCTGAACTCGGCCGGGACCACTGCCCTGGTGGACCGGCTGGAGCGGCTCGGACTGGTCCGGCGCAGCAGGGACTCGGCCGATCGGCGCCGTGTGCTGCTGGAGGTGGAGGACCGGGCCACGGAACTCGGGTGGGCCTTCTTCGGGCCGGTGATCGGCGAGGTGGTGACGGCGGCGGAGGGTTTCGAGGCGGACGAGCTGGAGACCGTGCGCCGATTTCTGACTTCGGTGGTGGAGTCCGCCGGTCGGCGCGTTCAGGCCGAGTAGGGCGTCGTCGGGACGACAGGGGCCCCGGACGCGCGGCGCGTCCGGGGCCCCGGTCGGCGGGCTTCGCCGTTCAGTCGGTTTCGATGCCGCGTGCGGCAAAGACCTCCGCGGCGTCCGGCACCGCCAGGACACCGTCCTCCACGAAGGTGACCTCTCGCAGGTTGGGCAGCAGGGCGAGGTCGTCGAGCGAGCGGACGTCGAACAGGTCGTCCTCGCCGTCCCAGGCAGGCGCACAGTGCCGGAAGACGTCCGCCCCGGCGTCGAAGCACAGCTCCTCGACGCGGGCGAGCAGTTCGGCCGGGATCTCCAGGGCCTCGAAGTGGGCCCGGGACTCCGGCAGCACCTCCTCGTGGAGGCCGTTGGCCAGGACGTAGGACGTGGGGTCGCCGATCCCCCGCGCGGACAGGTGCGCGGACAGGTCGTAGACCGGGAGGAGCGGCTCGGGGCCGTACATGAGCTCCTCGATGACGAGGAGCTTGAGGTTGAAGTCGCGGAACTGGCTCATGGGACATGAGTACCACGCGGGTACGACACGGGCCCGTGCCCGCCGGGAGGGCGGGCGCAGGACCCGTGCCGTCATGGACCCAGGACCAGGTGCGGCGAGGCGGTCCGGTCCCGGACCGCCTGGGCACGGTCAGGCGGCTCGGGCGACGTCCAGCCTCTCGGGCGCCGGCACGAAGCCGGCAGCCGTGTAGGTGGCGACGGCGGCAGCGTTCGAACTCGGGGTGCAGACGAACGCGCTCGACGCACCCATCTCCCGGAGCACCGCCGCGGCGGCGACGCTGATGGCCGTGCCGTATCCGTGGCCGCGATGGTCGGCGTGCACGCCCACGGGTTCCAGCAGGCCGGGCTTTCCGGGACCGGCGGACCAGACCGTCGCCGCGGCCACCGCGTTGTCCTGGCCGTCGTAGCCGATCAGGCAGCGGGCGTCGGCGTAGACGGGCCCGGCCGCGAGGACGTGCCAGATCTCCTCGGTGAACTTCTCGCTGCCGAACGCCGAGCGGTGCACCGCTGTCCGCACCCCCGCCGTCTCCGGACCGGCCACCTCGATCCGCAGGCCGGAGTCCTTCACCGGCTCGGAGAGGTCGCGGTGCAGCGGCGTCCACGCCTCGTCCGGATTCCAGCCCGCTTCCAGGAGCACGTCGCGCAGGAGGGCACCGTCGGGGATCTCCAGGCCGACCTGGCCGGACGGCAGGACGCCGCGCTCCGGGTCGTCGAGGTCGGCATGCAGGCGGCGCGCCAGGGCCTCGTCCTGTCGCAGGTCCGGGGCGGTCGTCAGGCGCAGTACATCGGGGCCGTCCAGGTATCCGACGGCCACGATCCGTCCGTCCGCGCTCCAGGTGCGGACGGCCGCGGCCACCTTCTCCACGCCCAGCGCCCAGGCCCAGCCGAGGTCCCCCGGATGGAGCTGCAACGGCGTTCGGTCGTCCTGCCATGCGCGAAGTGCGTCCACAGCCCCGGTCAGCCCGTCGACACAGGGCTCGTTCAGAACGATCGTCATGTCCCGCATCTCACACCATCACGGCTACGGGTCGCATCCGGTTTTTCTCGGCCGGTCCCGGCGACGGGCCGGCCCAGGACCGAAATCAACCGGTTGGGCGTGCGCTGAACCACCGCACGGGGGACGGCCGTTGAGCACGGCTGCAAGGCCGGTGATCCGCTGCGGCGGACGAGCGACGACACACCGGCCGCCGGTCAGCCGACCGGTGGCCGGAGGGCGACTCGGGCGGCGAGGAACCTCGGGGCCATCTCCCGATAGCTGTCGGTGATCAGTTCGGCGATCTCGGTCCAGTCGGTGTGGTCACCGAGTACGGCGGCGACCACGTTGTGGCCCCATCCGGCACGGAAGAAGGGAAACCCGCCGTCGGTCAGGCCGAGCAGGTCGTCGACGGGTACCCGGAACGTCATGACGACCAGTTCCTGCCCGGGGACCTCATACGGTGCGTAGAGCGGGTGCCGGTCCACGTCCGGGGTGTAGACGTGGGCGAATGTTCTCGAACGGATCCGCCAGCGCAGACCGATCCAGGCTGGTTCCTCGTACGACTCGGGAAGCTGCCGACAGATCGGCCGCAGTCGGTTCAGGATCTCGGGCGGCACGTCTCCAGGGCTGGACATGGCTCGACCCTAGCGGCGGACGGCGAAGTCCGCGCAAAGAACGGCCGGGCGGCCCGCCCGTGGCAGCAGGTCACGGACCCGGTTCCGACACCGCACTGCACGGCTTGGCGGACCGGGGGCGTCGGCCTCGGTCCATCGCATCCGGCGGGACCCGGCCATGGCGAGTGGCAACAGCGCAGCACCGTGCCCGGTTTGCGGGACGGCCCGGGAAGGCGCCCCGCCACCACAGAGCCATGCGCTACGGCACCTTCCTGTCCAGCGCCCGCTCCCGGCCCCGCTCCTCCGCCTGCTTGCGCTGTACGCCACGCAGCCAGCCCATCCACAGCGACAGCCCCGTCACGAACACGCCCGCCAACGCGGCGCCCCACCAGGGCATGTCGGTCTCCCACAGCAACACCACCATGGCGACCACCCAGATCCCCACGGCCATCGCGACGTTCTTCGTTCCCGGCTTCGTCATGCCACACCGGTTACCCCCGGCCATCGCACGCACGCACTCAGGGAGTGCACACCCGGGTTCAGCTCACCTGTGGCTCTCGTGTGGCTCTCGGTCCTCGGCCGTGGCGATCCTGTCGAGCAGTGCGGCCAGTTCGGCGGGTGCGGACAGGAACGGGCAGTGGTGGGTGCCGAGCCGTTCGACATGTGTCGTACGGGTGGACATCCGCTCCTGCAGTGCGGGCGGAAGCACCTGGTCGTTCTCGCACAGCACATAGGTGGAGGGCACCGTCCGCCAGGCCGCGTGGGTCACCGGTTGCTGGTACGCGCGCAGGCTCTGCTCGACGAGTTCCCCGACGGCACGCTCGGCTTCGGCGTCGGGCAGGTCGCCGTAGAGCGAGGCGCGCGGGTCGTCGGAGAGGACGGGAGTGGTGTCACGGAGGTCTTCGTCCTCCGGAGCACGGGGTGCCTCGCCGTAGAAGCTGTTGAGGCACTCTCCTTCCGCCGGTACGTAGGCCGCGAGGTAGACGATGCGGACGGCGCTCGTCCGGTCGGAAACGGCCTGGGTGGCCGGGATTCCGGCGTAGGAGTGGGCCAGGACGACGACGGGGCCGTCCATCCGGCGCAGCTGTGCGGCGATCTCGTCGGCGTCGTCCCGCATGCCCGCGACCGGTGTGCGCTGCGGGCCGACGCTCGGCAGGTCGACCGTCCGCGACTGCCATCCGCGAGCGGCGAGGGCGTCCTGCAGAGAGGCCCAGCAGGTGGGGCGGTGCCAGGAGCCGTGCACGAGGAGGAAGGAGGGACGAGTCACGGTCGTGGCCATGCGGTTTTCCTGACGTGACGAGGCGGAAGGTGATCTGCGCTGCTACGGCAGCCTACTGCGCGTCACTTGCCGAACCGGCATACAGGGGAGGCGAGTTGGACTCGTTCCTTACAGGGGCGCGTGCCTTGTTCGCTTCGGAGAGCCCTGTGGGGGCGGTCGTGAGGCGGGCCGCCAGCGGGGCCGGGGCCCGCCGTTGCTCACGGGTACCGGTAGCGGACGGACTTCACGTCCCAGTCGGTCGTCTCGTCGGTGTTGCTCACTTCCCACGCGAGGTCCGCGGGGGCGCGCCTGACGGTCGTGTTGAAGGTGATGGTGTTGTGATAGCAGAGGGGGGTGATCCAGCCGAGGCACGTCTTGAACTCGGCGCGCTGACGCAGCCGGTACTGGTTGGGCGTGGCTTCGAGTGCGACCGGGGTTCCCTCGGTCTCGATGTCCGCGCCGTAGAGGATGTTCCCCCAGGTGGTCGACTCCGCGCGCAGCCTGGTGGTCGTGCCGTTCACCAGGGCACCGCCGGCGTCCGTGCAGCGCATGACGGTCAGTTCGATGTTCGCCGCGTTGGTCCCCGCTATCGCGTTGGTGACCTCGAAGTCGATGAAGACGTCGGGCCTGCAGGTCGGTTCGGCCGGGCTGGCTTGTGCGGTGCCGGTCAGCAGACTGCCGGCGCACAGCGTGAGGGCGGCGAGCAGGGTGACTGCTCCTCTGCGACGCCTGGGTGAGGTGACTGTGCCGAACATGCGGATTCCCCCCTGTCGGGCTCTGGTGGTGCCGGGGAGTCTTCCGCCGGGTCATGTCCGCAACAAGGACACCCCCTCGCTTCTCGGACATCCCGTTCCCATCGAGTTCGATTTCATCGCTCGGGGCGCGGACGGCTCATCAGCCCTTCCGGCCCACCAGCCACGGGGAAAGCTCGACCCGAAAGAGTCCCTTAAGTGGCGATCACGTTCACATATCCCTTTCCAAACTTTTGCCCCTTAAGAACCTGGAGGTCATGGGGCCGGGGAGGCGGCCCGCGGACCCTGCCGTACCGGGCTGTGAGAATGCTGCACAGCAGCGCGCCGGATCAGTCGACGGCCGTTCGGCGAGAGTCGTCGCGGGCGGACACCCGGAGTGCGGGCAGACACCCGGAGTGCGGGCGGACACCCGAAGTCTCGGGGTGGACCAGGCCGGTTCGGCAGCGACAGCACAAGCGACAACAGAGAAGAGCGGTGATGAACGCGATGCCCCAGGGGACATCGGCTTCCCAGTGGTTCCGGGTGATACGTGGCGGACGCACGCCGGGCCTCCGGCTGGTCTGCTTCCCGCACGCCGGGGGGTCCGCGAGCTTCTTCCGCTCCTGGGCCCAACTGCTGCCCGACGACGTGGAGCTGCTGGCGGTGCGGTACCCGGGGCGGGAGGACCGGATCTTCGAACCACCGGTCGAGCACATGGAGGAGCTGGCCGACTCGCTCGCGGAAGCCTGCGCGAGCCTGGGCGGCGGCCCGCTGGCGTTCTTCGGGCACAGCATGGGCGCCTCCGTGGCGTACGAGGTCGCGGCACGCATGGCGAACGCGCCCGGCACGGCCGGGCCCCAGGCGTTGTTCGTCTCCGGCAGAGGGGGACCGGGCAAGAACCAGTCGCGGGGGCTCGCCACCGCGACCGACGAGGAGCTGGTGGGGGACCTCGTCGCCATGAGCGGTACGACCGCGCAGGCCCTCCTGAACAAGGAGCTGCGGGACCTGCTGCTGCCTGCGGTGCGGGCCGACTACCGCCTCGTCGAGAGCTATACGGCGTCGGTCCCGCCGCCGGCGCTGGACATTCCCGTATACGCCTACTACGGGGACGCGGACGACAAGCTGGACGAGGATTCGGTGCTGGCCTGGTCCTCGGCAACCCGGTCCGCCTTCGCCGTCCGCGCCTTCCCCGGCGGGCACTTCTACCTGGAGGAGCAGGCGGCCCCTCTGGTCGCGGATCTGCTCGCCCGCCTCGGTACGAGCACGTCGGCCTGAGGCGGCGGCCCCCCGTTCGGTGCCCGGGGCCCGCGCGCGACGCGATGTCGCGCGCGGGCCCCGACATCACTGCGGAAGCCTCGCCAGGAAGGCGGCCAGCACCGTCCCCACCTGACGCAGCGGCTCGGGCCGGGTCATCCGGTGGTGCGCGGAGGCGACGGGATGGACGTGCAGGTTCCCGGTGAAGTGAGGGGCCCACCGCCTGCGGACCTCTTCCTCCGCGTACCCGGTCCCGGTTGCGGGGAAGTGGAGGATGTCGCCGGTGAAGTGTCCCGGCGTGGTGTGCCGGACCATCCGCCAGTTGTCGCGGGTGTTCTGGACCACCCCTCGGACGTGGTCCTCGGTGAGCTGCTTCAGGGCCGGGATCTCCTCCTTGATGATCTTCAGTGTTCCGGGCACGGTGAGCGGCCGGTCCGAGGTTTCCACCGGGTGCCCGAGGGCGTGCAGGAGCTGCACCATGACGGTGTGGTCGTCGGCCTCCTCGTACGGGGCGTCGGTGTCCGGCGGGTAGGCGTCCATCACGGCCAGCAGCGCGACCTGCTGCCCCCTCTCCTGGAGCCGGACCGCGACGGCGTGGCCGAGGTTGCCGCCCATGGACCAGCCGAGCAGGTGGTAGGGGCCGCTCGGCTGGACGCCCGTGATGTGGTCGACGTACCAGGTGACCAGCTCGTCGAGGTCGGCCGGGGCCGTCCGCGCGAGGGTGACGCCCGGAGCCTGCAGCCCGTACACGGGCCGGCCGACGTCCAGGTGCCGCACCAGACCGAGGTAGGACAGGCCGAAACCGCTCGCGGGAGGCAGGCAGAACAGCGGCGGCAGGTCCCCGTGCCCGCGCAGCGCCACCACCGGCTGGACGAGATCTGCCTCGGCCCCGGTGCCGAGCAGCGACGCCAGGCCCGCCACGGTCGGGGTCTGGAACACGCTCGCGAGTGACAGCTGCGTACCGGTGGCGTCGCGGATCTCACCCACCAGCCGTACGGCGAGCAGCGAGTGTCCCCCGAGTTCGAAGAAGTTGTCGTCCATCCCGACCTCGGGAAGGCCGAGTACGTCGGCGAACACCTCACGGAGCAGGTATTCGCGGGAGGTGCCCGGCTGCCTGCTCGGGTGCCCGGTCGAGTGGTCCGGGACGGGCAGCGCCCTGCGGTCGAGCTTGCCGCTCACCGTCAGCGGCAGTCCGTCCTCCAGCCGGACGAGCGCGGACGGCACCATGTGCGCGGGCAGCACAGCCGACAGGCCGGCCCGGACTTCGGCGATGTCCGCATCGCCGTCCGGACCGCTCACCGGAACGATGTAGCCGGTGAGGCGCGGGTCGCCAGGCTGGTCCTCCCGCACCACCACGGCCGCCTGTGCGACGGACGGGTGGGTGAGCAGGGCGGCCTCGACCTCACCGAGTTCGATACGGAACCCACGCACCTTCACCTGGTCGTCGGTGCGCCCCAGATACTCCAACTGCCCGTCGCTGTTCCACCGGACCAGGTCCCCGGTCCGGTACATCCGCTCACCCGCGACGCCGTACGGATTGGCCACGAACCGCTCGGCGGTCAGCCCGGGACGGTCCAGATATCCCCGCGCCAACTGCACTCCCGCCAGATACAACTCCCCCGCCACCCCAACCGGAACCGGCCGCAACACACCGTCCAGCACGAACACCCGCGTGTTCCACACCGGCCGCCCGATCGGCACACCCCCACCCGAACCCGCACCCGGCTCACAGGCGAACGCGGTGACCTCGATGGACGCCTCGGTCGGCCCGTACAGGTTGTGCAACGGCACATCGAACGATGCCGCGAACCGGTCCCGCAGCCCCTCCGACAGCGCCTCACCACTGGCCATGACCGCCCTCAGCGACGGCAACGCCCACCGCGACGCCTCCGCAGCTGCCACCGCCGACGCCTCCACTGCCGTCTGCGCCACCGCGTCCGCCGCCGTCTCCGCCGCCGAGACGAACATCTCCAGCATCGACGGTACGAAGTGGGCGACGGTCACCCGCTCATGCCGGATCAGCTCCGCCAGATAGGCCGGGTCACGGTGACCGCCGGGGCGGGCCATCACCAGGGTGGCGCCGCCGAGCAGCGGCCAGAACAGTTCCCACACCGACACGTCGAACCCGAACGGTGTCTTCTGCACCACCCGGTCGTCCGGGGTGAGCCGGTGGACCTCCCCCATCCACGCCAGCCGGTTCACCACACCGGCGTGCGGGACCGCCACCCCCTTGGGCCGCCCGGTGGAGCCCGACGTGTAGATGACGTACGCCGGGTGGGCGGGCAGCAGTGCCCCGCCCCGGTCGGCGTCCGACAGATTCCCGTCGGCGGCCCGGGCCAGTCCGGCAACGGTCGCCGGGTCGTCCAGCACCACGCGCGCCACGTCCGCCGCCAGTACGCCCTCGGCCCCACGCGTGGTCACCACCGCTGTCGGCCGCGCGTCCCGCAGCACCTCGGCCACCCGCTCCGCCGGATACTCCGGGTCGATCGGCACGTACGCCGCACCCGCCTTGAGCACGGCCAGCAGCGTCACCACCAGGTCCGCCGAGCGGTCCATGACGACCGCCACCCGCCGCTCGGGGCCCGCTCCCTCGGCCACCAGCAGCCGCGCGAGCCGATTGGCCCGCGCGTTCAACTCCGCACAGGTGACCCCGACGCCCTCGAACACCACCGCCACCGCGTCCGGGGACCGGAGGGCCCGCGCCTCGAACAGACCGGGAAGCGTCGCGGGAGCAACATCGCGGGCGGTGTCGTTCCACGCGACCAGCAGCCGTTCCCGCTCGGCGGCCGGGACCACACCGACCTGGTTGAGTGCGGTCGACGGTGCCGTCTCCAGCGCCGACACGACGGCGTCGGCCGCCGTCATCACCATCGAGGCGAGGGCGCGCGGCTCGATCGGGGAGACCGTCTGGGTCTTGACGACGAACCCCTCACCCGTGTCGTCGACGCTGACGGTGACCGGGTAGTTGGTGCGTTCGTGTGCCTGGAGCAGGCGGACGCCGGGGAGCGTGGTGCCGGCGGCGGCAGCCTCGCTGTGGCGGTAGTTGAACAGTGAGGTGAACAGCGGTGTCCGCGCGGAAACTCCGCTGGCCTGCTGCGCCACCGCCAGCGGTGCGTGTTCGTGCACCAGCAGCTCCGCGAGCTGCCGCTGCATGCCCCGTACCGCTTCCAGCACTCCCCCGGCGCTCGCGTTCACCCGGACGGGAAGGGTGTTCATGAACAGCCCCGGCACCCGGTCCGCGCCCGCTCCGGCGTTCATCCGGCCGAACAGCACGGTGCCGAACACCACGTCGTCCCGGCCCGAGGTGGCCGACACGACGCGCGCCCAGGCGACGTGGAACAGCGTGGCCGGGCTGACGCCCAGCCGCCGCGCCTGCTCCCGCAGCCGCTCCGCGAGGCCCGCGTCCAGCGGCGTCCGCGCCTCGGTCACACCGTGGCCGTCGCCGAGCACGTCCAGCAGGCCGTACGGGGCGCTCGGCTCGCTCACCTCGCTGAGCAGCTCCGCGAAGAACCTCTCGTGTTCCTCGGCGGACACTCGCGACCTGGCCTGTCCGACGAACTCCCGGAACGGCAGCGGCTCGGGCAGGGTGTCCTGCCGCCCGTCGAGGACTGCGGCCACCTCGCCCATGACCACGTCCAACGCGGTGTGGTCCTGGATCAGGTGATGGACCTGAAGGACCATGATCCAGCGGTCCTCGCCCGGCTGCCGGGCCACATGGGCGCGCAGCAGCGGGCCCCGGGAGAGGTCCATGCCCGGCGGGCAGTCCGCGAGCAGCCGGTCCGCCGCCCCCGGACTGTCCTGGTCCACCCCTGCGGGGAGGTCCACCTCCCGCACGGCGAGCGTTGCCCGGCGCGCGACCACCTGGACCGGTTCGCGCAGCCCCTTCCAGACGAAGGAGGTGCGCAGGATGTCGTGCCGGTCGACGACCCTCTGTACGGCGTCGAGGAACGCGTCCACCCGTGCCCGGGAGTCGAAGTCCAGCACGATCGGCAGGACATAGGGGTCCCCGGCGTTCCCGCTGCTCGTGGCAGAGCCGCCCCCTTGGGAAGTGTCTGCCAGGGCGCCGCCCACCTGGGAACCGTCTCCCCGGGAACCGTCTCTTTGGGAGCCGTCCATCAGGGAGTGGAAGAGGATGCCCTCCTGCAACGGAGCCAGCGGGTAGATGTCGGCGATGTTGGCCGCGCCGCCGGGGACCTCCGCGACGATGATGTCGATCTCCTGCGCCGTGAGGTCGGCCAGCGTCACCATCTCCGGCGTGATCACCGTGGCGTCGGCGGGAATGCCGTTCGGCGGGACGGCCACCTGGCCGGTCGCCTCCTCTACGGCCAGGGCGAGTTCCGCCACCGTCGGGCTGACGAACAGCGAGCGGACGTCCACGTCGATCCCCCGCACACGTGCCCGCTCCACCAGCGTCACCGCGAGCAGGGAGTGGCCGCCGAGTTCGAAGAAGTTGTCGTCGACGCCGACCGAGGGCAGAGCGAGTACGTCGGCGAAGACCGCGCAGAGGACTTCCTCCGATACGTTCGCCGGACCCCGGCCGGTGACACCCACGCCGTATTCCGGAGCGGGCAGGGCCCTGCGGTCGAGCTTGCGGTTCGCCGTGAGCGGGAGTACGTCCAGGAACACCACCGCCGCAGGCACCATGTAGTCCGGCAGCAGACCGGCGACATGAGCACGCAGGACGGAACCGTCCACCTGCGGAACAACACCCCCGGCGCGAACCACATAACCGACCAGACGCCTGTCACCGGGCTGGTCCTCACGGACGACGACAGCCGCCTGGGCAACACCCGGGTGCGCCGTCAGGGCGGCCTCGACCTCGCCCAGCTCGATACGGAACCCGCGCACCTTGACCTGGTCGTCCGTACGCCCCAGATACTCCAACTGCCCGTCCGTGCTCCACCGGGCAAGATCCCCGGTCCGGTACATCCGCTCTCCTGCGGTGCCATACGGGTTGGCGACGAACCGCTCCGCCGTCAGCGCCGTCCGGCCCAGGTACCCCCGGGCCAGCTGCACACCCGCCAGATACAACTCCCCCGCGACGCCCGGCGGAACCGGCCGCAGCGCGGAGTCCAGGACGTAAGCACGCATGTTCCACAGGGGCGCGCCGATGGGCGGAACGCCGGACCCGGACAACGGGGCGCTGGCCAGCGAGGCGACCGTCGCTTCGGTCGGCCCGTAGACGTTCAGCATGCGCCGACCGCGGGACCACAGCTCCGCGGTCTCCGGCGGGCACACGTCACCGGCGACCACCAGGGTCATCGCCTCCGGGAGGCCGCCCACGGAGGCGAGCAGCGGCAGCGTCGCGGGAGGCAGGGTCGCATGGGTGACGCGCTGCCTGGCCACCAGTTGCGCCAATGGCGCGCCGGGAGACATCTGGTCCGCCGGAGCCAGCACCACGGCCGCGCCCGCCAGCCAGGCCGGCCACATGTCGGCCACCGAGGCGTCGAAACTGGGCGAGGCGAACTGGAGCAGCCGGCTCTCGGGGCCGATCCCGAGCCGTTCGATGTGGTCGGCGGCGAGGTTCGGCACGCCCCGGTGGCTGACCAGAACGCCCTTGGGACTGCCGGTTGAGCCGGACGTGTAGATGACGTAGGCGGGATGGTCGACGCGCAGTGGGCCGTGGCGTTCGGCGTCGGTCACGTCGTGGCCGGGGTGGGCCGCCAGGTCCTCCCGCAGCTGCGCCTCCGCCGGCGTCAGTCGCACCACGTCGGCGGGCAGCGGTTCGGCCTGCGCTGTGGCGCTGGTGATGTCCTGCGCTGTGGCGCTGGTGATGTCCTGCGCTGTGGCGCTGGTGATGTCCTGCTCTGCTTCGCCGGTGATGAGGACGGCCGGTCGGGCGTCGGTGAGCATGTAGGCGATCCGGTCCGCGGGATAGCGCGGATCGATGGGCAGGTAGGCGGCCCCTGCCTTGAGTACGGCCAGGATGGAGACGACGAGGTCGATCGACCGTGGAAGTGCCAGAGCGACGATGTCCTCGGGCTGTGCGCCACGGTCGAGGAGAAGGCGCGCGAGACGGTTGGCTCGGGCGTTGAGCTGGGCGTAGGACAGTTCGGTGTCCTCGTACACGACCGCGGTCGCGTCGGGGGTGCGGGCTGCCTGGGCCTGGAACAGTTCGGGAAGAGTGGCGAGGGGTACGTCGCGGGCGGTGTCGTTCCATTCCGTCAGGACGCGGTGGCGTTCGGCGGCGTCGAGTATCTCCACGCGCCCGACCCGCACCGCCGGGTCTGCGGTCACTGTCTCCAGGACCCGGCGGAAGCGTTCGGCGATACCGGCGGCCGTGTCGTGGTCAAAGAGGTCGGCGGCGTAGGTGAGCGCACCGTGCAGACCTGCGGGGCTTCCGTCGTCGGCGAAGTGTTCGCCGAGCTGGACGTCCAGATCGAACTTGGCCGGCACCTCACCGGCGGGCAGTACCTCGACGGTCAGACCGGGCAGCGCAAGATCCGGTGCGGTGTTGTTCTGCAGCGTGAGCATCACCTGGAACAAGGGGTGGCGGGCCATCGAGCGGGCCGGTGCAAGCTCCTCCACCAGACGCTCGAACGGCACATCCTGATGCGCAAAAGCCGCCAGAGCCCTTTCCCGCGCCTGACCCAGCAGGTCCAGGAACGTCGGATCACCCGACACGTCCGACCGCAGCACCAACGTATTCACGAAGAACCCGACCAGATCGTCGAGCGCCTCATCGGTCCGACCGGCAACGGGAGTTCCGATGGGAATGTCGGTGCCCGCGCCGAGCCGGGAGAGCAGGGTCGCCAGGGCGGCGTTGAGCACCATGAACACCGTCACACCCTGTGCCCGCGCAAGCTCCACCACCGCACGGTGCGTTTCGGCGTCGATGTGCAGTCCGACGATGCCCCCACGGTGGGAGGCGACCGCCGGACGCTGCCGGTCGACGGGCAACGCCAGCTCCTCCGGGGCTGCCCGCAACTCGTTCCGCCAGTAGGCGAGTTGCTCGCTCAGTAGACTGTCCGGGTCGGCTTGGTCGCCCAGCAACTCCCGTTGCCACAGGCTGTAATCGGCATACTGCACCGGCAGCGAGTCCCACACCGGAACCCCACCGCCCGAACGAGCCGCATAAGCCCTCGACACATCACGCGCCAACGGAGCCAACGACCACCCGTCCCCCGCAATGTGATGCACCACCACAACCAGCACATGCACATCAGCACCGGTCCGCAGCAGACACGCCCGCAACGGAACTTCACCCGCCAGATCGAACCGGTACTGAGCCGCCTCCGCCACCAGCCGAGACACCCCGGCCTCTCCCACCCCCACCGCATCAACCACGCTCAGCAGATCACCCACCGCACCCGCATCCAGCACCCGCTGACACGGCCGGCCCTCCACCGACGCGAACACCGTCCGCAACACCTCGTGCCGGCCCACCACATCACGCAACGCCCCACGCAACGCATCCACATCCAGCGCACCGGCCAACCGCAGCACCAACGGAATGTTGTACGTCGCCGAAGGACCCTCCAACTCCCCCAAGAACCACAACCGCTGCTGCGCGAACGACAACGGCACCACCCCAGACCGCTCCACCCGCACCAACGCCGGCCGGGACACACCCGAAACCGTCAACCGACCGGCAAGCTCACGGAAGGTGGGGGCCTCGAACAGGGTCCGGATCGCGACCTCCACCCCGAACACGGAGCGGATCCGGCTCACCAGACGGGTGGCCAGCAGGGAGTGTCCGCCGAGGTCGAAGAAGTTGTCGTCGATCCCGACCGACGGCAGGGTGAGCACCTCGGCTGCCAGCGCGCAGAGGACTTCCTCCCGTGCGCTCGCCGGACCCCGGCCGGTGACACCCGCACCGTATGCGGGAGCGGGCAGGGCCTTGCGGTCGAGCTTGCGGTTCGCCGTGAGCGGGAGTGCATCCAGGAACACCACCGCCGCAGGCACCATGTAGTCCGGCAGCAGACCGGCGACATGGGCGCGCAGGGCGGAGCCGTCCATCTGCGGAACAGAGCCCCCGGCGCGGACGACGTACGCGACCAGACGCCTGTCGCCGGGCTGATCCTCACGGACCATCACTGCTGCCTGAGCCACAGCCGGATGGGAGGCCAAGGACGTCTCGACCTCGCCGAGCTCGATGCGGAAGCCGCGCACCTTGACCTGGTCGTCCGTACGCCCCAGATACTCCAACTGCCCGTCCACGCTCCACCGGACCAGATCCCCGGTCCGGTACATCCGCTCACCGGAGATGCCATACGGACTCGCCACGAACCGCTCCGCCGTCAGAGCAGACCGGTCGAGATACCCCCGAGCCAACCCCGACCCGGACACATACAACTCCCCCGCCACCCCGACCGGCACCGGCCGCAGCACAGCATCCAGCACAAACACCCGGGTATTGGCGATCGGCTGTCCGATGTACGGGATCGCGCTGTCGACGCTCAGCTCACTCATCGTCGTACAGACCGTGGACTCGGTCGGACCGTAGGCGTTGACCAGACGGCGCCCTTGCGCCCACCGGGCGGCCAGGTCCGGCCGCAGTGATTCTCCGGCGGTCACCAGCGTCGTCACTGTGGGCAGGCTGTCCGCCGCGAGCTCGGCCAGCACGACCGGCGGGAGCGTCACATGGGTCACCCGGCCGGCGGTGATGAAGCGGCCCAGTGCGGGTCCGCCCATCAGGTCGTCCTGGGACGCGAGGACGAGGCAGGCGCCGCTGCACAACGTCACTGCCATTTCGGCCATCGCGGCGTCGAAGCTGGGTGAGGCGAACTGCAACACCCGGCTGCCGGCCCTGACCGCGAACCTCTCCGCCTGCGCGACCACCAGACTCGACAGACCCTCATGGGTCACCGCAACACCCTTGGGACGCCCGGTGGAACCAGAGGTGTAGATCACATACGCGGGATGAGCCGCCAGCAGACCAACCCGCCGCTCCACATCCGACAGATCACCACCCGGCAGAACCGAAACAGCCCGCCGCACCCGCGCATCATCCACACACAGCTGCGCAACACCGGCCCCCGCCAGCCTCTCCCGCTCCGCCTCCACCGTCACGACCAGCGCAGGCCGCCCATCGGCAAGCAGATAAGCAATCCGCTCCGCAGGGTACGCAAGGTCCACCGGCAGCGAAGCACCCCCCGCCTTCGCGACCGCCAGCACCGCCACAACCATCTCCACCGACCGAGGCAGAGCCACAGCGACCAACCGCTCCGGACCCACCCCCCGCTCCGCCAGCAGACGCGCAAAACGATTCGCACGGCTATTGAGTTCGGCATAGGAAACCTCCACATCACCGAACACCAGCGCCGTCGCACCCGGAGTACGCGCGGCCTGCGCCTCGAACAGCTCGGAAAGGGTCGCGCGCGGCACCTCCCGCACCGTCCCGTTCCACTCCACCAGCACACGCCGACGCTCATCCGCGCCCAGCACCTGGAGGCGGTCCACCGGAAGGTCCGGGTCGGCTGTGACCGCGTCCAGCACCTGGACGAGCCGTTGGACGAGCCTGTCGACGGTCGCGCGGTCGAACAGATCGGCGGCGAAGGTGACTATTCCGTTCACTCCGGCGGCATCGCCCTCGGCGTCGAATTCCTCCCCGAGGACGAAGGACAGGTCGAAGACCGGGTTTTCGCCGACGTCGAGTCTTTCGATGTCCAGTCCGGGAAGTTCGAGCGTGGCAGCCGCGACGTTCTGCAGCACGAGCATGATCTGGAACAGGGGGTGTCTGGCCGAGGACCGGACCGGGGCGAGATCCTCCACCAGCCGCTCGAACGGCAGGTCCTGGTGGGCGAGGGCGTTCAGGCTCTCGTCGCGGACGCGGTGGAGCAGGTCGCGGAAGGTGGGGGCGCCGGACAGGTCGGTGCGGATGACCAGGGTGTTGATGAAGAAGCCGACGAGCTGGTCGAGGTTTTCGTCGGTGCGGCCGGCGACGGGGGTGCCGATGGGGATGTCGGTGCCCGCACCGAGCCGGGAGAGCAGCGTCGCCAGTGCGGCGTTGAGCACCATGAACATGGTGACGCCCTCTGCTCGGGCCAGGTCGGTGAGCCGCGCGTGCAGGCCGGCGTCGATGTGCAGGCCGGAGGTGTCGCCGCGGTGGGTGGGCGTTCCGGGGCGGGGGCGGTCGGCGGGCAGGGCGAGTTCTTCGGGCAGCCCGGCCAGTCTCTCCCGCCAGAAGGCCAGTTGGCCTCGGTGGAGGCTCGCGGGGTCGTCCGGATCGCCGAGGAGATCACGCTGCCAGAGGGTGTAGTCGGCGTACTGGACCGGCAGTGGTTCCCAGACGGGCGGCCGGCCGTCGGTCCTGGCCGTATAGGCGGCCGACACGTCGCGCGCCAGCGGGACCAACGACCATGCGTCGGCGGCGATGTGGTGCACCACGATCACCAGCACGTGTTCCAGCGGGCTCAGCCTGAAGAGGCAGGCTCGCAGCGGGATGTCGGTGCGCAGCTCGAACGCGGCGCGCGACACCCGCCCCGTCTCCTCCCGCAGGTCCGCCTCGGCGATGTCGACGAGCGGCACGTCGAAGGACACGGACTCCGGTGCCAGGACGAGCTGCTGCGGTGTGCCGTCGGGTGCCGGGAACACGGTGCGCAGGGCTTCGTGCCGTACGAGGACGTCGCGCAGGGCGGCGTGTGTCGCGTCGATGTCCAGGTCGCCCGTCAGGCGCAGGGCGACCGGGATGTTGTAGTTGGCGTTCGAGCCTTCCAGTTCCCGCACGAACCACAGCCGCTGCTGGGCGAAGGACGGCGGCAGGATGTCCGGCCGCGGCCGGGGCGTGATCCGCGGACGTGTGTCGTCCATGTCCGCCAGCCGCACGGCGAGTCCGGCGACCGTCGGGCTCTCGAACAGGACACGGATCGGGACTTCCGCCCCGAGCACGGTGCGGATGCGGCTGACCAGCCGTACGGCGAGCAGCGAGTGGCCGCCGAGGTCGAAGAAGCTGTCGTCCACGCCGACGTGCGGCAGGCCGAGAATGGCGGCGAACACCTGGCACAGGAGTTGTTCCTGGAGGGTCCGCGGCTCCCGGCTCCCCACGGCCGTCCCGTACGCGGGTGCGGGAAGGGCCCTGCGGTCGAGCTTGCCGTTGGCGGTGAGCGGGAGTGCGTCCAGGACGACCACGGCCGACGGCACCATGTGGTCGGGCAGCAGACCGGCCGCATGGGCGCGGACGGTGGCGCCGTCAACGTCGGTCGCCGGGACGACGTAGCCGACGAGGCGCGTGTCCCCGGGGCTGTCCTCGCGGACGAGCACGGTGGCCTGCGTGATCGCGGGGTGGGAGGTGAGGGCGGCTTCGATTTCGCCGGGCTCGATGCGGAAGCCGCGGATCTTGATCTGGTCGTCGGTACGGCCGAGGTGTTCGAGCCGGCCGTCGGCGGTCCACCGGGCGAGGTCGCCGGTGCGGTACATGCGCCGGCCCGGTGCGCCGAAGGGGTTGGCGACGAAGCGTTCGGCGGTGAGGGCGGGGCGGTGCAGGTAGCCGCGGGCGAGCTGGGCTCCGGCGACGTACAGCTCGCCGGGTGTGCCGGGGGCCACCGGCCGCAGGGCGCGGTCGAGTACGTAGATCTGGGTGTTCCACATCGGGCGGCCGATGGGCACGGTCCCCCGGCCGGAGTCCTCGCAGGGGTCCACGAGGTGGTCGGTGCAGCCGACGGTGGTCTCGGTCGGCCCGTAGTGGTTGACGACGGGCACGTCCGGGTGGTCGCGGTGCCACTGCTGGAGTTGTGCCGTGTGCAGGGGTTCGCCGCCGAGCATGAGCCGGCCGGTGGGTGCCCAGTTGCCGGGGAGTGTCTGGAGGAACGCCAGATGGCTGGGGGTGGCTTTGAGGAAGGTGATGTCGTGGTCGGCGAGGGCGGTGGGGAGGGTTTCGTCCCAGGTGACGATGTGCAGGCGGCCACCGCTGGTGAGCGCGCCGTACAGGGCGGTGACGCCGAGGTCGAACGCCATGGACGCGTGGAGCAGGGTGCTGCCGCCGAGGTGGGGGTGGGCGTGCCGGGCGCGGGCGAGGTAGTTGACGACGCCCTGGTGGGTGACGGCCACGCCCTTCGGCCGTCCGGTGGAGCCCGAGGTGTAGATGACGTACGCCGGGTGCGCGGGCAGCAGCGGGCCGTGCCGCTCGGTGTCGTCGAGGTCGTCGGCGGGCAGGCCGTCGAGGAGGGCCGTCGTGTGCGGGTCGTCGAGGACGAGCCGGGGCACGGTTCCTGCGGGCTGGACGGCTTCCGTGGTGACCAGGAGGGCCGGTCGTGCGTCGGCGAGCAGGTGGGCGATCCGGTCGGCGGGGTGGTCGGGGTCGAGGGGGAGGTAGGCACCGCCCGTCTTCAGTACGGCGAGGACGGCGACGATGAGGTCGGTGGAGCGGGGCAGCGCCAGGGCGACGAGCCGTTCGGGGCCGCTGCCGTGGGTGGCCAGGAGGCGGGCGAGCCGGTTGGCGCGTGCGTCGAGGTCGGCGTAGGACACCTGGCTGTCGTCGCACACGAGGGCGATGGCGTCCGGGGTACGGGCCACCTGCGCCTGGAACAGCTCCGGGAGGGTCGCGGTGGGCACCTCGTGCGCCGTGTCGTTCCACTCCACGAGGACCTGGTGGCGTTCGGCCGGGCCGAGCAGGTCGATGCCGGTGACGGGCCGGGTGGTGTCGGTGGCCACGGCTTCGAGGAGCCGGACGAGCCGTGCGCCGAGGGTGACGACCGTGGTGTGGTCGAACAGGTCGGTCGCGTAGCCGATGACGCCGGTCAGGCCGTCGGGCCCGCCGTGCGGGGCGAAGGTCTCCTGGAGCTGGATGTCGAGGTCGAACTTGGCCGGCTGGTCGCCGCCGGGCAGCGGGGCGGTTTCGAGCCCCGGCAGTCGGAGGACGGGCGGTGCGGTGTTCTGCAGGCCGAGCATGACCTGGAAGAGGGGGTGGCGGGCCATGGACCGGGCGGGCGCCAGGTCCTCCACCAGCCGTTCGAAGGGCAGGTCCTGGTGGGCGAAGGCGTTGAGGCTCTGCTCGCGGACACGGCGCAGCACCTCCCGGAAGGACGGGTCACCCGACACGTCGGTACGGATGACCAGGGTGTTGACGAAGAACCCGACGAGTTCGTCCAGACTCTCGTCGGTGCGCCCGGCCACGGAGGTTCCGATGGGGATGTCCGTTCCCGAGCCGAGGCGGGACAGCAGTGTCGCCACCGCGGCGTTGAGCACCATGAACAGGGTGACGCCTTCGGTGCGGGCCAGGGCGGCGAGCCGCTGGTGCAGGTCGGCGTCGATGTGCAGGCGTGCGGTGGCGCCGCGGTGGGTGGCGACGGGGAGCCGGGGGCGGTCGCTGGGCAGCGCGAGTTCCTCCGGCAGATCGGCCAGGGCCGCGCGCCAGTCGGCGAGTTGGGCGTGGTGGACACTTCCGACGTCGTCGGGGTCTCCCAGCAGCTCGCGCTGCCAGCGCGCGTAGTCGGCGTACTGGACCGGCAGCGGCTCCCACGAGGGGGCCCGGCCCTCGCACCGGTCGGCGTACGCGGTGGAGATGTCCCGAGCCAGCGGCGCGAGGGACCACCCGTCACCGGCGACGTGATGCAGCACCACCACCAGCACATGATCCTGCGGCGCCACCACGAACAGCCTCGCCCGCAGGGGGATTTCACGGGACAGGTCGAAGGGGTGGTGCGACGCGTCGGCCACCGCCCGCTCGCACTCGCCGTCCGCCACCTCGGCCACGGGCAGCTGGAGGTCGATCGCGTCCGGGGCTAGGACGTGCTGTCGTGGCGTGCCGTCGACGCTCGGGAAGACGGTACGGAGAGCCTCGTGGCGGGTGATGACGTCGTGGAGGGCGGCCCGGAGGGCGTCGCGGTCGAGGTCGCCGGTGAGGCGGAGGGCGAGGGGGATGTTGTAGAGCCCGGAGGGTCCTTCGAGTTCACCGAGGAACCACAGCCGTTGCTGGGCGAAGGACAGCGGGACGGTCTCGGGGCGCGGTCCGGCGGTCAGCCTCTGGCGTGGCGCGGCGGAGTCCGTGACGCGCCGGGCGAGTGCGGCGACGGTGGGGGTTTCGAACAGGGCCCGGATCGGGATCTCGGCCCCGAGCACGGTACGGATACGGCTGACCAGGCGCGTCGCCAGCAGCGAGTGCCCGCCGAGGTCGAAGAAGCTGTCGTCCACCCCGACCTGCGGCACGCCGAGGACATCGGCGAACGCCTGGCGGAGCAGGTGTTCCTGGAGGGTTCGCGGCTCGCGGCCGGGGCCCGCCGCGGTCGGGTCCGGGGCGGGCAGGGCCTCGCGGTCCAGCTTGCCGTTCACGGTGAGCGGGAGCGCGTCCAGGACGACTACGGCCGAGGGCACCAGGTGGGCGGGCAGCAGCCGCGCCACGTACTCCCGGACCGCCGGGCCGTCGATCCCGCGGTCCCGGCTGTCATTCCCGCCGTTCGGGCCGTCGACGCCCGGCGTGTCCTCACGGCCGGTGCCCCTCACGGGCGTTCGGCCGACGTTCGTGAGACTGGGGTCCTCTCCGGCCTGTACGGCGCCGTCGCGGGCGGCACCGTCGGGAGCGGCACCGGGGGCGGCACCGTTCGCGTCGCCGCCCGGGACGACGTAGCCGACGAGGCGCTTGTCGCCGGGGGTGTCCTCGCGGACGACCACGGTGGCCCGTGCGACGGCGGGGTGGGACGTCAGTGCGGTTTCGATCTCGGCGGGTTCGATGCGGAAGCCGCGGATCTTCACCTGGGCGTCGGTGCGGCCGAGGAACGCGAGCTGCCCGTCGGCGGTCCAGCGGACCAGGTCCCCGGTCCGGTACATCCGCTCCCCCGGCCCGCCGTACGGGTTCGCCACGAACCGTTCGCAGGTCAGCCCCGGCCGGTCGAAGTAGCCCCGGGCCAGGCCGGCCCCGGCCACGTACAGCTCCCCCGCCGTCCCCGGCGGCACCGGCCGCAGCGTGGCGTCCAGGACGTACAGCCTGGTGCCGGAGACCGGTCCGCCGATCGGCACGGATCCGCCCCCGCCCCGTCGCACCACGTGCCGGGTCGCGAACGTCGTCGTCTCCGTCGGCCCGTACACGTGCAGCAGGTGTTCCGGCACGGCGAGTTCCAGGACCCGCCGAACCGCGAGCGGATCGACCGCCTCGCCGCCGAACAGCAGGTGCCGCAGGCGTCCGAGCACCTGTGGCGACTCCGCGGCGAGGCGGTGGAACAGGGCGGTGGTGACGAACATCGTGGTGATTCCACTGCGCTCGATCCGCGCGGTGAGCCGTTCGGGCGAAAGCAGTACGTCCCGGTCGACGCCCACCAGCGTCGCACCGTTGACCAGCGCACCCCAGATCTCGAAAGTGGCCGCGTCGAACGACACGGACGACGCCTGGGCGACGACATCGTCGGTGCCCAGCGCCACGTAGTTCGCCTGCCGGACGAGACGGACGACGGCCTGCTGCGGTACGACCACACCCTTGGGCCGTCCCGTGGAGCCGGAGGTGTAGAGCACGTACGCGGGGTGGGCGGGCAGCAGCCTGCCGCCCCGGTCCGCGTCCGACAGGTTCTCCGCACCGAGGGCCGACAGCTCGGCGGCCGTGGCGGGGTCGTCCACCACCACGCGCTCCCCGGGGATGTCCGTACGGACGTGGGCCCGCTGGGTGACGAGCAGGGCCGGCCGGGCGTCCGCCCGCATGAAGGCGATCCGGTCGGCCGGATAGGCCGGGTCGACCGGCACGTACGCCGCTCCCGCCTTGACCGTCGCCAGCAGCGCGACCACCAGATCGGCCGAGCGGTCCATCAGCACCGCCACCCGGTCCTCGGGCCGCACGCCGTGGGCGAGCAGGCGGCGCGCCAGCCGGTTCGCCCGCGCGTTCAGCTCGGCGTAGGAGAGTGTGGCGTCGTCGTACGCGACCGCCGTGGCGTCGGGAGCCAGGGCCGCCCGGTTCTCGAACAGCTCCGCCAGCGTGGCCTGTGCCGCTTCGTTGCCGGTGTCGTTCCACTCGACGAGGATCCGGTGGCGTTCGGCCGGGCCGAGGAGGTCGAGTCCGGTGACCGGAAGCGCGGGGTCCGTGGTCACGGCGTCGAGCACGCGGACGAGCCGTTGGACGAGCGTGTCCACGGTGGTGCGGTCGTACAGGTCGGCCGCGTAGGTGAGGGTGCCGCTGAGGCCCGCCGGGCGGCCTTCGGTGTGGGCCTCGCGGAGCTGGAGGTCGAGGTCGAACTTGGCGGGCAGGTCCCCGTTGGACAGCAGGCGGCTCTCCAGGCCGGGCAGGTCGAGTGCCGGGGCGGTGGTGTTCTGCAGGGCCAGCATGACCTGGAAGAGGGGGTGGCGGGCCATGGAGCGGGCGGGCGCCAGGTCCTCCACCAGCCGTTCGAACGGGAGGTCCTGGTGGGCGAGCGCGTTGAGGCTCTGCTCGCGGACGCGCCGCAGCACCTCCCGGAACGAGGGGTCGCCCGAGACGTCGGTACGGATCACCAGGGTGTTCACGAAGCAGCCGACGAGGTCGTTCAGGCTCTCGTCGGTGCGCCCCGCGACGGGCGTGCCGACGGGGATGTCGGTGCCCGCCCCGAGCCGGGAGAGCAGGGTCGCCAGTGCGGCGTTGAGCACCATGAACAGGGTGACGCCCTCGGCGCGGGCCAGCGCGGCCAGCCGTGCGTGCAGGTCGGCGTCGACGTGGACGGCGGTGGAGGCGCCCCGGTGGGACGCCACCTGCGGCCGGGGGCGGTCGCTGGGCAGGGCGAGTTCTTCGGGCAGACCGGCCAGGGCCTCGCGCCAGTACGTCAACTGCGTGCTGTGCGGGCTTCCGGGGGCGCTCTCGTCCCCGAGGAGTTCGCGCTGCCAGCGCGTGTAGTCGGCGTACTGGACCGGCAGCGGCTCCCAGGCGGGAACCCGGCCCTCGCACCGGGCGGCGTACGCGAGGGAAATGTCCCGCGCCAGCGGGGCGAGGGACCATCCGTCACCGGCGACGTGATGCAGCACCACCACCAGGACATGATCCTGCGGCGCCACCGCCAACAGCCTTGCCCTCAGGGGGATTTCACGGGCCAGGTCGAAGGCGCGGGCGGTCTCGTCCCTGACGGCCTGGCCGATCCCGGCCTCGGGCACGTCGGTCACGGGCAGCAGGGGGCCGGGGTCGATCGCGTCCGGGGCGAGGACGTGCTGTTGCGGCGAGCCGTCGGTGCTCGGGAAGACGGTGCGCAGGACTTCGTGCCGGGTGATGACGTCGTGGAGGGACGCGCGCAGGGCGTTGCGGTCGAGGTCTCCGGTGAGGCGGAGGGTGATGGGGATGTTGTAGAGCCCGGAGAATCCTTCGAGTTCACCGAGGAACCACAGCCGTTGCTGGGCGAAGGAAAGGGGCACCGGCTCGGGGCGCGGCCCGGCGGTCAGCCTGCGGCGTGCTGTCCCGGCGCCGGTCAGACGGTCGGCGAGTCCGGCGACGGTGGGGGTTTCGAACAGGGCCCGGATCGGGATCTCGGCCCCGAGGGCGGCACGGATACGGCCGACCAGGCGCGTCGCCAGCAGCGAGTGCCCGCCGAGGTCGAAGAAGTTGTCGTCCACCCCGACCTGCGGCACGCCGAGTACGTCGGCGAACAGCTGGCACAGGAGCTGTTGCTGCGGGGTTCGGGGCTCCCGGATCTCCTCGGGTGTCCCGTACGCGGGGGCTGGAAGGGCGGCCCGGTCGAGCTTGCCGTTCACCGTGAGCGGGAGGGCGTCCAGGACCACCACGGCCGAGGGCACCAGGTGCTCGGGCAGCACACCGGCCAGATGGGTGCGGACAGTGGCGCCGTCCACGTCCGGGGCGGCGACGACGTACCCGACGAGGCGCTTGTCACCGGGCCGGTCCTCACGGACCACGACAGCGGCCTGCGACACCGCCGGATACGAGGCCAACGCGGCCTCCACCTCACCGGGTTCAATACGGAAACCACGGATCTTGACCTGGTCGTCCGTACGACCCAAATACTCCAACTGCCCCTCGGCGAACCAGCGGACCAGGTCACCGGTGCGGTACATCCGCTCCCCCGGCCCGCCGTACGGGTTCGCCACGAACCGCTCGGCGGTCAGACCGGGACGCCCCAGGTAGCCACGGGCGAGGCCGGGGCCGGTGAGGTAGAGCTCGCCGGGGACTCCGGGAGCGACCGGTTGCAGGGCGGTGTTCAGGACGTAGAGGCGGGTGTTGGCGATGGGAGTGCCGATACGGACGCCGGTGGAAGGGGTGAGCTGGGCGGTGGTGGCGCAGACGGTGGATTCGGTCGGGCCGTAGGCGTTGACGAGGGTGCGGTGGGCGGCCCAGGGGGCGACCTGGTACGCGGGAAGTGCTTCGCCGGCGGTGATGAGGGTGGTCAGGTGAGGAAGATCGTCGGGGTTGAGCTCGGGGAGGACGGCGGGGGGAAGAGTGGCGTGGGTGACGTTCTGGTGGGTGATGAGCCGGGTCAGGGCCGGGCCGGGGAGCAGCTCGTCCCGGCCGGCGGTGACGAGGGTGGCGCCGGTGCACAGAGTGACCACCATTTCGGCCATCGCGGCGTCGAAGCTGGGTGAGGCGAACTGCAACACCCGGCTGCCGGCCGTGACCGCGAACCTCTCCGCCTGCGCGACCACCAGACTCGACAGACCCTCATGAGTCACCGCAACACCCTTGGGACGCCCGGTGGAACCAGAGGTGTAGATCACATACGCGGGATGAGCCGCCAGCAGACCAACCCGCCGCTCCGCATCCGACAGATCACCACCCGGCAGAACCGACACGGCCCGCCGCACCCGCGCATCATCCACACACAGCTGCGCAACACCAGCCCCCGCCAGTCTCTCCCGCTCCGCCTCCACCGTCACGACCAACGCGGGCCGCCCATCGGCAAGCAGATAAGCAATCCGCTCCGCAGGGTACGCAAGGTCCACCGGCAGCGAAGCACCCTCCGCCTTCGCCACCGCCAGCACCGCCACAACCAGCTCCACCGACCGAGGCAGAGCCAAAGCGACCAACCACTCCGGACCCACCCCCCGCTCCACCAGCAGACGCGCAAAACGATTCGCACGGCTATTGAGTTCGGCGTAGGAAACCTCCACCTCGCCGAACACCACCGCCGTCGCACCCGGAGTACGCGCGGCCTGCGCCTCGAACAGCTCGGAAAGGGTCGCGCGCGGCACCTCCCGCACCGTCCCGCTCCACTCCACCAGCACACGCCGACGCTCATCCGCGCCCAGCACGTCGATGTCGCCGAGCGGTGCTTCCGGTGCCGACTCCAGCGCGGCGACGACCCCTTCGCCGACGGTCTCCATCATGGCGCACAGGACGTCGGGCGACCCGGGCGCGACGACCTGTGCCGTGAGCACGAAGTCGTTTCCGGTGTCGTCGACGATCATTCCGACGGGGTAGTTCGTCCGCTCCTGCATGAACAGCACATCCACACCCGGCAGCCCGTCACGCGCGGTCTCTGAATCCGCCCTCCTGTGCCGGTAGTTCAGGAGCGAGGTGAACAGCGGGGCGTCCCCGCGCAGCCCGCTCGCGCGCTGTGCCAGCGCGAGTGGTGCGTGTTCGTGCAGCAGCAGTTCGGCCAGCTGGGCCTGTACGGCGCGCACCACGTCACGCGTTCCGGCGCCACCGGTGCCGACCCGGACGGGGAGGGTGTTGATGAACAGACCCACGGCCCGTTCGGCTCCCGCACCCATCCGGCCGAACAGGATCGTCCCGAAGACCACGTCGTCGCGTCCGGAGGTCGCGGCCAGCACGCGGGCCCATACGACGTGGAACAGCGTCGCCGGGCTCACGCCGAGGCGCCGTGCCTGCGTACGGAGCCGCCCGGCGAGTCCCGGATCCATGACGGCGGTGGACTCGGTGGCCCCTGTGCCGTCTCCCCGGACGTCCACCAGCCCGAAGGGGGCCGTCGGCTCGGTGACGTCGCCCAGCAGGCGGCCGAAGTACGTTTCGTGTTCCTGCGGGGACACCTGGCCTCGCGCCTGGGCGACGACGTCGCGGTACGGCGCGGGCGCGGGCAGTTCGCCGTCGCGTCCCTCGATGAACGCCTGTACCTCGTCCAGGATGACGTCCAGCGCGGTGTGGTCCTGGATCAGGTGGTGGACCTGCACCAGTGCGAGCCACTGTGCGCCGCCCGGCTGCGCCGCGACGTGCAGGCGGATCAGCGGGGCACTGCCGAGGGCCATGGCGGAGGGGCATTCCGCCAGCAGCCGGGCGACCAGTTCGTGGTCGGGCGTCGCGGCGTCCGTGCCGTCGGGCAGCACCACTTCCCGCACCGGCAGTTCGGCGCGCCGGAGCACCACCTGCACCGGTTCGGGCAGCCCTTCCCAGAGCACCGCCGTTCGCAGGTTGTCGTGCCGGTCCACCACTTTCCGCAGGGCGGTCACGAACGCGTCGAGTCTGTCGCGGGAGTCGAAGCGCAGCACGGTGGGCAGGACGTACACGTCCGCGTCCGTGGTCCCGTCGCCCATGAGGTGGTGGAAGAGGATGCCTTCCTGGAGCGGCGCGAGCGGGTACACGTCCGCCACGTTCGCGGCGCCGCCGGGAACGCGGGCGGTGATGTCCGCGATGTGCGCTGCGGTCAGGTCGACCAGGGGCAGCATGTCCGGGGTGATGACCTGTGAACCGGCCGGAATCCGGTTCTCGGGAACGTGCACCTCGGGTCGGCCGGTGGTCGCCGCGAGTCCCGCCACGGTGGGCGTGGTGAACAGGGAACGTACGTCGATCGTCAGGCCGGTCGCGCGCAGCCGCTCGACCAGCGTCACCGCGAGCAGCGAGTGCCCGCCGAGGTCGAAGAAGTTGTCGTCCACCCCGACCTGCGGCCGGCCGAGGACCTCGGCGAAGGCGTCGCAGAGGATTCCCTCGCGCGCGGTGCGCGGCCCTCGGCCGCCGTGCTCCGGGGTGTACTCGGGCGCGGGCAGGGCGGCCCGGTCGAGCTTGCCGTTCACCGTGAGCGGGAGGGCGTCCAGGACCACCACGGCCGAGGGCACCAGGTGCTCGGGCAGCACGCCGAGCAGATGGGTGCGGACGGCGGCGCCGTCCAGGTCCGGGGCGGCGACGACGTACCCGACGAGGCGCTTGTCACCGGGCCGGTCCTCACGGACCACGACAGCGGCCTGCGACACCGCCGAGTGCGAGGCCAACGCGGCCTCCACCTCACCGGGTTCAATACGAAAACCACGGATCTTGACCTGGTCGTCCGTACGACCCAGATACTCCAACTGCCCGTCCACGGACCACCGCACCAGGTCACCGGTGCGATACATCCGCTCCCCCGGCCCGCCGTACGGGTTCGCCACGAACCGCTCGGCCGTCAGACCGGGACGCCCCAGGTAGCCACGGGCGAGCTGGACACCGGCGAGGTAGAGCTCGCCGGGGACGCCCGGCGGTACCGGCCGCAGGGCGGTGTCGAGTACGTAGGTCCGGGTGTTCCACACGGGTCGGCCGATGGGGACCACCGGGTCGTCGCTGGTGAGGTGTGAGGCGTGGGTGACGTCCACGGAGGCTTCGGTGGGGCCGTAGAGGTTGTGCAGGGGGACGTTCAGGGTGCGCAGGAAGTGGTCGCGGAGTTCGGGCGTGAGGGCTTCGCCGCTGCACAGGACGGCGCGCAGGCCGGTGCACTCGGAGGCGGAGGGTTCGGTGAGGAAGGCCCGCAGCATGGAGGGGACGAAATGGCTGACGGTGACGTGCCGGGTCCGGATGAGGTCGGCCAGGTAGGCGGGGTCGCGGTGCCCGCCGGGGCGGGCCACGACCAGGGCGGCGCCCTGGAGGAGGGGCCAGAAGAACTCCCAGACGGACACGTCGAATCCGAAGGGGGTCTTCTGCAGCACCCGGTCCGAGGCTCCGATCGGGTACGTGTGCTGCATCCACCGCAGCCGGTTGACCACCCCCTGGTGCGGCACGGCGACGCCCTTGGGCCGGCCGGTGGAGCCGGACGTGTGGATGACGTACGCCGGGTGCGCGGGCAGCAGTGCACCGTTGCGTTCGCCGTCGTCGAGGTCGGTCGCGGGCAGAGCGCCGAGGGCGCGTACCGTCTGCGGGTCGTCGAGGACGAACTGCCGCGCCTTCTCGCCGGTGGGCAGGTGCGGGTGCAGGTCGCCGGTGGTGACGACGACGGCGGGCCGGGCGTCGGACAGGAGGTGGGCGATCCGGTCGGTGGGGTGGGCGGGGTCGAGGGGAAGGTAGGCGGCGCCTGTCTTCACGACGGCCAGGAGGGTGACGACCAGGTCGGTGGAGCGTTCGAGGTGCACCCCGACGAGGGACTCCGTACCGGCACCGTGGTCGGCCAGGCGGCGGGCGAGCCGGTTGGCGCGGGCGTTGAGGTCGGTGTACGAGAGTTCGGTGTCGCCGAACACCACCGCGGTCGCGTCGGGGGTACGGGCCGCCTGCGCCTCGAACAGCTCGGGCAGTGTCGCGGCCGGGACGTCGTACGCGGTGTCGTTCCATCCGCTGACGACCTGGCGGCGTTCGGCCGGGTCGAGCAGGTCGAGGTCGTCGACGGGCCGTGCCGGGTCGGCGGTCACCGCGTCGAGCAGCCGGACCAGCCGCTCGGTCAGTGTCCGCACCGTGCCGTGGTCGAACAGGTCCGCCGCGTAGCCGATCCCGCCGGTGAGGCCGGCCGGGACGCCGCCGGGGCCGAAGGTCTCCCTGACGGACACGGAGAGGTCGGCCCTGGCCGGCGTGTCCGTGCCGGCCAGCACGGTCACGTCGAGGCCGGGCAGTGCGAGGGCCGGCTCGGCGTTGTCCTGAAGCACCAGCATGACCTGGAACAACGGCTGCCGGGCTATGGACCGGGCGGGCGCCAGATCCTCCACCAGCCGCTCGAAGGGCAGTTCCTGATGGGTGAGCGCGTCCAGGTTCCGTTCGTGCACCCGGGCCAGCACGTCGCGGAACGAGGGGCGTCCCGACAGGTCGCCGCGGATCACCAGGGTGTTCACGAAGAAGCCGACGAGGTCGGTGAGCGCGACTTCGGTGCGCCCGGCCACCGGCGTGCCGATGGGGATGTCGGTGCCGGCGCCGAGCCGGGAGAGCAGGGTGGCGAGCGCCGCGTGGAGCACCGCGTACAGGGTGACGCCCTCGGCGCGGGCAAGGGCGGTCAGCCGCTGATGGAGGTCGGCGGGCACGGCGAGGTCCGCGCTGCCGTCGCGGTGGCTCGGCACGGCGGGGCGCGGTCGGTCGAACGGCAGGGCGAGTTCCTCCGGCAGGTCGGCCAGCGCCTTCCGCCAGTACGACAGTTCCTGGTTCAGGAAGCTCGCCGGGTCGTCCTCGCCCGCGAGGAGTTCGCGCTGCCAGAGGGCGTAGTCGGCGTACTGGATCGGCAGCGGCTCCCAGGCGGGGGCCCGGCCCTCGCACCGGGCGGTGTACGCGGCGGAGACGTCCCGTGCCAGGGGCACCAGGGACCAGCCGTCGCCGGCGATGTGATGGGTCACCAGGATCAGTACGTGGTCGTGCGGGGCCACCGCGAGAAGACGTGCCCGCAGCGGGATCTCGCGGGAGAGGTCGAACGGCCGCACGGATTCCTCCGCCACCACGCGCGCCACCTCGTCCTCCGTCACCGTGGTCACCGGCAGCTCCGGGCCGGCGTCCTCCGGGGTGAGGATCCTCTGCTCGGGGACGCCGTCCTCGGTGGCGATCAGTGTGCGCAGCGCCTCATGGCGTTCGACCAGATCGGTCAGTGCCGTGTGCAGGGCCTTCTGGTTCAGGTCACCGGTCAGCCGCAGAGTGATCGGGATGTTGTACATGCCGTGGGGTCCCTGCAGCTCACCGAGGAACCACAACCGCTGCTGGGCAAAGGACAGAGGAATCATCGGGGTGCTCTCTACGACAGGTGACGGACTGAACGGGGAAGGGTGTGGCGGGACTTGAGGCCCGGCCGCCTCCGGGCGGCCGGGAATCCGGTGCGGCGGTCTAGCGCGGCCGTGGGCTCAGGACGGGCCTGCTGCGCTTCTCCGGCCCCAGCCGCTCGACCAGGCCCGCGGGGGTGGGCGATTCGAAGATCGCGCGGATCGGGACTTCCCTCCCGAGGGTGGCGCGGACGTGCCCGGCGAGCTGTGTCGCGAGGAGGGAGTGCCCGCCGAGGTCGAAGAAGTTGTCGTCCACTCCGATGTCGGGGACGCCCAGCACCTGGGCGAAGATGCGGCAGAGAGCCGCCTCCTCGGGCGACGCGGGTTCTCTGCTCGCGCCTTGGCCCGCGTACTCGGGTGCCGGGAGGGCGGAACGGTTCAGCTTGCCGTTGACCGTCAGCGGCAGCGCGTCCAGGACCATGATCACGGATGGGACCATGTGCTCCGGCAGCAGAGCGGCGAGATGGGTCCGCAGGGCTCCGGCGGCCGACCGGAAGGCGCGGACGTCCTCGGCGGACAGCTCGCCGACGGGCACGACGTATCCGGTGAGGCGCGGGTCGCACGGCTGGTCCTCCCGGACCACCACCGCGGCCTGGCCCACCGAAGGGTGGGTGAGCAGGGCGGCTTCGATCTCGCCCGGTTCGATACGGAAGCCGCGGATCTTGATCTGGTCGTCGGCCCGGCCGAGGTACTCGATCCGGCCTTCGGAGTTCCACCGGGCGAGGTCGCCCGTGCGGTACATCCGCTCGCCGGGGCCGCCGAACGGGCTGGCGACGAACCGCTCCGCGGTCAGCCCGGCCCGGTTCAGGTAGCCGCGTCCCAGACCGGCACCCGACACGTACAACTCGCCGGCCACGCCCTCCGGAACCGGCTGGAGCCCGCCGTCGAGCAGGTACGTCCGCAGGTCCGGGATGGCCCGGCCGATGACACTCGCCGTCCGCCCCGTGTCATCGGCCGTCAACGGCGCGTACGTGACATGGACGGTGGTCTCGGTGATCCCGTACATGTTGACCAGTCGCGGCGCGTCGTCGGCATGGCGGGCGTACCACTGCGCCAGCCGGCCGAGGTCCAGTGCCTCACCGCCGAAGACCACCAGCCGCAGCCGGAGCCGCTGCCCCGGGTCAGGGGCGGTCGCGTCGGCCTGGACGAGCTGGTAGAACGCCGACGGTGTCTGGTTCAGCACCGTCACCCGTTCCCGGCAGAGCAGTCGCAGGAACTCCTCCGGCGACCGGGACACCGCGAACGGCACGACGACCAGTCGGCCGCCGTGGAGCAGCGCGCCCCACAGCTCCCACACGGAGAAGTCGAACGCGATCGAGTGGAACCACGTCCACACGTCGTCCGGCCCGAACCCGAACCACTCGTCGGTGGCGGAGAAGAGCCGGGTGACGTTCGCGTGGGTGCTCACCACGCCCTTGGGCCGGCCCGTCGAACCGGAGGTGTAGATCACGTACGCCGCGTGACCCGGCAGCGGCGTACCGCCCCGCTCGCCGTCGGACAGGTCCCCGTCCGCGTGTTCGGCCAGTGCGGCCGTGGTCACGGGATCGTCCAGGAGCACCCGCGCGATGCCCTCCGGCAGCGCGTCCGTCAGCGCGCTGGTGGCCACCACCAGCGCGGGAGCCGCGTCCTGGAGCACGTACGCCACCCGATCTGCCGGGTACTCCGGGTCGATCGGCACATAGGCCGCCCCGCTCTTGAGCACCGCGAGCACGGTGACGACGAGTTCCGGTGAGCGGTCCAGCACGACCGCCGCCCGCCGCTCGGGCCCCGCGCCCCGCGCCACGAGGAGGCGGGCCAGCCGGTTGGCCCGCGCGTTCAGCTCCGCGTAGCTGAGGCGCACGCCCTCGCACACGACCGCCACCGCGTCCGGAGTCCGGGCGGCCTGCCGCTCGAACAGCTCGGTGAGCGTCGTGGGCGCCGCCTCACCGGCGGTGTGGTTCGGCACGGCCGGCAGCCGACGCCGTATGTCGTCCAGCACGTGGACCGCCCGCAACGGCCGTCCGGGGTCCTCCTCCAGTGCCGTGACGAGGTTCGCGACCGCGGTCCGCATGAGGGCTCCCACCGAGCGGGGATCGACCGCGGCCACCGACTGGACGGTGAGGGTGAAGTGGGGGTTGCTGTCGTTGACGGAGAGTTCCAGCGGGTAGTTGGTGCGCTCGTGCCCGTGCAGCAACTCGATCCCGTCGGGGTCAGGTGCGGCGGTGTCCTCGCTGTGCCGGTAGTTGAAAAGCGAGGTGAACAGGGGTGTCCGGGCGGGGAGGGCGCTGGCCCGCTGCGCCAGTACGAGGGGTGCGTGCTCGTGCACCAGCAGGTCGGCGAGCTGCCGCCGCATGCGGTGCACGGCGTCGCGCACGCTCACGGAGGCGATGTCGAGGCGGGCCGGCAGGGTGTTGACGAACAGGCCGGGTGTCCGGTCCGCTCCGGCGCCCGCGTTCATCCGGCCGAACAGCACCGTGCCGAACACCACGTCGTCCCGCCCGGAGGTGGCTGCCACGACCCGCGCCCACGCGACGTGGAACAGCGTCGCCGGACCGACCCCCAGACACCGCGCCCGCTCGCGCAGCCGCCGCGCCACATCGGCGTCGAGCTGCATGCGCACCTCGGACACACCGCTGCCGTCGCCGTGCACGTCCAGCAGCCCGTACGGCGCGGTCGGCTCGCTCACGCCCCCCAGGAGTTCGCTGAAGAACCGCTCGTGCTCCCGCGCCGGCACGGTGAGCCGTGCCTGCGCGACGAACTCGCGGAACGGCAGCGGCGCGGGCAGCGTGTCCCCGTTGCAGGCGAGGATCGCGCGGATCTCGTCGAAGACCAGGGCGAGGGACGTACGGTCCTGCACGAGGTGGTGCACTTCGAGCAGGACGTACCACCGCTGGTCGGCGGGGTCCTGCGCGACGACGGTCTGCAGCAGCGGGGCGTTCCGTACGTCCATCGGGCCGGTGCGTGTCGCCAGCAGGCTGCCCACCGGGTCCGCGCCCTCCAGCCGGAGGTTCCTCACCGGGACGGGGGCGGTGCGCAGGACGACCTGGACGGCCTCCCGGAGTCCCTCCCACCGGAAGGCGGTCCGCAGGATGTCGTGCCGGTCGACCACCTGCTGAACGGCGGCGAGAAAGGCGTCGGCCCGCGGCCGGGAGTCGAGGCGGAGGACGTAGGGCAGCGTGTAGAGGTCGGTGCCGTTCTCGCCCTCCAGCAGGTGGTGGAAGAGGATGCCTTCCTGGAGCGGGGCCAGCGGGTAGATGTCGGCGATGTTGGCCGCGCCGCCGGGGACGTCCGCGACGACGACGTCGATCTCCTGCGCCGTGAGGTCGGCCAGCGTCACCATCTCCGGCGTGATCACCGTGGCGTCGGCGGGGATGCCGTTCGGCGGGACGGCCATCTGAGGGGCTCCTTGCAGCGCCGCGAGACCGGCCACGGTGGGGCTGGTGAACAGCGTGCGTACGTCCACCGCGACACCGGCGGCACGGGCCCGTTCCACCAGCGTCACGGCCAGCAGGGAGTGTCCGCCCAGCTCGAAGAAGTCGTCGTCGGCGCCGACGGACGGCAGGCCGAGCACCTCGGCGAACAGCGCGCACAGGATCTCCTCCCGCACCGTCGAAGGCCCGCGCCCGGCGGTGTTCCCGGCGCCGTGGTCCGGAGCCGGCAGCGCCTTGCGGTCGAGCTTGCCGTTGACGGTCAGCGGCAGTTCGCCGAGCACCACGATCACGGCAGGGACCATGTGATCGGGCAGCATCCGGGCCAGGTGGACGCGGATCTGGGCGGCGTCCGTGTCACCGGCAGCCACCACGTACCCGGCCAGGCGCTTGTCCCCCGGCCGGTCCTCCCGCACCACCACGGCCGCCTGCGCGACGGACGGATGGGTGAGCAGGGCGGCTTCGATCTCACCCAGCTCGATACGGAACCCACGCACCTTCACCTGGTCGTCGGTACGCCCCAGATACTCCAACTGCCCGTCCACGCTCCACCGGACCAGGTCCCCGGTCCGGTACATCCGCTCACCCGCGACGCCGTACGGATTGGCCACGAACCGCTCGGCAGTCAGCCCAGGACGGCCCAGATAGCCCCGCGCCAACTGCACACCCGCCAGATACAACTCCCCCGCCACCCCGACCGGAACCGGCCGCAAGACACCGTCCAGCACGAACACCCGCGTGTTCCAGACCGGCCGCCCGATCGGCACACCACCGCCCGAACCCGCACCCGCACCCGGCTCGCAGGTGAACGCGGTGACGTCGATGGCGGCTTCGGTCGGCCCGTACAGGTTGTGCAGCGGTACCGGCAGCACCGCGTGGAACCGGTCGCACAGCGCGACGGGCAGCGCCTCGCCGCTGGACACCACGGCCCGCAGGGACAGGCACTCCCGAGCGGTGGGTTCGGCGACGAACGCCTGGAGCATCGACGGTACGAAGTGGGCGACGGTCACCCGCTCGCGCCGGATCAGCTCCGCCAGATAGGTCGGGTCACGGTGACCGCCGGGACGGGCCACCACCAGGGCGGCACCTTCGAGAAGCGGCCAGAAGAACTCCCACACCGACACGTCGAACCCGAAGGGCGTTTTCTGCACCACCCGGTCGCCCGCCGTCAGCCCGTACGCGCCCTGCATCCAGGCCAGTCGGTTGGCCAGGCCCCGGTGCGTGAGCGTGACGCCCTTCGGACGCCCCGTGGAACCTGAGGTGTAGATGACGTACGCCGGGTGATCGACGAGGAGGCCACGGGTGCGGTCGCCGTCCGCGAGGTCGGTCGCGGGCAACTCGCCCAGGGTGAGGGCCAGTTCCCGGTCGTCGAGGCGGAGGCAGCGGACCTGCCCGCTGTCGACCGGGCTCAGGGCTCCGGTGGTGAGCAGAAGTACGGGTTGGGCGTCGGCGAGGAGGCCGGTGACGCGCTCGGCGGGATGGTCGGGGTCGACGGGGAGGTAGCCGGCGCCGGTCTTGAGGACGGCGAGCAGGGCGACGACGAGGTCGGTGGAGCGTTCCAGCTGGACCGCGACGAGGGTTTCGGGCCCGGCGCCGCGTCCGGCCAGAAGACGCGCGAGCCGGTTGGCGCGTGCGTTGAGGTCGGCGTAGGACAGCCGGTCGTCCCCGAAGACCACGGCCGTGGCGTCCGGGGTACGGGCGGCCTGAGCCTGGAAGAGGTCCGGAAGGGTGGCCGCCGGCAACTGGTGCGCGGTGTCGTTCCACTCCGCCAGTACCTTGTGACGCTCGTCCGCGCCGAGCACGTCGATGTCCCCGACGGGTTGTGCGGGGTCGGCGGTCAGGGTGTCGAGGATGCCGACGAAGCGCGCGGCCAGGGACACCACCGTTCCGTGGTCGAACAGGTCGGTGGCGTAGACGAGGGAGCCGGTCAGGCCGCCGGTGGGGGCTTCCCGGAGCTGGATGTCGAGGTCGAACTTGGCGGGCCGGTCGCCCGTGGGGAGGAGGTGGGCTTCGACGCCGGGCAGGGCGAGGCTCGCGGGAGCGGTGTTCTGCAGGGCGAGCATGACCTGGAAGAGGGGGTGGCGGGCCAGGGAACGGGCGGGCGCCAGGTCCTCCACCAGCCGCTCGAACGGCACGTCCTGGTGGGCGAAGGCGTCCAGACTCCCTTCGCGTACCCGGTGCGTCAGCTCCCGGAACGAGGGGGAGCCGGAGATGTCGGTGCGGAGGACCAGGGTGTTCACGAAGAACCCGACCAGTTCGTCCAGGCTCTCGTCGGTGCGGCCCGCCACCGAGGTCCCGATGGGGATGTCGACGCCCGCGCCGAGACGGTGGAGCAGGGTGGCGAGGGCGGCCTGAAGCACCATGAACGCGGTGACACCCTCGGCGCGGGCAAGGGCGTTGATCCGCTGGTGGAGTTCACCGTCGATGTGCAGGTCGACGGTGCCGCCACGGTGGGAAGCCACCGCCGGCCGGGGCCGGTCCGTGGGCAGGGCGAGTTCCTCCGGCAGGCCGGCGAGGGCCTGGCGCCAGTGGTCCAGCTGGTGGCTGAGGACGCTTGCGGCCTCGTGGTCCTCGCCCAGGAGGTCGCGCTGCCAGAGGGTGTAGTCCGCGTACTGGACCGGGAGCGGTTCCCAGTCCGGTACCCGGCCGTGGGTACGGGCGGCGTAGGCGGCTGAGATGTCGCGGGCGAGCGGCGCGAGGGACCAGCCGTCACCGGCGATGTGGTGAAGCACCAGGACCAGGACATGATTCTGCGGAGCGACCGCGAACAGCCTTGCACGGAGCGGCAGTTCATGGTGAAGACCGAACGGGCCCAGGGCCTCTTCGGCCACCGCCCGCGCCACCTCGTCCTCCGGCAACGCTTCGGGGAGGAGCTTCAGGTCGACCGCCTGCGCGGCAAGAACGCGCTGCTCGGGCACACCGTCGACCTGCCCGAACACGGTACGCAGAACCTCGTGGCGGGCGACGACGTCATGAAGAGCGGCCCGCAGGGCAGCGTGGTCGAGATCCCCGGTGAGACGCAGGGCGATGGGGATGTTGTAGAGCGCGGAAGGACCTTCCAACTCACCCAAGAACCACAGGCGTTGCTGCGCGTACGACAGCGGCACCGTACCGGTCCTGGGCCGGGAGGTCAGCGGCGGGCGTACGCCGCCCACGCCCGTGTCGGGGAGTCGGAGGGCGAGCCCGGCGACGGTGGGGGTTTCGAACAGGGCCCGGATCGGGATCTCGGCGCCGAGGACGGCACGGATACGGCTGACCAGCCGGGTGGCCAGCAGGGAGTGGCCGCCGAGATCGAAGAAGTTGTCGTCCACACCGACGTACGAGAGGCCGAGGACGTCGGCGAACGCCTGACTGAGGAGGTGCTCGTGGACCGTCCGTGGCTCCCTGCTCGGGGTCGTGGCGGAGTAGTCGGGGGCGGGCAGGGCCTTGCGGTCCAGCTTGCGGTTCACCGTGAGCGGGAGCGCCGCCAACTCGACGATCGCCGTCGGCACCATGTAGTCGGGCAACACGGCCGACAGCGCGACACGTACGTCCGCGAGATCCACACCGTCCGGGCCGCTTGCGCCATCCAGCGCCCCCGGAGCGCTCGGAGCACCCGGACCACCCGGACCACCCGGACGACTCCGACCACCCGCCGCAACGACATACCCGACCAGCCGCCTGTCTCCCGGCTGGTCCTCACGCACCACCACCGCCGCCCGACCCACGGAGGGGTGGGCGCGCAGAGCGGTCTCGACTTCGCCAAGCTCGATACGGAACCCGCGCACCTTCACCTGGTCGTCCGTACGGCCCAGGAAGTGGAGCTGCCCCTCGGCGTCCCACCGAACCAGGTCCCCGGTCCGGTACATCCGCTCAGCGGGGGTGCCGTAAGGGTTGGCGACGAACCGCTCCGCGGTCAGCCCGGGACGGCCCAGGTACCCCCGCGCCAACTGCACACCCGCCAGGTACAGCTCCCCGGACACCCCCGGAGGCACCGGTCGCAGCTCCCGGTCCAGTACGAAGGCCCGGGTGTTCGCCAGCGGGCGGCCGATCGCCGGAGCACGGCCCGACGAGAGCGCGGCACAGCGCAGCAGCGTGGCCCCGATGGCCGTCTCCGTCGGCCCGTAACTGTTGAAGAACTCGCGGCCGGCGGTGACCCAGCGGTCCACCAGGCCCGCGTCCGGCGCCTCACCTCCCACCACGAGCGAGCGCAGCTCCGGCAACCGCACCGGGTCCAGCGCCCGCGCCACTCCCGGTGTCACATGCGCCACCGAAACGCGCTGCGCACGCATCAGTTGCTGCAAGCGGTCGAGGTCGACCCGGTCCTCGTCCGAGGCCAGCACGAGGACCGCGCCGGAGAGCAGGGTGACGAAGAGGTCCTGCACCGACACGTCGAAGCTGAACGCCGCCGCCCCCAGCACCCGCGAACGCGCGTCGATCCGGTACTCCGGCACGACGGCGGCGATGTTGTTGGCGAGCGACCGGTGCGTGACCACCACGCCCTTGGGCCGCCCGGTGGAACCGGAGGTGTAGATGACGTACGCACGGTGGTCGGGCAGCAGCGGGCTGCGCCGCTCCGCGTCGGACAGGTCGTGTGCGGCACGGCCAGACAGCTCCTGCCGCAACCGGGGGTCGTCGAGTGACATGCGAGCCACGTCGACGCCCCGCAGCCCCTCCCACGTCGTATCACCGGTGATGAGCACGGAGGGCTGCGCCTCGGCGAGCAGCGAGGCGATCCGCTCGGCCGGATGGCCGGGATCGAGCGGAAGGTAGGCGGCCCCAGTCTTCAGTACCGCCAGGATGGCCACGACGAGGTCGACGGACCGGGGAAGCGCCAGAGCGACCACCTCCTCGGGCCCTGCGCCGCGGTCGACGAGAAGGCGGGCGAGCCGGTTGGCTCGGGCGTTGAGGTCCGCATAGGTCGTCTCGGTGTCCTCGAACACGACCGCGGTCGCGTCGGGGGTGCGGGCTGCCTGGGCCTGGAAGAGTTCGGGAAGGGTGGCGAGGGGGAGGTCGTGGGCGGTGTCGTTCCACTCCGTCAGGACGCGGTGGCGTTCGGCCGGGCCGAGAACGTCGATCCGGCTCACGGCGACGGACGGATCTACGGTCACGGCTTCCAGAACCCGGAGGAAACGTGCACCGATCCCTACGGCGGTGTCGTGATCGAACAGGTCCGCGGCGTAGGTGAGCGCACCGTGCAGACCTGCGGGGGTTCCGTCGTCGGCGAAGTGTTCGCCGAGCTGGACGTTCAGGTCGAACTTCGCCGGCACGTCGCCGACCGAGAGCACCTCGACGCTCACACCGGGCAGCTCAAGGTCCGGTGCGGCGTTGTTCTGCAGCGTGAGCATGACCTGGAAGAGGGGGTGACGGGCCATCGAGCGGGCCGGTGCAAGCTCCTCCACCAGACGCTCGAACGGCACGTCCTGATGGGCAAAGGCATGCAACGCACGCTCACGGACACGCCCGAGGAGCTGTACGAAGTCAGGGTTCCCCGACACGTCGGATCGCAGGACCAGCGTGTTGACGAAGAACCCGACCAGATCGTCGAGCGCCTCGTCGGTCCGACCGGCGACGGGTGTACCGATGGGGATGTCCTCCCCGGCACCGAGGCGATGGAGCAGAGCAGCCAGGGCCGCCTGCATCACCATGAACACCGTCACACCCTGCGCACGGGCCAGCTCCACCACCGCCCGGTGCACCGCAGCATCGATTTCCAGAGGTACGGTCCCGCCCCGACGGGATGCCACTGCCGGGCGGGGCCGGTCGACCGGCAGCGACAACTCCTCCGGGGACTCGCCCAACTCAGCTTGCCAATAGGCAAGTTGCTCAGCCAGAACGCTGCCGGACTCGCTCTGGCCACCAAGGAGTTCGCGCTGCCAGAGGGTGTAGTCCGCGTACTGGACCGGGAGCGGTTCCCAGTCCGGAGCCCGGTCGTGGGTACGGGCGGCGTAGGCGGTGGAGATGTCGCGGGCGAGCGGCGCGAGGGACCAGCCGTCACCGGCGATGTGGTGGAGCACCAGGACCAGGACGTGATCCTGGGGTGCGACCGCGAACAGCCGCGCACGGAGGGGTAGTTCGCCGGAAAGGCTGAGAGGTCGAGACGCTCCGTCTGTCACCGCCCGTGCCACCTCGTGCTCCGGCAGCGCTTCGGGGAGGAGCTTCAGGTCGACCGCCTGCGCGGCAAGAACGCGCTGCTCGGGCACACCGTCGACCTGCCCGAACACCGTGCGCAGGACCTCGTGGCGGGCGACGACGTCATGAAGCGCGGCCCGCAGGGCATCGTGGTCGAGATCCCCGGTGAGACGCACGGCGATGGGGATGTTGTAGAGCGCGGAAGGCCCTTCCAACTCGTCCAGGAACCAGAGGCGTTGCTGCGCGTACGACAGCGGCACCGCCTCCGGCCGCTCCATCGGTGCGAGCGGTCGCCGGGACGCACCGGAAGCGGAGAGCCGACCGGCAAGAGCAGCCGGGGTCGGCGTCTCGAACACTGTCCGGATGGCCATCTCCACCCCGAACACCGACCGGATCCGGCTCACCAGTCGGGTCACGAGCAGGGAGTGGCCGCCGAGTTCGAAGAAGTTGTCGTCGACGCCGACCGAGGTCAGAGCGAGTACGTCGGCGAAGACCGCGCAGAGGATCTCCTCCGATACGTTCGCCGGACCCCGGCCGGTGACACCCACGCCGTATTCCGGAGCGGGCAGGGCCTTGCGGTCGAGCTTGCGGTTCGCCGTGAGCGGGAGTACGTCCAGGAACACCACCGCCGCAGGCACCATGTAGTCCGGCAGCAGACCGGCGACATGGGCGCGCAGGACGGAACCGTCCACCTGCGGAACAACGCCCTCGGCGCGAACGACGTAACCGACCAGGCGCCTGTCACCGGGCTGGTCCTCACGGACGACAACGGCCGCCTGAGCAACGGCCGGATGGGCCGTCAGGGCGGCCTCGACCTCGCCCAGCTCGATACGGAAGCCACGCACCTTGACCTGGTCGTCCGTACGCCCCAGATACTCCAACTGACCGTCCACGGACCATCGGGCCAGATCCCCGGTCCGGTACATCCGCTCACCGGAGGTGCCATACGGATTCGCCACGAACCGCTCCGCCGTCAGCCCAGTACGGCCCAGATACCCCCGGGCCAGTTGCTCGCCGGCCACGTACAGCTCTCCGGCGACACCCGGAGGAACCGGCCGAAGCGCGGAGTCCAGGACGTAAGCACGCATGTTCCACAGGGGTGCACCGATGGGCACTCGGCCGTGATGTCCCGTGTCCAGCGCCGCCATCGTGGACCACACGGTGGTCTCCGTCGGTCCGTAGAGATTGGTCACGGACTCGGCCGCCGCCGTCAACCGCTCGGCCAACGCCAAGGACAGCGCCTCACCACCAACCAACACCCGCAGCCCACGCACCGCCGCCGGAGACTCCGCGACCAAGCCCTGCCACACCGCAGGCGTCGCCTGCATCACCGTGGCACCCGACCGCACGACCAGACTCCCCAACGCCTGCGGATCCCGCACCGTGTCCCGGTCCGCCAGCACCACCCGGGCACCCGACACCAACGGCACAAACAACTCCAGCACATGGATGTCGAAAGCCACCGTCGTCACCGCAACAAGCGCATCCCCAGCACCCAACGCCAGACGATCACACATCGCTGCCACAAAATTACTCAAAGCCTGCTGAGGAACAACGACCCCCTTGGGCCGACCCGTGGAACCCGAGGTGTAGATCACGTACGCAGGACAAGCCGGGAACAACGCCCCACCACGCTCACCCTCCACCAGATCCCCACCCGCGAAACGCGAGCACTCCCCCACAGCCTCCGGAGCATCCACCACCACCCGCACCACACCCTCGGGCAACGACGACTCCACCCCACACGTCGTCACCACCAGCACGGGACGGGCATCAGCCATCACATACGCGATGCGATCGGCAGGATGACCGGGATCGACGGGCACGTACGCCGCTCCCGCCTTCACCACCGCCAGCAGGGCTACCACCAGGTCGACCGAGCGGTCCATCAGTACGGCCACCCGGTCTTCCGGCCCCACACCTTTGCTGACCAGCAGTCGAGCGAGACGGTTCGACCGGGCGTTCAGCTCCGCGTATGTCAGCCGGGTGTCCCCGGACACGACCGCTGTCGCGTCCGGCGTACGCGCGGCCTGCGCCTCGAAGAACTCGGGAAGCTCGGGGAGGGGCGTGTCGCGGACAGTGGCGTTCCACTCCACCAGAGTGCGATGTTGTTCGACCGGGGTGGCCACGTTCAGCCCGGCTGTCCGCGCATCGGGCTCCAGGCGGGACAGGGCGGCGAGCAGGTGCAGGAACCGCTCCTGGTGGGCGGCGTTCTCCTCTTCGGTGTAGAGCGCGGGGTTGGCCAGGAAGTCCACCCGCAGTCCCGCGTCGCGCTCGTAGACGAGGATCGTCAGGTCGTCCACGGCACCGTTCGCCAGGTAGGTGCGGGCGGTGGTCTCGCATCGGCCGAACCGGGGCATCGTGCGGTCATCGGGCAGGAAGTTGATGACAGGGCCGAACATGCGGCTGCTCGTACGGGCGAGTTTCAGGTCGCGATGCAGGTGTTCGTAGCGGTATCGCTGGTGCTGCAGGACACCCCGGCTCCGGGCTGACGCCGCCCGAGCCAGGTCGCGCACGCTCATGTCCGGTGTGATGGGCAGCCGCAGTGGCAGCGCCTGGGCCATGCTCGCCAACGACGCCCGCGCACGCGCTCCCTTGCGTGCCGTGACGGTCAGGCCCAGTACGACCTCGGGTGCCTGCGACACCCGATTCACGTACAGCCCGGCGGCCCCGATCAGCAGGGCCGGCAGGGCGACGCCCGACGCGCGGGCCACCTGCCGGAGCGACTGCGCGACCCCGGCCGAGACCACGGCGGTCCTGCGGTGGGAATGGCGCGACGCGAACGCCGTGCCCGGGGCCAGGGTCACGGGCTCGGGCGCGTCCCCCATGTACGCGGTCCAGTACGCCCGGTCCCGTGCGAACTCCTCGCTCCCACGGTACGCAGCGTCGTCGGCCAGGATCTCCTCCAGCGGCGCGAACGGCGTGAACGGGCAGTCCTGCCCGTCCTCCAGGGCTGTGTAAATCTCCGCCACCCGGTTCACCCAGGCCGCGTATCCGATGCCGTCCAGCGCGATGTGATGGGCCCCCAGATACACCACGGTCCTGTCCTCGGCCACCAGGAGCGCGGCGAGGGTGTGGATTCGGCCGCCTGCGAGATCGGCGGGGCGGGCCGCCTCGGCACGCATCCACGCTTGTGCTGCCGCCGCCGGGTCAGCCTCCTGCCGCAGGTCGATCACGGACAGCCGGTAGTCGAGGAGGGGCTCGACCACCTGCCACGGCGCCTCACCGTCCTGCCCGAACCGCACACGCAAAAGCTCCGTCTCGGCCAGTGCCTGGGCGAACGCCTGCTCCAGCAGGGGGATTCGCAGGCTGCCGACGATGTCCAGACAGTCCACCATGTTCTGGGCCGGGCTCTCCGGGTCCAGTTCCTGGGCGTACCAGATGCCTTCTTGAGCTGCGGTAAGGGCTTTTTTGGCATGGTTCGACATAGTGAATGTCCCGTGTGCTTGGTATCCAGCGAGAAATCAGCAAAAAGACCTGTGCCGCGCAGACTCGGCATCCGTCAGCGGGAGAAGTGGCTGACACACATAACGGGCCCGGCGAAGCGGCGAATCGGCCGAACAGGAACGCCCTGTCCGGCGCCGGATTACATACGGCCCGGTTGAAAAGTGCGGCGCCCGGCAGCACGCGCGGGGCCATACCGGCCGGGGGCCGGGACTCGCATCACGGCGCACGTCGCCATGCTCGGGGGGCTGCTCGAAATGGGGGCGCGCAGCGCGTACAACGGCCCCTTCCCGGAGCCGCCCCACCCCGAGTGCGGTCCGCCGGAATCCACCGGAGTTCAGCGGACCGCAATTGCCGCTGGGCTCAGTTGCCTTCCATGGCATCGACCAGGCTCTTGGGCCGCATATCGGTCCAAGTGCGCTCCACATAGTCGAGGCAGTCCTGCCGCGAGGCCTCGCCGAACGCGATCTCCCAGCCTTCGGGAACGTCGACAAAGACCGGCCAGAGCGAGTACTGCTCCTCCGGGTTGACCAGCACCAGGTAAGAAGCTTCTTGATCCTCGAACGGATTCGTCATGTTTGGACTTTCTGGTGCTGGTTACTGGTGTTCTTGGTGAACTTGACTGAGAGGGAGTACAACCTCCGCAAGTGAACTTGTAGATAATCCCGGACGGCCTCGGGATGATCTTGCGATGGCCGCCGCACCTCTGCGGGTAACCTCTCGTGACGTTTGGTGATCTTCGTTGGGTGCGGGCAATGCCGCCATGACCTGCGGAGTCACACCACCGCTCCTCGCGCGGACCACGCCACCCAGAAGGCGCTCACGGCGCTCGCCGCGCCCCGTACACACGCTGCGCAGCGTCGCCAGGGCATTGTCACGGCGCGCTGATCCTGCTACTCGGCAGTATTCGAGGCCGAGGAAGGCAGGCTCCAAACGGCAGCCGACGGCTCACCGTTCGGGCTGCTCCGTCCGCCTCGCAGCGGTGGTGTCTACCAGCGGTGGGAGGCGTGAACGGCAGAGGTGAACCTCTCATCAGCCCCCGGCTTCCATGAGCCCAAAGCCCTCTGGAAAGCTCTCCAGGAACTCGCGCCGTGCTGGATTGGTCTCGGCCTCGGCCATGGCGCCAAGCAACTCGGCCAACTCGATTCGCTGCTCGCCCGATAGTTTGCCGACCACATGGGCGACGCCCTCCATGACATTCACAGCGTCGTCCGGATCCATCTGCTCGTCGTCCGTGCCCTCGACGAACCACAGGACGTCGACCAAAGCCTCGGCCAGAGCGTGAGTCAGAGACGAGTACATGGGTATCAAGCTGAACTCCAACAGGTCACGGCAGCAAGGTCCGGCCATCCCACCACACAGCACGGTCATCACGTCCGGCCGTCCCTCGGCCGAAAGCGAAAGAGAGGAACACCCCTGTTCGACGACTGAGGGCACGGCGCTACGGAGCCAAGAGTGCCAGCGCCTCCTTCGCGTTGTGGTCGGCTATTTCCCGCATCACCGAACGGTGCGGGAAGTCGCCGTCGAGCAGGCGCAGGGGGCCGGCCACCAGTGAAAGGCGCATCGCGAGCATGTAGAGGTCGAGCCGTGCCGGATCGAGCCCGGGGCGTGACAGGAGTGGGTACCGGTCGCCGAAACGAAGCTGCAGGAAAACGTGCTCCCACTCGACGTCGAAGTACATCAAGCCCTCGATGTCGATGAGGACGCCGTGTCCGGACGTATCCACCAGGACGTGGTCGGGCCCGAGTTCACCGTGGATCAGACCGTGCCGCGTGCGCGGAGACACCCGCGCGGCCAGTTCTTGCAAACGATGGTGCAGCGAGGCCGCGGCCGACCGGATCCTGGGGTCGCGTTCGGCCGCCGCGGCGAGGTCCTCGACGGCACGCTCAAGCACCAGCTGTTCGCAGGAAACGCCGGGCGTCCTGTCGCCCCGTTCGAGCACGTCCACCCTGCCGTAGCTCCGACTGTGCTGCTGGTGCATCACGTCGAGCATGGCGCCCAGCTCGTCCATGGCCTTCGCCGCACGTGGAGGATCCGTCTTCAGGAGCGTTTCCAGAGTGCCGTCGGCGATGTCCTCGACCACTGCCACATCTGCCGCGCAGCGGCGTCGGCTGTCGTCAGCCAGAAGTACCCCCGGGACGCGGATCCCAAGGCTGTCCAGTGTTCGCTGAGCGGTCAGGAAGGGGGCCAGCCCGGAGGCGGGAGCGAACGGGTGGGCCGGGTCGACGGTTTCCACGTCCGGCCAGAAGTTCTCGGCCTCGGCCCAGCTGTAGACGATCACACTCGCCGCGTGTGATCGTCTCGTGCGAACCCGGTAGACCCCTTTCTTGCTGCCGCCGCGCAACCGGTCCACTCCCACGATGCCGGAGCCGGGTCCCAGCGCCTCGTGCACGATCCCTGACAACGCTTCATCATTCATGAACTGGCGCATGCACCGACCCTATGTCCGGCCTGATGCGGTTTCGACCCTGGATGCCGGCCTTCCATGAGCTCGGGACGCCTGAAAGCTCCGTCGCACGGCCCCTGGGCCCTGGCCGGACTCGTTCTACGCTGGCAACCCCTTCCACCAGCCCAGGGAGCAGCGTGCCGCCGCCGGCCTTCGCCTACCGGATCACCAAGTACAACCCCGCCGACCGCGACGGAAACGGACACTACAACGGCGCTGAGGACACGGTCAGCGACCACGGACCGGTCGAGGCGGCCTACTTGCGGGCGATCGGCGCCTTCGCGCAGGAGTCGGGCGTCGACCGGCTGGAGATCCGTGAACCCCAGGTCGCCGGTTTCCCCAACTTCGGCCTGGAGGCGCCGGTCGAGGGGCACGGCCTCGCGGGACTGTTCCCGCCCGACCTCTCCGGCTACTACGACGGTGCCACGGTCTCCGTGCCGGTTGCTCTGGAGCTCGTACGGGCCATGCTCCGTGACCGTGGCGCCTGGTGCCGACTGGAGCAGGAAGGGGTGTTCACCGTGCATGTCGGATGGGACCAGTACGTGTACGTCTCCAGCGCACAGCCCTGCGAGGCGGCCGCCGTCCGCACGCGCGAGCTCGGCCTGTTCGCGGAAGCGATCACGGTCTCGCCGTACGCCGCAAACCTTGAGGAACCAGAGGTGACACAGGCCGCGGACGAGGAGTTCTGGAGACGGGTACGCGCAGAACTGGCCGCACCGCGGACCCTGCTCCTGGAGGAGAGCCATGTCCGCAATGGGGCCAGATGGCACCGCCTGACGGAGAAGAATCTCGATGCCGTCCGGGCCGCGCTCGGTCCACGCGCGCTCCTGACCGTCTGGCCGGACCTCCTCCCCGACATCGACGCGGTCCTCGCCGCGCTGCCCACGGAGGAATCCGTGGACTTCGTCTGGGAGGCCTCGGACGGAACGATTCGCCACGTCACCGTGGATGAGGACGACTACCAACGGCTCGCTGCTCTGGTGGCGGGTGCTCGCGGCGCGTGCTCTCTTCCGCTGGGCCTCGACGACCGCCATCCGCTGTTCCAGGCCGCGCTGCCCGACCGTGACGGTGTGCTGCGCGCGAGGTGGTAGGGGCGGGCCGGGCCCGCACGAGGCGGGTCCGGCCCGGGGTGGGGCGGTGGGGTCAGCGCGCTTCCTTGGTGAGGAAGTCGAGCAGGATCTGCCGGCTGGTCTGGGACGTGAGGCTGCCGTAGGCGTCGTCGAAGGCGTGCTCGGCGAAGGGCAGTTCCCTGACCTCGGTGTCGACGCCCTGCTTCCTGAGTGCGTCGCCGAGGCCGGTGACGGTTTCCGGGCGGGCGCTGCGGTCGCGGTCGCCGACCACCAGCAGGGTGCGCGGCAGGCCGGGGCGGATGTCGGAGGTCGGGGACACCTCGCGGTAGCGGTCCGGGTACTGGTCGGGGGTGCCGCCGGTGAACATCTCCGCCGCCTCGCGGGTTCCGGCCACGTCGTCCTTCCACATCTGGGTGACGTCGGTGCCGGGGTAGAAGCCGATCACGGCGGCCGGGGGCTTCGGGGTGCTGCCGTCGGGTGTCTTGATGGTGCCGTTGTGGAGGCGGTACGCGGCGTTCATCGCGAGGGTGCCGCCCGCCGACATGCCGCCGAGGGAGATCCGCGTGCTGTCGACCCCGTACTCGTCGGCGTTCTTCTGCACCCAGCTCAGGGCGGCGACGAGGTCCTGGGGGGCCTTGTTCCAAGTGGGGCGGTCGGGGCCGGCCAGGCGGTAGTCGACGGCGAAGACCGCGACGCCGTGGTCCGCGAGCCAGCGGCCGGTGCCGCGCAGGTCGCTCTTGTCGAAGGTGTGGAATCCTCCGGCGTGGGCGAGCACGACGGCCGGGGTCTTCTTGCCACCGGGCTGCTTGACGCCGACGGCCTGGTTGCCGACGGGCTGCTTGCTGACGGGCTGCTTGCTGACGGGCTGCTTGTCGGCGGGCTTCGTGTCGGGGGTCTTTTTGGGCAGGTACACGTCCACGCGCAGCGGCTTGCCCTCGGGGCTCGCGTACGTCTTCGTCGTGTCCGGCTTCACCGCCGGGTAGCCGAGTTCGGTGAACGGCTCGCTGAAGGAGACGTCCGCTCCGGCGTTCTGTGCGGCCCGGAACTGGATTCCGCCGATGGCCAGCGCCCCCAGGGCGCACAGTGCCGTGATGACGGTGACCGTGCGGCCCCAGCGCACCAGGCCGGCGCGCCGGGCCAGCGCGGCGAGTACGGCTGCCACGAGGGCGATCAGGGCGATGTGGAACGGGTACTGCCCGCCGAGGACCGGCCCGATCACTCCCGCCTTGGGTATGGCCGGAAAGTACGCGCCCAGGACGATGGCGAGGACCAGGAACGCGAGGAACGAGGCCAGGACGGCGGAGATGCCGCGCAGGATCCGAACCGGCCGGCTGGTGGATGCGGCGGGGCTTCTGTGGGTGGTCATGGCTGCGCTCCTGCGACGGTGCGGGGGGGCGGCGGGGTCCCGCCGCTCACGGACTTGAGGCGAGCTGCGCACCCCTCGGGGCCGTGTGCGCGGCGGCGAGGAGCAGCTCGTACAAGAACCGTAGGAACCGGGCACCCCCACGGGCCTCACGCTGCGGAGCCATTCCCAGGACTGGCTCTCAGGTAGGGGGCCCGCAGGGATCGCCGCAGGTCAGCGTGGTGCTGCGGGAGGTCAGAGGTTGGTGCGGCCGGGGGCGACCAGTCCCGTTTCGTAGGCGAAGACGGCTGCCTGGGTACGGTCCCGCAGCTGGAGCTTGTGCAGGATGCTGCCCATGTGGGTCTTGACGGTCTGCTCGGCGACGACGAGTTCGGCGGCGATCTCCGCGTTGGACAGCCCCTGGGCGACGAGTGTCAGTACCTCGGTCTCGCGGTGGGTGAGGCCCTCGACCCGTTCCCGGACGGGTGGCTTCGCCGAGCTGCTCAGCCGGGAGAACTCGGTGATGAGCCGCTTGGTGATCTCCGGGGACAGCAGGGCGTCACCCGCGGCCACGGTGCGTACGGCTTCGGCCAGTTGGACTCCGGAGGCGTCCTTGAGCAGGAAGCCGCTGGCACCGGCGCGCAGTGCCTCGTACACGTACTCGTCGAGGTTGAAGGTGGTCAGGACAAGGATCTTGGAGGTCAGGTCGGTCTGCCAGGTGATCCGGCGGGTGGCGTCGATGCCGTTCAGGCCGGGCATCCGGATGTCCATGACGATCACGTCGGGCTGGAACTCCTGGGCCTTGGCCACGGCTTCCAGGCCGTCGACGGCGGTCGTGATCACTTCGATGTCGGGCTGGACGTTGAGCAGCACCGAGAAGGCTTCGCGGACCATCGCCTGGTCGTCGGCGATCATCACTCGGATGGTCATGCGGTGTGTTCCTTGTCTGTCCGAGCGGTGGGGGCGGCAGGCACCGGCAGCAGAGCGGTCACCTCGTAGCCGCCGTCGGGCGTGGGGGCCGCGGAGAGCTCTCCGCCGAGCATGGTGGCGCGTTCGCGCATGCCCAGGACGCCGTGTCCGGCTCCGGGCGAGGGGACGCCCGGCTGTTGGCCGGAGCTGTTGAGGATGCGCAGGTGGAGGGCGGTTGGGGTGTAGGTGAGTTCGACGCGGGCGGTGGCGCCCGGGGCGTGCCGCAGGGTGTTGCTGAGTGCCTCCTGCACGATCCGGTAGGCCGACAGTTCCACGCCTTCGGGCAGCGGGCGACGGGACCCGGAGGTCGCCGCCGTCACGTCGAGCCCGGCCTTGCGCACACCGTCGAGCAGGTCGTCGAGCCGTTCCAGGGTGGGTTGCGGGGCTTCGGGTGTGCTGCCGTCCGGACGGTCCTCGGAGCGCAGCACTCCGAGGAGGCGGCGCAGCTCGGTCAGGCCCTCCAGGGCGCCCGCGCGAATATCGGCCAGTGCGGCGACCAGTTCCTCGGGCGGGTTCGCGACCCGGTACGGAGCGGCATCGGCCTGGATGGAGACGACGGACATGTGGTGGGCGACCACGTCGTGCAGCTCCCGGGCGATGCGGACGCGTTCCTCCAGGACGGTACGGTGCGCCCGCTCCTGTGCGAGGGCCGACTCCTGTTGTGCGAGCCGGGCGCGGACCTCCCGGGTCCTGCGTACTCCGGTCGCGGTGGCCACGACGAGGGCGAACATCACCAGGACGATCACGATGAAGCGCCACGGCCAGATCCCGCCGCCCAGTTGCAGCACCACCAGCAGCGCGGTGCTCAGCAGCACGGTCTCCAGCATCACCCGCGGCGGGTTGCGCAGCGCGACCAGGAGCAGCAGCCCGGCGTGCACGGCCCAGGCCCAGCCCTCGTACGGGCCGAACGCCGGATGGAGCGAGAGCAGCGGCAAGGTCAGCAGCGACAGCCACCAGGCGGGCACGGGCCGGCGCAGCGCCGGTACGAGGAGTGCCGCGTGGGCCGTCCCGACGGGTCTCATCGCGATGTCCTCGGTGCCCCAGTACCCGGCGCACACCGCCACCGCGACGACCGCGAGGTACGGCAGCCACCGCAGCACCTTCGGCCCTGTCATGGGCGGCATGGGCTGCGGGGCCGACGTGAACAGATCGTTCCGTACGGTGTTCAGCACTTGGCGCGCTGTTCCTGTGCCGGCCGTGTTCATGTGATCAGTATCGTCCGGACCGTCCATGAGTCCGCTCCTTGCCGGTCGTGGAGAGTCCAGCTGCGCGGTCGTCGCCGCGCCTGCCGCTGGGAGACACGGCTGGGCAGTGGGCCGGGGCAGCCCCGAGGGGGTACGGGCGAGGTTCTTCGGGGACACCGGTACGAGGCTAGGGAACGAACCCGCTGGTCAGCCTCACCCTCCGGGACTGTTTTCCGGCTGGCTCTCAGGTATGAGGGCGCGGCTCGCGGCCACGGTCGTCCCCACGCGACAGCACTGGGCACGGCTCATGACCCGGTTGCCAGGTGGACCATGCAGGTGGTTGCCGCGACCGCGAGGAGCAGGTACAGGCCCGGGAAGGCGATGTTGTGGAAGACACGGGCCCGGACGTGGGCGACCACCGCGCCGACGAAGAAGAGGGTCAGCCCGATGCCGGCGGCGACACCGACCCAGGTCCACACGGTCAGGCCGACGACCAGCCCGACCGCTCCGGCCAGTTTCAGCGCCGCGAGGTAGGGCACGGCGCTGTCGGGTACGTGCACCTCGGCGGAGTTCCGCTGTACGAAGTCCGCCTTCGCCCAGTCGGCGACGGCGATGGAGGCGTTGGCCACGACGCACACGATCGTGGCAACGAGCAGGACTGTCGTCATGCCGCGCACCCGCCCACCACGGGGTAACGCGTCGCCGCCGGGGCAGCGGCACGCACGGCATCGAGCAGGGCTCCGAGCTGGTCGCCTGCTGCGGGGCAGGGTCCGTCCGCGGTGGGGAATCGGGCTGTCTGTACGCTCATCGGCGGGCATCTCCTTGTGAGGACTGTCGGGCGGGAGATTGGCGATCTCGTCCGTCCCGACGTCCGCCACCTCGGAAAGGTGACACCTGATGATGCCGATCATGGAGTTCGAAGCGCTGAGGCCGCGGTTGACGGCGATGGCGTTCCGGCTGCTCGGCTCCGTCCACGACGCGGAGGACGCCGTACAGAGCGCCTGGCTCAAGGCATCGGCCGCGGAGACCGAGGGCCTGCGCAACCCGGCCGCGTGGCTGACGACCGTACTCACCCGTGTATGTCTCGACCAGCTGCGGATGCGGCACCGCCGCCGTGAGGAGCCGCTGCTCGCGGACGCGCTGCCCGCCGGGACCGTCGCCGCGGACGAGCGGTACATCCAGCGGGAGAACGTCTCGCGCGCGTTGATGGTCGTCCTCGATCTGCTGACGCCCGCCCAACGCGTCGCCTACGTTCTGCACGACCTGTTCGACGTCCCGTTCCGCGAGGTGGCGGAGACTCTCGGGACCAGCGCGGACAGCGCCAAGAAGCACGCCAGCCGGGCGCGCGGCCGACTCGAACGCGCAGAACCCCTGCCCACTGCGACCGCCGTCGACCAGACCGTCGTGGAAGCGTTTCTCGCGGCAGCCGCCGGTGGCGACATCAACCGGATGATCTCCCTGATGACCGAGGACTGCGTACGTGTCGCCGACGCGGCCCTCGTCCCGCCCGGTACGCCGACGACGGTCACCGGCGCCCGCGCGGTCGCCGAGGAGACAACGCTGTTCGCGGACCGGATCCGCGCCAGTACACCGATGCTCGCCGACGACCGCCCGGTCGGCGTCATCGCCCCCGGCGGCCACTTCCTCGCCGTCATCACCCTCACCACCAGGGCGCGATGCGTCGCCCGGATCGACATCCATCGGAGCCACCACCAGCGCGCCACCCTGACCACGACCTCCTGACGCGCAACCCCCGGCCGGTCAACGGGCCTTGGGAGGGCGGCCCCGTCCGGCACGGCTTGGCCCTGTGGCCGCCCGCCTGTTGTTCGTCCGCGGAGGGCAAGCGTCCCGGCCGTTACAGCGGGCTGCCGCCCGACCGCCACCGTGGACCAGTGGCCCGAAGTCCGGGTATTCACCTACCAATCGAGACCTGTCCGCCAAAACCGCTGGCCAAGCTTCGGGCGCGGCGCGACGTTTAGCGCGAGGACGCCATCCGGCACTGCTGCGGTGTCGCACCGCAGCCCGACGCGGTCACGGCCACGTGGCACGACACCTACGAGATCCGATTTCACCCCGGGACAGGCGCACATCGGCGTCCAAACCAGTTCGCCCGCCCCGGGCCCACCCAACCCGCACAAGGCGAGAAGGAGAGAGCCCAGTATGAACTCCGTCCTGCGTACCCATGCCCGGATCGGTGAACGCGCCCTTCTGCTGACCACTGCGATCGTCCCGTTGACCGGCTGGGCCGTCCACGCGACCGTGCTGCACAGGCAGCTCGCGGCGACCCGCCGCGACCCGCTCACCGGGCTGCTGCGCCGCGACACCTACACCCTGCGCGCCCGCCGGATCCTGCGCCGCCACGGGGCGAACACCACGGTCATTCTCGTCGACCAGGACCATTTCAAGGGGGTCAACGACCGGTTCGGACATGCGGCGGGCGACACCGTTCTCGCGGCCACCGCGGAGCGCCTCACCCGGTGGGCGGGCCCGCACGCCGCGATCGGCCGTCTCGGCGGCGACGAGTTCGCCGTCGTGGTGAACCTGCCCGCGGAAGGGCGCCGGCTGCGGCTGGAGCAGCTGGTGGGGATGCTGTGCGCGCCGGTGCGGCTGAGCGACGGTCGTACGGTCGCCGTCGGCGCGTCCGTCGGCGCGGCCTCCCCCGACGTGCTGGGCGTCCACGAACTCTCCGCCCTGCAACGGGCAGCGGACGCCGCCCTGTACGACGGGAAGCACTCCGGCCGTGCGGTTCTCGCCAACGCCGCGCACACCACGATCCCGACGGTGAACGGCCGCCGGGCGGGCAGGCCGGGCACGCACATCTGGGGGCGAGCGGCGTGAACACCTCGCTCCGTCCTGCGGCGCGGGGCCGTGCTCGCGCACGTGCCCCGCGGCGGTGACCCGCCGGTCGCGGAAGCAGCCGTTCGAGCCGGGCACTGTCCCGGCTCCCGGCGGGCTGCCGGGTCGGCGCGATCACCGTGAGCACGGAGGGCCGTTGGGCAGGTCCTGCATCACGCCGTACGGCCGTCTCGACCTGGGTCTGTTCAGTAACTGGCGTAACTGGGCCTGCCGTTGGGCCGGTAGACGCCGAGGACGGTGCCGCCCTTCGTCGTCGAGACGCTGACCGGCTCCAGCGCCGTGGGGATCGCGCCGTCGGCGAACAGCCGCTTGCCGGTGCCGATGATCACGGGATGGATGGTCAGCCGGTACTCGTCGACGAGGTCGTGCCGCATGAGGGTCTGGGCGAGGTCGCCGCTGCCCACGACGTTGATGTTGCCGCCGTCGGCCGCCTTCAGCGTGCGTACGGCGTCGACGGTGTCGCCCTCCAGCAGCGTGGAGTTCTGCCACTCGACGGACTTCAGGGTCCGCGACGCCACGTACTTGTGCGTGCTGTTCATCCGCTCGGTGAACGGATTGCCCGGGTCGGCGGAGGGCCAGTACGAAGCGAAGATCTCGTAGGTCCTGCGTCCGAGCAGCATCGCGTCGGAGTGCTGGTACCAGCCTGCGATCGCCGTGCCGACCTCGTCGTCGGACGCCATCTTCTGCCAGCCGCCGTGTTCGAAGCCGCTCCCCGTGTCCTCGTCCGGGCCGCCCGGTGCCTGCATGACGCCGTCGAGCGTCAGGAACGTACACACGATGACCTTGCGCATGGCGTGCTCCTTCCGTCGACGGGTAGACCGCACCGCCGCCGGAAACTCATCGGCGGCCGGCGGGGTACCACGGGCGGCCCTCCGGTCGCGTTCCGACCATCGGCCGTCGCGTTCGGGACCAACGACCGTCGCGTCTGGGAACGCCGGCCGGACCGGTCACAGGTGGACGGTCCGTGACCTGTTGGCCCTCCCGCCCCGCCAGCACGATGGTGCGGGAGACGACACGAGGTGCGGTTGAGCCCGCCGGGTCGGCGCGGTCGCCGCTCGTGTTGATCACATACGCAGAGAAGGGTTTCCGAATGCTGAAGTTCAAGAACAAGGTGGCACTGGCAGTCGCCACCGCGGGACTCTCGTTCACCGGTCTGCTCGCCACCGCGGGGACCGCGGGCGCAGCGGCCCAGGCCGACGGGTACAACCGATGCCCGTCGGGTCGGGCCTGCTTCTTCTCGGACTGGAACGGGACGGGTTCCTTCGGTTACCCCTCGGGATGCGGAACGCAGTACCTCGGGCAGTGGGCGGGCACCGTGTCGTCGATCAAGACGCACGGGAACGCCGTCCGTCTCCTGGACAGCAAGCAGAATTCGGTCGGCTACGTCCCGGCGTGGACCTCGACCAACCTCTCCGCGGCCGAGAACGACAAGGCCCATTGGATCTGGGTGATCTGCTGAGGCCGGGCCCAGGGACGGCACGACACGTCCCGACGATTCCTCGGCTTCGGTACCCGGAAGCGGCACACCCGTCATGGAGCGTTTCCCTCAGCAAGGAGTGAAGTCATGGCACGGAACAGGGAATTCAGGAAGGTCAGGGCAGCGGCGGTCGTCGCGGGAGCACTGACACTCGCCGGAGCGGCAGTTGCACCCGCGCAGGCAGCGGAGCGGGCAGGTGGCCCCGCGGCCCAAGTGGTCACGCGGTGCTCTGACATCGGCGACCTGGGCGACATGAAGGTGTGCGTCAGCACAGGCCCCGGTCAGCCCACGATCGCCTGGTTCGACAACCAGAGCGGCGTCACGCACTTCGGGGCCATCCTCCGGATCACCAACGTCAGCAGGACCTATCAGTCGCAAGATCCTCCCTTCACCGCGCATGCCCACAGCAACAACGGAATGCGCCGCGACGGCCTGGCGAACGACTGCTACTACGGCTACGTAAGTCTGAACGGCGGGCACGGCTTCTACCGGACCAACGAATCGGCGTGCGTCTGAGACGTGCGTCTGGGAGCAGTACTGCGGGTGGTGGTGGCAGCCGTCGTGGCCGGGGGGCACGACGGCTGCACCCGGGTGGAGCGTGTGGGCGGCTCGGACGATCTCGGCCGGCAACCGGAAACTCCGGGCCGACCTCGACCGCAAGGCGCGCTGCGCCGCCCGCGTCGGGGCGTTGCGTAAGCTCCTCGGGTCCGACGGATACTCCGGGACCGGCTGCGCGACGCAGCCGTGGCACCGAACCCACGAGGCCAGCCAGGATGACCGATGCCGACAGTGTGTGGCGGCTCATGAGTGACAGCACGCTCGTCGGCACCATTGCCGTCGATGAGAGCGACATGCCCTGGCTGCGCGGCCGCTTCTTCGCCGAGCCGGCCTTCAGCAGGTTCAAGCCCTGGTTCGACGAGGTCAACGCTCTGGTCGAGGCCGAGGATTCCGCACGGTTCGACGACGCCTACGGCCGCATCGAGGCGGCCCTGACACTCGTGTCGCCGTCCGGTCCCGTCGCCGGGTTCCTTCTCCACATCGATCAGGACCGTGCCTGGTTCCGCTGGTACTGAGCAGCCGGGGCCCATGCGATATTCGCTGTCCATGCGATATTCGCTGTCCGCCCGCCCCGTGAGGGCGCAGGATGGTGCGCATGACTCTGGCCACTCCCGTCCTGCACACCGCGCGCCTGCGTCTGCGGCCCTTCACGGACGCCGACGCGGACGCGCTGTTCGCGTTGCACAGCAACACCGACGTGATGCGCTACTGGGACTCCCCGCCGTGGACCGACCGGGCCCGCGCCGAGCGTTTCATCGAGCGGTGCCGGAAGCTCGCGGACGAGGGGACCGGGGCGCGGGTGGCCGTCGACCGCGCGTCCGACGGGGCTTTCGTCGGCTGGTGCGGGCTCATCGGATGGAACCAGGACTACCGCAGCGCTTCGCTGGGCTACTGCCTCGGTGATGCCATGTGGGGCCACGGCTACGCGACGGAGACGGCGCACGCCCTGCTGCGGTGGGCCTACGACACGCTGGACCTGAATCGGGTGCAGGCCGAGGCCGATACGCGCAACGCGGCATCCGCGCGGGTCCTGGAGAAGATCGGATTCGTACGGGAAGGAATGCTGCGGGAGGACTGCGTCGTGGACGGCGAGGTGTCCGACACGTGGGTGTACGGGCTGCTGAAGCGGGAGTGGGAGGCGTCGGCCGTGCCGGTGGCGGCCCGCGCGGAGCAGCCGTGACGGTGCGGTAGCGGACCGGCGGTGCGGCGGCGCGGCACCGGGCGAGCGGCGCAGCAACCGACGATCGGCCCGGCACCCGGCGAGCGGCGCGGCTACCCCAGTGCGACGCAGCACCCGGCGAGCGGCGTTCCTGCTGGTTGACGTGGCGCGCGGCCCGGTCGTTGCGCGCGCTGCCCCAGGCGCGGAGCCGCCCGTGCGACGCGGCTACCGCCCGCGGGACGCTGCTGCCGCCCCTGGGGCGGGGTCAGGAGCTGGTGCGGGGCCCGGGTTCCCGCTGGTTGGCGTGGCGCGCGACCCGGTCGTTGCGTGCGCTGCCCCAGGCGCGGAGCCGCCGTGCGATCCGATGGCGGGGCAGCCCGGCCTCGTGGCCCTGACGCAGGGGGCCCTTGCCCGGTGCGGCGGGCAGGAGCCGCGCGGTGAGGCCGGTCAGACGGGTCGTCAGGCCGGGTGCGATGCCGTGCGCGAGCTGTGCCGCCTTGGCCGGCGCGGTGAGCACCAGCCGGGCGCGGCGCTGGATCACCGCGTCCACGATCCGGCGGGCCGCCCGGTCGGCGTCCATGGACAGCAGTGGAGCGCCCGCGGCAGCGCTGAACCAGCCGAACTCGGCGCTCGTGTCGCCGCCGAACTCCGCCTGCCGGTGCGAGCCGGTCCGCATGAGTCCGGGGTGTACGGCGGTGACGCTCACCCCTGCTGCGGCCGTCTCCGCGTGCAGCCCCTCGGCGAGGGCGCCGACCGCCGCCTTGGCGCACGAGTACGGCAGCAGGTGCGGCACGCCGAGCAGGCCGCCGACGGAACCGATCAGGGCGAGGCGGCCACGGCTCCCGCGCAGGTAGGGCAACGCTTCCAGCGAGGTGTGCAGCGCGCCGTGGAACATCGTTTCCATGGCGTCGGTGAATTCCTCGGGTCCGACCGCTTCCAGGGGCGCGACCTGGATGACCCCGGCGTTGGCCACCACGATGTCCAGGCCGTCGCGCTCGTGGACGACTCGCATCATCTCGCCGACGGCGGCCCGGTCGCGGACGTCGCACACCGCCACGTGCACGGTCGCACCGGTCTCCTCGTACAACTGGTGTGCCGCACGCTCCAGTTCGGCCGCGTCCCGGGCGGCGATGGTCACGTTGCAGCCACGCTCGACCAGGTGCCGGGCGAGGTACAGCCCCAGCCCCCTGGAGCCGCCGGTGACCAGGGCCCCAGGTCCCCTGCGTCGCGGAGGGAGGCGCGTGCGGTGGGCCATGTCGTTGCCTTTCCGAAGATGGGGCGGTCGAGGTGGGGCGGTTGCCGCGGCGCGGACCGGTTGGTGTCCGGCGCGGGGGTGCACGGCTTGGGCAGGGCCTTCACCCTTCCGAGCCCGCCGGGTCGCCGCGCGCGCGGGTGAGGGTGCGGGTGCGGCTCAGCGGTCGACGGCTTTGGCCAGCTCGGCCTTGTTCATCGAGGAGCGGCCCTTGATGTTCTTGCGCTGCGCTTCGGCGTACAGCTGGTCCTTGGTGCGGCCCTGTGCCCCCTTGTGGGAACGTTCGCCTCCGCGCTCGGAGGCCGACTTGGGGTCCTTGATGGAGGTGCGGCTGGCGGTACGGGACTCACCGCTACGGGCGCGCTCCTTGTTCACGGTGCGCGCGGCGATCTCCTCGGCCCGCTTCGTGGTTTCCCCGCGCTGCTTGGCGCTCTCCTTGATGTGCTCGTACTGGCGTTCCCTCTTACGGCTGGCTCCTGCGGGCATGGCTCTCCCCTTTCATCGTGCAACGGTCCTCTTCCAGGGGCTCACACGATGCGGCGTCCCGCCATGTGACCGTCTCGGACAGAGCACCCGCGTACCCGCGATCGCGCACGTGATGCCGCGCCACCGAAAGCGTGTCCTCGGGATCGGGAAGGCGCGTCCCAGGTCGCCTCCGCCGTGATTCAGTTCTGCTCATCAGGGCACTCCTGTGCGTCGGCACGGTCCCGTGCCGTATGTGCACGGTGCGTCACGACGTGCCCCGGGTGGCCGATCGTGGCGCGGCGGCGCAAGGTGAAAGGAGAGTGCGGTTCTGAGTTCCGCGCCCCCCGGTGTGGTGAGCACTCCATGAGGACACAGCCCAGCGCACCGAGCAGCCACCCGGCAAAAGCGGTGCGGGGAATGTCGGGCGGCCGGGTGCGGGGCCGCCGCACGATGGGTCCATGGACGACACGACCTTGGTATCCCGGTTCCTCCGCGACGGCTTCGTCAAGCTGGAGGGCGCCGTCGCGCCCCGCGTGGCCGCGGACTGCGCGCGCCTGTTGTGGCGGGAGACGGGCTGCGACCCGGACGACCCTTCGACGTGGACGCAGCCGGTGCACTGGGTGGGCGGCCTGGCACAGGGGCCGTTCGCCGCCGCGCCCAACTCCCCTTCCCTGCACCACGCGTACGACCTGCTCGTCGGCCCGGGGCGCTGGGAGCCGCGCTACTCGCTGGGCACCTTCCCGCTGCGGTTCCCGCACGAACAGGAGCCCGACGACGCCGGCTGGCACATCGAGGGGAGCTACCTCCCGGAGGGCGAGAGCTGGTACTTCACGAATCTGCGCTCCCGGGGCCGGGCGCTGCTGATGCTGTTCCTGTTCAGCGAGGTCGGTGAACAGGACGCCCCGACCCGCATCCGGGTCGGCTCGCACCTGGACGTGCCGAAGGTGCTGGAGAGGTACGGGGAGGACGGGGCGAGCGGGCTGGACCTGGCCCCCGAGCTGGTGGCGGCGTCCGACCACCGTTCCGAGGCGCTGGCGACCGGGTCCCCGGGCGATGTCTTCCTGTGCCACCCGTTCCTGGTGCACGCGGCGCAACCGCACCACGGAGTACGGCCGCGCTTCATGGCCCAGCCGCCGCTGATGCCGGCCGCACCGTACGAGCTGGAGAGGACCGACGGCGCGTACTCGCCGGTGGAGACGGCGATCCGCCGGGGCCTGGCAGGCGGGGCCGAGGGCCCGGCCGCTCCGGCCGGCGGGGTCGGCCGTCCCACCGGCCAGTAGCCCCGGCCGGGCCGCGGTCGAGCCGCGGTCGGGGCCTGAACGGGCCTGATCGGGGCCTGGTCGGGACTTGGCCGGGGCGCTCCTCGACCGCGGTCAGTTCGCCGCGAGGAGTTCGAGCGTGTCGATCACGCGGTGCGAGAAGCCCCACTCGTTGTCGTACCAGGCGACCACCTTGATGTGGCGGCCGTCGACGCGGGTGAGTGCCGAGTCGAAGATCGAAGAGGCCGGGTTGCCCGTGATGTCGGACGACACGAGCGGGTCCTCCGAGTATTCGAGTACGCCCGCGAGCGGCCCCTGGGCCGCGGTGCGGTACGCCTCCAGCACCTCCTCGCGCGTCACGTCGCGCGCCACGGTCGTGTTGAGCTCGACGATCGACCCCACGGGAACCGGTACGCGTATCGAGTCGCCCGACAGCTTCCCGTCCAGGTTCGGCAGTACGAGGCCGATCGCCTTGGCCGCACCCGTCGTGGTCGGCACGATGTTGACGCCGGCCGCGCGGGCGCGGCGGGGGTCGCGGTGCGGCCCGTCCTGGAGGTTCTGTTCCTGGGTGTAGGCGTGCACCGTGGTCATGAAGCCGTGCTCGATACCGGCGAGTTCGTCGAGGACGGCCGCCAGCGGGGCGAGCGCGTTGGTCGTGCAGGAGGCGTTCGAGACGATGGTGTGCTCGGCCGGGACGTAGGCGTCGGTGTTGACCCCGTACGCGAGCGTGACATCGGCTCCGTCGGCCGGCGCGCTGACCAGTACCCGCTTCGCGCCCGCGTCGAGGTGGGCGCGCGCGGCCTCGGCCGAGGTGAAGCGGCCGGTGGCCTCCAGCACGATGTCGACGCCGAGTTCCTTCCACGGGAGCTGCCCCGGTGTGCGCTCGGCGAGCACGGTGATGCGGCGGCCGTCGACCACGAGGGTGTCCCCGTCGACGGTCACGGGGCGGCCGAGCCTGCCCGCCGTCGAGTCGAAGGCGAGCAGCCGCGCCAGGGCGGCGGGCTCCGTGAGGTCGTTGACGGCCACGACCTCCAGGTCGCTGTCGCGTTCGAGCAGCGCGCGCAGCACGTTGCGTCCGATGCGGCCGAATCCGTTGATGGCGATGCGAGTCATGAGTGGTGTCCCCTTCCGGTTCGCCCCCAGGTTCGCGCGCGGCGCGCACCGGCGACAGCGGCGTGATCGCCACGGTCCGCAAGGATCCCGCCAGGTGGGGGGCTACGTCTGTGGCCTCGTGCCGGGCCCGGTTACCGTCGGGCGGCAGCCGTGGCGCGGCGGTGTCCTACCGGTCCTGGGCGAAGGTGCGCCGGTATTCGCGCGGCGTCGTGTCGAGGATGCGCTGGAAGTGCAGCCGCAGGTTCGCGCCGGTGCCGAGCCCGACGTCGGCGGCGATCTGCTCGATGCCCCGCTGCGAGCGCTCCAGCAGTTCGCGGGCCATGTCGATGCGGGCCCGCATGACCCACTGCATCGGCGTGTACCCGGTGTCCTCGACGAAGCGCCGCGAGAACGTGCGCGGCGACACCGCCGCGTGCCTGGCGAGCGCTTCGAGGGTGAGTGGCTCACCGAGCCGGCGCAGCGCCCACTCCCGGGTGGCGGCGAACCGCTCGCCGAGCGGCTCGGGCACGCTGCGCGGCACGTACTGTGCCTGCCCGCCGCTGCGGTAGGGGGCCGCCACCAGGCGCCGTGCGGCGTGGTTCGACGCGGCCACCCCGAGGTCGCCGCGCAGTATGTGCAGGCACAGGTCGATGCCCGAGGCGGCGCCGGCCGACGTCAGTACGCTGCCCTCGTCGACGAACAGCACGTTCGCGTCGACCCGGACGAGCGGGCGCTGGGCCGCGAGGGCCCGCGTGTAGTGCCAGTGCGTCGTGGCACGCCTACCGTCCAGCAGGCCCGTGGCGGCCAGCGCGAAGGCGCCGGTGGAGATGGCGGCGAGCCGGGCCCCGCGTGCGTGGGCGGAGATCAGCGCGTCGACGACGGCGCGCGGCGGGTCGTCACGGTCCGGGTGCCGGTAGCCGGGCACGAACACGATGTCGGCCCACGCGAGTGCCTCCAGCCCGTGGGCGACGTCGTACGACAGCCCGTCGCCACCGGCCACGGGGCCTGGCGCAGCGCCGCACACCCGCACCTCGTACGGCATGCTCGCGCGGGTCGTGAACACCTGCGCGGGAATGCCGACGTCGAGCGGTTTCGCACCTTCGAGCACGAGGACGGCGACGCGGCGCAGGGATGGTACGGACACGGGCACGACAGTACGTGGCGGTGGTACCGGCCGACACGGCGGCCCTCCTGACCTGCGCCTCGACCGCCTCCCGCGCCACGCTGCCCCCGCCTGGCACGCTGGAAGGGCGGTGGTACCCGCAACGGACGACCGGCAGGACGACCAACAGAGGGAGGACATGATGAGCTGGGAGCGGTTCGCGCAGCAGATGGCTTCGATGGCACGGGACCTGCTGGCGCAGGAATCCGTGACCGCGACGCTGGAGCGGATCACGGCCTCGGCCACCGAGCTGGTCGAGGGCTGCGACGCGGCCGGCATCCTCGTGGTGCGCGACGCGAAGGTCGAGTCCCTGGCTCCCACGGACCAGTTGGTCGTGGACAGCGACCGGTTGCAGGAGCGCCTGGGCGAAGGCCCCTGCTTCGACGCCGCCCGCGAGCCGCACGAGGACCGGGTCTTCCGGATCGCCGACCTCACCGGGGAACAGCACCGGTGGCCCGCCTACGCCCCCCGGGCCCGCGAACTGGGTGTGGGCAGCATGATGGGCTTCCTCCTGTTCACCGTGGACGAGACCCTCGGCGCCCTGAACCTCTACTCCCGCGAGCCCGGTGCGTTCACGCCCGTCAGCGAGACGGCGGGCCTGCTGCTGGCCTCCCACGCCGCGGTCGCCTTCTCCAGCGCCCGCACCCACGCCCAGCTGGAGCACGCCGTCGCCACGCGTCACACCATCGGCGAGGCCATGGGCATCCTGATGGGTTCCCGCCACCTGACGGAGGAGCAGGCGTTCGACGTCCTGCGGCGCTACTCCCAGGAGAACAACGTGAAGCTCCGCGAGGTCGCCCGCCGCGTCTGCGCACAGGGCGCCCTCTGACCCGGGGCGTCACGCGCGGGGGCGTACCGGCGGACCCACCGGTACGCCCCTGCGGCCGGGGCTCCGCGCTACGCGTCGGTCTTGCCGAACTCGCTCAGCAGGGCCTCGCAGAACGCTTTGAGGTCGTCCGGTTTGCGGCTGGTGATCAGGGTGTTTGGGCCGCCGGTGCAGATCTTGACCTGCTCGTCCACCCAGGTGCCGCCCGCGTTGCGGATGTCGGTGCGCAGGCTGGGCCAGGAGGTGAGCGTGCGGCCCCGCAGCACATCGGCCTCGATGAGGGTCCATGGTGCGTGACAGATCGCGGCGACCGGCTTGCCCGCGTCGAAGAACGCCTTGACGAAGGCGACCGCGTCGTCGTCCAGTCGCAGCGCGTCCGGGTTCGCGACCCCGCCGGGCAGTACGAGGCCGTCGTACTCCTCCACCGAGGTCTCCCCCACCACCTGGTCCACCGGGAAGGTGTCCGCCTTGTCGAGGTGGTGGAAGGCCTGCACCTGGCCGGTCCGGGTGGAGACGAGTACGGGGGTGCCGCCGGCCGCGCCCACGGCCGCCCAGGGTTCGGTCAGCTCGACCTGCTCGATGCCTTCGGGGGCTACGAGGAATGCGATACGCATGGACAGTCCCTTCCTGTTTCCCGGCCGGCCCTGCTGGGTCCGGCTCGACGCTGCGCCTTGTGTTCGTGCTTTGCGTTCGTGCCTTGTGCTCGTGCTTCGTACTCGTTCCGCCGCCCGTTCTTCCCGGACGGCCGGGCGTCTCCCGCCTCAGAGTTCCCGCAGGGCGGGCAGCAGTTCCTTCTCCGCCCACGTGATGAAGGGGCGCTGGTGGTCGCCGCCCACCTGGACGAGGGCGATCTCGGTGAATCCGGCCTCGGCGTACGGTCGTACGGCCTCGACGAAGTCGTCCACGTCGGAGCCGCACGGGATCGCCCCCGCCACGTCCTTCTCCCTGACGAACCGCGTCGCGGCGGCGAAGCTCGCGGGGCCGGGGAGTTCCGCGTTCACCGGCCAGCCGCCCGCGAACCAGCGGAACTGGTCGTGCGCGCGGGCGACGGCCGCGTCGCGGTCGGGGTCGTAGCAGATCGGGAGCTGGCCCACCCGGGGCTTTCCCCGGCCACCGTGCTGCTCGAAGGACTCGATCAGTGCGGGCTTCGGCTCGGTGGCGATGACCAGGTCCGCGACGCGTCCCGCCACCGCGCAGGACCGCTCGCCGGACACCGCCACTCCGATCGGTGGCAGTTCGTCGGGAAGGTCCCAGAGCTTGGCGTTGGCGACGTCGAAGTGGGCACCCTGATGGTTGACGTTGCCGCCGGCGAAAAGTGCCCGGATGATCTCCACGGCTTCTTCGAGCATCTCGATGCGCACCTGCGGCGAGGGCCACCCCGTACCCACCACGTGCTCGTTGAGGTTCTCCCCGGAGCCGAGACCGAGCCGGAACCTGCCCTCTGCCAGCAGTTGCACGGTGGCGGCCTTCTGCGCGATCACCGCCGGGTGGTAGCGGACCGTAGGGCAGGTCACGTACGTCATCAGGCCGATCCGTTCGGTGGCCTGCGCCGCCGCACCGAGCACGCTCCACGCGTAGGGCGCGTGCCCCTGCGAGTCGAGCCAGGGGAAGTAGTGGTCGGACGTGACGGAGAAGTCGAAACCGGCGCGCTCCGCGGCGACCACGTCCGTGACCAGGGCGCGCGGACCCGCCTGCTCGGTCATCATCGTGTAGCCAATTTGCACCATAAAGTGCGTGTTGCCCTTTTCTCGGATCTCAAACCTGGCCCCCAGGACAGCAGGGCCCCACGAGCACGCACCCGGGATCCGGTCTCCCTGAGCATGCCGGTGCGGAGGCGGCCCGAAATCTCAACCATGACGAGTGCCGACGAACTGGCCATACTGGCGGCATGGGGAGAGATCGGACGGGCAAGGGGCGTACCGCGGCCGGCACCGCTGCCGACGACCGGGAGCGGGCGGCCGACGACCGGGAGCGGGCGGCCGACGAGCGGGAGCGGGCGGCCGACGACCGGGAGCGCGTCGCGGACGGCCGGGAACAGCTCGCCGACGACCGGGAGCGGACGGCCGACGAGCGGGAAGGCCGGCTGGTCGCGTGGGAGAACGAGCTGGACGCGAGGGCCCGGGGCGCGGGGCAGAAGGCCGCCGGCCATCGGCAGCGTTCGTACGAGGCTCTGGCGAGAGCTCGTCGTCTGGTGGAAGCCAGCCAGGACCGGCTGGACCGGAGCGAAGCGGCGCTGCGCCGCGCGGATGTGCGCGACGTGCGGGAGCAGCGCGTCCTCGACGACGAGATGGCCCGTTCGGAGGCGCGCCAGGTCGCGGAGGGGCCCGCGCGGCGGGAGGTTCTGGAGGACCGGGTGCGCCGGTTGCAGGAACGGTTCGATGTGGTGGCGTCCGCGCTGGCCGCCAATCGGCGTGAACTGGCCGTCGAGTACGAGCGGTTGTCCCTGGAACGGCCGGATCGGCCCGAGTAGGCGGCGTAGCTCCGGCGTCGTGCGGAGCGGGCGGGTCAGCGGCTTGGTGTCCGCTCCTGGCCGCGGACCGCGCCGCCCTGCTCCGCCTGCTCGTGGCACGCGTCGAGCAGGGCCGTGAGCCGGTGGGACGGCGGGTCGGGGCGCACCGCCAGGGAGGTCGGCAGGGACGGTGCCCGGGTGGGGTCGGCGAAGGGCCGGAAGGCGATCCGGTGCGCGGGCTGTACGGCGGCCTGCGGGGCGAAGTAGACGGTCCAGCTCGACCGGCCCGCGGCGATGGCGGCCAGGGTGTCCTGGTCGGTGGTGAACGCCGGGCCCATGACCGGCTCGAACCCCTCCGCCCGGCAGGCGCCCACCACCGCGTCGACCAGGTGCGGGTTGTCCTCGCGGGGTGCGATCCGCAGCGGCAGCCCGGCCAGGTCCGCGAGGTCGACGCGGTCCCGCTGGGCGAGTGGGTGCGCGGCGGGCAGCGCCGCGACCAGTTCGTCCCGCCACAGCGGCAGCAGTTCGAGACCGGGTGCGTGGTGCGCGCCGCGTACGAACGTGGCGTCCAGGTCTCCGTCGCGCACCTGCTGCAGCCGCGTCGCCGTGGGTGCGCTGACCAGCTCGACCAGCAGCCGCGGCGCCCGCTCCGACAGCGCGGTCAGCACCCCGTCAAGGCGCAGCCCGAGCCCCACGCTCGTACCGATCCGCAGGGTGGACTCCTGCTCGCCGCGTACGGCGTCCATCGCCTCGGCCACCGACCGTTCGGCCGCGAGCAGCGCGCGGGCGTGCGGCAGCAGCGCCCGGCCCGCCTCGGTCAGCCGTACGGCCCGCTTGCTGCGGTCGAAGAGAGTGACGCCGAACTCCCGCTCCAGACGCCGCACTTGCTGGCTGACCGCGGGCTGCACGATGTGCAGCCGTTCGGCGGCCCGCCCGAAGTGCAGCTCCTCGGCCACCGCCACGAAGTACTTCAGCTGCCGCAGCTCCACCCCGCCCCGCCCTCTCGCTGCTCCGACCCATCACGATCCGTGATGAGTCTAGGAGTGGATCACTCATTGGTCGACGGGCGTCCGTCCGCTGGAATCTGTCCATCACCGCAGCGCACCGGCCGGGCGGTCCGGGCCGGCAGGGCAGGCGGGGAGGGGAGAGCATCATGGCGTACACGACGGTCAACGGCACCGCACTCCACTACGAGGACCTCGGCGCGGGCCGACCGCTGGTGTTCCTGCACGGGTGGGGCACCAGCGGCCGGGTGTGGGACGCGCAGGCGGCCGACCTCATGGCCGACCACCGTGTGATCACCCTGGACTGGCGGGGCTGCGGGCGCTCGGAACGGCCCGCCGACGGCTACACCATCAGCGGGCTCACCGGCGACGTGCTGCGGTTCGTCGACGCGCTGGGGCTCGACCGGCCGGTGCTGATCGGTTCGTCGATCGCGGGCGCCTTCCTCGTCGAGGCGGCCCTCGCCGCCCCCGACCGGCTCGGCGCGATCATCCCGGTCGACGCGGGCATCCACCACTTCTCCGGGCTTCGGGACGCCATGGACAAGCTGCTCGCGGACCTGCGCGCCGACCGGGCGGGCACCCTCGCCGACTTCGTACCGCACTGGTACCGGCCCGGCGCGAGCACCGCGATGATCGACTGGACGGTGCGCCAGCTGCTGGATTCGACCTTCCGGATCGACCGGCTCGTCGTCGACCAGGCAGGCTACGACCCGCGCGACCGGATGGCCTCCTTGCTCGTGCCCACCCACTTCCTGCACGGCGAACTCGACACCGAGGTGCCGCTGTCGGTGCCCCGTGAACTCGCGGCGCTGATCCCGGGCGCCCGCCTCACGGTGATCGAAGGCGCGGGACACATGTCGCAGCAGGACCAGGCCGACCGGTTCACCGCCGCACTGCGCGCGGCACTCGCCGACCTGCCCTGAATCGCACCACCCCCTCTCGCTCCAACAACCCTTATTTTCTCAGGAGTTACTCATGCCCTTCGTCGACGTTCCGACCTCCGGCGGCCTCACCAAGGCGCACTACCTCGTCTCCGGCAGCGGCCCCGGACTGGTCCTGGTGCACGGCACCGGCGCCACCGCTTCGGGCAACTGGGCTCCGCTCATGGCCGAGTTGAGCGACCGCTACACCATCGTCGCCCCGGACCTCCAGGGCTCGGGGGAGACCAGTGACCCGGGCGGCCCGATCGGCGTGGCCGACATGGTGGCCGTCGTCGTCGCGGCGGCCCGCGACGCTGGACTCCCACGCTTCCACCTCGTGGGCCACTCGCTGGGCGCGGTGGTCGCGACGGCGGGCGCCGCCCTGCACCCGGACCTGGTCACCTCGCTCACCGCGCACGCCGGCTGGGTGCGCACGGACGCCCACATGGCGTTCCAGTTCGACCTGTGGCGGCAGCTGGGCAGTACCGACCCGAACGCCCTGGCCCGGCTGATCCTGCTCACCGCGCTGGGCAAGGACACGCTGCGCGGCTGGGACGCGGAGACGTTCGCCCAGGCGGCGGCCGGGTTCGCCGAGCTGATCACGGGCTCCGTGGACGGTTTCGTCCGGCAGACCGAGACGGATGCGGCCGTCGACCTGAGCGACCTGCTCCCGGACGTCACCGCCCCGACGCTGCTGCTGTCCAGCGCCGACGACCGGCTCGTCCCGCCGCACCACCAGCTCGAACTGGCCGAGCGCATCCCGCACGCCCGCCTGCTGCGGGTCCCCGGCGGCCACGGCCTGCCCGGCGAGAACCCGGACCTGCTCACCGCCAAGGTCGCGGAGTTCCTGGACGGGCTGCACCGGTCCCAGCAGTTCCCCGCCCACCCTGCGGACGCCTGACGGGACCGTCGTGGGCGGTGGATACCCTGCGGGCATGAGCAACGCGATGTGGGACGCCCTGGCAGCGACACCCCTGCCCGAAGTGCGGCGCCGCGCGGCGGTCGTCAACGACCTGGCCCAGGTCGAACCCGTGACGGTGACCGGCGCGCACCGGCTGGCCTGGAACGACCGCGGCGGCCAGTCAGCCGTCTGGTACTTCGCCGAGGACGGCCGCGTACTGCTGCTCACGTTCGACCACGAGTCGGACCTGAACCTGTACGCCGAGGACGACTTCGCCCTCCAGGAGTCGTTCTACGCGGGCGTCCCCGCACCCCTCGTCGCCCTGGTCCGCGACCGGCCGGAGAACTACGAGTCGCTGAACCTCACGGACCCGGCGACGGGCCGGACGATCCACTACGCGGGCGGTGTCTTCTGGTACGACGGCACGCGCTGGCACGTGGCCGACGGCCTGGCCGCGTACTGCCGCAGCGAGGGCGCGGACCTCTTCGGCGAGTCCGGCTTCACCTACTGCCTCGACGTCTACCGCTTCGGCCAGGACTTCACCCCGGAGTCCGTCGTGGCGATCCGGGACGAGAACGGCCGGTACGAGGACGAGCAGCGGAAGGTAGCGGACCTGCTCGGTGTCCGCGCCGGGGTCGACGACTTCGGGAAGCACGGGTTCCACGATCAGGACCGAACCGCCGGACGGCAGCACCGGGCCGGGTGCCAATGAGGCGACGAGACTGCGCATGGTGTGCCGCCCCGTGGCGGTTTCCACCAGGAACGGGTCGTTCCCGAGCCCGATGACGACGACCACTGCGGGCTGAGGAACCACCCGCATGTCGAGCCCTGCGGCGGCCCGGTCACGGAATCCTGCCATCCGGACACCGTCGAGACAGGCGCCGCCGCGGGGACGGGCAACCTCCCAGCCGTCGCCGACGCCGCGATCCACGGGGTTGTCCCCCACTTCGTGTGTGCGCATGCCTCTACCGTCGCCGACTTCAACGGCCCTGTCTTGTACGAAAGTTCCGTGCCCCCGAGCGGCGGATCGGGCCACCGCCGGTGACCGGAGGCCGGCCCGTCGCTCCCGCCACCCGTGGCTTCCGCCCGAGCAGCGTTTCGATGCCCGGAACAGGCCCGACGTCGGCGTCGGAGTCGGGCCGATGGGCGGTATTCCCGCAGGTCATATGATGCCCACTGCATAAGTACGGCCCTTGACCAGGCCGGAACGGGGAACGAAGGACAACGGGGAACGAACGATGACGGCTGACGAGGTGGTCGCCGGCCTGGGCCTCACGCTGCTCAACGGCGTGACCGCCCAGCAGCACGGCACCGCTGTGCCACTGGGCCCGCCGCAGCGCAGAGCCCTGCTGAGCGTGCTGGCCCTGCGCCGCCGCCAATGGGTCTCCATGCCCACCCTGCTCGACGCCCTGTACGCCGAGGACGCCCCGCTGCGCGCGAACAAGGTGATCCAGACCCACGTCTCCGCGCTGCGCGCCGTACTCGAACCACCCCGCCCGCCCGGGACACCGCCCTGCGTCCTGCTCTACGGGCACGGCGGCTACCAGCTGCGCATCGCCGACGAACAGCTCGACCTGGGCCGCTTCGAAAACCTGGTCGCCGAGGCCGAACGCGCCCGCACCCGCCGCCAGTGGCACCAGGCCGACGACCACTACACCCGCGCCCTGGACCTCTTCCACGGCGAACCCCTGGCCGGAGTGCCCGGCCCCTACGCCGAACGCCGCCGCATCTCGCTGGCCGAACGCCGCCTGGTGGTCCTGGAGGACAGCCTGGAGAACGCCATCATGGGCGGACGGGCCGAACAGGTCGTCGACCGCCTCCGCCTGGCCGCCGCCGAACACCCCCTGCGCGAACGCCTCCACGGACTGCTCATGCAGGCCCTGTACGCCGGAGGCAGACAGTCCGAAGCCCTCCACACCTACCGCCACACCCGAAACCTCCTGATCGAACAACTGGGCGTCGAGCCGAGCAACGAACTACGGGACCTCCACACCCGCATCCTCAATGGGGAGAAACTGCGCGAACCGCACGCGACGACGTCCACGGTTTCGGCTCCGACGCCGGCGCACATCTCGGCGTTGACGTTGGCACCGCCGACCGCCGTGGCCGGGCCTGCCTCCGAGGTCCCGTCCCGCGAGTTCCCTGCCTCCGAGGCGGCCCCGCTTCTCCAGGCCGCGCCCGTGGTCGTACCCTCCGCCGAGCTGCCCGGCGCGGAGGGCGGGCCCTGGTGCGTGGGCAGGGAGGACGAGATCAGCACCGTTACCGCACTCGCCGTTCGGGCGCATTCCGGTACCGGCGGGTTGGTGGTGGTCTCAGGCGGGGCCGGAACGGGCAAGTCACTGCTGCTGAGCGAGGCGGCCCGGCGGCTGCCCGCCGCCCGGTGGCTCTCCCTCTCCGCCGGGGGCGACGAGCCGGCCCTCGTCGGCGGCCTGCGGGAAGCACTGGGACTGTCCCCGCAGGAGGGCCCCTGCCCGCCTGCCGACGCCGCCGCGCGCCCGCTGGCGGACTGGGCGCTTCGGGCGCTCGACGCGGTCCACGCCCCGGTCCTCCTGTTCGTCGACGACATCGCGGAGGCCGACGCCACATCCCTGGAGGCCCTCGCACTCGTGGGCCGGGGGCTGTTGCGCCGCCCGGTGCTGCTGGTGCTGGCCGCCTCCGACGTGCCGCTGGACGACCCCGGCACCGCCTGGTTCGCCGCGCTGGAGGCCAACGCCCAGCACGTCGTCAGCCTGGGGCCCCTGGACGTACCGGCAATCGCCGCGCTGGCCCACCGGCGGCCGCGCGCGCCACACCCGGAACGTACGTCCCGGTCCGAGGCCCTGGCCGCGCTCATGCCTCTCGCGACGGAGGTACGGGAGATCACCGGCGGGCTCCCCGTCCTTGTCGCGGCCCTGCTCGCCGACCTCGACCCGGCCCGCCACCGTGCCGGCATCACCCCGGACCTCGTCACCGACCGGTTCGCCCGAGCCCTCGGCCGCCTCCTCCAGCGGCACGGGCCCGCCGCCGTACGCCTCGTACGCGCCCTCGCCGTACTCGCCGACCACCAACCGGACACCGAGACGCTGGCCGCCGTGTGCGAACAGTCCCCCGCGGCGACCCGGCAGCTCTGCACCCGGCTGGCCCGCCGCGGGGTGCTGGCCTCAGCCGAACCGGCGCGGCTCCCCCACCCGCTCTTCGCCACCGCGCTCCTGCACGCCTGCACACCCGACGACCGGGACCGCATCAGCGTGGCGGCGGCACGCCGGGCCCGGATGACCCACCGGCCCAACCGGGAAGTGGCCGACCACCTGGCCGAACTGTCCGGCACGCAGTGGGCGCCCTGGGCCGTCACCCTCGTCGACGCGGCCAACGACTGTCTGCGCGAGGGCGCCGGCCCGCAGGCCGTCCACTACCTCGAAGCGGCGGCACGCATCACCACGCCCTCCGAACGGGCCGACGTGCTCCTGCACCTCGGGCAGGCCGAACTCCAGACCAACCCCGACGCCGCCCGCCTCCACCTCCAGGAAGCGCTCCAGATCCAGCGGGACCGCTCCGAACCCCCGACGGCGGTCGTCCCGCTGGCCTGGGTCATGGTGTCGCAGGGGCAGGCCGGGGCCGCCGCCCGGCTCATCGACACGGTCACCTCCGAGGCCGAGACCGTCGACCCCTGGAACGCGCTGGCCATCCGCTGCGCCGCCTGGCTGGTCAACTCCCTCACCCCCGGCCCCTGGCACGCCCTGATCCGGAAGATCAGGGCCACACCGGCCGCACACGTCGCCGGTGACCCGGTCGCCACCGCGCTGCTGATCTGCGACGACGCCGCGAACCTCCGGCTCACCGCACAGGAGACGCTCGCCCGGTTCCCCACCCCGCGCACTGCGGCCGAGTACGCCGAGCTGCCCCGCGCACTGGTCGGCCTGCTCGCCATGCTCGCGAAGTGGGCCGACCGGACAGCCCTGGTCGAGCAGCTCTGCGACCAGTCGAGCGACCCGGACTTCTCCACCGTCGACCTGTCCCGGGTACAGATCCGGGTGGAGATGGCGCTGCGGCGCGGGGACCACCGGAAGGCACTCGCCGAGTGCCGGCTGCTGACCAGCGTGCCCCTCGACCAGGACGTACGCAGGCCGCTGGCCCTGGTCTCCCAGTACGCGCGGGCGCTCGTCGGCCTCGGCAGGCTGGACGAGGCGGAACGGTGGCTGGACAGCGTCGCACACCACGCCGACACCGAGTCCTGGCCCCGGACCACCTACCTCAACGCCCGGGGCATCCTCAGCTCGGCCCGTGGGGACGCGGAGCAGGCGGCGGCGCACTTCCTCGAAGCCGGACGGCAGATCGCCCTCTGGGGGCTGGACAACCCGGGCCATCAGACGTGGCGCTGCTCGGCCGTCACGGAGCTGGCACGTCTCGGCCGCCACCAGGAGGCACGGGCCCTGGCCGAGGAGGCGCTCGACTTCGCGGTCCGCTGGGGTGCGCCCCTGTACGTCGGCCTGGCCTGGCGGGCGATGGCCGTCACCTCCCCCGCGCACCGGCGCGTCCCCCTCCTCGAAAAGGCCCTCGCCTTCCTGGAACGGGCCGAGTCCCCGATCGACATCGCCGCCACCCTCACCGACCTGGCCGAGGCGTGGACCGCCGCGGGCGCACCCGAGCACGCCCGGCCCCTGCTGCGCCGGGCGCGGGAGACGGCCGAGGAACTGCACGCCGCGCTTCTGCTGCGTCGGATCGCGGCCGTGGAAGAACCCCTGACCGACGAGCGGGGCCCGTCTCCTCGGGTATCGGTGCCAAGCCCGGAGCGATGAGCGCGATGACGGTGGGGCGACGCGGCGGGGCCCGTCGTTCCGTGTCCGGCAGCGCGTTGACCAGGAGGATCTCCGCCGGGGACACGCCGTCCAACGCCACCGCGCGGCCGTGGCGGGTCGAGGTCGGCGGCGGCGGTCCGTACGGAGCGCAGGGCATCGGCCCCGACAAGGAAGCGCCGTTGAAGCAGGCCGCGTCCGGCCGGGCGGCCCTGGCGGTGACCACCACCTCCCACGGCTGGATGCCGGCTAGAAGAGGCCCCCGCGCCTGTGGTGCACGAGGTTCTCCAGGATCTCCCGCAGCCACGGGGCGCGGACGGCGGGCAGCCGGGCCAGGGTGTGCCGGAACACTTCCGGGTCGGCCCGGAACAGGTGGTGGGGGTGCGGCGCGGGCGGGTCGAAGTCGTCGCGGAGGACGCCGGCCGGGAGGACGCCCGATGCGGGCACGGGCAGGTCCCGCACGGGAAAGGCCAGCCACAGCCACACCCCGAACGGCAGCGGCACCAGGTACGGTGCCGGGCCGGCCGGGGCCCAGGGCTCCCCCGTCTGCGGATGGGACGGTACGAGGAGAATGGGGGTGTCGCTGCCGGGAGTTGGCAGCCCCGGTCCGGCCAGGACGGCGCGTCGTGCGCTCGGTCCCGTGGGCAGCAGGGCGTCGAGCGCGCGCTGGAAGACCTGCCCGGCCAAGCCGTCCGGGACGGTCACGGGGCGGCCGTCGGAGGCCGCGAGGAGGTGGGCGAGCGCCTGGCCCGCCGCGGCCTCCCACTGCGGGCTCCAGGTCCACACGTAGTGCGACCAGTGGCCGACGGCGCTCCGCGACCCCCAGGAGGCGAGCGGCTCGAACGGGGGCGTGCTCCGCCCCTGGGCCATCAGCTCCGGCCAGGGGCGGGGTGCCGGGTCGGTGCCGCCGACAGGGAGGCGGCGTACGGCGTTCGGGGCGAGCCACATCGCCTGCCAGAGCGAGCAGTCGTCGATCCGGCTCGCCACGGGCCCGGCACACTCCATGCAGGCCACATTGGGTCCGCCGGTCCCGTCGAGGCCGCAGCAGTAGCCGCCTCCGCGGCTGTCCGGGATCAGTACGGTGCCCCGGACGTCGCCCGGGGCCACGACGATCGCACCGGGCGCACCGCCGGAAAGGACGGGCACGGGTGCGTGGATGCCCCGGGCGGTCGCCTCGTCCGGCTGGATGTCCTCCCACCTCCGCAATGGCGGCCCCCAGGGTTCGGGGTCCACGGCGAACGTGCCGGGCTCCATGAGTACGGGGAGCTGGACCCCGTTGCCGTACCGCTGATGTGCGTGGGGCGGCAACGCGACCGGGGACAGCGGGCCCGTCAACTCGGCGCCGCAGCCCGTACAAACGAAAACGAACAATCGTCCTCCGTGGGAGATGCAGCGGGCATCATCGCAAAACGGCTGCGGACCGGCCCAGTTGTTTTCATCCACTGTGCGGGACGGTGCGCGACGGCCGGGTGCCGGTCGCCGCGGCCCCGTCGCACGTCCGACGGGCGGGACGGGTTCCGGTGGCGTGTGCCGGGAAGGCGCGCTCGGCGCGCAGCAGGACCGCCGCGCCGGTGAGGACCAGCAGGGCCAGGACCGTCCACAGCTGCCACCGCCCGGCTTCCAGCAGGAACCCCATGAGCAGGGGTGCGACGGTGCGGCAGAGCGACCAGGACAGTTGGTAGACCGAGAGGTAGCGTCCCCGGAGGTGGTCGGGGGCGGCTTGTACCGAGAGGCTCTGTGCCGGTCCGGAGTGCACCAGTTCGCCGACGGTGTAGAGCACGCCGACCGCCAGGACGGCGGCCATGGCGCCCGAACCGCTGACCAGTTGGGGCAGCAGCGCGAACGCGGCGAAGGACAGCGCGAAGACCGCCGCGCCCAGTGCCGCGGTACGAGGGCGGCTGCCGCGCAGTGTCAGCCGGGCGGCCGGGACGCCGAGCGAGGCGACCAGGACAGTGTTCACGGCGAACACGACACCCGCCAGCGCGTCGGGCAGTCCGACGTCGCGGGTCAGGAAGACCGGCAGGGCCATGGCCTGGGTGGTGTAGCCGAAGGCGATCAGGAAGTTGGCCGCGGTGATGAGCAGATAGGGGCGGTCGCCGAGCACCTGCCGGTAGCCTTCCGGCTTGGCTTGTGGCGGCACGGGGTTCTCCCCGTGTCGCCGCACCGGGTTGCCGCGTGTGGCCGGGATTCTGGCCATCAGGGCCGCGGCGAGGACGAACAGCGCGGCCAGTGCCATCGCGGCGGCCGTGAAACCGGTGCTGCCGTCGAGCGCCAGCAGGCCCGCCGCCACCACACTGCCCGCCCCCATGCCTGCGTTGCGCAGGCTGCGGTCCCACGCCAGCAGCCGGTCGCGGCCGGAGCCCTGGGCGATCTCGCCGATGAACGCCTGCTGGCTCGGCGAGGAGGCCCACATCCCGACCGCGACCACCAGGGCGACACCGAGGAACGCCGGGTAGGAGACGGCGAACGGGTAGGCGGCGAACCCGGCGGCGCGCAGCAGCAGCGACGCCACCACCACGCGCTGGGCGCCGAACCGGTCGATGACGGCGCCCACCACCGGCATGACCGCCAGCGCGCACAGCCCGGCAAGGGTCAGGCCCGCGCCGATCGCCGTCAGGGACAGTCCGGTGAGGGCGTGGACGAACAGCATCGTCAACGGCACGTAGATGCCGTCGCCGAGCGAGGCGACCAGACTCGCGCCGATGAGGCGGCGCCGGGTGGAGGTGTCTGTGTCGGCGTCGGCCGAGGTCGAGTGCACCGCGTCCCGCTTCCGCCCGGTGGACCCGGCCGGGTGCCGGGACGCAAGATTATCTTCCATGGAAGGGAAACTAGCTTCCATGGAAGATATAATCAAGGCATGCAGACCGACCCCATCGCCGCCATCGTCGACCAGTGGAAGCACGAGCGCCCCGATCTGGACGCCACGCCGATGCTCGTCGTCGCCCGGCTCTTCCGGCTCACCGAAATGCTCGACCAGCGCCTGCGTCCGCCCTTCGCCGCCGCCGGCCTGGGCAACGGCGACTTCGACGTTCTCGCCGCACTCCGACGCTCCGGCGAGCCCTACGCGCTGTCCGCCGGGGACCTCAGCCGCACCGTTCTCGTCACCACCGGCGCGATCACCAAGCGCGTCGACCGGCTCGAAGCCCGTGGCCTGGTGGACAGGTCCATCAGCGAGAACGACTCCCGCGGGCGCCTCATCACCCTCACCGGCAAGGGCGTCGGCCTGGCCGACGAGCTCATCGCCACCCATCTGGCCAACCAGCGCCGCCTGCTTGCCGGGCTCGGTGACGCGGAGCAGGACCGGCTCGCCGCCCTGCTCGCACAACTCACCTCCACCCTCACCGAAGACGAGGACTGAAGAGCCGCAGGAGGGTGGAGTGGCGGCGGGTGCGGGGGGTCGTCATGGCGGGTTCTCCGTTTCGGACGGCGGGGAAGGTGGCACCGGACACGTGTTCAGAAGGCGGGGAAGGCGGCACCGGACACGTGGAAGGGTTCGCGCGGTCCGCGGAAGGCGAGGGAGGCGGCGGCCAGGGCGCCGGGGCGCAGTTCCTCGATGCGGCCGGCGGCTGACAGGCCCGCCAGGGTGGGACCGCCCAAGTAGGCGGCGCCCAGTTCGGCGACGGTCAGCCGCAGGTCGGCGCGCGTCCGGGTGCGTTCGCAGGTGACGGTGTCGTCGTCCGCGTACAGCCGGTAGCGGCCGGTGTTCCAGGGGCAGAAGGTGTCCTCGACCTCCAGGACCACGTCCAGGCCGGTCGAGTACCGGCGAGCGGCGAGTGCCCGGTCGACGTCGACGAGGCGTACCCACAGGTTGTCGACCACGCTGGTGCGCGCGGCCCGCGGGTTGAGGAGCAGGTGGGGCAGGGGTTCGTCGACGGCGCCCTCGTAGGTGAGGCGGTCGTGGCCGTCGAGGTCGATGAAGTAGCGCCACAGCGCCGCGTAGGACTGCCGGGTGGTGGCGGCGAGTTCGACGATGTGGACGGTGCTCTCCCGGGAGCGGTAGAAGGCGTAGCCGGTGACCTCGCCCCCGGGCTCGGTGTGGACGACGAAGCGCAGGGCCGTCGCGCCGCCGCGGGTGTGTTCCGCGTCGAGGAGCCGGGCGTCCCAGTACTTCTCCGTACGGTCGACCCAGCCGGCGGTGCGGAGGCGGGCCGTGTCGTGGACCTTCTCCAGGAGCGGGCGGGCCCGCTCCGCGTCGAGCAGCCGGAGGGTGCCGGCGCCGGCATCGGTGTCCGGGCGCATGGTCATGTCCCGCTTGTCGCCCTGGAGACGGGCCAGGTGGGAGGCGACGGCGTAGCCGAACCGGCCGTAGATGGTGGCTTCGGCCGCGTTGAGTGCGGCGACCGCCTCGCCGCCCGTCTCGTGCAGTTCGGTGAGCTGCCTGCGCATCACGGCGGTGAGGATGCCGCGCCGTCGGTGCGTGGGCAGCACGGCGACGAGTGTGATGCCCGCGACCGGGGTGCAGGCGCCGGGCACCGTGAGCGAGCGGCCGTAGATCGAGGCGCCGCCGACGATGTCCTGGCCGTCGTAGGCGGCGAGTGTGCGTTCGGGTTCGATCACCGAGCGGGCGCCGCGCAGGGAGCCCTCGCGCCAGTCCTGGCCGTAGGTGGTGGTGATCATGCGGGCCCAGGCGTCGAACTCGTGGGCCTCGATGGTGCGCAGGGGGTACGGAGTGTTCATGTGTCGAGCGTCGCCGGGTAAACACCCGCGGCGCATCAGGAGAGTTCGGTATTTATATGCTGGCGCGATGGTGGCGGAACGCGTGGTCAGTCCGGTGTTCATCGGCCGTGGCGACGCGCTGGCCGCACTCGTCCGGGCGTGGCGCACGGCGCGGGAGCAGGGCCTCGTGGTGGCGCTCGTCGTCGGCGAGGCCGGGATCGGCAAGTCGCGGCTGCTCACGGAGTTCGCCCGGACCCAGGAGTCCGCGGTGCGCGTGGTGCGGGGCGGCTGCACGGAGTTCGGCGGCGAAGGGCTCGCGTACGCCCCCTTCGTGGCGGTGCTGCGCGAACTGATCCGCGACGCGGCGGCTCCGGCGGGCGGTTACCGCGAGCTGGCGCGCTGGTTTCCCGAACTCGGCGCGACGGACGCGGCGGGTACGGGCAAGCACCGGCTGTACGAGGAGATCCTCGCCCTGATCGAACGGGCCGCCGCAGTCCGGCCCTTCGTGCTGGCCGTGGAGGACCTGCACTGGGCGGACGCCGCGTCCCGTGAGCTGTTCGCGTTCCTCGCGCGCAACCTGACGCGGCCCGGCGTGCTGCTGCTCGCCACCCACCGGCCCGGCGGGACGGACGGCGGACAGCTCGGCGCGCTGCTGGCCGAACTCGCCAGGGGCCCGCGTACCAGCACGGTGCGGCTGCTCCCGCTGGCCGAAGCCGATGTCGCCCGGCAGTTGGCCGCGATCCTGGGCAGCGAACCGGACGCCGCCACCGTCCACCGCGTCCACCGGCGCAGCGACGGCAACCCGCTCTTCGTCGAAGCACTCGCCCACGGGGGCGCCCGCACGCCGGACAGCCTGCGCGAACTGCTCCTGCGCGGACCGCGCTCCCTGCCCTCCGCCGCCCGTCGGCTGCTGGGCCTGGTGTCGGCGGGCGGCGACCGGGTCGCGCACCGGCTCCTGGAGCAGGTCGCCGAGGAGGGCGGTGCGGAGCTGGACGCGCTGCTGCGCCCGCTGGTCGACCAGGGCCTGCTCGTCACCTCCGGCGACGGCTACGCGTTCCGGCACGCGCTCATCCGGCAGGCGGTGTACGAGGACCTGCTGCCGGGCGAGCGCTCCCGGCTCCACGCCCGTTACGCGAAGGCGCTGGGCTCGGGCACGGCCGGCGCGGACTCCGACGCCGCCGGGCTGGCCGCGCACGCGTACGCCGCGGGGGATCACGTACAGGCGCTGGCCGTCGCGTACCGGGCCGCGGGCCGGGCCCGCCGTTCCTACGCGTACGGCGAGCAGCGTCATCTGCTGGAGCGGGTGATCGAGCTGTGGGAGCGGGTGCCGGACCCGTCGGCCGGGATCGGCACCGACCTGGTCGGTGTCCTGACGGAGGCGGCCGAGGCGTGCATGCTCAGCGGTGCGTATCCGCAGGGCGTCGACCACGCCGCGGCCGGGCTCGCCGTGCTCGGCGCGGGCACGGCTCCCGAGCGGGCCGCCCTGCTGCTGGAGCACCGCGGACGGCTGCGGCACCGTCTCGACGGCAGCGGTATCGATGACTTCGAGCACGCGCTGCGGTTGCTGCCCGAGGAGGTCGGGAACGTGCAGCGGGGACGGGTGCTGGGCGTGCTGGCCATGGGGCTGCCGGCGAACACCGACAGGGCGCGGTGGGCGTTCGACGAGGCGCTTCGCTCCGGCCGGCGCACCGAGGACGCGACCGTCACCGTCCGGGGTCTGCTGGGGGTCGGGGCCCTGACCGGCGACCTGGCGGCGCTGGCCGAGGCACGTACGCTCGCCGAGGGGCTCGCGGGGCACGACCTGCTGATGACGGTGCCGATGTACGAGGCGATGGTGCTGACCCGGGCCGGCGATCACCTGCGCGGTGCCGAGGTCGCGCTGGACGGCATACGCCGTGCTCGCAGGTTCGGTCTGGGCCTCAGCCGTGGCGCCGATCTCGCCTGTTTCGCCGTGCACGGGCTGACGCTGGCGGGGCGGTGGGACGAGGCGGCCGTACTGCTCGAAGAGGCGCTGGCCGAGGGACCGCCGCCGTCCGCGCACCAGCATCTGCGCTGCCTGGGCGGCCACTTGGCGCTGCTCCGCGGCGAGGTGGCAGCCGCCGCGGACGCGGCTGCCGGGCCCTCGGACGCCCTGCACGGCCGAGGGCTGTTCCACCACTACCAACTGGTGTGCCACCTCGCCCTCGCCCAGGGCGAGGTGGAGGGCGCGGGGCCGCCCCCCGCCCCCGGCCCGGGGGCCCCCGGGGGTGCCCCCCCCGCCCCCCGCGCGGGCCCCGCCCACCCCCGGCCCCCCCCCCCGGGCCCCGG
>NZ_JBIAMU010000003.1:374347-480932 GCF_042874215.1 Streptomyces sp. NPDC004111
GGGGGGTGTGGGCCCCACCCGCCCCGGGGGCGGCCCCCCGGCCCCGCCCGGGGGGCGGGGGGGGGGCGGGCCCCCCCCCCCCCCCCCCCCGGGGGGGGGGGGGGGGGGGGCCCCCCGCGCCCTCGGCCGTGCTCTGGACCACCCGGAGTTTCCCCACCTGAACCCGGGAGAGGCCCGCTCCTTCCTGGTCACCGGCGCACTGGTCCAGGAGGCACGCCTGCGTCGCGGGAGCAGTACGACGGCCACCGACAGGGCCAGGACCCGACGCACCGAACTCGTCGCGCTCGACGCCCGGTTCGCCGAGGACGGCCGACTCGACCGGGCGTGGCACGTCTACCTCCACGCCCTGCTCCACGACGAGGGCTGGCCCCTGGCGGTGGACACCTTCAGGGAATTGCGCCAGCCCTACCACCTGGCCCAGTGCCTGTTGTACGCGGGCAGGTCCGCGCTCGCCGCGGACGACCTCACCACGGGAGCCGCCCGGCTCGACGAGGCCGCGGAGCTGGCGGCCTCCTTGGGCGCGCCCCTGCTCCACCGCCAGATCGCCCTGGCGTCCCGGCCCGCCGCCGCACTGCCCGCCGGGCTCACCTCACGCGAGCACGAGGTACTGGCACTCGTCGCCCAGGGCCTGAGCAACCGCCAGATCGCGGGCCGCCTGCACATCTCCCCCAGCACGGCGGGCGTGCACGTCTCCCACATCCTGACCAAACTCGGCGCGACCACCCGCACCCAGGCCGCAGCCATCGCCCACCAACAGGGCCTCACCACCGACCTGGGTGTGTCCGGCCCAGGTGGAAGGGTTCAACCGGGCGACCGGTGAGAAGGTCCGGCGTCCAGCAGGGTGCCCAGTCGTTTCAGGACGTCGAGCTGTGCTTCGTTGTAGATGTCCCGGAGTGCGCGGCCAACCGTCCTCTTCGCGAATTCCTGGCCCCGTGGGGCGTCTGCGGGCAGGGTGCTCAGACCCGGGTGCTGCCGGTAGAGCGTCTGCACGAAGCCGACCAGGCGCTCGGCCAGTGCGGCGCGGGCGTGCTCGTCGGCTTCGGCGGGCAGCGACTCGAACGCCGCACCGGCCGGATCGATGAGGGGGTTCTTCATCAGGTCCACCCAGGCCGCCATGCCCTTGGGGCCGAGCACCGTGCTCAGCACGGTGACGAAGGACCGGTCCGTCCCGGACATCGGGGCGTCGGCCGCGGCGGTGGCGAATTGCGGCGGCAGGTCGGTCGGAGCCGACTTCTCCAGGATGAAGCCGAGTTCGAGCCTCGCCCGTTGCAGCCGTTCGATGGTGGCCGCCAGCTCGGTGTCGAGCGCGCGCAGTGCACTCTCCGGGTGGTCGTCCGCGTCCCCCATCTCCGCGATCCGGGGCAGCGAGAAGCCGAGGTCGACCAGGCGTTTGATGCGCAGCAGCCGGACCAGGTGGGCCACGGTGTACTGCTTGTAGCCGTTGGCGCGGCGCTCGGGCTCGTCGAGCAGGCCGACCTCGTGGTAGTGCCGTACCGCCCGCAGGCTGGTGCCCGCGAGCTCGGCGATCTCACGCGTACTCCATGCCATGGTCGCGCACTCCGTCCGGCCGCTCGGAGGCCGGTGCACCGCCCGGCCCACTCCATTCGAAACCATGCCGCCACGGCATGGTCAAGCACGGGCCCGCCCCTCCGGACGGGCTTGACTGTGCCGCGACGGCACGGTGTCCCCTCGTCCCCGTACCGCTTCTCGATGCCACCCCTACCCAGCACGACCGCTCGACCCCGTTTCACCAGGACCCTCGTCACCGCCGGTCCCGAGGGCCGGCCACACGTCGCTTCCGGAGGAGACCATGAAGAAGATCCCGCTGCCCGCCGCCGCCACCGCGGCCGTGCTCGGCCTGGCCGTCGTGTACGTCGCCCCCGCCGGCGCCGCACAGCCCACCGCCACGAACCCCGTGACGTCCAAGGACAACGACCGCGTCCCCGAGGGCGCGACGTGGACGCAGCACTACTTCCCCTCCTCGGACGGCTCCGGCACCGAGCTGCACGCCGATGTCCTGCTGCCGCGGAAGATGCCCGCGGGCGGCAAGGTGCCGGTCATCCTCTCCGTCGGCTCCTACTTCGGCCACTCCGGTGAGCTCTCGGACGAGAAGTGGCCGAAGGCCGGCCCGTCCGCACGCTTCAAGGACCTCGTCGAGGGAGGCGACCTCTTCGACCGGGGCTACGCCCTGGTGCAGGTGGACCTGCGCGGCTTCGGCGGGTCCAGCGGCTGCCTCGACTACATGGGCAAGGGCGAGCAGGCCGACGTCCGGGCGGCGATCGACTGGGCGGCTAAACAGCCGTGGTCCACCGGCAAGGTCGGCATGTACGGCAAGTCGTACGACGCGACGACCGCCCTGGTCGGCAACAACCTGGGCCAGGACGCGCTGAGGGCAGTCGTCGCGCAGGAGCCCGTCTGGGACATGTACCGCCTGATCCGTTCCAACCGGGTGCCGAAGGTGGGCGGGGTCCTCGCCCCCAACACCTACAACCAGATCGCGCAGCTGCCGCCGCTGCCCGACGACCACAAGCGCTACAAGAAGAACAACCAGTACGAGCTGAAGCACCCCGAGTGCCTCGCCCTCAACACGGACAACAACCTCAAGGCCGACCCCCAGGACCCGTACTGGCAGCAGCGCGACCTGGCGAAGCAGGCCCGGGGAAGTGACACCCCGCTGTTCTTCACACAGGGCTTCATCGAGTCGAACACCACCCCGGAGGCGATGCAGGAGTACCTCGCCGGCCACCGGGGCCCCGAACGCGGCTGGCTCGGCCAGTGGGACCACGTGCGCGGCAACGAACGCACCGCGGACGGGCGGCTCCAGATGGGGCGGGCGGGCTGGTTCAAGGAGGTGATGTCCTTCTACGACCAGCACCTCAAGGGAATCGCACCCACGACCGGCTACCCGGCCTTCGCCGTCCAGGACAGCACCGGCACCTGGCGCGCCCAGGACACCTGGCCTGCCTCGGACCGGTCCGCCGACGTCGTGCTCCGCGACGGGTCCTACGTGGACCGGGGGGAGCCCGGCGGCCCGGCGAGCTTCCTCACCTGGTCCCGGCCCGTCGCCCGTGACGTCCGTATCACCGGAACGCCCAGGATCGCGATGGACACCAAGGGCAGCGGCAACGTCATGGTGAAGCTGTACGACGTCGCACCGGACGGTTCCGCCGTCATGTTCGACGAGCAGGTGGCCCTCGCGGGTCCGTCCGGCCGCGTCGCCGTGGATCTGAAGTCGACCGACTGGCGGCTCAGGGCCGGGCACTCCCTGGCCGTCGAGATCGGCACCGTCCAGAGCGGTGCGTGGGTCGACACCCCGACCGGCGACCGCATCAGCGTGACGAACGCCCGCCTGGGCCTCTCCGTGGACGACCCCTCGGACGACCGGGCCACCGAGGGCAGGCGTTCGCCGTACCTGGACACCTACATCAAGGCGTACACACAGAAGCAGCTGCCCAAGCAGCCCCCGTCCTTCACGGTCCCCCCGGCACGGAACTGACGCGCGGCGCGCGCCGCCGCGGGCCGTTCGGAGCGGCTCCGGCCGAGGGTCTGGGGCAGCCGGAGGCGGGCCTCCGCCCGCGATGCGGTCAGTTCCGCGGTCCGGGTTCCGCCGTCGGCAGTCTTCGCGCTGGTGTGTCCTCCGTGGCGCCCAGCTCCTGGGTGCCGATGACGGACAGCAGTGCCAGTTGCTCGGCTCCCGGGGTTCCGGGTGGTGCGGTGAACCACAGCAGGCGTTGGCGGCCGTCCTCGCTGAGGAGGTTGTGGCAGTCGAGTGCGATCACGCCCAGCATGGGGTGGACGATCCGCTTGTGGTCCCTGCGGCGCACCGCGACGTCGTGGGTGTCCCAGAGGGCCGCGAACTCCTCGCTGCGGCGGCGCAGCGCGGCGACCATCCCGGTGACCTCCGCGTCCCGGCCGCGCCGGGCGGCCACTGCCTGGAAGTCGGCCACGAACACCCGGGAGTGGTGCGGGTGGTCCTCGGGCGGGTAGATCTCGCGCGCCCGCGGATCGGTGAACCAGCGGTAGACGAAGCTCGCCGCCGGGCCGCCGCGTGCCGGGGACTCGCCCAGCAGGGTCAGGGCCAGGTCGTTCTGCACCAGGGTTTCGTGCAGATCGGTGATGACGCGCGCGGGGGTGTCGGTCAGCCGGTCCAGAAGTCCCAGGAGCGCGGGCTGCACATGTGCCGACGGTCCGTGCGCCGACGGGGGGACCGGCCGTTCGGCCAGATGGAACAGGTGGTCGCGTTCGTCCCCGTTCAGGCGCAGGGCGCGGGCGAGGGCGGCGAGGGTCTGCGACGAGGGCTGCACACCGTTCTTGGTACTGCCGCGTTCCAGCTCGGTGTAGTAGTCGGCCGAGAGCCCGGCCAGCTGGGCGACCTCCTCGCGGCGCAGCCCGGGAACGCGCCGCCTCGGGCCTTGCGGGAGACCGACCTCGGCGGGACGGATGCGGTCGCGGCGGGTCCTGAGGAAGGCGCCGAGTTCGGGAAGGTTCACCCCTTCATGGTGGCTCCTGGGCCGGGACGTAGCCAGGGGGTGGCTACCCCTGGGTGGACGCAGCCCTGGCTGGAGGTCCGGAACCGGCCGATCGTGGAAGAAGCAGGGCGGCGGCGCAGTCGCGGCCCGGTCCACACCCAGCTCAGGAGTCAGCCATGCCGCTTCCCGCTTCCCCCGGCCCTTCCTCCGTCGGAACCCCCTCTCAGGACCGGCCCACCCCCTCGCCCCGAGTCGCGATCGTCACCGGCGGCTCGCGCGGCATCGGCCGCCGGACCGTCGCCCGGCTGGCCGCCGACGGTTACGCCGTCGTGGTCGGCTACGCCGGCAGCCAGGACGAGGCCGAGGCGGCCGTGAAGGAGGCCGTCGACGGTGGTGGCCGGGCTGTCGCGGTACGGGCGGACGTCGCCGACGAGCAGGCGGTCGCGGCCCTGTTCGACGTGGCCGAAGCAGAGTTCGGCGGCATCGACGTGGTCGTGCACGCGGCCGGGCGCATGCATCTGGCCCCGATCGCCGAGCTGGACCTGACCGCCCTGGACGAGCTGCACCGCACCAACATCCGCGGCACGTTCGTCGTCGTCCAGCAGGGCGCCCGCCGGGTGCGCCCCGGCGGCGCGATCGTGACGTTCTCCACGTCCGTGGTGGGCCTGGCCTTCCCCGGCTACGGCGCGTACGCCGCCAGCAAGGGCGCCGTCGAGGCGCTGACGCTGATCCTGGCCCGGGAGCTGCGGGGCCGGGACGTCACCGCCAACACCGTCGCCCCCGGTCCCACGGCCACCGACCTGTTCCTGGACGGCAAGGACGAGGAGACCGTCGCCCACCTGGCCGCCCAGCCCCCGCTGGAGCGGCTCGGCACCCCGGCCGACATCGCCGAGGTCGTCGCGTTCCTGGCCTCTCCGGCGGGCCACTGGATCAACGGACAGGTCGTCCGCGCGAACGGCGGAATCGTCTGAACCACAGGCTCCGGCACGCGTCGGCACGGCGATCGTCGGCACGGCGATCGTCGGCACGGCGATCGTCGGCACGGCACGCGTCGGCACGGCGGTCGAGGCGCTCGGTGCGTACGTCGTGCCCGCCCCGCCGGACGGGAGTTCCGCGGCCGTCCGTTGCCGGGGTGCGGGACGTCGTCCGAGGTGGAGTGGGCGCGACTGCATACTTCGGAGGACTGCGTGCGGCGGGGGTCCCTCGTGGGCAGGACGCGCGGGAGCTGCGGAAACGGCACCGTGGAAGCCATGAGGAACGAAATCGTGGCAATCATCGGTTGGGTCGTCGGCATCCAGGGCGTCCTGGGATTCGTCGGGCGCACCTGGTTCGACAACGACTGGGGGCTGCTCCAGATGTGGTTCACCCCGCCCACCGCCGTCTACATCGCCATGGCCGTCATCGGCGCCGTACTCGCCTTCGTCGGCGAGAGCGGAAAGAAGCCGAAGGTCGGCCGCTAGCCAGTGCCGGGCGGGGTGCGGACGGTGGGCTGTTGGGCTTTTGGGGTGTTGGGCTGTTCCGCTGCTGGACGTGGCGCGGGTCGGGCCGTAGCAAAATCCCGGTGGCGGATCGCTTGTCGCGACCGCCGGACGCCCCTGACGGGTCCCCGAATCGCCCCGGAGGAGCCCCGGAGAAGCCCCTGACAGGTACACCACTGGGGCGACAGTGCGCCTAGCGTGACGGGAGTGCCCCCGGCCGGGCCCGCACTCCCCACGTAAACGCACTCTCTTCCCAGGAGGATCCATGCCCTTACCAGGCAGGTCCGCGCTACGGCGGGTCGCGGCGCGAGGCACGGCCCTGGCCGTGGGAGCCGCCATGGCCGGCCTCACCGGTCTCGCCGCCGCTCCCACCGCCGGCGCGTCGCCGTCCGCCTTCGCCGGGACCCTGCGGTGGGCGCCGTGCGACGAACCGGAGGAGCCGGGGGCCGAGTGCGCCGCTCTTTCGGTGCCGGTCGACTGGGCCCGCCCGAGCGGGCCGAGATTCGACCTCGCCGTGGCCCGCCGCCAGGCCGCCGACCCCGGCGCACGTATCGGCTCGATGGTGTTCGGCCCCGGCGGGCCGGGCGACTCGGGTGTCGACAGGGTGGTGGACCAGATCGGCCGCTTCAGCCCCGAGGTGCGCCGCAGGTTCGACATCGTCAGTTTCGACCCGCGCGGTGTGGGGCGGAGCAGCCCGGTGACCTGCTCCCCCGAGGTGCTCGCCGAGCGGCCGTCGCCGGAGCTGAGGAGCCAGGCGGACTTCGACGCCACCGTGGCGTACAACAAGCGGCTCCGCGCCGACTGCCGGGCCCGTACCGGCCCGGTGTTCGACCACCTCGACACCGCGCAGACCGTCCAGGACCTGGATGCCCTCCGGGCCGCCCTCGGCGAGCGGAAGTTGACCTTCCACGGCAGCTCGTACGGCACCCTGCTCGGGGCGCAGTACGCCGAGACCTTCCCGCGCCGCGTGCGTGCGATGGTCCTGGAGAGCGTGATGGACCACAGCGTCCCGACCGCCCGCGACTTCCTGCGGTCCGGGGCGGCCACGGCTCAGGACTCGTTCCGGGAGTTCGTGAAGTGGTGCGGCGGCACGGCACGTTGCGCGCTGCACGGGCGTGACGTCCGCGCCGTCTGGCAGAGCCTGTTGGCGCGCGCCGAACGGGGCGAGCTGGAGAATCCGGCGAAGCCCGGCACCGCGTTGTCGGCTTCGGACCTGGTCAACACGATCGCGTTCCGGAAGTTCTACCGGGTCGACCACACGGGCCTGGCCACCGCGATCGCGGGACTGGACGCGAGCAGGCCCCTGCCCGCGTCCCGCCCGTCCACAGCGCCGCTCGCTCCGGTCGCCGCGGTCTTCTGCTCGGACTGGCGCCTTCCGGTCCGCGACCACCGGGAGTACGCCTCGCTCGTCGCCACGATGAACAAGGCCGCGCCCGATCTGCCCCACCTGCTGACCTTGCAGATGACCGCGTCGTGTCTGGGCGCGCCCACCGCCAACCCGCAGCACCGCCTGGACGCGCGCGGTGCCCCGCCGATCCTGCTGTCCAACGCGCTGCACGATCCCGCCACGGGATACCCGTGGGCGGTCTCGGTGGCCCGGCAGCTCGGCCGCAGTGGTGTGCTCCTCACGTACGAGGGCGGTGGCCATGGCAGTGTCACCAGAGGTCCGTGCATGGAGAACGCGGTGGACAGTTATCTCACCGGCCTGAAAGTGCCACCGCGCGGCACCCGTTGCCCCGCCGTGCCGAGCTGACGGCCCGCCGGTCCGGGTCCGTTTCCGGTACGGATACGGCCCCGGACCGGCGCACGTAGCGCGCTCCGGCCGCCTTCCTCCGCGCGGCGGACCGTGCGCGCCCTCCTGGCCCGGTGCGGCTAGGAGGCCTTCGGCCAGGAGAATCTCCCCGCCCGGTGGGCCCAGGCCACCAGCACCACCAGGACCGCGGCCGAGCCGCCCAGCACCATGACCGTCGACGGCGAGGAGCGGTCGAGGACGGCCCCGCCGGCCAGGGCTCCGAGGGAGATGGTGGCCTGGAAGGACGCGGTGAACAGGACGGAGGACACCTCCGGCGAGCCGGGCGCGGCCCTGGCGAACCAGGTCTGCGAGCAGACCGGCACGGCTCCGTACCCGACACCCCAGACGATCAGCAGTGCCACCGCGCCCGCGTCCGACCGGCCGAGGACCGGGAGGAGCAGGGTCGCACCGGCGATCAACGCGGCAACCGCGGCGAAGGTCGCCCGCGGGTGGCGCCCCACGGCCGATCCGCCGAGGAAGTTGCCGACGATTCCGGCCGCTCCGTAGAGGAGCAGGTAGACCGTGACGCGCGCCGGGCCCGCCCCGGTCACCTGCTCAAGGAAGGGGGTGACGTAGGTGTAAGCGCCGAAGTGGGCGAGTACGACGAGGAAGGTCATCACCAGGGCGAAGCGCGTGTGGACGCTGCGGAGGGCTCTGCCGAGGACGTCGGGGCGCGTTACCTGCTCGGCGGGGAGCGGCGGGAGGACCAGGAGCAGGAGGACGAGGACGGCGAGCGTGAAGCCGCCCATGGCCAGGAACGCCGTCCGCCAGCCCGCGACGTCACCGATGAACGTGCCCAGCGGCACGCCGAGTACGGAGCCGAGCGGCACCGCGGAGAAGATCACCGAGGTCGCGCGGCCCACGGATCCGGCAGGCACCAACTGGCCGGCGAGCCCGGCTCCGATGGACCAGAAGCCGCCGATGGTGACGCCCACCATCACGCGGGAGACCAGGACCAGCCCGTAGTCCGGCGCGACGGCGGCCAGGAGGTTGGCCAGGGCCAGGAGGAGGACGAAGGCCGCCAGCACGGTCCGCCGGTCGATGCGCCCGGTGGCCACCGTGACCACGGGGGCCGAGACCGCGGCCAGGAATCCCGGCATGGTCATCATGAGGCCGGCCATTCCGTCCGAGACGGTGAAGCTCGATCCGATCGAGGTGAGCAGGCCGATCGGCAGAATCTCGGTGGTGACGATCGAGAAGATCCCCAGCATCACCGCGATGACGGCCAGCCAGGAGACCAGGGCCGAGCGGTGCGGCGGTGCGGGAGCTGGAGCAGAAGCGGTCGTTGCGGTCGGCATGAACCCCGTCCTGAGTTGGCCATGACATACGTATTCCGGCCACCAGTCCAGCAGGCGGGGGCGCCGATCTCCGGCAGGTTCCCGACGCCAACCTTCAGCCCTCCCCCAGGGTCGACCGGTGCGGAGGCGGCGCCGGCACGTGGGTCTCTGAACTCAGCCGGCTGGAGGCGTGGTTCGGACCTCGCAGTAGAACCTCAGGGAGTCCAGAGCGTTGCTCGCCTCCGGCATCCTCCCGGCGAGCAGGTGCGACCTGGCGGACAGGGCCAGTGCCAGCAGGGCTGGATCGGCCGCGCGGCCGTAGGCGATGACGATCGTCCCGTACCAGTAGTAGATCTGGTTGGCGCCGGCCGCGTAGTCCAGGTCGATGGTCCGCTCCGCGTGCCACCCGTCGGCGCAGGCCTGTTCCCGGGTGCGGGTGCCCGGGGTGAACATCATGGACGGGGCAAGCGCGCTGGGCGGGGCGAGTCGGCGTTCGCGCAGTTGCTGCGGGAGCAGGCCGTGCCCGACGGCCAGCGCGCTCGTCGCGGTGAGGAGGAACGCGAGACTCGCGAGCGTGCCCACGGCGAAGGGGCGGGCGAACCGCCGGTACCCGGGGGACGCGGCCGGCTGCGCGTCGTCAACGGTCTCGACGAGAACCGTCTGGAGACCGGTGCGGCCCACCGGGACCACGTCCGGCACAGGCTGCCGAGCCGCTGATCCCGTCCGGCAGGGCGGCACGCCCGGCCGGACGGGTTCCGGTCCTGCTACATGTTCCGGGCCGGCTTCAGCAGGGCGAACACCGCGCCCGCCGGGTCGGAGGCCCAGGCGATGCGGCCCACCTCGGGCACGTCCTCCGCGGGCATCATCACCGCGCCGCCGCTCCGTTCGGCCGCGGCGACGGTGGCGTCCACGTCCGCCACGTGGAAGTACGGCACCCAGCGCGGCACCGACGCCGAGCCGCCGCCCGCGCCCTCGCCCTGCGGTGCCACTCCGCCGAAGGAGCCCTCCTCCTGGTCCCCTTCGCCGGTGCTCAGCACCCGGTACGTCATCCCCGGCATGTCCATGTCCGCGGACCGCCAGCCGAACACCCCGGCGTAGAAGGTGACCGCGGCGGCCGGGTCGGCCGTGTGGAGTTCCACCCACACCAGGGTGTTCTCCTCGGAGGCCACCTCCAGTCCGCCGGTCTTCCCGGGCTGCCAGGAGGCGAACTGGGCGCCCTGCGGGTCGGTGAACTGGGCCAGCCAGCCCTCGCCCATGACGTCCATGGGCTCCATCCGCACGTTCCCGCCCCCGGCCCGCACCGCGTCGGCCGTGCTCTTGATGTCGGAGCTCTGGAAGTGCACCATCCACGCGGAGTGCGCGCCTTCCTCGGTGAGCGGGCCGAGGGCGGCCACGGTCTTCCCGCGGGTCCGGAAGAAGCCGTAGCCACCCCCCTCGGGTCCGGCGGAGACGAACTCCCAGCCGAAGACCCTCCCGTAGAAGTCGGCGGCAGCGGCGGTGTCGGGGCTGCCGAGGTCGAGCCAGTTGGGCGATCCGGTGGTGAAAGCGGTGCCGAGCATGGAGTCCTCCAGCGGGTGGGCGGCACGGTCGCTGTCCACATTGTCCACCCGTCGCGCAAGTGGCGGCGTCCGGCCGCCGGACCCCCGCCGAATTCACCCGCCCGGGGGCCGCGCACGGTGCTCCCCGGGACTCGGAGTGCGTACGACGGGAGCCGGAGTACGTGTGGAGGGGAGCCGGAGCGCGTACGAGGGGAGCCGGCGCACGCACCGTCCGGCACCCCCCCCGCGGACGCGCCCCTAGCTGACCTTGTACATCGGGTTCGGCAGCTTGAAGGTGCGGTCCGCGTAGCCGCCGGTGAAGTCCGACTGCTGGTCGCCGATGTTGGCGACCAGGTCGTAGCCGCGGGACTCGATGTACTTGCGGGTGGCGGCCTTGTACTGGGCGCCGTCGCACTTCCACGCGTCGCCCGCGCCGCACGCCTCCTTCAGGTACGCCGGCGGGTTCACCTTGTCCTTGAGGAAGAGGTGGGTGTGGTCGAGCGGGGTCCGTACGCCGACCTTGGCGAGGTTCCGCGCGAACGGGGTGCGCACGTCCTCCGCGGAGCCGGTGAGGAAGAAGACCTCAACGCCCTGGGCCTTGGCGTAGTTGACGAGTTCGGGCATGCCGTAGACGGGGCCGCGGTCGGCCTTGCTCACGTAGTCCGTGAACGACTTGGTGCTGTAGGTGAAGTTGGTCGCCTTCTCGTAGTCGTACGTCAGGAGCATGGTGTCGTCGACGTCGAGGACCACGGCGGGCTTCTTGCCGTGCCGCGCGCCCTTCCTGCCCGCTTCGGCGATGTGCTTCTTCGCCGCCTTCTCGACCCGGTGCACGTCGTGCGCGTACGGGCTGTCGGCGGAGGCGGACCAGGTGCCGTCGGCGTTCTTCGTACCGCCGTAGTAGCGGTCGATCTGGGTGACGAGGTCGGCGATGTTCTGCGGCTCGTGGGCGCCGGGGCGGCTCTTCGCGGCGGCCGCGGGCTGCCGCGGCGCGTCCTCGGCGCTCGCCACACCCGTGCCGTAGGCGGCCCCTCCCGCGAGGGCGAGGGTGGCTGCGACGCCGACGATACGGGTGTTCCAACGCGTCATGACTCGATCTCCGTCGTTGAGGGGGCGAGGGCCGAACTACAAGGGTCGTTGCAGGTCGCGCCATGTCTACGCGCATCACTTCCGTGTCCTCAAGGTTCTTTGCACAGCCATTGCCCTACCTTTTCCTCGCCCACGCATTCCCCGGAAACGGGGGCTGTCCCCGCCGACTTGGGGCGTGCGCCGGGGCGGGGCGCGCCGCTCCGCACCCCCGCCCCGGCGCGGCTGTGCGTCGCGCCGGTGCAGCAGTACGCCGCCGGACAGCAGCGCGCCGGCGGCCCGCCGGTCGTCGTCACCACGCCCGGTGTGGGGTATCGCATCGTCGACCCGGACGTGCCAGCGCACTGAGCGGCCGACCGGAGTGTTGCTCACCGTGTGTGACGGTTGGTCAGATCCAGCCGCGGCGGGCCGCGACCACGCCGGCCTGGAAGCGGTTGACCGCGCCGAGGAGTTCGAGGAGGCGGCTCATCCGCCGCCGCATCGTTCGGACCGACCAGCCGAGCTGGCGGGCTATGGCCTCGTCCTTGAGACCGCTGACCAGCAGGGTGAGCAGCATGCGGTCCTCCTCTCCGAGCGGGTCGTCGGCGGGGACGTCGAGCGGCAGTGCCTGTTTCCAGCACAGCTCCCAGTAGTCGGTGAGGGCGTCCAGCAGGGTCGAGGGGCGGATGACCGCGGCGCGCACGCCGTCGAGGTTCAGCGAGAGCGGCATCAGCGCCAGCCGGCGGTCCGCGACCGCCAGCTTGATGCGCAGACCCGGCATCACCCGGGCCTGCTCACCGCGCTGTACGAGGTTGCGGATGTCCTGCAGCACCCCCGGCCACTCCAGTGCCTCGGGGGCGTAGACCGCGCGGTAGCGCACCCCGCGGCCCAGTGCGGTGCTCTCCACCGGGTTGGCCGTGGTCAGGGCGTACGGCGGTCTGTCCAGCGTCATGACGTCCTCGCGCGCCTCCTGCTGGAGCCGGACGAACCAGCGGCCGAGGGCTTCGCGGCCGGCGACGATCTCCACCTCGTCCTCGTCGGCGGCACCGGTCTGGGCCGCCGCGAAGAGGCGGGACAGCTCCTCGGCCGCCGAGCGGACCCGGTCCAACTCCGCTGCCCTGGAACGCACCAGGGACTCGACGGCGGCTCCCGGCTCGATCGCCGCGTACCGGCGGCGGACACCGGCGAGGCGGCCGACCAGGCCGTGGTCGTGCAGCCGGTCCAGCGCCCTGGCGGCGCGGAGCGGGGAGCAGCCGAGGTCGGCGGCGAGTTCGGCCGGGACCGCCGTACGACGGGTCAGCACGGCCCGGTAGACGCTCTCGTCGAACGGGTCGATGCCTGCGGCGGTGAGCTCGTTCGTCATATGCGGATACTGGCCCACTTGTGCCAGCGACAGCAATGGGCCGCCGGGATCTGTTGTACGGAGAGTGACTTCGGGGCTATCACTACTGGTCATGGCCAAGAACGCACGAAGAACCCGACACTTGGTGGCCTGCACGGTCGCCACCGTCGCGGTCGCCGGAACGCTGAGCGCGATACCCGGCGCCACGACGGCGACCGCGAAGTCCCCCGACCCGAACCAGCGGGTCATCGTCGAACTGTCCGGGCAAGCCGCCGTCGCCGCCGCACCTGGCGGTTCGCTCACGTCCCGGGCGGCCGGCACCGTCTCCGCCGTCGGCGACGCCCGACGGGCCCTGGCGGCACGGCAGGACGCCTTCGTCGGGACCGTGCGGGAAGCCGGACTGCACCCCTCCGCTCCCCGCAAACTGGGCCTGCTCGTCAACGCGGTGGCGATGACGGTGCCCGCCTCGGAGACGGCGCGGCTGGCCGCGCTGCCGGGGGTGGCCGCCGTCCGGCCCGACACCCGGATCCAGGTGCGCACGGACACCAGCGTGCCGCTGACCGGCGCGCCCGAGGTCTGGAAGCGCGAGGACCCGTCGGGGGCGAAGGCCACCGGCAAGGGCACCGTCGTGGCGGTTCTGGACAGCGGCGTGGACTACGGACACCCCGACCTGGGCGGCGGTTTCGGCAAGGGCCACAAGGTCGTCGGCGGCTTCGACTTCGCCAACGGCGACGGCGACCCGATGGACGACAACGGTCACGGCACCCACGTCGCGGGCATCGTCGCGGGCAAGGCGGCCAAGGCGGGCGGAGTCACCGGCATGGCGCCCGACGCGCGGCTGCTGGCCTACAAGGTGACCGGCGCCGACGGCAGCGGCTACACCTCCGACATCGTTGCCGGCATCGAGGCGGCGGCCGACCCGGCCAACCCCTACCGGGCCGACGTCATCAACATGAGCCTGGGCGGCCCCGGTGACGGCACCGACCCGCTGGGCCGCGCGGCGACCGCCGCCGTACGGGCCGGGGTCGTCGTCGTCGCGGCGGCGGGCAACGACGGGCCGGGCAGCGGCACCGTCAACACCCCGGCGTCGGCGGACGGCGTCATCGCGGTCGGCGCCTCCACCAGCGGGGTGCGGATGCCCAGCGCGTACCTGGCGGGCCGCAAGCCCGAACTGATCCAGACGTACCGCGGCATTCTTTCCGCGAACCCGCCCCAGCAGCCGGTCACCGCCCCGCTCGTGGACGTCGGCGCGGGCACCGCCGAGGACTGGAAGCGGGTCGGCGACGTACGGGGCAAGATCCTGCGGGCCGACATCCTCGTCGCGCCCAGCACCGACGTGCTGAGCCAGGACGACATCGACTGGGCGCGCGAGGCGGAGAAGCGCGGCGCGCTCGCCGTGCTCGGCGGACTGCCGTCCAACAGCGGCCCGGTGCTCGCCGGCACCCCGGGGACTGCGGAGGTCCCGGCGTCCCCCGCCCGGCCCGACCTCTCCCGTACCGCCGCCTCCGGCGACTCGCTGCGGATGGACCGCCTCGTCGTCATGGGCATCGACACCACGCAGTACGCCCAGCTGAGCCGGGAGCTGGCCGCCGGGAAGGTGTCCGTCACCCTGCGCGGCACCGACTCCACCGACGAGATCGCCTCGTTCTCCTCGCGCGGCCCCGGCACCGGCTTCGGCCTCAAGCCCGACCTGGTCGCGCCCGGCGTGGAGATCCGCTCGGCGATCCCCTCCTCGATGTACGCACCCGGCGTCTACCGCATGTCGGGCACCTCGATGGCGAGCCCGCACGTCGCCGGGGCCGCCGCCCTGCTGCGCCAACTGCGCCCCGAGCAGGCCCCCGACGCCATCAGGTCCGCGCTGGTCGGCAGCGCGAAGCCGCTCACCGGCACCGGGCCCACCGTGCAGGGCAACGGACGGCTCGACGTGGCCGCCGCCGCGTCCGCCGTCCTCGGCGCCTCCCCGGCGAGCGTGTCGTTCGGCCTCGCCGACCTGACGAACCGGACCGTCGGCGGGACCGCGAAGGTCCGCCTGACCAACCCCGGCAAGAAGCCGCTGACCACCACCCTCAGCAGTTCCGGCCCGACGACCGTGTTCCCGTCCCGGGTCACCGTCCCCGCCCAGGGGTCCACGACCGTCACCGTCACGCTGCGCGCCGGCCGCCCTGCCACCGACACGGAGATCAGCGGCCGGATCACGGCGACTCCCTCGCGCGGCCCGGCCCTGCGGGTACCGTACCTGCTCGTCGTCCGGCACCTGGTCGTCCAGGCGTCCCCCGACCCGAGCGACGGCCGCTCCACCGTGCACGTCGCGTCCCCGGCCGCCCTCGACGCACCGCCGCAGATCACCGTCACCCCGCCGCACGGCAGGCCCTTCACCCTTCCCACCACCATGAACGGCGCCGGCTACTACCAGGCCGACGTGACGGGGAAGGCCGCCGGCGCCTACCGGCTGGCGGTGCGCGCCACCACCACCGACGGGCGGCGGATCACCGGAAGCGGTGCCTTCGAGGTCACCCCCGAAGGCAGCCGGGGCGACCGCTGGGAGCCCATCGGCCCCAACAGCGAGGCCGGCCACGTCGCGCTCTCGCCCGCCCGGCCGGGGCAGGCCGTGGTGACCCAGTTCGGCAAGGCCGCGCCCTGGCTGACCACCGACGGCGGCGCCAACTGGCGCCAAGTGGGCCGCCTTCCCGTCGCCGACGGCAACGGCACCGGAGCGGTCGTGGTCGACAGCCGCCGCCCCGACCGCTGGTGGTACGCGGTGAACACGGCGGGCGACCCGACCCGCCGGGGCGCGATCCTGCGCACCGACGACAACGGCCGCACCTGGCGCAAGCTCGACGTCCCCGACGCGCGCATCGACAAGCTCGTCGCGGACGAGCAGACCCGTACCCTCGCCGCCGTGGTCAACGGCTCGCTGATGGTCAGCACGGACGCGGGCGACAGCTGGGCCTCGTACCCCACCGGCGTGACCGGTTCCGTCCGCGACGCGACCCTCGTCGGCAACACCCTGTACCTGGCGACCTTCGACAGCGTCTGGCGGATCGACGGCGTCGGCAAGGGCGACCCCGGTGCGGCGCACCTCGTCCTCGACGAGCCGGTGGAGGGCATCTACGGCATGGCCGCCGACGCCACCGTGGTGACGGCCTACGTGCCCGGCACGGGCGTCCGCGGCTCGTACGACCAGGGCCGCACCTGGTCCACCCTGCTGCCCCTCAAGGAAGGCGGCAACGGACTGTCCGCCTCCGGCGGCGACCTGTACCTGCGGGTGCTGTTCGGCGCCGGACAGGTGAGCCGGGACCACGGCCGGACCTGGCAGCCCGCGCCCGCCCCCTCCAAGATGGCCATCGCCATGGACTACGACCGCTGGGCCGACGGCTCGGTGACCGTCTCCAGCGAGCAGGACGGCCTGTACCGCGGTTCGGCCGACGGCACGGGGTACCGGAGGATCGGCGTCCAGGGCCTGACCCCGCTCGCCCTCGCGGCCAGCGGCGACCAGTTGCTCGCCGGAACGGTGAGCGGCACCTACCGCACCGCGATCCCGGTCGCGGGCCCCGAGTGGGGGCAGTCCGGGTCCGAGGGCAGGACCGGCCGCCTCACCTCGCACATCGCCGTCTCGGCCAAGGACACCAGGGTGGTGTGGCAGATCCGGCGCACCGCGACCGGCCTCTTCGAGGTCTCCCGCAGCGGTGACGCGGGCCGGACCTGGCAGAAGAAGGGCACCTCCTCGGAGGTCCCGACCTCGATGCTGGTCCACCCCGCCGACCCGGACCGGGTGTCGGTCAGCTTCAAGAGCCTGTTCGGCCAGGGCCTGTTCACCACTCTGGACGGCGGCAGGACCTGGAAGAACCTCTTCCACGAGCGGACCTTCGACGCGATGGCCGGTGACCCGCGCGACCCGCGGCGCCTCTGGCTGGGCAACTCCTCGGGCCTCTACCGCTCGGACGACGGCGGCGTCACCAAGACCAAGGTGGCCGACGGCCCCGTCACCTCCCTCACGGTCGACGGCCGGCGTCTGATCGTCGGCGGCTCGTCCATCCGCGTCAGCACCGACGACGGCAGGAGCTTCCGCACCGCGGACACCGGCCCGCTCGCGATCCACGTCTCGGACCTGCTCCGGGTGCGCGGAGCGCTCTACGCGGCCACGACCGGCTCGAAGGAGTCCGGCCTCGTCCAGGGCGGCCGGGGCGTACTGCGCAGCACCGACAACGGTCTGACGTGGGAGAACGTTTCGAGCGGCCTGCAGAACACCAACAGCACCAAACTGGCGGCCTCCGCCGACGGCCGCACGCTGTACGTCGGCACGGTCGACGGCGGCGTTCACCGCCTGAAACTGCGCCACTGAGGCACTTGGGGCACTAGGGGCAGGTGTGTCCGTCCGCGCAGTACCGGACGGACACACCTGTCGGGTCGACCGGGGCGTCCTGGCCAGGTCGGCGCTCGGGGATACTGCTGTGATGCTGTTGACGTGGATCGCCGAGGTGGCGGACGAGCCCCTGGTACTGGATCCGGCCGACCGTCGATCGGAGTGGGAGACCAACACCTGGCTCCTGGGCGCGGAGCAGGAGGCCCGAAGGTCGTGCCCTTCAACAACCCCTACGTGATCACCGACGACCTCGGCCCCGTCGTCGGGGAGTTCCTGACCGACAGCGAGCCCGGCGCCATGAGTTGGCCGGACCTGGAAACCGCGAACGACGACGCGGAGGAGCCCCCTACCGCCCCGGAGGCAGCACCCCTGCGGGTCTGGGCCACGCACGTGGGCGCAGGACCGGGATGACCGATTCCGTCGCGTCCCCGGGTTACCGCGAACCGTCGCCCGAAGCGTTCCGCTCCAGCCAGCCCACAACGTGCTCCACATAGCTGTCGGCGTTCGCCAGGGATTTGCCGTCGAGGACCGCGACCAGGTGTTCGACCCCGAAGAGGCGGTCCCACACGCGGGCCCGACGGTACGTCTCCGTGTCCACGGCACGGCGTACGGTGTCCCAGCCGTGCCACGCCATGAGGGCGGCGTCCACCGCGGGGTCGAAGGCCTGGGCCAGGTCCCAGTCGAGGACGCCGACCAGTTCGCCGTCCTCGTTCCAGTGCACGTTCTGGGCGCCCAGGTCTCCGTGCACGAGCGCCTCCGGTACCGGGTCCAGGGCCAGCGCCGCGTCGAGGCGGCGGCGTCCCTCGGTACGCCACTCGGCCGGCAGCCGCGGCAGGACCTCCTCCGTCAGCACCGTGGCCCAGCCGGGCTCGGTCCGCTCGTCGGGGCGGTTGTCCTCGCGCGGTGCGACGAGCAGGGCGCGCAGTTCCTCGCCGAGCGGGAATTCTCGCAGGGTGCGCAGGAGTTGGCCGATGGCCGCCGGGTCGCCCTGCCCGGGAGGGAGTCCGGTGCCGTCGATCCAGGACACGGCGACGGCGGTTTGCTCACCGAACCGGGTCACCTCCGTGAGCGGCTCGGGTACCGCGAACGGCAGGCCGGCGGCGGCGACGACCCGCAGCAGTTCCGTCCGGCGCGGCATCGCACGGGCCGCGTGGGGCCGTCGGCTGACCCGCACCGCCGCGACACCGGGGACGAGAACCGTCCGGTGCACATTGCCGTGCTCGGCGAGCCGGGCCGCGTCGAGGGACGTTCCGGGCAGGAGCGCGTCCGCGATCTCCAGCAGATCGGCAGGCACCGTGGCGTTCACCGAGTTCACCGCTTTTCCTTTCGCTCCGGCCCGCGGGAAGCGGGCGCTTTCGTCCTGTCGCGCAGCTCAGAACTCTATGCCGGGTCCGGCGCCGGCCCCGTCCAGGAGGCCGGGGGCTGTACTCCGGTGACGGGAAACCGCGGCGCCACGACATGACCCCCCGGGCGGCCCCGGAACTTCGCCGGCGGTTCACCGGCGGGTGGTGACGTGTGCCGTGCCGTCACCAGCCCCGCCCGCGCCGCCCGGCGCACCAAGGAGTACCGCGATGTACAGACCCACCAGCCGTCATCTGAAGGTCGCCACCGCCATGGTCGCCGCGACCGCGGCCGCACTCGCCGTCACGTCCTCGGTCAGCGCGTCCGACACCAAGGAGCAGGCCCAGCGGTCCGTCAAGGGCGGGAAGGCGAAGAACGTCATCCTGCTGATCGGGGACGGCATGGGCGACTCCGAGATCACCCTCGCCCGTGACTACACCGTGGGCGCCGCGGGCCGCCTGAACATGGACAGGTTCCCGCTCACCGGCGCGTACACGACGTACGCCGTGCACAAGGACGGCACGCCGGACTACGTCACCGACTCGGCGGCCAGCGGCACCGGCTGGGCCACCGGCGTGAAGACGGTCAACGGCCGCATCTCCAAGACGCCCGGCACCGACAAGGCCGTGCGGACCATCCTGGAGCTCGCGCAGAAGGGCGGGTACGCCACCGGCAGCGTCACCACCGCCGAGCTGACCGACGCCACCCCCGCCGTGCTCGCCTCGCACGTCACCGACCGCTCCTGCCAGGGCCCGGCCGACATGGCCTCCTGCCCCGCCGACACGATCGCCAAGGGCGGCCCCGGCTCCATCGCCGAGCAGAGCGTCAACCACAAGGTCGACGTGCTCCTCGGCGGCGGCAAGCAGCGCTTCGACCAGAAGGTCACCGACGGTACGTACAAGGGCCTGACGGTCAGCGAGCAGGCGCGGAAGCTCGGGTACCAGGTCGTCACCGACGACGCCTCCCTCAAGGCCGCCAAGGCGGGGCAGCCCGTGCTCGGCCTGTTCGCGCCGGGCAACGTGCCCACCGAGTGGACGGGCAGGGCGGCTGCGGTCGGCGGCACGGACCCGCAGCGCTGCGTCACCTCCAACCCCAAGCGCCCCGCCACCACCCCGAGCCTCGCGGACTCGGCGACCAGGGCGATCCAGCTCCTGGAGGCCAAGCAGCGCTCCCGCCACACCGACAAGGGCTTCTTCCTGCAGATCGAGGGCGCCTCGATCGACAAGCAGGACCACGCCGCCGACCCGTGCGGCCAGATCGGCGAGACCGCGGCGTTCGACCGCGCGGTGAAGGTGGCGCGCGACTACGCGGCCAAGCACCCCGACACCCTCGTCGTGACCACCGCCGACCACGGCCACACCAGCCAGATCGTCCCGCTGGAGGCCACCCCGCCCGGCCTGACCTCGACGCTGGTCACCGACGAGGGCCAGCAGCTCAAGGTGAACTACTCGACCAACACCCCGGGCAAGTCCCAGGAGCACACCGGCGTCCAGGTGCGCATCGCGGCGCAGGGCCCGCAGGCGTACCGCGTACTGGGCGTCACCAACCAGACGGACCTGTTCGGCACGGTCCGCGAGGCGCTGCACCTGCGCTGAGCCGACGCGGAACGGCGACGGTGCCAGGTCCCCCTTGGTGGGGGGCCTGGCACCGTGGGTTCCTCACGCACACCTTCCTCACGCACACCTTTTGTACGGACACCTCTTGTGCGGACTTGTAGGTACACCCTCCGCACCCACCCCGGCGCGCACCCCCGGCGCGCGCCCCCGCCGAGCACCCCACCCGTGGGACCGTTCCGGATCCGCCATTCCGATTCAGCCCTGTTCCTCGCCGCCGACCGCGGCCTCGTACGCGAGCAACGTGTCGACGAACAGGCGCCGTTGCTCCTGCGTCAGAGGCGCCAGCGCCTTGCGCCAGGCGGCAGCTCCCGGGGCGAGCCAGGCGGTGATCGACGGTTTCTGGTCGGGCGCGATGCGGATGATCCGCCGCCGCCGGTCCGCCTCGTCCGCCCGCCGCTCCAGGATTCCCTTCCGGCTCAGGTCGCCGACCAGCAGGCTCACCGTCGTCGGTGCGACCTGCAGCTTGGCCGCGAGTTCGTTCACGGTCATCGGCCCGTCGAAGAGCAGGTAGGACAGCAGCGAGAGATGGCGCGGCGCCAGCGCGAAGGACCGCAGTGCCTCGGGCACCGGGATCTTCTTGACGCGGCCCACCATCCGGGGCATGAGCAGCAGCAGGTCCCGGACGGCGTCGTCGACCGTGCCCGCGCCCTTCCCGTCGTCCGCCGCGGAACCCGCGCTGAGCCTTGACATCGCACCCCTCTCTCCATACCTTTGCCATCAAAGCTATTTACCTTTGCTAGCAAAGCAAGCTTCCGTCCATCCTACGTACCGGCCTGAACGGAGTTGCCACCATGCCGCACTTCACCGTGCACATCCGCGAGGAAGCCCTCGACGGGACAGTGGAACCGAAACTGATCAGCGCCCTCGCCGACGCGGTCGGTGCCGTCTACGGCGAGCGGTTCCGCAGCCTCGTCGGGGTCGACCTGATCGGCATCCCGCAGCACCGCCGGGGCGTCGGCGGAGTCACCGTCGACCACGACGCTCCTCTCGTCACCCTCAGCATGCGCGAGGCCGCGTACCACCTGCCCGAGGTTCCGGACGCTCCCGCCCACTTGGTGGCCACGACCACCGAGGCGCTGGTCGGCGTGCTCGGCGAAGGCGTCCGCGAGCAGGTCGTCGTGACCGTGGCCGGCGTCCCCGACGGCCGCACCGGGGTCGCCGGCATGGTGGCCTGACGCACGCGGGGCAGTCCGGGCCCGCCCCCGTTCGCGCGGCGGCGGGCCCGGACTGCCCCGCCCCCACCGGGTCAGCCGCGAACGGTGCGCAGCTTGTTCCATGTGTTGGGTCCGGCGATCCCGTCCGCCGCGAGCCCGTGGGTCCGCTGGTAGGTGCGCAGGGCGTTGTAGGTGGCGGTGCCGAAGTCGCCGTCGATGCCGGTGGAGCCGACCGAGATGCCCCGCCAGACGAGGTGCGCCTGCAGTTCCTTGACGCTCGGGCCGTTGTCGCCCTTCGACAGATAGGTGTCGTACGGGGAGTACCCGCAGTAGTAGCCGACGGTGCTCACCCCCCGGCACGACACCTTCAGCACGGCCGCGTCCGGCGTCGCAGCCGACGCGGCCCCGCCGGTCAGCGGAAGCATCAGCGCGGTGACTCCCACGAGCGTGGCCAGAGCCCTCTTCACATTCATCCGTGTGCCCTCCTGCGTGTGAACCCGGTCGGGACGTACGAAACGTGAACAGCCCACACGGTAAACACAGTTGGCCCGCACACCCTCAGGGCTGGCACTGATACCGGGCCGACGGGCACCACCGCGGCGGCCCGGACCCGTCGATTTCGGATACGCGGGCGATATGACCCGCCCCGTAGCCTTCCCGCATGCGTATGCCGATCGTCGAGGACGGGCCCTGTCCGGTGGGAGCGAGCACCTCCGACACCGCCGCCGGAGGTGGCCGTGGATAGGCGGCCCGGACTGAGTGTCCGGCTCAAACTCACCCTCAGCTACGCCGGATTCCTCCTGCTCGCCGGCGCCCTGCTAATCGTCGCCGTGGCCGTGTTCCTGCTCCAGCAGGGCTGGTGGCAGACCAACGAAGCGGGCGCCATCCGCGTGACCCCGGGCACCCTCTTCGTGCGCAATTTCGCCCCCACGGCAGCCGCGGTACTGGTGTTTCTGCTGGTGTTCGGCCTCCTGGGCGGGTGGGTCCTCGCCGGACGCATGCTCGCGCCGCTGGACCGCATCACCCACGCCACCCGCGAGGCGGCGGCCGGATCGCTGGCGTACCGGATCCGGCTGCCGGGCCGCAAGGACGAGTTCCGCGAACTCGCCGACGCCTTCGACACGATGCTCGCGCAGCTCGAAGCGCACGTCGCGGAACAGCAGAGGTTCGCCGCGAACGCCTCGCACGAGCTGCGGACCCCGCTGGCGATCTCCAAGACGCTCATCGACGTCGCCCGCGCCGATCCGCACCACGACACCGGCGAACTCGTGGACCGCCTGCACACCGTCAACACCCGGGCCATCGCCCTGACCGAGGCGCTGCTGCTGCTCAGCCGCGCCAATCAGCGGTCCTTCGGCCGGGAGCCCGTCGATCTGTCGCTCGTCGCGGAGGAAGCCGCCGAGACGCTGCACCCGTTCGCGGAGCGGCACGGTGTGTCCCTGGAGACCCGTGGGGACATCGCCTTCGCGAGCGGCTCGCCCGCGCTGCTGCTGCAACTCACCACGAACCTCGTGCACAACGCGATCGTCCACAACGTGCCGCATCGGGGAACCGTCCTGGTCCACACCGGCGTCCGCCCCCGGAGCGTGGTGCTCACCGTCGAGAACACCGGCGAGCAGCTCAGCCCCCAGCTGGTCGCGACCCTCACCGAACCCTTCCAGCGCGGCACCGAACGCGTCCACACCGACCAGGCGGGCGTCGGCCTGGGCCTGGCCATCGTCAGGACCATCGCCGAGGCGCACGACGGGACCCTCACGCTCGCCCCGCGGGCCGCCGGCGGTCTCCTCGTCACCGTGGAGCTGCCGGCGGCCCCGGACTCGGGCGGGCAGCGGCACGGCGGCCCGCCGCCTCAGCCCGCGACGCCGTCGAGCAGCCGGCTGTAGCGCAGGCGCAGGGCCCGCTCCGTACCGGCCGCCAGGGTGACCAGGGTGAGCGCGACGTTGCCCCAGACGGGCAGGTGGACCGGTGTGGTGAAGGTCCCGGTGCGTGCCGCCACCGCGGGTATCCCGGTGAGCCGTTCGGCGAGCTGTCCGGCGAGCACGGCCAGGGCGACGAGGAGGACGGTCAGCGAGAGGGTGCCGATGCCCCGGCTCAGCGCCGGGTGCGCGCGGTCGAAGCGGGCGCGGCGTCCCTCGGCGGAGTCCCGGTCCGGGACGAGGGGGCGCTCGGTGCCCTCGGCGGTGACGTAGTGGCAGCGGCGCAGGCCGAACTTGCTCAGCCGTACCTCGATGATGCCGCCCGGCACCGGGAAGGCCGCGGGGAGCCTGGAGCGGGCGTGGTGCCTGCCGTCCAGGTACAGGTCGGCCCTGGCCTGCGAGGACGTCTGGTCCTGCCCGCGCCTGACGTCCACCGTGTAGTCCGCCCGCCCGGTGCCTGAGGCGGCCGGCCGGAGGTGGAACAGGGACCGGTAGGGCAGCTGCCACCAGCGGAAGCGCTTGAGCGGCCGGCCGTCGCCGGGGGTGATCCGCCGGGCGGCCCGGCGGCTTCGCATCTCCTCGAACATCTCCCGCACCTCCGTCACACGCTCACTCGCCTGCCTGCTCACCCACGCGCTGGCTCACTTGCTCTTCTGCGCCGCGCACGCGAGGTCCCGCGCGGGACGTTCCCCGGTGAGGAGGAAGGTCGTCGCCGCCGTGTTGGCGCAGGTGTTGCGGCCGTACGGGTAGACGCCGTGGCCGCCCTGGTCGGCCGTGACCATCGTGGCGCGCCCGCCGAAGGCCCGCCGCAGCTCGCGGGCGCCGGCCAGCGGGGTGCCGGGGTCGCGCTCGTTCTGCACCATCAGTACGTTCGACGGGCCCCGGCCGGTGATCCGCACCGGCGGTTCGATCCGCTCCCGGGGCCAGAACGCGCAGGGGTTGATGCTCGCGGTGGAGCCGCCCAGCATCGGGTACTTCAACCGGTCGACGGCGACGTTGCGCTGGTACTGCCGGACCTTCCCCGGCCAGCGCGAGTCACCGCAGACCACGGCGAAGCGGGAGGCCAGGAGGTTCTCCGTGTCCGGGGTGAGCTGCGGGAGCGGCAGCTTCCCGCCCGTGTCGACCGCCTTCCAGAACTCGGCGAGCTTCGGCAGGGACGCGTCGGCATAGAGCTGTTCGAAGGTGTATCCGCGGAACCCGGTCCCGTTGAGGTCCTGCACCGGCTCGGCGTCCAGCCGCGCCGCGAGTTCGTCGTACTTGGCGGTGACCTGCCGCGGGGTGGAGCCCAGGCCGTACTCGGGGCGGGCGGCGACGAAAGCGGCGAAGTCGGGGAAGCGGTCCTCCATCCCCCGGGCGAGCAGCCGCATGGCCGTGACGTCGTAGCCGCCGGGGCCCATGTTGCTGTCGAGGACGATGCGGTCGCCGCGCCGGGGGAACATCGTCGTGTAGACCGCGCCGAGGTAACTGCCGTAGGAGGCGCCGAGGTACGACAGGTTGGACTCGCCGAGGGCCGCGCGGAGGCGGTCCATGTCGCGTGCGGTGTTGGCGGTGTTGGTGTGCGGCAGCATCCACGCGGTGCTCGCACTCGCGCACTGTGCGGCGATCGTCCGCGCGTGGCCGACCTCCCGTGTGACGTCGGCCGGGGTGTGCGCGTACGGCGGGAAGTTGCCGCGCCACTGCTGCTTCTCGGTCAGGTCGCAGGTCACCGGGGTGCTGCGGCCGACGCCGCGCGGGTCGAAGCCGATGATGTCGTAGGAGTCGCGTACTTCCTGCGGCAGCCCGGAGACGGCGAGTACGGCCGGGTAGACCAGGCCGGAGCCGCCCGGTCCGCCGGGGTTGGTCAGCAGGACGCCGCGTCGCTCGGACGGCTTGCGGCTGGCCAGCCGGGACACGGCGACCTCGATCTGCCTGCCGTCCGGATCGCGGTAGTCCAGCGGGACCCGGAGTGTCGAGCACCGCAGTCCGGGCGCGTCGGCCCCCTTGGGGCACGGGCCCCAGGCGAGGGGGCGCGGCGTCGGTGGGGTCGTGGTGGCTGCCGAGGACGCCGTCGCGGACAGCGCGGTCGCCGCCAACGTGGTGGCGGCGAGAGCGAGGGACAGACTCCTGCGCATGAGGTGACCTCCTGTGGGGGGCTTTACCGGCACGTGAACGAGTCTGTTCGCCGGGTGCGGCCCGCACATCGGCCTCGCGGACCGGCCGGGACCCGACCCGGGGCGAGGCACCGGTTAGACCTGGGTCGAAGGCGTATCCGCCCTGGGTCTGATCCACCGGTCCCGCGCGCTGGTCACAATGGCCGGGTGAACACGGACACAATGCCGAAGCTCGGAGTGGGGCAGCAGGCCTGGCGGTTGACGCTGGCCGTGGTCGTGAGCGTGCCCGTCTGGCTCTCGACGCTCGCGCTGGCCCGCAGCCGCAACGGCGACCCGGGCTCCTGGCTCCTCCTCGGTGATCCGGTGGTGGCCCTGGTCTGTCTGGTACTGCTGCTGTGGCGGCGGCGGTGGCCGCTCGCGGTAGCCCTGGCGGTCACGGTCGCCTCCACCGTGTCGGTCCTGGCGACCGGCGCCGCGCTGCTGGCGCTGTGCTCGGTCGCCACACGCCGCCGGCCGGTGGAGATCGGGATCGTCGTACTGGCCTACGTGACCGGGTCGCAGCTCGCCATCGGCGTGTTCCCGGTGGAGGACGCGGCCGAGGCGCTGTGGTGGGTGCGGATCACGGTGCCCGCGCTGACCGCGGGGATCGCGGTGGCCGCCGGGACGGCGGTCGGTGCGCGGCGGGTCGAGGTGCGGTCCCTGCGGGAGCGGGCGGAGAGCGCCGAGCGGGAGCAGAGCGCGCGGGCCGCGCAGGCGCGGGCCCAGGAGCGCAACCGGATCGCCCGCGAGATGCACGACGTCCTCGCGCACCGCATCTCCCTGGTCGCCATGCAGGCCGGGGTGCTCGACCACCGCGGCGACCTCTCGGCCGACGAGAACCGCGTCCTGGTCCGGGGCATCGCCGAGGGCTCCCACCAGGCGCTGGAGGAGCTGCGGGAGGTGCTCGGCGTGCTGCGTGGCGACCCCGGCCACCCGGAGCCGCCGCAGCCCTCCCTCGACCGGGTCCCCGATCTGGTGACGGACGCGCGCGCCTCGGGACTCGACGTGGTGCTCGCCGACACCGTGACCGGAACCCCGCCGGACGGGGTCGGGCGGACCTGCTACCGGATCGTCCAGGAAGCGCTGACCAACGCCGCCAAGCACGCGCCGGGCGCGGTCGTACGGGTCGCTCTCGACGGCGCCGCGGGCACCACCCTCGTCATCCGCGTCCGCAACGGTCCGGCCCCCCGGCGCATCCCGCCTCCCCCGTCCTCCGGCTTCGGCCTGCTGGGCCTCGGCGAACGGGTAGCCCTCGCCGACGGCGAACTCGACCACGGTGGGACGCCCGAGGGCGGGTACGTTCTCACCGCACGACTGCCCTGGCCCGACGGCCCGCCCACAGTCACGAAAAGAGCGTCCGAGTGGAAAGCCGACCCGACCCCGTGAAGGTCGTCATCGTCGACGACGAACAACTGGTGCGCATGGCCCTGCGGCTCGTCATCGACGGCGAACCCGATCTGACCGTCGTGGCGGAGGCCGCCGACGGCGACGCCGCGCTCACCGCGGTGGCGGAGCACCGGCCCGACGTGGTGCTGATGGACGTACGGATGCCGGGCCGGGACGGCCTGGACACGACCCGGGAGCTGCTGGCGCGGCCCGCGCCGCCGCGGGTGCTGATGCTGACCACCTTCGACTCCGGCGGTCTGGTGCTCGGGGCGCTGCGCGCCGGAGCGCTCGGCTTCGTCCTCAAGGACACCCCTCCCCCGCGCATCCTCGACGCGGTGCGGACCGTCGCGGAGGGCAACCCGGTGCTGTCCCCGGCGGTCACGGCGCGGGTGATCGCCGCGGCCACCGGCCCGGACTCCTCGCACGCCCGTGACCGCTCCCGCGAGGCCGCCCGGGAACGACTCTGTGTGCTCACCGAACGGGAGCGGGAGACGGCGCGGGCCATCGCGGACGGGCTGGGCAACCCGCAGATCGCCGAGCGGCTGCGCATCACCGTCGCGACGGTCAAGGCCCACACGGGCAGCCTGTTCGCCAAGCTGGACGTCGAGAACCGCGTACAGATCGCGCTGCTGGTCCGCGACGCGGAGGACTGAGCGCGGGGGCGGCCGAGTACGGGGGCGGCCGGGGGCGATCAGGCGGGGCGGCCGGGGCACGGACTGGTGGCGGGCGGTGTCCGGTCCGCTCCCCCGCCCTGCCTCGGCGACGGAAGCCGGGAGTCGTACCAGCCGAACTGGGGCCGTCCCCGCGGCGGATCCGCCGGCCGCCCGAGGAGCCGCAGGAGGCCGAGGACGCGGGTGCGCAGCGGGTCGGCGTCGGGCAGGCCCAGTTCCCGGGTGATCTCCAGTGCACGGGTCCAGGCCTCGTGGGCGGCGTCGGTGTGGGTGGCGACGCGGTGGGTCTCGCCGAGGCAGGCCAGTCCGGCGGCCTCGCTGTGCCGGTCGCCGGTCTGGTGGAACAGGGCGAGGGCCTGCCGGTAGTGGCCGACCGCCCGGTCGTACTGGCCGAGTCTGCGGCGGATGTACCCGAGGCTGTCCCAGATGTGGGCCTGGCCGTTGAGGTCGCACACCCGCTGGGCCAGGTCGAGGGCGCGGCGGCAGTGGTCCAGGGCCTGTTGGTGGTCGCCGAGCTGGGCGAGTATCCAGCCGATGTGGTTGAGGGCGGCGGACTGTCCGGCCGGGTCGCCCGCGGCCCGGTAGTGCTCCAGGCTGTGGTGGGCGTGTTCGAGTGCTTCCTGGCGTTGCCCCCGGGACTCGCACATCCGGGCCAGGTGCTGGTGGGTGCGGGCCTGTCCGGTGCGGTTGCCGAGCCCGCTGAACAGGTCGAGGGCGAGCAGGTAGTGGGTGTGGGCGTCCTCGGGGCGGTCCAGGCGGTCGTGGGCGAGGCCGAGGCCGCGGTGCGCGTCGGCCTGTCCGGCCGCGTCGCCCTGGCAGCGGGCGGCTTCGAGGGCGGTGGTCTGGACGGCGGCGAGCGTCTGCCAGTACCCCTGCCGGTCCAGGAACGTGGTGAGGGTCGAGGCGAGCCGCCAGGCGTGTGCCGCGAATCCGGCGGCGCGCGCCTGTTCCAGGGCGGCGACCAGCACCCGGTGTTCGGCGGTGAACCAGGCCAGGGACTCCTGGTGGTCGGCGGGCTCCTGGGGTGCGGCGCCGGGCCGGGCGGGCGGCAGGGCGATCGGGTTGGGCTGGGGGGTGAGCAGGGCGTCGGCGGTGCGGGCGGTGTGCAGGTAGTGGTCGAGCATCCGGTGGGTGGCCTCGCGCCGGTCCCGGTCCCGGTCCTGGGCGTGGGCCAGTTCGACGGCGTAGGCGCGCAGCAGGTCGTGGAAGGCGTGTCTGCCGGGGACGTGTTCGGTGAGCAGGTGGGCCCGGGTCAGTTCGGCGAGCACGGCGCGGGCGTGTCCCCGGGTGACGTGGGCGACGGCCCCGGCGGCGGGTGCGGCCACGTCGGGTCCGGGGTGCAGGCCGAGCAGCCGGAACATCCGGGCGGCGTCGGGGCCGAGCGCGCGGTACGACCAGGAGAACACCGCGCGCACCTGGGAGGCGGGGTCGCCGCCGTCCAGGGCGTCGAGGCGGCTGCCGTCGCGGCGGAGTTCCTCGGCGAGCAGGGCGAGCGGGAAGCGGGGCTGGGCGGCGGCTCGGGCGGCCACCACGGCGAGGGCCAGCGGCAGCCCGGCGCACCGGGCGACGATCTCCTCCACGGCGCCGGGTTCGGCCTCGACCCGGCGTACGCCGAGCCGGCCGGTGAGCAGGTCGCGGGCCTGGCCGGGGGTGAGCAGGTCGACGGCGAGGAGCTGGGCGCCCTCGGCCACGGCGAGGCTGGTGAGTCTGTTGCGGCTGGTGACGAGAGTGAGGGAGCCGGGGGCGCCGGGCAGCAGGGGGCGCACCTGGTCGGCGTCGCGGGCGTTGTCGAGGAGGATCAGCACGCGGCGGTCCGCCATCAGGCTGCGGAAGAGGCCGGTCTGCGCTTCGAGTCCGGCCGGGATGTGGGCCGGTGGCACCCCGAGTGCGCTGACGAAGCCGCGTACGGCCTCCTCGGGGCTGACCGCGGCGGCCTGCGGGTCGAAGCCGCGGAGGTTGACGTAGAGCTGCCCGTCGGGGAAGCGGTCGCGGACCCGGTGGGCCCAGTGCACGGCGAGTGCGGTCTTGCCGACCCCGGCGGTGCCCTCCACCGCCGAGATGACGACCGAGGTCGGGGCGGGGGCGCGCCCGCCGCCGTTGAGCAGGTGGTCGAGGCGGGAGATTTCGAGGTCGCGACCGGTGAACGCGGCTACGGAGAGGGGGAGTTGGGCCGGTGGTGCGGGCGGCCGGGCGGCGGGCTGCGGCGAGGACGCGGAGGGCTGGGCGGTGTTCCGCGGTGGGGGCGGGGTGTCCTGGCGGAGGATGGCGGCCTGGATCTCGCGGAGGGCGGGCGCCGGGTCGATGCCCAGCTCTCCGCGTAATCGGCGCCGCATGCACTGGTAGTGGTCCAGTGCTTCGGCGGGGCGCCCGCAGCGGTGCAGGGCGGTCATCATCTGCCCGGCGAGCCGTTCGTCCAGCGGGTGGGCGGCTGCCCTGGCCGCCAGTTGGGGCAGCAGCGCCGTGTGGAGTCCGAGCCGCAGCCTGATGTCGTCCAGGTCGAGCTGGGAGGCGAAGCGCTCCTGCTCCAGGGTGTCGCGCAGCGCGTTGACCCACGGGGTGTCGAGGGCGGCGAAGGCCTCCGCGCGCCACAGCCGCAGGGCCTGTTCGTACAGGGCGACCGCGCGCCGGTCGTCCTCGGCGGCGCGGGCCCGGACGAGCAGACCGCGGAAGAGGTGCAGGTCCACGGTGGCGGTGTCGGCCGCGGTGAGGACGTAGCCGCCGCTGCCGCGGCCGATGCCCGCCTCGCTGGTGCAGGCCAGGGCCTGGCGGAGCCGGGAGACGTATCCGTGCAGGGTGGCGCGGGCCTGCCGGGGCAGCCGGTCGCCCCAGACCCGCTCGGCCAGCCGGTCGATGGTCACCGGCTGGTTGACGTCGACGAGGAGTGCGGCGAGGACACCGCGCTGCCGGGCGTGGCCCAGTGGGGCGGGCCGTCCGTCGACGCGCGCCTCGATGCTGCCCAGCAGACCGAATTCGACTGTCATCCTGACCGCTCTCCCCCCGGGAGCCTGCGGACGCCGCCCTTCCGTGGTACCGGCTCCCCGGGGCCGATTCAAGGATTCTCCGAGGTTTCTCCTCGTTGTCCCGGACACAGTGGTGCGCGGCACGAGTCGGAAGGCGTACGCCGGGTCACCACCGGGGCGCAGACGTCGTCCGGCCGGACCGTCGCCGCACGGGGTGTGCGGGGACCGCGCCGGGAACGGGGGCTCCGTTGAGCAAGCCGAAAACGGATGCGGCGGACGTGCGGCGGCGGGACTTCCGGCTGTACTGGCTGGCGGGTGCCACCGACCGGCTCGGCTCGCACGCGGCCGAACTCGTCCTGGTCCTGCTGGTGCTGACGGTCGGCGGGAGCCCCGCGGTGGCGGGACTGCTCGGCACGGTGGCGGTCGCGGTGGAGACCGTGCTGGGTCCGGTCGCGGGGGTGGTCGCCGACCGCCGGTCGCGGCGGCGGATCATGCTGGTCTCGGCCGCCGTGTCGTTCGTCGCCTTCGGCGTGCTCACCGCGGCCGTGGTCGCCGACGCGGTGACGCTGCCCCTGCTGTTCGCCGTGACCGTCCTGGAGAGCGCCGCCGCGACGACGTACACCGCCGCGGCCCGTGGCGCGATCCGCGCGGTGCTGCCGCCCGAGGACCCCAGCGGGGCCGTCGCGGCGCTGCAGGCCAGGGACCAGGGTGCGGCACTGCTCGGCCCGCTGGTCGGCGGGGTGCTCTACCAGCTCGGCCGGTGGGCGCCGTTCGCCGCCAACGCCCTGTCCTACGTCGGGGTGGCGCTGTGCGTGCGGTCGATCAGGACCGAGCTGTCGGCGCCCGGGGCGCCCGGCCCCGCCGAGTCGTTCCGCGCGTCGGCCGTGGAGGGGCTGCGCTTCCTGTGGCGGCACCCGTTCCTGCGGTTCGCCCTGATCTGGGGTGCCGGGGTGAACGCGGTGTTCACGGCCGTCTACTACTTCGTGCTCCTCGCGTCCCGGCTCGACGGGGCCTCGGCCTCGGCCGTCGGTCTGATGCTGAGCCTGGCGGGCGGCTGCGGTCTCGTCGGCGCGCTGGTGACGCCGTGGATCCTGCGCCGGGTGCCTCCCGGCAGGCTCGTCGCGTGCTGCTCCTGGGCGATGGTGGTACTGGTGGCGCCGCTGGGGATGGTGGGGTCGCTGTGGATGTACGGGGCCCTGTTCGGCGCGGCCCTGTTCCTCGGCCCGGTGCTGAGCGTGCTGTTCCAGACCCGTGCGATCACGATCGTCCCGCCCGAACTCCAGGGCCGCGCCGGAGCTGTGATGACCGGCGCGGTCGGTGTGCTGCAGCTCGCCGCGCCGGCGACCGCGGGCCTGTTGACGGGCCTCCTCGAACCGGCGGCGGTCGGCTGGGTGCTCGCCGGCTGCCTCTCCGCTCTGGCTCTGTACACCCACACCGGCCGCCGCCGCCTGGACCGGGCGGAGCCGGCCGCCGACATGTCCGCCGATCCCGCACCGACCGCCCCTGGACGAGGAGACTGAGGTGGAGATGCAGTTGCGCGTCGCGCCTGCCCTGTTGCCCACGATCGCCGAACTGGCCCCGGACCGGGGCTGCTTCGCCGGCGAGGCGGACGACCGCTGCGAGGTCTTCGCCTGGGACCTGGCGCGAGGAACGGTCCGGCAGGTCACCGACCGGCCGGGGCTGGGCACCGACACCGCCGACGTGGACCCCTGCGGCCGTACCGTCTGGTGGTTCGAGGACGGTCCGACGGGCAGCGGCCGGTGGCTGCGGCAGCCGTGGGAGGGCGGCGCGGACACGCCCGCGCTGCCCGGGGCCGCACCGGGTGCGCACGGCGGGCTCGCGATGGCCGCCGACGGCACCGCCGCGGTGGGCCTGCTCGGCCCGGACGGCCTGTCGCTCCACGTGCGCTCGCCGGAGGGGGACGTACGCACGCTGCTGACCGGCGCCGGACACGGCGAGCTGGTCGACCTGTCCGCGGACGGCACCCTGCTCGCGGTCTGCGGAGAGCCGACGGACCCGGCGGCGGTACGGGTGCTGGACCGCTCCGGCCGCACCGTCGCCACCCTGCCGGGGACCCGGCACCCGCTGTGGGCAATGGGATTCGGCCCGGATCCGGGTCCGCCCCGGCTGCTCCTGGTCGTGGAGCGGGAGGGCTGCTACCGGCTGGGGACCTGGTCGGTGGTGGGCGGCAGGCACCTGGTGGAGTGGTGCCGCTTCGACACCGAGATCTCCGCGAGCTGGTGTCCCGACGGGCGGGTCCTGGTGCGGCAGGACCGGCACGGCCGTTCCACGCTGAGCGTCGTGGACCTGCTGCGGCGGACCCGGACCCCGCTGGAGACGCCGCCGGGCACCCTCCTGGACGCCCGGATGCAGCCGGTCGCCGCCGGTGCCGCGGAACTCACCGGCGCCGGTGGCGATCTCCACTACCTCTGGACGGACACCGCTACGCCCCCGGTGCTGCGCACCGCCTCGGGGCGCAGGCCGCCGGGCGAGCAGGCGGTCGCGGCGGGCCCCGCGGTGCGGGTCCGCGACCGGTGGACGCCGGGGCCCGGCGGCCCGCTCCACACGCTGTTCTCGGCCCCGGCCCACCGGCCGCGGCCGTGGCCCACCGTCCTCCTGGTGCACGGCGGTCCCTTCGAGCAGGACCGTGACGCGTACGACCCGACGGTCACCCTGCTGACCGCCGCCGGGTTCGCCGTCGCACGGGTCAACTACCGGGGCTCCACGGGGTACGGGCCCGCCTGGCGCAACGCGTTCGACGACGGGGTGGGTCTCACCCAGGTCGCCGACCTGGCGGCGGTCCGCGCCAACCTGGTGCGGGCGGGCCTCGCGGACCCGGAGCGCGTGGCGCTGGCCGGCTGGTCGTGGGGCGGCTATCTGACGCTGCTCGCCCTCGGCTCCGAGCCGGGGCTGTGGCGGGCCGGGGCGGCGGTCCACCCGGTCGCCGACAGCGTCGCGGCGTTCCGTACGGGCACCTCGGCGCTGCGCTCCCTGGACACCCGGCTGTTCGGCGGGACGCCCGACGAAGTGCCGCACCGCTACGCCGAGTCGTCGCCGATGACGTACGTATCCCGGGTGCGCGCACCGGTCCTGCTGGTCGCCGGCGGCAACGACGTGAAGTGCCCGCCGGAGCAGATCGTGGCGTACGCGGACGCGCTGCGCGCGCACGGCGCCGAGCCGGAGCTGCTGGAACTGGACACCGGGCACGAGAGCCGGGCCGTGCAGTGCCAGGCGACCGCCCTGATCAGGGTCGTGACCTTCCTCGGTGCCGCCCTCGGCGGCCGGGTGGCCGCGGAGGCGCTGTGAGCGCCCGTCCCAGCCGCCGGCCCGCGCCCGGCACGGGCAGGCGGCCGACCGTTCCCCCGCCGCGGGAAGGGGGTGAACCCATGCGGAAGACCACCGTGCACAACGACCCTCGCAGCCCCCACGCGCAGGAACGGGCCTATGTGCCGCGCATCGTCATCGTCGTCATGATCAACGGCTGACGTACCCGGCGGCGGGCCGCCCGCGCGGGCGCCGTGCCCGCCCACCGACTCCGCCCGTCCGCGCCCCGGCGCGGGTCCGGCGGCCGACCGTCCCCACACGGGAAGGGGGGTGAACGACATGCGGAAGACCATCGTCCACAACGACCCGCTCGACCTGAAGAACCAGGCTCGGGCCAACCGGCCGATCATCATCATCATCGTCAGCGCCTGACATCCCAGGGGACGCCGGGACGGCCGCCCGCCGGCCGTCCCGGCCGTCCCGCCCTCCTCACCACGCGCACCGCGCACACCCCGTACGCCTCGAAAGGCCGGGAGTCCACGTGAACATCGTCATCGTCAACATGCCCTGGTCCCTCATCGACGTGCCGTCCCTGGCGACCGGCATCCTGCGCCGCACTGCCGCCAACACCCTGCCCGACGCCCGGGTCACCGTCGTGCACGGCAATCTCGAATACGTCGACTGGCTGACCGAACGCCGGGAGTTCAGCCTCGCCCAGTTCAACCTGCTCGCCCTGGACAGCTACTTCAGCGGTCTCGGCGACTGGGTGTTCTCCTCCGCCCTGTACGACGACCCCGAGTGGCGGGTCGCCGAGATGACCGAGGAGATCCCGCTGGAGGAGGCGGACCGCGAGCTCAGCATCGAACTGCACCGGGAGGCACCGGAGTTCATAGCCGAGCTGACCTCGCGCATCCTCGCCCTCGAACCCGACCTGGTCGGCTTCACCTCCACCTTCCAGCAGAACACCGCGGCCCTGGCCACCGCCCGCGCCGTCAAGCGCGCGGCTCCGCGGACGCACGTCGTCTTCGGCGGGGCCAACTGCGACGGCCCCCAGGGCGAGGCCCTGCACCGCAACTTCCCCTTCGTCGACTCCGTGGTGCGCGGCGAGGGCGAGCACTCCTTCCCCGCGCTGCTGCGCGAACTCGACAAGGGTGACCCCGACCCGTCGGTACTCGCCGGGATACCCGGGCTCTGCTGGCGCGGCCCCGACGGCGTCGTCGTCAACGCCATGAGCAACCGCCCGCTGCGCCCCTCCGAGATCGTCTCGCCGGACTACGACGGCTACTTCGCCCGCCTAGAAGCATCGGCGGCGCGCGACTGGGTCGAACCGAAACTGGTGGTCGAGGGCTCGCGCGGCTGCTGGTGGGGCGAGAAGCACCACTGCACGTTCTGCGGCCTCAACGGCTCGTTCATGGAGTTCCGCAGCAAGAGCCCGGACGACTTCTACGCCGAGGTGATGCGGCAGGTCGAACAGCACCAGGTGCTCGACATGTACGTCGTCGACAACATCCTCGACATGCGGTACCTGTCCTCGGTGCTGCCGAGGCTGCGCGAGTCCGGGTACGACCTGCGGCTGCAGTACGAGATCAAGTCGAACCTCCGCCGCGACCAGCTGGAAACCCTCTACGGTGCGGGCCTGGTCAATGTGCAGCCCGGCATCGAGAGCCTCAACAGCCGGGTCCTGAAGCTGATGGACAAGGGCGTCTCCGGCTGTCTGAACATCCGGATGCTGCGCGACGCCGAGTCGGTCGGCCTGTCGGTGTCCTGGAACTACCTCTACGGGTTCCCCGGCGAGCGCAACGAGGACTACCTGCCGATCGTCGAGCAGTTCCCCGCCCTGCACCACCTCGCGCCGATGGAGGGCGTGGCCAGGATCGTCACCGAACGGTTCAGCCCCAACTTCAACAACCCCGCGCTGGGGTTCCACCCGCTCAAGCCCGACGCGCAGTACCGGCGCAACTACGACCTTCCCGAGTCGGAGATGCTCGACTTCGGCTACCTGTTCACCGCGCCGCACCAGGGCATCGACGAGGAGACGAGCGACGCGCTCAAGGCGGGCGGGGCGCGCTGGCAGCAGGAGCACGTGCAGTGCCGGCTCAGCATGATCGACCTGGGCGACCGGATCGTCCTGGTCAGCCGCCGCAAGGACTTCGACTGGAGCACGCTGACCCTGCACGACCCGTTCGAGGTCGCCGCGTTCCGGCTGCTCGACCAGCCGCACACCGCACCCGGCCTGGTGCGCAGGCTCGGCGAGGGCGCCACCGGGGCCAGGGTGGACGCGCTGCTGGCGGAGTGGCTGCGGCTCGGCGTCGTGTTCACCGACGACGGGCAGTGGGTGCACATCGCGCCCTTCGCCAACAACCAGGAACTGCTGCGCTTCGAGCGCATCTTCGACACCCGCCGCAAGGGCACCTCCGACGGGGAGGAGACCGACGACCCGGCCGCGGCGACCGGCACGCCCCAGGAGGCCCCTGCCCCCACCACCGGCCCGGCACCGGCACCGGCCGCCTGACCGGGCCGCCCGCAGCGGACCCGAGGAGGAGCACCGCTCATGCCCACGACCACCACCCCACTCACCCTGACCACCTGGCGCGACCACGACGAGGAGGTACTGCAACTGCCCTCGATGGACTCCCCCACCCGGATCACGGCGGACCCGGCGGGACCGGGGCCGACGGAGCTGGCGGCCGGGCTCTACCGGAGCGGGGCCCGGCGGGTCGCGCTCGACCGGCCCGCCGACCTGTCCGGCGGCACCGGCGCCCGTTCCATCGTCACCACCATGCTGCTCGTCGCCGAGCTGACGAGCTGGGGCCTGGTGGTCGACTGGGAGATCTCGCTCGGCGCCGAGCCGGAGATCTGGCGCTCGCTCAACCACCTGTATCCGCCGAGCGCCGTCCTGGACACCCCGGACGCGGACGACATCCGGCAGCAGTGGAAGGAGACCTTCTACCTCTGCAAGTGCGTCTACCGCAAAGGCCCCGGCTTCGTCCAGGTGCGCGACCGGCGCACCGGCGGCTCGCTGTTCCGCTTCACCCTCCACGACCCCGCCTACCTGCGGGCCGTGGAACAGCTGTCGACCGGCTGCCCGGCGGAGACCGTACCCGCCCGGGTGCTCGACGACCTGGTCGGCGAGAGCCTCGCCGGACGCGCCGGCAACCTCGCCTGGTGGCTGCCGTACCGGGTGCACCGCTGGCCGTGGCCCTCGTTCGCCGCGTGACGCCCCGGGCCTTGCGCACACGCGGCCGAACTGGTCGCCGATGGCGCGCGACAGAACGGCCGCTCGCGTAGTCAAGGGGAGTATGTACAGGAAGCACGGAACAAGAGAGCGGGCGGCGGCCGAGTGAAGTCAGCACAGGAGGACGCCTACCTGGAGTTCGTCAGGGCGAGGGCGAACGCGCTGTACCGCTCGGCGTACGTACTGGCGGCAGGTGACACGCATCTCGCCGAGGACCTGGTTCAGGAGACCCTCGGCCGGGTGTACGTCCACTGGAAGAAGGTGGCACGGGCGGACAGTCCGCCGGCCTACGCGCAGACGGTGCTGATCCGCACCTTCCTCACGCTGCGGCGCCGGCGGAGCACCGGGGAGCGTCCCACCGGCGACATGCCGGACAGCGCGGCCCCCGGCCAGGACACCGCGCTGCGGCTCACCCTCATGCACGCGCTGGGGCAGCTTCCGCCGCGGGACAGGGCGGTGCTGGTGCTGCGGTACTGGGAGGGCCACAGCGTCGAGGAGACCGCCGGGATGCTCAAGCTGAGCAGCGGTGCGGTCCGTTCGCAGGGCAGCCGGGCCCTCGGCCGGGTGCGCGCACTGCTCGGCGACAGCCTCTCCGACCTGGTGGCGCACTGAGTGCGGCGGGCCCGCAGGGCCCGACCTCCGGCGCACCGACCGCGGCCGGTCAGCCCGGCCCGCGCCGCCCCGAAACCCCTTCCAGCCCCGGACAAGGTGACACACGTATGCCTTTCGAAGCAGACCTCGCAGATGCCCTGGACCGTACGACGGACCACCTCGACCCCGACCTCTCCGCGCTCGTCGGCCAAGCCCTGAACCGCGGGCGCAGGCGTCGGCTGCGGCGCCGGATCGGAGCGGGGGCGGGAATCTGCGCCGTGCTCACCGCGACCGCGCTGGTGGTTCCCGAGGTGCTCGCCGGAACGCGTTCCGCCGGGTCCGACATGGAGACGGTGGCGCTGGCGACGCCCCGTTCCGCGATCACCGGCAAGCAGATGAGCGACACCCTGAAGAAGACGTTTCCCGGGGCCCGGTTCAGCCAGGTGACCGGGCAGAGCAACAACCCCTCCGATCCGTCCGGCGGTTACGTCGCCAACGGCGGTCTCGTCGTCGACGACGGGCACGGCCCGTCCTCGGTGGGCGTTTCCGCCCTGCGGCTCAAGCTGCCCTTCGCGGACGCGGACGGGCTCAGCTGCGAACAGGAGCAGACGCCTCCGCGCGCCGAGGGCGACACCTGCGAGATGAAGGAACTGCCGAGCAGCACCGCGCTTCCCGGTGGGGCGCTGGTGATGTCCGAGAGGATCGCGGAGCGGCAGCCGGCCGGTGCCGGCACCGCCCACCGCTGGACGGTGACGCTGACGGTGAAGTCGACCGGCGCACAGCTCCAGTTGGTGCAGTGGAACACCGCCGGCCCCTTCGAGGCCACCACCGCCCCGAAGCCCACCCGCTCCGCCCCTCCGCTCTCCGAGCAGCAGGCGGTAGACGCACTCACCGGAGCCGTGTGGTCGACGGTGCGGGGGGCTGTGGCCTGACGGGGACGGTGGCCGGCCGCCCGTCACAGGGTCAGCACGGCGGGCGCCAGTTCGCGCCATTCGCGCTCCGGCAGCGCGGCCGGGTCGGCGGTCAGAACTTGCAGGCAGACGTGGTCGGCCCCCGCGTCGAGGTGTTCCCGCACGCGGCGGCGGACGGCCTCCACGTCCCCGTACGCGACGATCGCGTCCACCAGCCGGCGGCTCGGTCCGCCGACGATGTCCGCGTCGCCGAAGCCCAACCGCCGTACGTTCGCCTCCTGGTGGGCCGCCAGGGACACGTACATGGCGACGTGCGCCGTGGCCACCTCGCGGGCCCTGTCGAGGTCGGTGTCGAGCACCACGGCCTGTTCGACGCCGAGGAACGCGTGCGGGCCCATGATCCGGCGGGCCCGCGCGGTGTGTTCGACGGGTACGAAGTAGGGGTGCGCGCCCCAGGTGCGCTCGGCGGCCAGCGCCAGCATCTTCGGGCCGAGCGCGGCGAGTACGCGGCGGGGCGCGGGGTCCGGCACCGGCCCCTGGGAGGGGGCCGCGTCCATGGCGTCCAGATAGCCGCGCATCGTGGACAGTGCCCTGCCCCGGGTCGGAACCGGGTAGCCGTCCACCTTGTGCACGGTGTCGTCGACCCGGTGGCCGCCGAGCCCGAGGAGGTAGCGGCCCGGGTACGCCTCGCCCAGTGTGCGCGTCGCGGCGGCGGTGGCCAGCGGGTCGCGGAACGCGATGTTCGCGATGCCGGAGGCGACGACGAGCCGACGGGTCGCCGCCAGCAGCAGCCAGGCCTGGCCCACCGCGTCCCGGCCGAAGGCCTCTCCGTACCAGAGCGCTCCGTACCCCAACTCCTCCAGTTCCGCCGCGGATTGACGTACGCGCCCCGCGGGCTGCTGGTCGTGGGCAAGGGTCCAGATCCCGACGCGGCCGAGGTCGGGGGCGGTCGCGGGATCGGTGCCGACTGACATGGCTCACTCCTCGAAGTCCCGCCGAACGGACGGGAGAACGTACCGGAGAGGTTCTCCGGTTCACTGGCGGTACGATACGGAGAGGTTCTCCGCTTGGCTACACCCCAGCCCGACCGAAAGGCAGACCGCGATGACGCCCGGCCACGGCACCGACGCCCCACCGCCGCGCCGCAGCGACGCGCGCCGCAACCGGGAACGACTGGTGGACGCCGCGCGGGAGACGTTCGCGGAGTTCGGACCGGGGGCCTCCCTCAACGAGATCGCCCGCCGCGCGGACGTCGGCCCGGGAACCCTGTACCGCCACTTCCCCCACCGCCAGGCGCTGCTGACCGCGGTGCTCAGGGACCGGGTCGAGGCGCTGTGCGCGAAGGCCGAGGAACTGCGCACCAGCGATCAGGTCACCCCCGACGAGGCACTGGCGCAGTGGACGCAGGCCTTCCTGACCCACGCCCGCGACCAGCAGGGCATCGGCAGCGCCCTGCTGGTCGAAGGGGGCGAGGAGTTGGGCATCGACTGCCACCGGATGATCCAGGACGCGGCGAACGGCGTACTGGCGCGGGCCCAGCGGCACGGCACGGCGCGCCCCGACCTGGCGGCCCCGGACCTGGTGCGGCTGGTCACCGGCATCGCCCTGTCCACCGTGCCCGGCGACGGCCCCCAGCGGGCACCCCGGGCCCCGCAACCCCCTCGGACCTCTCAACCCGGGCAGGCCGCTCGGGCCCAGCAAGCCGAGCAGTCCGAACAGGCCGAGCGGCTGCTGGAGTTGGTGCTCGACGCCGTACACGCCGGGCCGCGCCACGACGGCCCGCCCCGGTAGGACGGCAGTCCCGCCGCGCGCCGCCATCTCCGCGCGCCGCCCTGCCCACGGCCCGTCCACGCGTACGCTGCTGCATCGCACCCCCGCCGGACAAGCCGGGGACCCTCCCGCAGGACACGCAGGACACGCAGGACACGCCGGGCACTCACGACACGCGCGAACCCAGGACACGCACAGGGGCCGTCGGGCCCGTCACGAAGGGAACGTCCGAGGATGCGCAAGCTGCTCGTGGACGCGGCCCGCACGCTGGTGCCTCCGAAGGGGGACCGGCACGGTCCGCTGCCGCCCCTGATGCTGGCCCTCACCGCGGTGACGGGGCTCGTGGACGCGGTGAGCTATCTGGCGCTCGGCCACGTCTTCGTCGCCAACATGACGGGCAACGTGGTGTTCCTCGGCTTCGCCCTGGCGGGCGCGGAGGGGCTGTCCGCGCCCGCCTCCGTCGTCTCTCTGGCGGCCTTCCTCGCCGGCGCCCTGGCAGGTGGCCGCTTCGGCGTCCGGTTCGCCGCTCACCGGGGCCGCCTGCTCGCCTCGGCGATGGCCGTACAGGCGGTGCTGTTCGCCGCAGCCCTCGGTACCGCGCTCGCGGGGCAGGACGGCACGGCCGGTTCCGTCACCTACCCGCTGATCGTGCTGCTCGCGCTCGCGATGGGGCTGCAGAACGCGGTGGCCCGACGGCTCGGCGTGCCGGACCTCACGACGACCGTGCTCACCCTCACCCTGACCGGGCTCGCCGCCGACTCGGGACCGGCCGGAGGGACGGGGCCCCGGCCCGGCCGCCGCATCCTGTCGGTACTGGCGATGTTCCTCGGCGCCCTCGCCGGAGCCCTGCTCCTCAGGGTCGGCCCCTCCCTCGTCCTCGCCGTGGCGCTGACCCTGCTCGTCGCCGGTGCGGTGGCCCTGTGGCGGCTCTCCGCACCGGACGCGGTGTGGGCGGCGGCGCCGTAGGGGTTCAGCGGGCGGAGGTCTCCCGTACCGGGTGCTTGCTCAGGATCGAGACGCGGTTGAAGGCGTTGATGGCGATGGCCACCCAGATCACCGCGGAGATCTCGGCGTCGTCGAGTACGGCGCCCGCCTCCTCGTACGCCCGCTCCTGGGCGAGGGCGTCGGCGGGGTGGGTGGTGGCCTCGGCGAGGGCCAGGGCCGCGCGCTCGCGGGCGGTGAAGAGTTCCGTGTCGCGCCAGGCGGGCAGCACTCCCAGGCGGCGGGTGGTCTCGCCCGCGCGCAGTGCGGCCCGGGTGTGGACGTCCAGGCAGAAGGCGCAGCCGTTGAGCTGGGAAACGCGGAGGTTGACCAGTTCCACGAGGATGCGGTCGAGGCCCGCCTCCGCCGCCGTCGCGCGTACGGCATCGGCCGTCCCCACCAGTGCCTGGTACGGCTCGGGGCTCTGCTTGTCGAGGTAGATCCGGCCGGCGGCCCGGGGTGACTCCGTGACCAGTACCGTCTCGCTCATCGTGTGCTCCTTCGTCATGTTGTCGATAATCGCCTTCGAGACTATGATCATCCACTGTTGTTGAAAATGAAACTACACGGGTGGGGAGAGTGGTCCGGACATGGGTGACGCAGGAGTCGGGGTCGAGGTCGGTACCGGGACCGGGTCGGAGGCCTCGGCCGGGGCCTCGGTCGAGGTCCTGACCCCCCGGGACGTGCCGCTGGGCGGACCCCGCGCGATGACGGTACGGCGCACCCTGCCCCAGCGGTCCCGGACCCTCATCGGGGCCTGGTGCTTCGCCGACCACTACGGCCCCGACCGGGTCGCCGACTCCGGCGGCATGGACGTGGCCCCGCACCCGCACACCGGGCTCCAGACGGTGAGCTGGCTGTTCGGCGGGGAGATCGAGCACCGCGACAGCATGGGCAGCCACGCCTTCGTACGGCCCGGCGAACTCAACCTGATGACCGGCGGCCACGGCATCAGCCACACGGAGGTCTCCACCCCCGGCACCACGGTGCTGCACGGCGTCCAGCTCTGGGTGGCCCTCCCCGACCAGCACCGCCACGCCCCGCGCGACTTCCAGCACCACGCACCCGGGCCGGTCCGCGTCGACGGCGCGACGCTGCGGGTCTTCCTGGGCTCCCTCGCGGGCGAGACCTCCCCCGTGCGCACCTTCTCGCCGCTCCTCGGCGTCGAGATCCTCATCGCGGCCGGAGCGACCGTCACTCTCGACGTCGACACGGAATTCGAGCACGGGCTGCTCGTCGACGAGGGCGACGTCCGCTTCGACGGCACCCTCCTGCGCCGGGCCGAACTCGGCTACGCCGCCCCCGGCCGCACCACCCTCACCCTCACCAACGAGTCCGACCGGGAAGCCCGGACGGTCCTGCTCGGCGGGCCGCCCTTCGAGGAGGAGATCGTGATGTGGTGGAACTTCATCGGCCGTTCCCACCACGATATCGCACAGGCCCGCGAAGACTGGATGACGGGCTCCCGCTTCGGCGAGGTGAAGGGGTACGACGGCTCCCCCCTTCCGGCCCCCGAACTCCCGCGAACGCCCCTGAAACCACGGGGCAACGCACGCTGACCTGCACTCATTCGACAACAAGCTCGGCGCATCCACAACGAGCAACCTAACGCAAGAGAAATCATCTCAATGCCTTGCACCCACCCCCTCGTTCGGGGTTGGCGACACCCAGTGGGGCTCAGTGTGCGAGTAAGTTTGGGAGTGTTTAGCAATCCCAATGCTGACCCAATGCTGACTCTTCCGACGGAGCGTCAGATCTGAATGGGATGCTATCTGCGCGGCCCCAGCGCCCCAGTGGGGCCGCGCCGACGAGCGAAGACTCATAGCACTACGAAGATCCGGCGTAGCCGAGATCAGCACAGGCTGTTGGTGCGCCCTGGTAGTCGCCAGTTCCGGCCCGCTGGAGCGTCACCGAGACCCCAGAGGACTCCGACCTTGTAGAGGGCGACGGATACGGGAGTCACGCTGAAGGTCTGCGGACGCTCATGCCGGTCGGGAAGGAGCTTCGCCGCGCGTGCAGCGGCACCGATCATCTCCACTGCGCAGTCGTGGTCCCCGGCCTACGAAGACGCGTAGGCCGCCGTGCAGAGCATCTGCGCGAACGTCGCGGCCTGCACCGGAGTCTTCAGTCCGGTGGCCTCCACCTTCGCCGCGGCGTGAAGGGTGACGCGTTGCACGGTCGCACCACGGTCCTCGTGGCGCAGGACGATGCTGAACGCGCGGGCGGAGGCCGGAGCCGCCAGGGGCGAACCGCACAGCCCGGAGAAGATGTTGGACCGGTCGGCGGTGATCCTACTCGCCGAGTAGCGGCCGATCTTCGACAGGGCCTCGGTGGCCAGGTCGTAGCAGACCGCGAGCCGCACGTAGTTGTCCGCTTCGCCGCCCTCGGCGCAGGCGTGGCCGGTGGCGAGAAGGTCCGGCAGAGCCAGGACCAGCATCTCGTGGTCGCCGACATCGAAGAGGGCTCGTACCCGACGGGCCGGCGACCACCCGCCGCGCGCTGTGCGTGCCCCCAGACCCCGGGGCGGAGGTCCCGCACCCCGGTGTGGGACCGGCCGCCGCCGTGTTCGCTGCGGGCGGCGGCCGGGGCGCGGGTCTCTCTCCCTCCCCCAAAAAAGGAGTTCGCCGCGCACGCCCTCACCCACGGGCAGGGACGGCGGGGAGCGCCGGCCCGTCGGCAAGGACGCATACCAAAGCCGCGTTGTGTGGTCACCCATGGTGCCGGCTCCCGCACTGCAGCCCTGACGATGGGTTTCAAGCTTGTTGAGTCCACCCAGGCCCGGTGGCGGGCCGTGACCGCGCCCCACCTCGTCGCACTCGTCTGCACGGTCCCGCTTTGAACGCGGCCATCTCGTCGTCCCAAAGCCCGCGCGGCATGAGCGATCGCAACCGATCCGCAGAACGCTACCCATGGATCCGGGTCACGGACGCGGGAAGCGGGTGCGCGGGGCGTCGATGCAGGTTTCCCGGGACGTGGGTCCGCCGAACCGAAGACGGTCGTAGGCCGTGAACGCCGGTTCCAGCGTGTCGAGTTCATCGACCAGCGCGTGCAAACACTCAGACCACCGTGCTGAACCGGCATCCGGCTCGTTCGCCGCAGCGCTGATCGCGGTCGTCAGGTAATCCTTGCGCTGAATGGCGGCCGGGGTCACCGAGTGCAAGCACACGTACTGTCCGCTGAGATACGCATTCCACTCCGCCTTCCCGGTGATCGGGTCGGCCCAGTGAGCGGTGAACCACGCTTCGAGCAGCTCTACGCCGCCGGCTTCGTCGGCGAGAGCGAACAGGTCGGCCGGCACCATCTCGGCACCGTCGGAGCGCAGATATCCCGGAAGCGGCAGATACTGCCCCAGCATCAGCCGGCGGACCGCATCGGCATCGCGGCCATGATGTGCGCACAGTACCTCCAGGGCAACGAACTGCGCGCTGACGTATGCGTCATCGGTACCGGTCATCGGATGGTCGCCGTTGACTTCGCGGAATCGCTCGGCGAGCTGCTGCTTCAGATCCGTCTCGGACATCGGGTCGCCTCCGGCGTTTACCAGCGCGGGCATCTCCCGCACAGGACTCGACACGCTACCGCCCGGACGGTTCGGCACTCACCGAACCATCGATGAAACCACGACAGCACGAGTGCACCTCGCCCTCGTCCCGCCCACGGATCCACAGCTCTTGACAATTACTCGTCCCTGACAGGCTGGCACGGGAAAACCCTTAGAGCTCGTAACACGATCTTGCCGATGTTGGTGATGGACCACTGCGTGTGACCATCCAGCTCCCCGCGATACTGGGGGGGATGGATACCTATGAGGGTCGTGCGCGGCTTGAGTGGTGGGCCAATCGCTCGACGATTCTGGGAGGGTTCGACGTGCGGGTCACGGCCTGTGCTGCCGGCAGCGACTGGACGTGCGAAGCGATTCTCGATGGCCCGCTGTCGGCAGACCAACAGGAGGTCTTCGATCTCTTGATGCAGGCCGATCCTGTCTTCACCCTTCACTTCGACGAGGGCAGCGAGATCCTGGTCAACGTTGCTGCGGCCCGGGGCGGCGGCCGTCTCGCCCTCACCGTCTATGAGCCGACGGCATCTGTCGGCCCGTAGAGCTCGTACCGGGACCTTGGCGAGGATGCAGCGTCACAGCCGTGACCGGTGTGATGATTCGGCCGTTCGGGAGGGTGTGGGCACTCGACCGTGGATTGTGGACGACGACTTGTGGGCACTGATCGAGCCGCTGCTGCCGCCTTGGCCCAAGCGGTCGCCGGTTCCGAAGCCGGTGGACGATCGTCGGTGCCTGCAGGGCATCCTGTTCGTCCTGCACCAGGACATCGCCTGGCAACTCCTCTCGCTGGAGCTGGGGTTCGGCTCCGGGCAGACTTGCTGTCGGCGACTGGAGCGGTGGCAGCAGGCTGGCGTCTTCGACCGGCTGCACCGCATCCTGCTCACTGAACTGAATGCGGCGGGCCAACTCGACTCACCCGGGCATCATGCCCGACTGTCCACAGCCATGATCGACCGGACAAGTCCTAGTGGGTGCCGCGCCACTCGCGCTCCAGCATGGAGTGCACGATGGAGTCACGCCACTGGCCGGCCTTGGAAATGTGTTCGCGGATGCGGCCTTCCTCGACCATTCCTGCCTTGTGCATGGTCTGGGCCGAGGCCGCGTTGTACGGGGAGCGCGCACCCCAGATGCGGTGGAGGTCGAGTTCCTCGAAGCCGAGGCCGAGCAGGAGCTGGACGCTTTCCAGTCCGTATCCCTTGCCCCAGCGGCTGCTGCGGAGGGCAAAGCCCATGGTGGCGGCGCTTGTTTGGTGCGGGTCCATGGCCAAGCGCCCGAAGCCGACCAGTTCGCCCGCGCCGCGTTCAACGACCGCGAGTGCGTACTCAGTGCGCGGCTGCATGGTGGCGGAGGCGATCGAGCGCGTCACGATGTCGTGGACCTGGTCGCGGGTTCGGGGTGTGAACGAGAGGTGCTCGGTGGCGACTTCGCTTCCATAGATCGCGTGGACGGCATCCACATCGTCGACGGCGAGTTCGCGAAGCTCCAGGCGCTGGCTGCGGCGGCTGACCGGGTACATGGAAGCGGACTCTACCGGGGCCGCCGCAGCCGCTTAGCGCGGGAGTGCGGGGCGGGTGGGCCCGTACGCCTCGATCTCTTCGTGGAGGTCGCGTGCGAGGGTCGCGTCGCGGGCGGGGCCATGAAGCAGGGCCTGGCCCACGCGTTCCGCGGAGACGATAATGCCGCGGTTGCGCAGTCCGGTCTGCAGGTCCAGGACGGGGCGCAGTGCTTCGGCCGCACCGTCGATTTCCCCGCCGTGCAGCCGGATGAGTGCGAGGTTGCAGCGCGCGCCGGCCTGGTCGCCGAAGGCCCAGTGCGGGGCGCTGGGATCAGCGAAAGCATCCACTGCCTGCTCGGCGAGCGTGTTCGTTTCGCTGTCGCCGCGGCCGAGCAGCACGCGGGCTTCGGTGTCGTAGTACAGGTGCTTGGGCTGGGGGAAGGTCAGCAGGCCGCCGTAGGCGTCGAGGTCGTCGGGAGTGACCCGTTCCCGCAGGCTCTGCGCCCGGTGGAGGGCGGTGGTGGCTGCCTGCTCGTCGCCAAGGAGTGCCGCCGCCCGTGCTTCGAGGCCGGCGAGCCAGACGCCGACGGTGCCTCGCAGATCGGGCTGCTCGGCGGCCCCCTGGCGGGCGTAGTGCAGGGCTTGGGTGCCCTTGCCCGACCAGTAGGTGATCAGGGACTTGAGGCCGTAGGTAAGCGCGATCAGCCCGCCGTGTTCGGCCTGCTGGGCGCAGACACCGGCGGCGCGGGCCTGGACCATGGCCGACTTCTCGTCGCCCATGTCGTGGCTGGCCTTGGCCATGTGGACGGACAGGACCGTGGCCAGGAAGTGGAGGTCGCGGGTCTGGGAGGGGCGTGCCCGGCCGCCTTCGATAAGGCGGAAGGTGTCGTCCTGGGCTTCCGCGATGTTGTCCCAGATCTCGGCGAGCGGCACTTTGGGGTACTGGTCAACGATGTCGGCGACGGTGTCGGTCAGGAGCCCGAGGGTCTCGGGCCCGATCTGGCCCCGTTCTGCCCCCAGGGCGAAGTCTGCTGCGCGTCGTGCGGCCATGGCTGCCGTCCTTCTCATCTCGTGGTGCTCCGCGCCCTTGTCGGCGCGGAGGTCGGCGGACGCGCCGGCCGGGGCGGGAGATGGAGTTCCTTCGGGAGCTGGGCTCCAGAGTTCCTCGATGCTGTAACCGAGCATGTGCGTGAGTACCCGGCGGGCGTCTTTCTGCGGCTGGCGCTGCCCGTAGTACCAGCCCTCCCAGGTCGACAGGGCGGGCACGAGGCTGCACAGCGACGGGTTCTCCTCGATCGCTGCGCGTTCCCGGGCCGCCTTCTTGAAGTCGGGCAAAAACGCGGCGTAGTCCGAGCGCCCGCTGGTGTCGAGCAGGTGCCGCAACAACGTGCGCATCGCGCCTCCCGTGTGCCCTGTGGCCAGTGCGTCCGTTCCTCCGACGGTAGAACGCCAACACCCTCAATGTGCCCTGCGCAGAGGGTACTTGCCCATTCCGAAGGCGTTCCGAGGAAGACCCGAAGAAGGTCCGGGGATCCGCCTCGCACCTCCCCCGCCTTCCGGGGGCGGGTTGGGACTGGAGATGCGCCCGACGACTCGTCAGGATCGAAGTACCGGTCACGGAGAGTGCACCGCCGGTACTCCCTGTCTCCCTCGCCCCCTACCGCGCACCGACCGCTCCGCTCGCCACTCCTCCTGGAGGACACGATGAGGACCACCGCCGTCTGGCCCCCCACCACCCATGACCACGCGAGTCTGGTGCACGCCTATGCGACGGTCCTGCGCTGGCCCCTCTCCGTGAACGGCCACGCCGCCACCGAGCACACCGCCCGGGAACTCGCTGATGACAAAGCCGCACTGGTGCACACGGAGTGCACGGCCTTCGACGCCGTCTCGGTGCCGCGTGCGGCCGGCCGGGATGCGCTGCTTCGTCTGGACCGGCGCGACCTGCTTGTGCCCAGCCTCCTCGCGGCGGACCAGGTGGTGATGTTGGTGGCGCCCGGCACGGGTGTGCCACTCGGCGACTTGCCTGGGGTGGAAGTCGCGTCCGGCGCCGGGGCCTGCGTGCTGCTGCCTCCGACGGCCGGGGTCCGCTGGGACAACGTGCCGTGGTCGGACACCGATCCTGCTCCGCTCGGGCTGACGGACGGCCAGCGGGTGTGCGCGTCGCTGACCGAGGGGCTACGGATATACGGCCCGTCCGCCAGGCCCAACGTCGCCCCCGCGTCCAACCGCATGATCGTGGCGGGGAGATCTGGTGCCGTTCTCGCCCAGGTGCGGGCTTCGCAGAGGGCTGGGCGATGACCGAGACGCTCTCCGGCGGCTCGGGCTGGGTCCTGGGGATCGGCATCTTCCTGCTGGTGGCGATGGCGATGCTGCTGATGCACCCGCAGTCCTCCCTCACCTCCGGCGACCCGGAACTCCCCGAGCCCGACACCTCTGCCGACAGCGTGCAGGAGGACTTACCGTGACCGCATTCGATCTGCACGCGATCGTGCTGGGGCTGTACCTGGTCCGCCGGCGCCGGTCACCGACCGGCGGGCAGTGCCGCCAGGACCAGGCGGTCCTGCGCCGGGACATCACGGCACTCATCTCCTGGGCGACCGCGGTGCGGGCCGCATCCGACGACTGGTCCGCCCGCGAGCGCCTGGGGCGCCAGGTGGTAGCAGCCCGCTACGACCTGGTGCGCCCGCTCAGCCGGCGGGCCCGCGCGTCGGTGCTGCTTCTGGCGTCCAGGGCAGAGACTCTGATTGTCGCCACGACAGGCAAGGCGCTGCCTCCCAGCCCTTCCTGTACCGACCTCGTGGAAGCCGACCTGCGCCGGCGCCTCGCCCGGATCGCTCCCGGCGACCGACTGCCGTCGCAGCGGCAGCTCGCCGCTCGGATCGGGGTCTCGCCCAGCACGGTCAGCCTGGCCGCCCAACGGCTGGCGGAGGAAGGGCTGGTCGCCTCGGGACGCGGTCTCCTCACACGCCTGCCGCTGACCGCACCAGCTTGTGTACCCGCACGAAAGGTGCGGCCCCGATGGGGCTACCTATGAGTGCGGGGGTGCGGGTGTGGGCGGTGTGCGCCCTGTGGTGCCCGCGACAGCTCGTCGAGGTGCAGTACGTCGGCGTGGTGAAGGACCACGGCTGGATGGCATCGCTGTACGTCTGCGCACCGTGCCTGGAGCGCGTGCACCGCACCGCCGCGCACGTCGAAACCTACGGTCAGCAGGGACGGTGCTGGCTGTGGTGCGGCGGACACCCCGTGCCCGGTAGCCCCGCCGTCTCGGTGGGCCGGGTGGAGATCGCCGCCGGCCCCCGCGACCCACCGCACGCCTCGGCCGACCTGTACGCCTGCACCGGCTGCATCCGGCTCATCAGCCTCGAACTCCAACGCCTAGCCCACCTGCGCGACGGCTGCCCTCCGGCCTCCGGCGCGCAGGAGTACTCCCCCGGAGGCCACCTGGCCCCCGTCTGACCCTGCCCGTTCCTTCGACTTCTCCCAGGACGTGTCCCATGTGCCAGCATCAGCCTCTCTGCCCGTCCGCCGAGTCCTCCGACCGGGAGGCCGCCTTCCAGATGGCCCAGCACCCGGAGCAGGGCTGGAGCCTGCTGTGCAACGGTGTCCTGCTCTTCGAGGACACCGGCGAGCTGCTGCCCAACGGGCAGATCATCGCCCCGCACCGGCCCACGGAGATGGCAGCGTGAGCGCCACGGACTCCCGTACCAAGGTCGGCACGGCGACTGCCACCCTCCGGGCTCGGATCGCGTCCGGCAGGTACAAGCCGGGTACGGCCCTGCCGTTGCTGCGCTCCCTCGCTGCGGACCTCGGCGTTGGCACGCAGTCCCTCAGCGAGGCGCTGAACCGGCTCCGGGCCGAGGGACTGATCGTGCGGGCCCGCGGCGGGAAGCGCCCGTGCGTGGCCATCACACCCGCTGCGCCGAGCCCGGTCGCCCATGTTGCCCAGCTCCTGCGGACCGGGGTGGCTGACGGCACCTACCGTCCCGGCGACCCGATCTCGGTAGCAGATCTCGCCGTCCAGGAGGAGGTCAGCATCCCGGTGGCTCTCCTCGGATGCTCGTGGGCCCGCCACGAGGGCTATCTCACGAGCAGCCCCCTCACGTCCCAACGGGTGCTGTACGTAAGCGCCTCTTCGGCGTACGCCCCCAGGCCAGCACCACGTAAAGCCCGCGGGGCGAACGCATAAACCGCCTTCGCCGCGGAGCGACGCAAGCATGCCTGCCGCCCGTAGCCCCCTCGTCCGGCCGTCCCGCCGTGCGGTGGCCCACACCCGCACCGCGGGACGGCCCTCAACACCCCTACAGCCCCCTGTCGACCATGCACGTGATCAAGGAGTCACCATGACCGCCCAGGCCAGCAGAGCAGACGTGCGGGGCCGTGCCCACGCACCGGCGCTTCTCGATTCCGTCCACCTGGAGCTGCTCTCCTTGCGTGCCGGCGGGCACACCGTGACCAGCGCCGCCGCCCGGCTGCGGTGCACTCCCAACACGCTGTACGTCCATGCCGCCGAGTGCCTCAGGCGCCTGCGGGTGCCCAACCTGGAGGCGGCCATCCACGTATGCTTCCTCGCCGAACTCCTGCCCCGTCCCGACTTGGCCGAGTTCAGCCTCGACCTCGGCCGGGAGGATCTGGAGCTGTGGCGGCAGCTGGCCGGCGGCGCCACCAACGAGCGTCTCAGCCGCGTCCTCGACCGCAGCGTCAGCACCATCACGCTCCGGATCAAAGAGCTGCGCCAGGCCACCCTGAGCGCCACCCGGCCCCACCTTGTCGCCCGGGGGTGGAGCCACGGCGTCCTCCACGACTCCCTGGTCCGTATGAGCGACGGCCGCACTCTCCTGCTCCCGCCCGCCTGCCCAGCCGGTGACGGCGCTCCGTTCCGCTGGGCCAATACCGGTCCCGTCCCTGCGGGGAGGGCCACATGAACACGATGCCGGTGGAGGTCTGGTCGGCGGTGACCCGTGCGGCCGGGGTGTGCCGGATCGTCGCGGAGCACTCCTGGCCAGACCCGGCCCGCAACCGGCTCTGGGAGCTTGAGCCTGCCACGGTCACGGTGCGACTGATCGTGAAACAGCATGCGACCACGACCGCTTACCAGCGGGAGGTCGCCGCCTACCAGCACGTCACGCGTGCGCTGGGCGAGGACCGGACGCCGGATCTTGTCACCACGTGCGAGGAGTCCCGGACTCTGGTGCTCACCCGTATCCCCGGCAGCCTCGTTTCCGGCCTCAGGCTCGACGCCGACGAACAGCTGGAGGTCTTCCGGCAGGCGGGTGAACTGCTGGCGAAGCTGCATGCCCTCGCCGCCCCTGTTCCCGGGCCCGGGGGCGTGACCTGGCAGGACGAGGTTGCCCAAGTGACACCGCTCCTGACGACTCTGCCGATCGAATCCGCACTCATGCTGGACAAGCTGCTCGCCGAGGGGCCACCACCACTGCCACCGATCACCACGCACGGTGACTGGCTTCCCCACAACTGGCTCTGGGACGACGACAGCTCGCGTCTGCGGATCATCGATTTCGAAGAGACCGGTACGGCGCCGCGGCGCCGAACCGACTTCGCCCGGCTCGGGTACCGGATCCTGCGCGGCCACCCTGACCTCGACGATTCCTTCCGTCACGGCTACGGCCGCGGCTTCTCCCGGGCCGAGCACCAGTCAATGCGCCGTTCGGCGGCCCTGGACGCACTGCACACCCTGCGCCAAGGCCGCACCCACCACGACAATGCCGCCGTCGCCGAGGCCCACACCATGATCGACCACCTCCATGCCGACCAGTACGAGTCGTGGCACACGACCACCCGGAGCAGGGCATGATCCGGCACATCCGAGGCCGTCTGCTGGCCCTCGCCCTGGGCGCCGCCACCGTGCACACTCTGCGCCTCCACACACGCCAGCAGCGTGCGCACGCGGTACTCGCCTTCGCGGCGCACCGCCAGCAACTGCTCGCCGCCCAGATCGAGCGCCCCGAACTGCGCGTCGGCTGGACTCCGCTGCAGGGGGTGGCCCCCGACCGGCAGGCACAGCTGCTACACCACCAGGCGCAGGTGGAGCTGTGGACGGCGGGCTACCAGGCCCAACTGCTGTCGCTGGGCGAGATCAGAGCCGCCGCGCAACTGCTGTTCGCCACCGCGTCGGGTTCCGACTTCTGGCAGTGGGCCTGCACCTGGAACACCGGACTGCCCTACGGATACCGGGACCTGCGTGTCCACGAGGCACTCGACGACGTGTACGGCGCCCTGGCGCAGGAACACCGCGACACCGCCCAGCACTCCCCCGCCCCCGCCTCCGCCTCCGCCTCCGCCTCCGCAGAAGGAAACACGGACATGACCGACCTCCGCCTCACGTCGCCCGAGGCCCGGCAGGAACGCGCCGGCATCACCGCTGCGCTGCGCCGGGAGCTGGACGCCGCCGGCCTGAAGTCCCTCCTCGACCTCGGCGTGCCGACCGGCGACCCGGCGGAGCCGATTGCCCTCAACAGCCTCAGCCTGACGGAAGCGACCAACCTCACGCACCTCGTGCACCAGGCACTGCGTCCCGCATACGACGTGGCGGCAGAACTCGATCGGGTCGCCGAACTCCACAAGCTGGCGAGGTTCCCGACCGCGCAAGTCATCGACGGGGAGATTCACACCGGCTCGATGCCGGTGGTCACCGCCGATCGGCTGGCCACTCTCCTGGGCGCACCGCCCCTCCCCGACGGCGTCGTGCCCGAAGACCTCGGGGAGCACTTCGAAGCCGAGCCTCTCCTCGACCGGCTCACCGCAGCGTTTCGCACCGTGACCCGCGGGCGCGACGCCCCGGTCCTGGAGTTCGAGCCCTACTGCCCCCGCGGCTGCGGAGATGCCCGCGTCGTCCTTGGGGCGCTCTCCGTGCCCACCGCACGCGACGTGGTGACCGCGCTGAACTGCGGCGCCCCCGAGGAGGGCACCGCATGACCGGCCGACCACTGCGCCCCGACCTCGCACGCAGCCTTGTCGAACGCGCCGAGAGCGACGAAGGGTTCCGCAAGCGCTGGCTCCTGGGGCAGCTCTCCGACCAGGAGCAGGCCCACGGCATGCTGCAGCACCAGGCCGACGCTCAGGTCCTCGACCGCATCCTGGCCGAGCACGGATGGCCGACCCGCCCCCTGGTCGGCGCCGACGGCGCAACAGCCGCCTGGCGCCTCGCCCTGCACGCCGACCGCACACCACACCTGCAATACCGGGCACTCCAAGCCCTCGGCACCGCCGCCTCCCTCGACGCGGAACTCCTCTCGCACTGGGCCCACCTCTACGACCGGTACCGCGTCGTCACCGGCCAGCAGCAGGTATACGGCACACAGCACCGCCTGGAGCAGGGCCAACTGACCCGCCTGCCGGTGGGATCACCGGAGTTGCTGGACTCCCGCCGCGCCAGCGTCGGCCTGCCGCCCGCCGACACCGCCCAGCGGGCACTGCACCAACGCCTCGCGCAGCTGGCTGTACCTGTCTCCGGCACCGTACTGGCGGGGAGCGCAGCGGCATGACGTCGCCCAAGGAAGTGGGCCACCGCCCTGCCGAGGACTGCCTCGTCTGCGCACCGTGCCAGTCGCTGCCCCTCCCGGCGGCCGATGCCCCTCTCACCGCACAGCTGCCCCACCCGCGTCCTGATCTGTCACCGCGCGAGTACGACGTCCTGGACCTGGTCGCGCGGGGCTACTCCAACACGTTGATCCTCAACCACTTGCCGATCTCCATCGCAACGCTCAACGCCTATCTGGGCCGCCTGCGCGCAAAGTTCAACATCACCTCCCGCCCAGCGCTGGTCCACGCCGCCTATCAGCTGGCCTTCGCACCGATCCCGGACCAACCCGACGGGGCGCCCCCCGTTCTGAACAACGGGCAAGCCCAGCTCATGCATTTGCAGGCCGCCGGACTGAGCCTGGCCGCGACAGCGGACCGCACGGGGCTCCCCTACTCAACAGTCAATATGCGGGCCCATGCCAGCCGCCGAATCCTCGCCGCCGACAACCAGGCGCACGCGGTGAGCCTGCTCTACGAATGGCGCCTGCTGACCACCCCTCCGCTCCCGGGCTGCGTACTCCTCCCGACGGCCACCACTCCCTAATCCCCACACGACTTGCCTCCTGCTCGCATGGCGCCCCTGCCGCGTACCGCAGTCACACCCTCCTCCCCCAACCCGAAGGCACTCATGCCGATCCCCGTCCCGCACACGACGCCCAAGCACCGACAACCGCATGCCGGATACTGGCCGACCCTGCTCGTCGCCGTGACCGGGCTCGCCCTCACCGCCGGATGCCAGCCGGCCACCACGGCACAACCCCCGGCCGCATCCACCGCCCCGCCGGCAACCTCCGACCTGCCGCCGCTGGAAATCGTGCGGAGGCAGTACCCCTGCCTGGCTGGCACCCCCTGGGACATCGGCCGTGTGGGTGGGACGAGCGGGTACCTGCTGGTCACCCTGGAGCCCCGGGGCAGGAGTCCGATCGTCCTGTGGCGGCCCACCACCGCAGAGCCCTATTCGCCCACCGACCACGTCAGTACCGGCACACTTGACGACCTCGGCTGCACGGACGGCCACAGCCCGCGCCCCACCGGCACAGGGAGGGCAGGCCGATGACCTCGCACGCCTTCGACCAACCGACGCTCGACGCGTGGACGTCCACCGCACTCACGGCAGTGGGAGACCTCCCCCCGACCGTCGACCAGCTCGTGCGCCTGCTGAGCCGGCTGACCACCCTGCACCCCGGGACGTGGGAAATGGAGCAGGTGGGGCGCTCGCGGAACGGCGAGCCGCTGCACCTGACGACCATCCACGGAGGCCCGATCCACGCGCTCATCATCGCCGGGCCCCACCCGAACGAGCCCATCGGGGCCGGTACCGTCGCCGCCCTCGCCCACCTCCTGCACCAGCGCCCGGACGCCGTCCCGCAGGTGACCTGGCACCTTATGCCCTGCCTCGACCCCGACGGCGCCCGGCTCAACACCTGGACCGGCAGCACTCCCAGCCTCGGCTCGTATCACCGCGGCTTCTACCGCCCCGCGAACGCCGACCAGCCCGAGTGGATGCTGCCCCGCACCGGGGGCAGCACCCCCCTTCCCGAGTCCGCCGCGCTCGCACAGGTCATCGACACCGTGCGCCCCAACCTGCTCGCGTCATTGCACGGCTCCGAATCGGGCGGCGCGTTCCTCCTCGCCGCCCAGGACGACCCGCTCCTCGTCCCCGTGCTCGCTCGGGCAGCAAGCCACCACGACATCCCCATCGAGGACCACCCGTCCGACGCCCTGGCCTATGCCTCCCCCGGCCACGGAACATTCGTCATCCCCGCCCCCGAGCCGCCCGGCACGAGCAGCATCCACTACGCCGACAGCCTCGGGGCCCACTACGCACTGGTCTCTGAGGTGCCCATGTGGGGCAGCCGCCCGCACGCCCTGCCCGCCGACCAGGCCGCCAGCCGCCTGGAGGAGGCCGCCACCACGCTCACCCGCCTCGTAAAAGCAGCGAGCCTGCCTGCCGACGCGAACTTCAGCGCGGCTCTGGCCGACTCGGTGCGCGGGATGCGTGTCACCGCTCAGTCCTATCGTGCGCACCCCGAGAGCGGCAGCGGACAGGACCTGGCCTACCTGCTCCCCCTGCGCGCCGGCGGGATGCTCCTGCGCACGCTCGCGTCTCTGCCCGCCTCCCGCACGGGCCCCTTGGATGCGGTGCGTGCCCTGACCGAAGCCACGTTCAGCAAGTGGCTCGGCGCCGCTGAGGATGTGCTGCAACCGGAGTTGCTGCCGCTCCGGCGCACCGCCGGTCTCCAGCTCGACGTGATCCTCGGCACCCTCGCCCTGCTCGTGCGGCAAGGAGCCCAGCGCGTCCCGGCTGCCGACACCAACACCGCACGGCACCGGGCGGAACAGCGCGCCCCCGCCGCCCGCGCCGCTCCGGGCCATCACCAGAAGGAGATCACCGAAACTTCGGGAGCCGACGGCCACCGCCCGGGGCATCGCATCGGTTGCTTCGTCCTCATCCGCAATCCCGGCGGCGAAGTGCTGCTTGTCAACCCTGCCGATGAGGACGGGCACCGGCTCGTCGGTGGCGGCGCCCAGCCTGGCGAGGAGCCGCAGCAGGCCGCATACCGCCAGGTCGTGGCGGAGACCGGCCTCAGCCATCTCACGATCGGCGACCTGCTCCTCGTCGACTACGTCCCCGCAGACCCGCGCACAGGCACCGGCACCGGCGAGGGCGAGGGGTACGACCTGATCTTCACAGGCGGCGTGATCGCCGATGACGCCGCCATCGTGCTGCCCGCCGGCCTCCCCGGACACGAACCCCACCTCACCCGATGGGTCTTCTGCGCACCGGACCATCTGCCCACCTACTGCGTCCCCGACCAGGCCCGCCGGATCGCCCAAGCGCTTGACGCGCTCACCCACCCCGCCCAGCGCGGCCTACGCATCCAAGGCACCCCAGCCCGCTGACTGCGCTCAACACCAACTCCGCGCAGCAGGCCAGAGAACCGCCGACAAGAGCAGGCACGGTACTCCAGCATCCGACTGCAAGGCTGCGAATTGCAGCCGGGTGCGGGAGCCCCGAGCCCCCACCACATTCCCCAGAAGACAGGAGATCGACATGAACGGTCGTTCCGAACCGCGAACCACGCAGCACCAGCCTGCCGCCAGCCTGGTCAGCTTCGAGCTCGACGTGACGTTGCTGGAGGTGGGAGACATCGCCAGTCTGACGAACCTCACCGACGACAACTGCGGCACGACCTGCGGCGCCTGCACCACCAACGTGGCCTGAGCAAAGGCCACATGTCATTTCGGCCGGTGCCCCCCCTGGGGGCACCGGCTCCCGACCGGCCTGGAGGTTGTGATGGCCCCGAGCACCCCTTACCACGCCTGTGCGACCGCGCTCCTCCGTGCGGTCTCCCGGCCGACGCGTACTCTGCCTCCCTTCCCGGACCTCGCAGACTCGACGGCGCGCGGTCACGAAGACCGATGTGCCTGGCTGCGGAAGACATGGGCGGAGAAGAGCGTGGCCGAGTCACTCGAATACGCCAGCCCTGTACTCGCCACCCAAGTCCGGGCACTGTGCGCAGCCGACGCTCCCACGTCGCGCGACATACGCCGTGCGGTGGCCTCTGTCATCCGGTACCTGGTCCGTGCCGAACACCGGCCGACGCCCTTCGGCCTGTTCGCCGGTGTGACCACGGCGTCTCTCGGTCCGCATACCCGCGTGAACTGGGGCACGGAGCACACCGTCATCTGCCGTGCGGGGGCGGAATGGACGGAGGCTGTGATCAACAGGCTGCAGTCGATTCCCGAAATCCTGGACCGCCTGGTGGTCGTCCTCAGCAACGCCACGGCATCTCGTGATGGCCGCCTCATCGTGCCGTACCAGTCCGACCGTCAGGGCAACGACGAGCGTACGGTCGAAGCCTCCATCGGCATGACCGATCCCGTCCGTGCGGTGATGCACGCGGCGCACACGCCGATTCAGGTCGGGACCCTCCTCGACAAGACCGCAACAGAGTTCCCTCACGCAGGCCCCGAGGCGGTCCGGCGTCTGGCACAGGGCTTGATCCACCACCAGGTGCTGCTGACGAATCTCCGTGCGCCGAGTACGGAGACGGACGCGTTCGCGCACGTGATGCGCCAGCTCGACGACCTGGGATCCGACCTCCCGGCACCGGCCGCAGACCTGGTGTGTGAGCTGGACGCGGTGCGCGCCGGGCTTCGCGCTTGTGGCGACCGCACGAACCGGGACCGCGTCACCGAACGCATGCGTGCTCTCGTCCCCGATCTCCGCCGTCATCCCCTCGCCCTGGACCTCCGGCTCGACGCCGGTGTCGAGCTGCCTGAAACCGTCGCCCGCGACGTCGAACGGGCCGCCGGGGTTCTGACCCGGCTCAGCGCGACGCCCTATGGGACGCAGGCGTGGAAGGCGTACCAGCGGACGTTCTACGAGCGGTACGGCATTGGCACGTTGGTGCCGCTGAAGGATGCCGTCTCCGACAGCGGGACCGGGTTCCCCGACGGTTATCCCGGGACCCCGCCGGATGCCCGTCGGCGCCGTCTCTCCGAGCGGGACGACGTCTTGGTGGGCCTGGCGCAGGCCGCCGCACTCGATGGCTGCGACGAGGTGGTTCTGACGGACGAGCTGATCGCCTCACTGGACATCGGTCCCGAACCTCCCCGGGTGCCGCCGCACCTGGAGGTCGGGGTCAGGATACTGGCCGCCAGCACGGCAGAACTCCGGCGAGGTTGCTACCGGCTGGAAGTAGCGAGCGTCTCCCGGGGCGTCGGGGTCTCCATCGGCCGATTCCTGAGCGTGCTGGACACCCCACAGCGCGAGGCCCTGACCGCTGCGATGGCTGAGCTGCCCACGGCGGACTCCGACACAGTCCCCGCCCAGCTGTCGTTCCCTCCGCTCCTGCCGTCAAGCGCACACATCACACGAACCCCGCAGGTTCTCCCGCTGGTAATTAGCGTGCAGGAACACCGCGCCCCCGGAAGCGACGTGCTGGGGCCCGACGATCTCGCGGTGGCGTGCGACGGCCGGCGGATGTACCTGGCGGCTCCGGGCCGGGGCCACCGGGTCGAGGCCACGGGGATGCACGCGCTGAATCTCAGGAAGCACACGCCGCCGCTGACCCGTTTCCTCACCGAGCTGTCCCGCGCCCAGTGCGCGCAGGTCACCGTGTTCGACTGGGGGGCCGCGAACACGATGCCCTTCCTTCCCCGGCTGCGGTACGGGCGAGTGGTGCTCGCCCCCGCGCGGTGGCGGCTGAAGGCGGACGAGCTGCCCGCAGCCGGCCGGCCCCTGGCCGCGTGGGACGCCACACTCGATCGGTGGCGCGCACGGTGGCGGATGCCGCAGCAGGTCTTCCTCACGGACGGGGACCAGCGTCTTCTCCTCGACCTCGACCGGGCCGGTCACCGCGCGTTGTTACGGCAGCACCTCGTCGGCTCGTCCGTCGCCGTGCTCGTGGAAGCTCCCGCACAAGACGCCTACGGATGGTGTGAGGGGCGAGCACACGAAGTGATCGTTCCTCTCAAAGCGACGCGGCCCACGTCCTGGCCACCGCTGCCCGTCCCCTCGCCCGCTCGGCTCTTCTCCGCGGCGCAGATCCAGAGTCCGGGTACGGCGCCGTTGCTGCTGGCGACGCTGTACGGGGATGTCCGCCGACAGGACGCTCTCCTTGCCCATCTTCCCGCGCTCCTGGCCCAACTCGGCGACCCGCCGTGGTGGTTCGTGCGCTTCCGTGACCCCGCGCATCACCTCCGCGTGCGTATCGCGCTCCCCGGCCCGGACGCCTACGCCCTGACCGCGGGGACGGTGAGCGTGTGGGCTGACAAGCTGCGCGACGCCCGGCTGCTGTCAGACCTGCGGTTTCCGACGTCGTACCGCGAGATGGGCCGGTGGGGCTCCGGGGACGCCTGGAATGCGGCGGAGGACGTGTTCCGCGCGGACTCCCGGGCCGTCGTCGCCCAGCTGGGCGAAGTCCGGCGCCCCCAGCGGCGGACACTGGTCGTCGCCCACACGATCGCCATCGCGACCGGCTTCCTCGGCAGCACCGCGGCGGGCATGCGCTGGCTGATCGACCACATTCCGCGCACTGCACCGGCGGCGGTCCCGCGTGATCAGTTCACCGAGGCCGTCCGGCTGGCCGACCCGACGCAGAGCTGGGCTGGCCTGCGGACGGCGCCCGGCGGGCAGGCCGTCGTGGAGGCGTGGGCCGACCGCACTACGGCGCTCGCCGCCTACCGGCCGCACCTTCCGGGGCCGGACACCCAGGGAATCGCCCTCGACGACGTCCTCTCGTCCTTGCTCCATGTGCACTTCGTACGGCACGTGGGTGTGGACTTCGACGAGGAGGCCCTGTGCCTCTACCTGGTCCGCGCCGCCGCGCTGGCCTGGACCAGGAGGACACCATGATCGCCCCCCTCGCCGTGAGCGATGCCATCGCCGACCTCCTGGCCACCCCCGACGCGGCTGCTGTACCCCGGCATACGACGGCGGAGCACCGGCAACAGCTTGCGTACGGGCCGCTGGGCATCGCGCTGCTACACATCGAGCGGGCCGCGTCCGGACGCGGCCCCTGGCAGCGGGTGCACGACTGGATGGCCGCTGCGACGGCCCAGCCGCTCACCACCGGGCCGGACAGCCACCCCTTCTACGGTGCTCCCGCCCTCGCACACGCGGTCGCATGCGCGGCCGAGCACCTGCCGGGCCCCTACCAACGCGCCCTCGACAAGCTCGACACCCAGATGACCGCCGATGTCACGCGCCGTATCGACGCCGCACACCGCCGTCTCGATGCCCAGCTCCTACCGACGCTTGCCGAGTTCGACTGCATTCGTGGGCTCGCCGGACACGGCTCTCATCTCCTGCGCCGCGATCCTGGCAGCCCCGCCATGCGGGCCGTCCTCGAATACTGCGTACGCCTCACCGAACCACTCACCGACCAGCGGGAGAACCTGCCGGGCTGGTGGACGGCAGGCTCTCCCTCCGGCCGCCCGCACCCCGACTTCCCTCTCGGGCACGGCAACCTGGGCGTGGCGCACGGCATCGGCGGCGTGCTCGCCGTCCTCGCACTGGCCGCCCGCAAGGGCGCCCTCGTCGCCGGCCACCACGATGCGCTGCGCACCATTCTGGCGTGGCTGGACCACTGGCAGGACCCATCCGGTCAGGGCACGGTGTGGCCGTACTGGGTCACCCGCGCCGAACTGCGCACCGACCGGCTCGCGCCATCCTCTCCACGGCGGCCTTCGTGGTGCTACGGCACCGCCGGACTCGCCCGCGCCCAGCAGCTCGCCGCACTCGTCCTGGGCGACACCAGCCGACAGTCCACGGCGGAAGAGACACTCGCCTGCGCGCTCCACGATCCCGCACAGATCGAGGCCACCACGGACCACGGCCTTTGCCATGGCTTCGCCGGACTAGCCCACGTGGCCGCCCGGACCGCGCACGATGCCCACCCCCAGACTGCCGAGCGCCTGCGCACGGTGCTCCCCGTCCTCCTGACCGGCGTGTGCCGCCCGGACGCCGTCCCGGCGGAAGCCGCCCGCGCTCTCCTCCAGGACGAGGAAGCCGGCCCTGGATTCCTCAACGGGGCGTCCGGTGCGGCCCTGGGGCTCATGTCCGCTGCCACAGCACCGCACTCGGCGTGGGACGCCTGTCTGCTGACCTCCTGAACACCCCCGACCAAAGGACATTCACCGTGCCCACCGACCGCTGGCACCAGCACAACATCACCTTCGCCGACCGCGAGACCGGACACCGCCTGCTCTCCGGCCGGCTCGGGACCGCACTGCGCGAGGCCGAGGCCGCCGGCGAGATCAGCACCTGGTGGTTCATGAACAAATCTCCCTGGCCACTGCGCTACCAGGCTGGCCAGCCGTCTGCGCGCATCGAGTCCGAACTCGCCGCCCTGGTCCGCGACAGTTCCGTCTCGTCCTGGACGACGACCATCTACGAACCGGAGACCACCGCCTTCGGCGGCGCCCAGGCGATCGTCACCGCGCACGACCTGTTCCACGCGGACAGCCGCCACCTGAGCACGTACACGCCAGGCCCCGGGCGGCTGGGCCGTGCGGAAACCACGGTCCTGTTCCTGAGCGCCATGATGCGCGCTGCGGGCCTCGACTGGTTCGAGCAGGGCGACACCTGGGCGAAGGCCGCCGCTCTGCGCCCCGCCAAGGCCGTCGCCCTCCCCCCGGAGAAGGCCGCCGCGATGACCCCGGCCATGCACAGGCTGATGACGGTCGACGCGCACAGCCTCTGCCGCCCGAGCGGCCCGCTCGACGGGCACACCGCCTGGGTGGCTGCCTTCGAGCACGCCGGATCCACGCTGGCCCGCCTGGCTTCAACCGGGCTGCTAGAGCGCGGGCTTCGTGCCGTCCTGGCCCACCACACCATCTTTCACGCCAACCGCGCCGCCCTCCAGCGCGACGACCAGCACACCCTTTTCAACATCGCACGAGAGGCAGTCATGGGATCGAAGGACAACACCGCGTCGCCCGCGAACTCCGCGGCCCGCACCACTAGCGTCGGCGCGGTGAACACCACCACGCTCGCCGCCCAAGAGGCCGGCCCCGACCAGCTCCGCAACGAACTGGTCGACAAGATCCGCAAGGACGGATACGCACAGAACCCCGCAGTCGAGGACGCGCTCCGCAGTGTGGAACGCCACCGCTTCGTGCCCGACACCCCCTTGGAGAGGGCGTACGCCAACGCACCGGTCAACATCAAATACGACACCGACGGCACGTCGATCTCCTGCGCCTCCCAGCCCGGCGTCGTCGCCCTCATGCTGGACCAGCTCGACGTCCAGCCCGGTGAACGCATCCTCGAACTCGGCGCAGGATCCGGCTACAACGCAGCCCTCCTCGCGCACCTCGTCGGCGACGCCGGCCACGTCACCACCATCGACGTCGACGAGGACCTCGTGGCAGGCGCCCGTATGCACCTCGCCTCCGCGGGCTACACCAACGTTGAGGCCCTGACCCGCGACGGAGCCCTCGGGCACGCCGAAGGCGCACCGTACGACCGGATCATTGCCACGGTCGGAGCCCACGGAGTCCCGCACGCCTGGATCGAACAACTCGCCCCCGATGGACGCCTTCTGGTCCCACAGCGGCTGAAGGGCAGCGTGGCCCGCTCCATCGCCTACGAACAGCGCGGGGGCCGGTGGACGAGCGTCAGCAGCAAAATGAACAGCTTCATGCCGCTGCGGCGCGGCATCGCGGATGACGACCGCCGCGTCATTCCCCTCAGCTCCGACGGCACCGTACGTCTTCAGGCCCCCGCTTCGCAGACCATCGACGCTGCTGCACTCGCAAGCGTCCTGGACCAGCCTCGGACCGAGGAATGGACCGGTATGACGGTCAGGGCCATGGAGTCCCCGGAGTGGATGGAACTGTTCGTCTCCTGCTCCCTGCCCTCCGGCCTGGTCCGCATGCTGTTCCCGCCGGCCGCCAAGGGGACCCAACTCACCGAGGACCCCTATCCCTCCTCCACCGCGGCCGTCGACAAGGGCGCCGTCACCTACCTCGCCCGCCGCCTGCTGAAGGAGACGACTCCCGAAGGCGGCAGGCTCTGGGAGTTCGGTGTCATCGGCCACGGACCCGGCAGCGAAGAACTGGCGGGAAAGGTGGGCGCCCTCATCCGTACTTGGGACCGCGACTTCCGCGGCCGTGAAGCCACGTTCGAGATCCAGCGGAGCGACGCGCCCGCAGTCGGACAGCGGCCGGGGCTATTCGCCCTCGACACCCCGCTGAACCGCATCGTCGTGAACTGGCAGTGATCTTCGTGGTGTCCGCCGGAATCACCCCGGCGGACACCGCACCACCCCGAACTCTCCGTTCGTCACCCAACGCCGGGGGACCTCATGGACCCGCACGGACCCATAGCCCAGCGCTTCCCGCTCGTCGCGCGCTTCCGTCCCGCCTGCCTGCCGCTGCCCGAGCGGGTACAGAGCCTGATCACCCTCGCAGAGACTGCGGCGCACCAGGCCGATCAAGGGCTTGCCTCAGCCGTCTTCAACCAATCCGCGCTCATCGCCTCCGACGTCGATCTCCCCGATCTCGCCCGCGAGATGTGCCGCCAGCACGCCGATGCCTACCTCCATCGCTGCCCGCTGCCCGCGATGAGCGCGATCCGCGGGCTGGAGCCCCTCGTCAACCTTGCCCGGCTCCAGATCCGCGCTGGCCACGGAGACGACGGCCGCTCCCACCTCCTGGCGCTGTTCGACGCAGTCAGCAGCGGGAGGTCCGTACGCCTGGACAACATCACAGTCCCTGCCGATCTCACCAGGACTGCAGAAGACCGCCAGGAAGTACGGGCGTGGTTGTGGCGCGTTCTCCTCGCCGACGGCACCCGCACCCTGACCACCGAGGGACGCTGGATCGAAGCTCTCGCGCACATCGAGGAACACCACGGCATCGGCAACCGCATGCTCGACGGCCGCCAGGTCGCCGTCATCGCCGCCCTCGTATCGAACGACTCAGACCGCGCAGCGGACCTTCTGAAGAGCACCGCGCCAGGTGACCCGTGGGAACAGACTGTCACCGACTGCCTCACCGCCCTCTGCCAGCGCACGGTAGGCAAGCCCACCAGCCCTGCCCTAGAGGCCCTCACGGGCATGTATGCAAACCTTCAATGCGATCGCGGCATGACCGTCTTCGGCACACGGCTTGGACTCGCGATCCTCGACCTCACCGGACCGGCCGATGGCCACCTCGCACACCGAATCGTCGACAAGCTGCACCAACGAACCATCGCCCTCCGCGACGGATACGCAGCACGCGAGAGCCTCACTCACCCCTTGTTTTCACGCCTTGCGACTGAACGCCAGGAACAACACTGCCGCGACCTCATCACCGCATGCGCACTCGGCGTGGGAAGCCTGCCTACCGAACTGCATGACGGACTGACCGTAGCCCTCCGCACGAGCGAATACACGATCCGCAAAAGCCTGATCTGGTCATAGAGGAAGGCACCCGCACTCTCACCTGCCCTCGCCCACCAACGCACCGAAGTCATCCAGGACCTCACCGACGCAGCTCAGGCCGCCGACTGGCGAGGCCCCGCCTCCAACACAGGCGACCGACAACCCGAAAACCTCAACCTCCGCTCTGGACCCACCCGCCCCGCCCCTGCAGGGGCTGCCCCCCAGAAGCTGCACCCGTCCGGCAAAGCACCGGCACCTTCTACAGGCATGCCGCGCCCAACCTGAAGCGAACCCGTGCCGCTCAACGGACCCCCGAAGCTGCCCTGTCATGATCACAAGTGGATAGGCTGAGCCGATGCCACGTCTACGCATCGCCTTTGCCGCTGCCCTCGTTGGGCTGGCCTCGCTCACCGCCTGTTCCTCCAGGGGCGACATCTCCACCTCCGCTCCTGGCGCGCAGGGAGGCGACAAACCTGCCGACGCCGCCCCTGCCGCCACAAGCCCAATCACCAAGAGCCTCCCTCAGGCGGACCTCACAAAGGCGCTACTGGGCGACGGCGAGACGCTGCCCGGCTGGTCGCTCCACGACGACAAGTCGGTGATGGAAGGCATGTACTGCAACAGAGCAGAGGGTGATGCCGTCCCGGAGGGGTGGGTGCGGGGCGGCGATGCCTCGTATGAGTACAACGGGTCCACGAAGCACATGGCCGACGCGGACATCTGTCTGTTCGACACGGCCGAGAACGCACACCGCGCATACCTGGAGTGGAAGGGCACGGAGAAGACAAAGGAGCGGCCCCTGAAGCCGCCTGTGGGTGACGAAGGCACACTCGTCCTCAACCCCGGACGCAGCGAGGACTACGTGCACGCGTTCAGCCACTCGGGCCGGGTCAACATCCGCATCAAACTTGACGGCGTCACCGGTCCCGACCCCGAGGGAGCACGGGCCATGCTCGCTGCGACATTGAAGCGTCTGCAGCAACTACAGGACGGAAACCCCGCCACAGCCACGGCGGTAGACGAGCAAGCCCAGACTCCAAAGTAGCCGACGGCACCCCGGCGGCGCGGCCCGTGCCGCGATACTCACGGAACGCCGTAGGCGAATCACCCGGAATCTCTTGCCGATAGTCTTCGTCAACCACGAGAGGCACACTGAGCAAGTAAGTAGCGCTTCCCCAGTGGTCGGCCCTCTACTTGATCAGGGAGTTCGCCACGACGACGGCCACGCCCAAGAGGGCGTCGACCGCGCCGACGAGAACGGCTCCGGGCCAGGTGCGTCCGCAGGTTCGCCCTGCGGCCAAGCCCCAGGCGAACAACAGGAAGATGTTCATGCTCAGGATGACGACTTCCAGGTTCTCCGATGCCCACAGGCCGATATCGGCACCCAGCAGCAGGGCGACCGAGGGTGCGGTTGCCAGCATGAGGGGCCACTCGCTGACAATGCGCCCAGCCAGTTCACGGGGAGAGTGGCGTCTTTCCAGCCCGTGGGAGATGAAATGGGCGTATCCGTGGGCGAGGGCGGCGGCAAACGCGGTGACCAGGAGCCACAGGGCGTTGTAGTGGAGGCCACCGGGTGTCTCGTACTTGTGTGGTGTCAGCGCGGCCACCATCGAACTCGCCAGAATCGTCCCGTACACGCCTCCGAACAGGAGGCGCGGATTCATTGCGAATCGGCCGGATCCGCATTTCGGTGCACGGGCGCGACGTCGCTTGACCATGGCATCCCCAGACGTTGACAGATGTAGACCACGTAGCGTCAACGAGTCCGGAATTCACAGCGATTCCCGCCGTTCGTCAAACATTACCTAAGTCCCCAACTGAGGGTATTTCGTCTCTTTCTTTTCCTGGGGCGGGTGAATTGCTTTGCATCCGGAGACCCTGGTGTTACACCGGGCTGTGCAAGCGAATCTGCAGTAACTGGGCAGAGGATTGGAGGTGTTCGCCATGTTGATGCGAACAGAAGCGCTGCGGGAGCTGGATCGGCTGGCGCAGCAGGTTCTGGGTTCGGGGACCTGGTCGCGCCCGTCGGCGATGCCGATGGACGTCTACCGCGAGGGCGACCGGTACGTGGTGGCCTTTGACATTCCCGGTGTCAGTGCGGAGGCGATCGATGTCGGGGTCGAGCGGAATACGCTCACCGTGCGGGCCGAGCGGCGGCCGACGGCGAAGGCGGAGGGGGCGGCGACGGAGCTGTCCGAACGTCCTCTGGGTATTTTCGCCCGCCAAGTCGAGCTCGCCGACACTCTCGACACCGAGAACATTCAGGCCGGCTACGACGCGGGGGTGCTCACCCTGCACATCCCGATCGCGGAGAACGCCAAGCCCCGCAAGATCTCCATCGGCCCTGTGACCGGCCATGAGGAGATCTCCGGCTGACGTCGGCATGACCCGTGCGGTGGGCGGGTTCACTATCCCCGCTCGCCGCACCCGGTGGCCGTCCAGTCGCGAAGGGCGACTGGTGTGGTTGGCGATTGCCGTCGTGGCCCCCGCCAGCGCCCTTCCGCCGTCGCCGTCCCCCGGGCGAGAAGGAGGTGACTTCGATTGCGCGGTCCGCCTCGGCGCGCCGGGCCCCCGCCCGGGATCTCTCCGTTCCCACCGTCAGCTCAGGGCCGCCAGGACCATGTGAGGTGAGCTGCCGTGCACCCGAGGGCCAGCCTGGCTGGTTTGCCCCGCCCCGTTGCGCGCCCCGGCCCTAGCTGACGAGAAAGGAAGGAATCACCGTGATCACAGATGCGCCTGCAGCGCTTGAGCACCAGCAGCCCTACGGCGCGGCCTACGGGAAGATGCTGGAAAAGGTCCGTTACGAGGGCGCCTATCCCACCCGCGAGCGGGCCGATGAAGCCGTCCGGCTGGTCCTGGCCGGGCTCGGGCGGCAGCTGGCAGGCGACGAGCGCGTGGACCTGGCCACCTGCCTGCCGGTCGAGGCCGCTCGGATCCTGGCCTCGGAGGTGCCCGAGCCGCGGCAGCTGACCGGCTGCGGCTTCGTCGAGGACCTCGCCGCAAGGTCCGGCGGTTCTCTGGCTACCACACGCTGGGACGCCAGCGCCGTCTTTGCGGCGGTCACCGCCCTCGTCAGTCCGGGGCTGATCAGCAGGATCCTCGACCAACTCCCGGCGGGCTACGCGCTGATGTTCGGCCGGGTCGAACTCAACGGCGCAAGATAGGAGCACCATTCCCCTGACGCGCCGGCGAGAGGCGGGCGAATGAGGAAGGACTGCGTGGGGCCGCCCTGCTCGGCCCCACGCCTGCGGACTCTCCCGCCATTGCGCCGGAGCAGTCCTGCACTCCGATCTGCGCGGCGTTGCCCCCTGGGAACCTCGACGCTCACCGCAGCCAGGCGCAGGACCTCGGCTTCTTGCCGGGCGGACCGGGACGGCACTTTGCGGACATCACGTGAGTCCGCTGCGGCGTGCTGGGCACCGGCCCGCACACGGCCGCCGGGACGCGCAACCTCCAGCGAGCGCGGACAGTCCTTGCGGCCGTCAGATCAGAAAGGGTGCGAACTTCGGGTGGCCGACGGGAATGAGCCGCTCGCTCTCCGCACCGCTGGCGATGATCCTGCCGCCGATGCGCACCGTGGTCACCGGTCCTTCGATCTCGACAGCGTTGGTGCCGGCGCCGCTCGTGCGGATGTCTCCGCCCACCTCCAGCCGGTCCAGGCTGCCGCCCGGTTTGACGCTGAACGCCACCGCGGACAGTTCCATCTGCACGCCCTTGACGAGACTCATACCGGTGGAGCCCGTGGTCACCACGTCTCCCAGGACACGGATGGGCCCCGAGGGGCAGCCCAGCTGGATGCCCACAGCACCGTTGCCGTGAGTGGTGATGGAGGCGAACTCCGCGCGGCCGGTTGAACCGCTGTAGAGGTTGTACCCGCGGGCGCCGGCACCGTCGGTCCGCAGCGGTCCGGCGACCCTGAGCGAACCGATCTCACCGAAGTTGACGAAGCCTATGCCGCTGGGCCCGTAGGAAAGGACGGCACTGTGCGCCTCCCAGCTGGTCACGGTGCCCCAGTTGTCGAGGACCATGTCGTTCTGCCCGTGCGTGATCACCTCGCTGTGGTTGACGACGCTTTCGACCTCCGCGCCGGAGGCGACAAACACACCGCCGGAGATCACGTCGGGTGTACGCGGGGCGATGCCTCCGTCGGTGACCACGATGCCGGTGGTCAGCTCGTCGACCACCAGCCGCCCCGCGTCCGTGAAGGCGCCCCCGGCGACGAACACGCCGCTGCCGCGGACCGGGACTTCGTCCGTACCCACGGAGATGTCGCGCAGGGTGGCGTGCACCACCGAGTCGGCGTCCCGCTGCCGGTTCCACACCGTGAAGCCGCCCTGCAGGACCTCCACGTTGTAGCCTCGCGCCCGCTGCTCTCTGCCGCGGACGTCCGCCTCGGCGACCTGCACGCGTTCCGCGACGACGCGTCCGCTTCTGAGGACGTCCTGGAAGACCAGGGCGATCTGGCCCCGGGTCGTGATGTCCTGGAGTTCCAGTGTGCCCAGTGATGCCACGCTGGTGTCGGTGCACAGCGCGATCTCGGATGGTGTCGTCTCGATGGTGAGCCCGCGGATCGTGTTGTCGCTCGTGACCACCACTCCCCGGCCGCCGAAGCGCAGCACGGCACCCTCACGCCCTATCAGGACGGTTCCCGGGGGAAGGACAACTGACGGCATCCCGGAAAGTGTTCCGCTGACTTCGATCTGCTCGGCCCGGTCCGCCAGGGCCTGCTGCAGACCTGCTGCCGTCGACACGGTCCTCACCTGCGTCATCTTTCTGCTCCTCTCCTTCATACGAGCAAGATCCCTTGGCTGGAACCGCGCCCGTCCCATGCGGTTCCTGCTGGTCCCGGGGTGCCGGGGCGGCTCTGCTGTCCGCCGGGCCGGCCGGGCGCCCGGCAGCGCAGGACGCTGCCGGGCGTCCGCAGGGTGACCCCGGGTACCGACGGTTCCCGGGGTCACGGCGCACTGCTACTTCTTGTCGGTGGGCGGCAGAACGCGGTGCAGGGTGGAGCACTTGGGCGACATGGCTGTGGCCGGCTCGCAGTTGGAGCCCGGTGCCGTCACGCTGTTGCGGAGGTACAGGTCGCCCGTGGGCACCCGGTTCACAGTGACGCTGTAGCGCAGAGTGACCGCCTTGTGGGCACCCACAGCGCCCTGCCAGTGCACCGCCCCGCCGCTGAAGCGTGCAGTGCCGGAGGTCGCCTTGAGGCTGCCGCGGTTGAAGCGGGCGTCGTCCAGGACCCCGGCGAGGTTGTCGGTGGCGCGGGCAGCGGGGAAGTCCACGCCGGTGGGGTTGGTGATCCTCACGGTGTAGCCCACCCTGCCACCGGCCTTGACCCGTCCACCGGCCTTGACCCGTCCACTGGGCGTGGCGGTCTTGGCGATGTCCAGCCGCGGCTTGAGCGCCTCGGCCGACACGTTGAAGATCCACTCATCGGGTGTGAAGTTTCCGGCCTTGGCGGCGAAGAGATCCGCCTTGAAGGTCAGGGAGGTGACCGTGCCGTTCACGCGGACACTTCCGCACCCCGCCAGGGCGCGGGCGAGCCGCTGCTCGGAGCAGGACACACTGGCACTGACCTCGTCGGCGCCGAAGCCGGTAGCGCCGGCGCGCAGGTTGGTCGCCCCGGCCAGCGGCCCGCTCAGAGTCGCACCGGCCGGCTGTGATCCGGTCAGCCGCAGACGCGTCGAGGAGTAGTCCTCCGGCTCGGTTCCACTCTTGAACGCGCCGAGTCCGGCCACATGCAGGACCGGGTTACGGACGGGCTTGTTGAACGTCAGCGTGACCGTGCCGCGGTCGGGGCAGACCGTGGCCCCGGCATCGCGACACCCGCCGTCGATGGTCCTCAGCTCCAGCCAGCGGGAATTGGCGGGCATATGCGGGCGGAACATGCCCGGTGTGGCTCCCCGGTTGTCCATGCCGACGTTGGACGCCACTACCTGCTGATTCGCGTCGGGTGTGCCGACGTCCATGGTCAGTCCGTCGGGGAAGGTGGCCCGCGCCTGGGTGGGTCCCGAGCTGGTCCACGAGGCCACCGGGGCGGGCGCCATCGGCGCCAGCATCGCGGAACCCGGCACGGAGGCACCGTCCGCGGCGCTGGCGTGTGCCGGGAGCGCCAGCACAGCGATCGAGACGGCGGAGGACACCAGGGCCGAGCAGGCGGCGAGTCGGTGAGTGTTCACAATTGTCCTTTCTGGACGGGGAGTTCTCTTCCGGGATGACTATTTCGCCGCGAGCTCCAAGATCAATCCGCTCTTACCCGTTTGGCGTATCAGCACTCAAGGCAAGCCAATTGCCGCCCTGGCCTGCATTTCCTCTTCCGTGGAATGGGCCCAACACCATTTGATTCCTTGCCGTGTTGCACTCCGAAGGAGCAACCAAATTGCGTTCCGGTGGCCAATTGGTGTGCAGGAGAGCAGGTTTGTGGACGTCCCTCACCGGCGTCGCGCCGACTTGGACCCGACGCCTTTCCCTTCGCGAAAGGACGCAGCCATGCCTGCCTTCTTCCGATCAGGCCCGCCCCGCCGCTCCCCCGGCCCGCTCCATGCCCGAGTGTGGGCGGCCGCCGGAATCCTCACCCTCACCTGCCTGTTGGGCGGCGGGCATGCCTTCGCCGACGAAGCTCCCGGGTCGTCCACGCGCACTCCGCGAGCCGACCGGGGCCATGGGGCGGAAACCGGCCAGGACCTGCCGTATCCCCTCAATCTTCCCGGGGAGGGCATCACTCCCGACCAGAGCGAGGACTTCGCCCCTGACCAGCAGTCAGCCGGGCCCGACGTGCCGAACCCCCGCCCGCTGCTGCCCACGCCGCCTCCCAGGAGTTCGCTGCGGGCGGCACCCTCGCCCTGCACCACAACGGCCGGTTCCCGCCAGCGCCAGGTGGAGTCCTTCCTGGGACTCACCTCCGACGGCCGCCAGTCCCCGGCCGACTGCAAGGCCATCCAGAACTACCAACGCCAACAGGGCATCCGGCCCGCCCAGGGGCTTGCCGGCCCCATCACCTATACCTCGCTGTACGCCCGCTGGGCAGCGAAGAATCCGAGTCGGCTGCGCGGCTGCCCCAGCAGCACGAAGCGCATGGTCTGCGTCGACCTGAATCATCAAATCCTGTGGGTCGTCCACGGCAAGAAGCTCCTCCTCAAACCCGTTCCGATCCGCAGCGGACGCCCCTCGCACCCCACCCGCACCGGGAGCTTCAGCGTCTACTGGCGCCACAAGGACCACTGGTCCTCGCTGTACAACGCCCCGATGCCCCACGCCCAGTTCTTCTCCAAGGGACAGGCGTTCCACGGCATTTATGGAAACCTCTTCCAGGACCCGGGCTCCTACGGTTGCGTCAACCTGCGCTACCAGGACGCCCAGCAGCTGTGGAAGACGCTCCGCTCGTCGGACCAGGTCCGCATCTGGGGGCGGCGCCCCTGACCGGAGAGCAGGTGCCCCGCGCACCGGTGCCGTCTGAGGGGTGACAACCCGGCTGTGCAGCAGGCGCGTTGGGGGCCTGCATCCCAGGTGGAAGCACGCTGGTTGGCGGGTTCGGCTGCCCCCCGCGCAGTCGAACCCGCCGGCCAGCGCGCCGGTGCTGGGGCCAGTGCCGGCTACGGGCCCGATGAGCCGTCCGCCGCGGAGCGGTTTCGACCTGCTGGCTCCTGCCGCTGGGCGGCTACGGATTCAGTGAGGGTCGCCACGTGCACGCCCAGCGCCAAGGCGTGGTGGAAGGCGTCGTCCATCAAGAGCTGGTCCCTTTTCACCGGGGGGAAGACGTCGTCGTAGGTCTTTTTCGCTCGGGCCCGAATCAGGCTGCGCCCTTCCGTCACGGCCCGGATGTAGCGCGGGTACAGCCTCTCGGGAACCCCGTTGGTTACGGCGTCGAATACGAGGACGTGGAAGGCCGCCTCCATTTCGAGCACTGCCTGAACGACCGTGTCCCAGCCGGGAAATATGCGCGTCCCGGCCACGCAGGTGACGAGCGCACGGATCTCTTCCAGGTCGGCGCGGCCCCGACCGGTCTTGTCGAACCGGATCAGATTGGGAGAATCCCCCCAAGAAGGTTCCATCGGCTGAAAGTCCTTTCCCTGAAGGCCGGGTGCTGTCTGCCGGAGGCCACGCGTGAGAGGCGGCAGGGGCATCAGGCCGCCCGGCGAGGCTGCCGGCCAAGCGTGGGCACATGGCCGGACACCTCTCGTCTGCGCGGCAGGCGGCAGCGCCCCGGGGCGGGCCGATGGGAGAGTCCGCCGCCGTCCCCGTGGAATCACCGTGGTCGCACGTGGTGTTCGCACACGACCCGCCCGGCCAGAGAGCCGAGGCCGCCCTGACGGCCCGACCAGGTGGTGGACTGCGCGGCACCGTCCGCCGCACACCGGCATCCGGCGCTCCCAGAACGTCAGCACTGTTGGCCTCGTATGCCCTCATCGGCCCACCTCCCAGGACCTCCTCAGCCGGGCCGCGGCAAGCGGCGGCGCAGTGCCGCCTGCAAACCGGTTTCCCGGCACGGCAGGTCGGACTGCCGACCGCAAGGCAGCAGCGTGGTGCGCCCCGCCCGCGCCGCGGCCCCCGGCGAGAAGGGCCTGGCGCGGGCGGGACCGGGGCGCGAGTCGACGCCCCGTGCACGCACCCCTTACAGACAGGGACTGCGGGGTGCGCGGTCCCACACTAACGGAATGAGATTCCCGGCGCGAGATTCTCACCGCACGCGTGTCGCTATACGGCCACGCGCAGCCCGGGCACAGGCGCGCGGAGGGCGGCTGCGCGGGCCGTCCTCTCGTACGGGGCAGGGGCGTGCAGTGTTCACGGGCTGTGGACGCCAAGACGTCGAGGGGATCCGGCTGTCGCTGACGCACGCAGGGCCAACGCCCCTGCCGGCAAGAACGGCGCCGGGCCGGGGCGCGCCGCGCAGCGGCGGCGGACCCCTCGCCTGCACCGCCCCTCGACAGGGATGCGGCGCAGGCGAGGGCGGGGTGCGGCGGATGAGCGCGACCGCCGCACCCCGCACACAGCCTCCGTGCCAGCCAGGCGTACGGAGGGTGCTGCCGGACGGTAGCGCAGGCGAGATTCCCAATAAGTGATTCCCGGTCGGCGTGTCGCCGGTCTATTCGCAGGAGGGCCGCGTGTGGCGCCTTCCGCCGCTTACCGCGTACGGCGACGGCGCCGGCAGCTCGGTGCGGTTCAGGAGAGCGTTGCCGGTGACTCCTCGGCGAGGGTCTCGATCAGTTTCAGCGAGGCGGGCTCGGAGAGCGAGGCGGCCTGCAGTCTGGCGAACACGGACCGGTGGCGGGCGAGTTCCTCGGCGCCCTCCTGGTAGAAGGCCCCGCCGAGGGTGGTGTAGTGCACTACGTCGAACTCGTAGGCGTAGGGACCCCGGAAGTACGTGAATCCTCCTTCGGCACCGCAGAATCCCGCCGACAGCGGCAGCACCTGAAGGTGGAGTGCCAGGTGCGGGGCGGTGGCACTGCGGACGAGAGCGGACAGCTGCTCGGCCATGACCGCTGTCCCGCCCACCGGGCGCCGCAGTGCGGCCTCGTCCAGGACCACGTGGAACGGTGAGGCGCGCCTGAGGACTTCCTGGCGTCGCAGCCGGAACTCCACGAGCGCAGCGACGTCCTCGTGCGGCAGGTCCTCCGCGCCGTCCCGGACGGCCGCTTCGGCGTACGCCCGGGTCTGCAGCAGGTCCGGAATACGGGAGGGAGCCCACTGCCAGGACTGCCAGCCTTCGTGCTCCAGCGCCACCAGCGGCAGGATCTGCTTCGGAACCGCCGGAGGGGCCGACTGCCACCATGTCTTGACCTTCGCCGTCACGGCGAGTTCCACCGCAGCCGCACGGATGTCGTCCGGCGCACCGTACGCCCGGCACAGGGCCTCGACGAGCGGCACCCTGGCGGTGGCATCCGACCTCTCCGCCCGGTGGACCGCCGCCCGGGAGGTGTGGCTCGCGGCCCCGGCCTCCTCCAGCGTCATGCCTGCGCTGGCCCGCAGCCGGCGCAGCAGTACGGCCAGCTGACGGCGGCGCGTGGACGGTCCTGGCTCTTCTGGCATTTCTCTGATCCCTCCCGGTGACACCCCGAGTGTCCCGGCCCGGGTCCGCGCGCAGCAACTCCCGTCGGCCCGGACCGCGAGGTCCACCCGTTCGATGAAACGGATCCCAATACGGGATTCCTGACACGGGAATCTCAGAATCGGGCTCTCGGAGACGGTGCGCGGCGCCCGTTGTCCCCTATGCTCCTACGTGGCCGTGCGGACCTCACCCACGCGTACGGCCGCACTGCGCCCCGGCCGTCGGTGTGTGCAACACCGGCCGGGGCGCACCTGGCGCATGGGCCGTGAACCGGTGACGAACCCGAGCCCGGACTGGGCTTTCGTCCCCCAGCCGGAGGCCCGGACGCCTGTGGCTGACGGGTACTGCTGGCGGCTCCGGATGGCACCAGTAGGCGGGAATGCCCGCCAACCGGTGCCTGAATCCTGGATAGTTGCAGGAGGAACCCTGTCCGGATACGCCGGGGGCGGGGGCGAGCAGCAGAGCGGAGGTGGGGCGTGACGTCACCCCCGCAGCGAGAATCCCACCGTCTGCCAGGCGTGCCCGGGCCGCCTGGCGCACCCGTTCCGTGGCCGCTGGGACTCTGTGCGCAGGCACTCGACCTCGACGGCCTGGGGCTTCGCCTCGCCACCGACAGCACGGCGGCCGAGGTGGTGCACATCTCCGGGGAGCGCGCGCTCGCGCTGGAGGATCTGCAGCAGACCCAGGGCCAGGGGCCCAGCGTCGACGCCGTCCACCTCGGCACCCCGCTGCTGGTGCCCGATGTGAAAGACCCCGCCACCAACGCCGACGGCCGCTGGCCCACCCTGCCCGTCGCCCTCCAGGAACTCGGCATCTGCGCGGTGTTCGCGTTCCCTCTGCGCATCGGCGCCACCACGCTCGGCGCGCTCACCGGGCACCGCGTCCGGCCCGGGCAACTCGGCATCGACCAGTTCCTCGACTCTCTCGCCCTGGCCGATCACCTCGCCGAGCGGGCCCTGGACCAGGCGGCCCGCCCGCAGGACGAGGCTGTCACCCCCGCCGACGCACCGGGCCTGCCCTTTGCTGCGGTGCATCAGGCCACCGGCATGGTTGCCGCCCAGCTCGCCATCCCCTGCGCCGAGGCCCTGGCCCTGTTGCGTGGCTACGCCTACGCCCACCACCGGCCACTGCTGTCCTGCGCCGACGATGTTCTCCACCGCCGCCTGCACCTCCCCCGGCCTGACCGCCAGCCGCAGGAGGACTGACCGCCGCGCGAGGGACGGTGGCCAGGGCGGGGCCGCGGCTCTGTGCCGAACGGACCGTGTGCGAACTCCCCCGGGGCCGGGCGGGATTCCACACCGCGCCACGGTGCCGTTCCGCCGGTTTCGGTACCGCGGTGCACATCGCGCCGGCCGCGGTTCGACCGGACCGGAAACGCGGCGTTGGCGGTGCGGTCGCTTCAGCCGACCAGGGTGTGCGCGAGCGTGGTGGCGAGGTACGCGGCACCGAGCCCGGCGGGGATGCTGGCGGCGGCATTGGCTGCGGCGAGGGACGCCGCTCCGGTCTCGGCCAGGCGCACGCTCTCGAAGGAGAACGTCGAGTAGGTGCTGAGCGTCGCACACAGACCAGGGCCGATCAGGTCCTGGAGTGCGGCGGGGACGGCGGTGGCGGCGCCGGTCAGGAATCCGAGACCGGCACAGGCCACGAGGTTGACCGTGAACGTGCCCCACGGAAAACCTGTGTGGTGGCTGGCCTGGATGGCGCGGTCGGTGAGGTAGCGCGCCGGGGCGCCGATGGCCGCCCCGACGATGACCATCAGCCAGTTCATGACTGCCCCCGTTCTGCGGCCGTGCGCGGCGGGAGGAAGGCGAGGCGCGTGAGGGCGGCTGCGGCCCAGACCGCGGCGAACGCAGCAAGCACGGTGAGTGCCGCGTACAGCAACCCGCTGCCGGGCCGCCCGTGGTCGACAAGTCGTTGCGTGTCGATCGTCGCGGTGGAGAAGGTGGTGTAACCGCCCAGGACACCCGTGCCGAGGAACGGGCGGGCAAGCGGATGGACGGTGTACCTCTCGCCGATCAGCACCATCAACATGCCCATGGCGGCGCAGCCAGTGACGTTGATCCACAGGACGGTCCAGGGGAACGCGGTGGGGGTAGTCGGCCACAGGAGGGTGGCGCCGTAGCGGGCGCAGGCACCGATGACGCCGCCGCACGCGATGACGGCAAGGATCTCGGACCGTCGGTTCCTGGGGCGTGGTGCCTTTTCGGGAGGCCACGGGTCGATGGCGGTGTCCGGGTCGGCGGGTTCGGCCTGCCAGCCGGCGGCCGGTGCGGGGTGTTCGGGGCGGTCTAGGGCCTGTCCGATGAGTCAAGAACAGGGACGTCCGATCAGGCCGTCATGAGGCGCTTTAATGCCCAGGTGGTGAACTGGACGCAGATGCACGACTGCTACGGGGATGTCGATCGAGTCCCCGTGCTTCTGGAACAGGTGGAGCTGGAGGACGACGCCGAAGCATGGAAGGAACTGGGATACCGGCTGGTCCTCGAACACGACCTCGTCTTCCCCGCCAGCTTTGCCGCCTTGCCGCGCCTGATGTGCCTTGCCTCCAGGAGTGCACGGGCGCGTGCACTGGCGGGAACGATCCTGCGGCGCGCGGCAGGACATCATGGCTGTGATGATCTGCTGGCGGACTGCGCCGACGAGATCTCCGGGTTCCGTGAGTTGCTGGACCGGCACCTGCAATCGCGGCCGGTCGACTACCTCCCGGCCTTCCTCGATTCGCTCGCGGCCATGGAGGAGTACCACTGGAGTGCCGTCCTGGGGGACTTCACGGACGACTTCTACCACCTGGCGTGCCCCCACTGCGCCGTGGAAGTGACGATCGCCGTCGGGGACCACGGGCGCTATTCAGCGATCCGGGACTGGAACCTGGGCGACGTGGACCGCCGTGACCTACGGCCGGCGCCCTCCGAGGCGCTCTCCGGTACCGGCCGATGGATGTACGAGACTGCCGTCCGCGACGGGCGCGAGGCACTCGCTGACGGAATCGCCTACCTCTTCGGCAAGGCTGAATGCCCACGCTGTGCCAGCGTGTTCGACATCGCGGCCGAGTACACATCCGCCAACCGACCCGTCCTGCGGTAGGCCAGGGCGGGGCGGAAGCAGGCGAGAAGGGGCTCACGAGCGGAGCCAGAGCCGGATCGCGGTGACGGTCACCGTGCCGTGGAAGATGTAAGCCCGTTTGTCGAATCGAGTGGCCACGGCACGGAAGCCCTTGAGGGCGTTGATCGTTCGCTCGACCTCGTTCCTGCGGGCATACCGGGTCCGGTCGAAGCCGGTGGGCCGCCCGCCCTTGCTACCGCGGTTTCGTCGGTGGGCTTGCTGGTCGCGGCGCTCGGGGATGGTGTGCCAGATCTGTCTGCGTCGCAGATAGCGGCGGTTGTGGCGGGAGCTATACGCCTTGTCGCCGCTGAGATGCTCCGGGCGAGTGCGAGGGCGTCCGCCGGCCCAACGCGGCACGCGCACGCGCTCCAGTACCGGGATCATCTGCGGTCCATCGCCTGCCTGCCCCGGTGTGATGAGTACGGCTAGCGGACGCCGTCCGCCTTCACCTACCAAATGGATCTTCGTGGTCAGCCCTCCTCGGGAACGGCCCAGCCCTTCGTCGTCCCGATGATGAGCGGGCCGACTTCGCTTGCCGGGGACGCGCGGAGGCTGCTTGCGTGCACCGGCCGCATGCTGATGTGCCCGGCAGACCGTCGAGTCCACCCCCGCCATCGTCCAGTCGAGACGGCCCTCGCTATCGGCGTCGGCTTGGACGGCCTGCAAGATCCTGTCCCAGGTGCCGTCCGCCGACCACCTGCGGTGCCTGTCATGCACCGTCTTCCACTTGCCGAATCGCATGGGCAGGTCCCGCCATGGGATGCCGGTCCGATGCCGGAAGAGAATGCCGTTGATCACCACCCGGTGGCTCTTCCACCGCCCGCCTCGGCCTGCACTCATTGGCAGGTGCGGTGCCAGCCGGGCCCACTCCGCATCGGTCAGATCACCCCGCCCCACAACGAACGGAACGATTCACCAGTCAGCCTGTCACGCGACCCATCGGACAGGCCCTAGGTCCACAGCTTCAGGCTCCTACCTGATCGTCTCGTATCCGCACGCTCGCGCGCGGAAAGGTCAGGTAGGGACCGTTGGTGACCGGCGACGGCCACGGTTTGGGTACGGCGGGCCCCACCGCCGTACAGCCGCCCGAGGGGAAGCTGCCTCTCCAGGCTACCGGCTCTCCCCACGGCGCCACCGCCGGCGGCGGCCGGCCAGGGGTTGCGCACACGCCCATGCAGCGCAGGCGGGCCGTTACGGGGAGCTGTCCCCCCGGGTGGAGGAACTGTGCGCGCCGCCGAGACCCGTGACGCGGCGGCACGGCGGGGCACCGCCCGGGGACCCCCGTGCGCCACCTGAGAGTGCCGGTCCAAGAGGCGCACGGGAACCGCCTCCCCGTGTGCACCGCCCTATCCGTGCTTGCCGGCGGGGTATCTTCACCGCGTGGATCCCTTCAACCAGGCCCCGCACCTCGTCACCCTCGCCCAGCAGCGCGCGCAGCGAGCGACAGAGAGAGCGGTGCACGCAAGTTCTGCTGCCAGTCGGATCACGCGCAGGCAGTGCCGAGAACTCCTGGAACGCGTCGCCGAACGCCACAGAGTCAGTGCGGACTGCCACCAGAGAGCGACGGACCTGATTGACGCTACGGCGCGTACTCTCGCCAAGTACTCACCGCAGGGCCCCTGAGCCGCAGGCCACGTCGCCCACGCCACCGCGGGATCGGCGTCACCGCGCCCGCGGTCATTCCATGCCGAGTTCGTGGTGGGCCACTCCGCCGTACACCGTCACGGTGCCGTCCGGCGCCATCTCCCCCCAGGGGGACTGCGGGAGCGAGCGGTCGACGACGCTGGCACTGCAGCCCTCGCAGCACTCGAAGCAGTCCTGCCAGGCCGTCACGTCTGCTTCGCCAGTCGGGTCACGCATCGTGTGGATGTCGTGGCCGGCGCATTCGTCGTCGGCGCAGGGTGCGCCGTGGCCGCAGTCATCGGTGCCGCAGGGGCAGGGGTCGGCGCATGCTGCTGGTTCCCAGTTCTGCGTGGCCGCCGCGCGCTGCTGGGGTGACCTGCGGTCGGCCGTCAGGGCGTCCACCACTGCGCGTCGGGGCGCTCCGGTCGCCTCCTGCAGCGCCTGGGCGAGCGCGACCACGTCGCCCAGGTCGGGCCGGATGCCCGACAGCCAAAGGGTGGGTTCCTCCGACGGGTCGCGGCCGTTGCGATACAGCCGTGCGAAGAAGGAGCGCGTTCCGGTGTCGTATCCCCAGTCGCTGCCCCGGTCCCACCCCTGCAGCGGCAGGGGAAGGGTGAAGTCTGCGAACAGGCGCTGCCCCAGGGGCACGTAGAGCGCGGTCATCCGGTGCCAGGGGCAGTGCGCCAGGTCGCGGCCGACGACGGTGGTGCAGGTGTCGTCCAGTGCCGGGTTTCCCCGGCAGCGCCGCTGGGACCGGTGGTTGCGGCAGTACGCGTCCGTCACCGCGATGAGCTGGTCGCACTGGATCCCGCCCTCGTCGCCGGGGGCAGCGCAGCGCTGACGGTGAGCAGCGGGCGGGTGCGTGTGGGGCGCAGTGCCGGTGGCCCGCTGCCGTTCGACCTCGCGGTGGATCCTGGCGATGCTCTCGTTGCGTGCCGCGCCATGCAGCGGATAGACCGTTCCTTTCGTGGTCAGCAGCCGGATGAAGGTGTCCGATGTCAGTGGTGGCTCCAGGAGCAGCCGCAGAGCGTCGTCACCCACTTCGTACTCCACCGGCTCGCCGGTCCTGAGAACCGTGCGCAGGCGCCGACGGGTGATCATTTGCAGCCAGAGCTCCAGCATCACTTCGCAGTCATCGGAGACCGGCTGGAAGTACCAGCGGTCCTCTGCGTCCCCGGTGGTGGCGATGCCCCGGTGCGCCTGCGTCCGCGACGCCTCCTTCGCCCGCTCGCGCAGGCCCTGCGCCCGGGCCAGCGTGGTCAGATCCAGCCGTGCCGGGGCACCGGCGGCCAGGCGCCGTGCGGCGTACAGGGTGTCCACCGTCTTCGCGGCCAGCGCGCCGACGTCCACCAGCTCGCCGTAGGTGCGCAGGCAGCGGTAGTCACCGTCGAAGAGGTTGTGGCCGAGCAACAGGTCGATGTCCTCAACAGCCGCGTTGAGATCCGCCAGGCTGTGGTCTCGGAACGTGTGGAAGGCGCGCTGCCGCCAGACAGTGGCGTCCGCCACGGGGTCCGCTCCCTGACGTTCCATCACCAGAAGGCCCACGACGTCGACGTCCCAGCGCTCCGGCAGCGTGCGCCCCGCCACGCGTGCGTAGTCCACGTCGAGGACCCCCACCGTGCGCGGTGCCCCGGCCGGCAGCGGCACGGGGGCCGCGGCGCTGTAGGCAGGCGGGTGTCCGCCGTAGTGGTCGGCGGCCACGATGGCGGGGTCGGGGGCCACGATCGGCTCCCAGGTCTCCATGACCTCTGCGCTGGCGAAGCCGGCGTCCGCCCGGCCGCGGGTGCTGGCCGAGTGCGCCATGTACAGAGCGAACCCGCGGCGGCGCAGATCCAATGCCCCTTCATCGTCGGCGAGTTGCTGCTGGGAGTAGACCCAGTTGTAGACGGGAACGGCGAGGTTGGTCTGGAGGTACCAACCTGCCTGGAGCGGCGCGCGCGGGGCATCCGGTTGCGGCGTGAAGCCAGACTCATACCCGTCGGGCACCTGGGCCGTGAACTGCAGGGGCGGCTGACCGGCCTCCGTCAGATGGTCGATCAGCGCCTGGAAGGCCCAGCCGCGCGACGGCACCCGCGGGCCGCCGAGGCTGATCTCATCCGGACGGTGGCCCCGGGCGGGAGGTGAACCGTTTCGCTGTGCACGCGCAGGCTTCTTCCTCTTCTTCGGCATGCGCGGGACGGTAACCGACAGCACTGACAGCGGGTGTTCCACCGGTCCGGCCGGGGGCCGCGGGCCGTGTCAGCCCTTTGGTGGCCTCACCGGCGGCCGTGCTGGTTGCCGTGCGGGCCACCACGATCCTTGCCCTGAACCCGGCCCCTCACCGCCCGGACGCCGCGCGTCCGAGCGCGGCGAGGCCGGCTGGGTGCCTTCCTCGGATCCTCGCGGACGGCCTGCTTCCCTAGAACTCGTAGCCGAAGAGAACTACGGCTTTCGAATAGACTCGTCCATCACACCCGCGCACTCCGGGGCATGGGACGGCGAACAGAGGGCGCAAATTCGCGTGGCGAATCGCAACGCCCCCTCTCTTGCCCTTCACGCGACCCTGTCAGCCTGTCAGTGCGGGGCGCCCGGTGCACGACGCCTTGCATGCGGTCGCCGCCGACCTCCCGCACTGCACCGAATTTCGCTAAAGCGAAGACTCCTCTTTTGCATCTGCACGTGCAGAAGGGACCGGATCGCGGCCATCCGCTTGTGGAGAACGGCGCACGCACCCCTCATCCATGATGGTGGAGCGATTGAACTGCGCATTTCTCAGAATTGGTCATATAGAGATTGATGCACGTCCTCAAGTGCCGGAAACATGCCAATTGAGGGCGACCTAAGCGAGCACATTCGATCAAAAACGTTCACTCTTCGCCCGTAAACCGGGCCGGCGCAGGTCCCGCCTTTTCAGGAGTTGCATGGCTGCAGTCATTTGCACGGAAGGAAGAAGGATCGGGACTGGGTGAAGGACCGCAAAGAGTCAAAGGAGTCACCTGACTGGCGGTATGGTCTTCGTGACCGAAAGCACACGGCGCCTGCCGTGGCTGAGGCGACGGCCCCCGGGGTGCGACCCGGGAACCGTCCGAAAGGCCGCTTCAACACAACAGAAAAGGAAGGTTGATCAGCTTGTCCCCTCGAAAGCACCGGGCCCTTAGCACGGCGTCCCCGGTACTCCGCAATGCCAGTATGCCTGCTCCGCGACACTGGGAAACGTCGCTCGCCGGCCTGTGGGACATCAGGCTGCGGTTCAGCCTGGTGCTGGTAATCGTCGTGGTGGTGTGGGTCATGGCCACCGGCGTTGACCCGTGGCCCGCGACGGCGCTGCCGCTGCTCGGGTTGATGGTCGCCGCGTGCGACCGCTCCACCGTGCACTACCAGCGCATCTGCCTGCGCTGACGTCCCCCGGGGCGGGGGGGGGGGGGGGGGCCGCGCGCGCGCCGCCGCCCCCCCCCCCCCCCCCCCCCCCCCCCCCCCCCCCCCCCCCCCCGCCCGCGCGGCCCCCCCCCCCCCCCCCCCCCCCCCCCCCCCCCCCCCCCCCCCCGGCACCTTTCCCGCGGGACGTCCTTGTCCCGTATCTCTGCTGCGAGATGGGGCTTGTCATGCCTGTGCAGTCATGTCCGAGTATTTGTGGTTACTGCGGAAACCCCCTGAAACAGTCTGGTGTCGGACGGCCCAGGGAGTACTGCAACCGTGCCTGCCGGCGGCGGGCACAGCGTGCCCGGGACCGCGTCGCCCGGCAGCGCCGCACGCGGTCCGCCGCCTCACCGAAGTACGGCCAGACCGTTGCCGCCGCCGTGGTGGTGCTGGCCGAGCAGCTCCTGGCGGCGGAGCGGCGGGATGCCCCGCTCCCGCTTCTCCTGTCCCAGGCGCAGCAGTTGGAGCAGGAGGTGGCTGTGTACCCGGTCGCCGCTGTACACGACGCCCGCTCGGCCGGGGCCGCCTGGGAGGAGATCGCCGCGAGCGCCGGCGTCAGCGAAGCGTCCGCCCGGGGCCGCTGGAGTGAGAAGAGGGCCGGTCGTCTTCTGGCCGGACGCCCGGCCCGCGTTCCCCTGGCCCGGCGTGTGCCTCCCCAGTCCCGCCCGCACGCGCGGGAGTTGGCGGGGAGCGCGCGTGCGCACCGTCCACCTGCGGAGGGTGCGCTGGGACGCGCACTGGAGGCGCTGCAGCGCCGCTCTGGTGTCCCTGCCGGGCAGGCTGCGGCCGAGTGCGGCCTGGAGCTCTCCCTCTTCCTGCGGTTCGTGAGCGGGAGTGCTGTGCCGTCCTGGTCCGAGACCCGTCTGCTGGCGCTGGTCTTCCAGGGCGCTCCGGAGGATCTGCGTCTGGTGTGGGAGGCCGCGCAGGGTGTGTCCCGTCCGTCGTTTCAGGATGCCGGCGAGGCGCAGCGGCATCTGTGCGCGGCTCTGCGCGGGCTGCACCTGGCCGCGGGGGAGCCCGATCTCGCCGACCTGTGCCGCGGAACCGACGTCACTTCCGAGGCCGCCATCGGTGTGCTGGCGAGTGGCATTGTGCCGGACTGGCCCACCACGGCGCGGCTTGCGACGCTGCTGGCGGCCGATCCCGCACTGGTCCGGCCGCTGTGGGAGTCGGTGCACTATGCCCGGCTGGTCGCTGCTGCATCGTCGGGCGGGCGGTGAGTTGCCCGTGACCTCGTCCCGCACTGGCTTCCCGGCCGTCGGCCTCTCCGGTCCGAATGGGCCTGCGCTGGAGTACTGGGCGTTTCGGGAACTGACCCAGCATGCCTATCTCCGGTACGCGCAGGCCCGTACAGGGAACCGCCGTGTCGCGGAGCGCTCGGTGCACGCGGCCTTCGGAGAGCTGTCCGAGCGGTGGGCGGAGGTGCTGAGCGGTGACTGCCCTGCCGCCGCCGCCTGGGACATGCTGAGCCGGGCCATCGCCGACCAGGAGAAGGGCCGCGGTGGCGGCGGTCCCGCGCGCGGTGCGCTGCACTCGCTGACGGATCCGCAGGCCGATGCCGTGCTGCTGCACGAGCAGTTGCAGCTGAGCGACGCGCAGGCAGCGGACTTGATGGGATTGCGGACCGCGTCCCTGCAGGCCCTGCTGCGCACTGCGGACCGCACGATGGGCACGGACCCACTCGCCCGGTGACAGTACCCGGCGCATGCGCACGTTTCGCCGTGCTCATGCGCCCCTTTTCTCTCCCCTCGCTCCCCTTTTCCTGCCCCTGCCGACTGTTCGATTAACCCATCGGACGGGCGACTAGCCACACAGTGAAGAAGCTCTCTAGCATGGGCGTTTCCTTCATTCGGAGGGCCTTCGCCCAAGACCTCGGGGGGGCAAATGAAGCCTGGGGAGCATCCCCTTACTCACTCCATCGACATGAACACGCCAAGCGTGGCCCGGATGTACGACTGGCTGCTGGGAGGCGTCGACAACTACGCCACCGACAGAGATGCCTGCGCGCTGCTTCTCGAGATCGCGCCAAGCACCCAGTTACTGGCCCGCAACAACCGCGCCTTCCTTCAGCGGGTGGTACGCCACCTCGTCAAGGACTTCGGCATCACCCAGTTCCTTGACCACGGGTCGGGCCTGCCGACCCAGGACAACGTCCACCAGATCGCCCAGCGCCTCAAGCCCGAGAGCAAGGTCGTCTACGTGGACACGGACCCCATCGTGCTGGCCCAGGGCCGTACCCTCCTGCAGGAGAACGAGAAGACCCTGGTCCTGCACGAAGACATGCGGGAAACCGAGAAGATCCACGAGGCCACAAAGGGCTTCCTCGACTGGAAGAAGCCCATCGCGGCCCTGTTCGTCTCCGTCCTGCACTGCCTTCCCGACGCGGACGACGACAAGGACCCGGCCGCGGTCATCGAGGCGGTGGCCAGCCGGCTTGTCCCCGGCAGTTGCATGGTCATCTGCCAGCTCGTCAGCGACGACCCCGCCGTGCGCCATGACGTGACCCGGCTCATGGACGAGAGCACCCGAGGGAACTGGGGCCGGGTGCGCAGCGGGGACGAAGTGCGGGCGTACTTCGACGGGCTGACGATCACCGAGGACGGTCTGGGGGACGTCATCGACTGGCGGCCCGACACACCGCCCCCGCCGCCCGGACGCCGAGCAACCGACTGGGTCGAATGGGGAGGCGTCGCCACACTCTGAGCCCGGGCCGTCGGGCGGGGCTCCTACGAGTACCGCCCGACGGCCTTCTTCAGCAGGACCCGGCTGTCCTCCGCGGTGGCCACGGCGCCCATCAGTTCGTCGAGGATGTTGCGGTACTCGTCCAGCTCAGTCCGGCGGGTGATGTAGGTCGCTCCCGTGACGTGCTCGACATAGGCCAGCTCCGCCGGCCCGTCGTCCTGGAAGCGCAGGTGCGTGAGCGGGTAGGGCGGCGAGAGGCTGGCTCCGCGGACGAACTCCACGATGCGGATGTTGACCTTCTCTTCCTCCGAGAGGTCCACCAGGTGCTGCATCTGCCGGCACATCGCCTCGGAGTCCCCGCAGGGCCGGAGCAGGACGGCTTCGTCGAGCAGCGCGGTAACCCGGGGCATGTCCTGATTGAGAATCAGCTGGCGCGCCATGCGCAGCCGGACGATCCGGTCGATCTTTTCCGACGTGGCGTTGGGCATGGACGCCTTGACCACGGCCCGCGCATAGTCCTCGGTCTGCAGGAGGCCGGGCACCACACGGTTCTCGTAGGTACGGAGGTCTACCGCGATGCCCTCCAGGGCGATCAGGCGCTTTAAGTAGTTGGGCGTCACGTCGGCGTAGTGCTCGTACCACTGCTCCCGGTGCGCCTGCATGAGGAGGTTCTCTATCTCCCGCATCTCCTGCGGGGAGACGCCGTAGTGCCGCGCGATATCGAGCACGTCTCGGTCCTTGGGCGGGCTCTCGCCCCGCTCCAGTCTGCTGATCTTGGACACCGAGCCCCGGATGACCGGGGCCACGTCCTTCAGCCCCAGACCACGGCTCTGGCGCCATCTGCGCAGCTGCTCGCCCACCATGATCCAGACGGCGGCCTGGCCGTCCTGGCGGAGGGGAACGACGGAAGCCCCCTCCTGCGGGGACTCGGGAAGGTCAGGAACGGCGGACATGAAACTCCCACTGTGCAAGGAGGGCAGACGCCCCCTCACTCAGGATGGGGCCTCACCCCCGCCGCTCCAAGCCTTGGCCCGAGGTCTCAGGCCGCTAGTCGGTCATCCGGTCGAACTCCGAGTCCTTCGCGCCCGTCAGGAACGCGCTCATCTCCGCCCGCGTGAAGACCAGCGCGGGCCCGTCGGGGAAGCGCGAGTTGCGTACAGCAACCGCGCCACCGTTCAGCTTGGCGACTTCCACACAGTTGCCGTCCTTCTCGCTCGCGCTGCTCTTGACCCACTCCGCGTCGGGGATGTCGCTGGCAGTAACACCGTTGTCGATCTGCATACCGCGCCCTCTTTCCAGAGTTGTCCGGCTCCCTACCGCAGGCGGCACCGAGGGGACCGACTGCGATCCTCAAGATCCCCAAATCCCATATGGGATTGCATGACGGGCTCTCGTGAGAATCGTAGACAGACCACCCACCCGCAGGCAGTCCCTCAAAAGGATGTGTTTCGCACAGACTCGCGAACGGAAGGTGCCGAATTCCCATGGCACATGCCGCAGGGCACTCCGAATCCGGTCACCGTGGCCGAATCGACGGAAGAGGAAGGAATGCGTGGCGCTCATCCGGTATTGCGGAGCCCTGCGCACCGGCGCTGTCGATCCCGCGTTCTCGGACACCCAGCTTCCGCACCAAAGGTGGGCACGGCGCTTTCGGTGCGGTTTGCCGCACCGCCTCCGGGGGCGCCCGCCGTTCCCCGGGGTGCACCGGCCGGCATCGCCACCAGGACAGCATGCGGGGCTTGTTCCGCAGGAACTGAGCGTGGAATGCCGTTCCGTCCGGGCTTGTGCCCGGCCTCGCTCACTGGCGGCGCCCGCGCTGAGCGAACTCACGACGATCAGGATGCGGTTGCCGGGGGAAAGGGCCGGCGCAGACCAGTCGCGCAACGACCGCTCGTGCCGGGCGTGCGGGAGGTGTCCCCCGTACGCCCGGCACGTCCCCCCAGGCGGGTGCGCCTGGCCCGCAGCAGCGATTCCTTCACGCACCACCTCACCCGGACTCGAAGGAATCAGGAAATACCGGCCACCGCCCCGCGAAGGAATACCGGAGAGCCAGCAGGCTTCCTTGCTTCGCGGCACGCTGGAACTGCGGCGCCCCACAGGCGTGGCGCCGCAGCGTCCGTATTTCCCCGTCGCGGCCAGCCGGACCAGGAGCCACCCGAAGAAGACCCGCTGGCCCTCTTCCGGCATCCCTGGAACCCCCCAAGACTGCCCCCAGCACGTCCCGAAAGGCCACCTAGTTGCCCAAGATTGCGCAGCATCCCCCCGCCGCACCCAATGTTGCAAAAGGGTGCGCGACATTACGGGCATTCCCATGCGCCGTGCAGGGTTCCGCTCCTTCCCCTCGCTCCCTGCGCGCAGGGCTCGCTGTCCGAGGCGTTGGAGGCCCTTTGTCCCCGCAGAACCCGACCAAGGGGTGTGCGCCCGTGGGCGGCGCCGAAGCCGCTGGCCGTCGAGCACGATCGCCGGCTGCACCGACGTTGCGGTTGCGGGCCAGCGCACTTGTGAGCGTGCACTGTCACAACCACCAGCCGGATCAACGAGGCCCTGCCTGCCTGATCACGGGGCCCGTGGCGAATACCAGGAAGACGTCGAGTTGGTCGACCGGACACAATGCGGCCATGGCCGATCATGTTCGCAGTGCTTCACGCCCGGATTTCCGCACCAAGCCGTCGCTGAGAGGGGAACAGGTGCTACTTCGACCCGTCACAGCGGACGACGTACCTGCGCTGATGCCGATGTTCCTGGACGAAGAGGCATCCCGGCTGACCGGCAGTCATCACGACGGAGCGCCCGATGAAGGACGCATACGAGCCTGGTACGGCAGCCGCCAGGAGCAGGATGACCGGCTGGACCTTGCCGTGATCGAACATGGGTCGGGCAACGTCATCGGCGAGGCGGTCCTCAACGAATGGGACCCAGACAACGAAAGCTGCAGCTTCCGGATCTGCCTTGTGCCCGGCACCTATGGAACGGGGCTGGGGACCGAGGCGACCCGTCTGATCATCGGGTATGGCTTCGAGGAACTGAGGCTGCACCGCATCTCGCTAGAGGTCTACGCTTTCAACCCGCGGGCCCGCCGGGCCTACGAGAAGGTGGGGTTCGTCGCTGAGGGCGTGTTGCGGGACGCACTGCTCTGGGACGGCAGGCGGGTGGACACGACGGTGATGTCGATCCTGGCGCCGGAATGGTTCCAGCACCGTGGACGTCCGAGAATATCCGGTCACACGTCGGCCTGAACCATGCCGATGCCGGAGCAATGCTCATGTCCTGTGGATCGGCCTCAGGTTGGACGCAAGGGCGTACCTTCCCGAGTGATCGACTTCTGGTCATCGAGTAGGCCGACGTTGCACCGTCGGTTGGGAAGGCACACCCGTGCTGAGCGTAGTCAATGCCGATGGAACGACCGAGACCGGCTCTCTGGTCGACGACATCGTCCGCGAGGGCGCGAGACGGATGCTGGCCGCCGCCCTGGAGGCTGACGTCAGCCTCTACATAGCCGAGTTGACCGTCTAGCGAGACGAGAGCGGGCGCCGCCTGGTGGTCCGCAACGGCTACCACGAGCCCAGGAAGGTCACCACCGCGGCCGGGGTGATCGAGGTGAAGGCTCTACGCATCAACGACAAGCGCATCAATGACGCAACCGGCGAGCGCAATCGGTTCTCCTCTACGATCCTGCCGCCGTGGTGCCCCAAGTCTCCGAAGATCAGCGAGGTGCTGCCGCTCCTCTACCTCCACGGCCTGTCCAGCGGGGACTTCGTGCCCGCTGGAGCAGTTCCTTGGCTCCTCGGCTGGCCTGTACCCGGCCACCGTCACCCGGCAGACCACCCAGTGGCAGGCCGACCATCAGGCGTTCAGCGAGCGCGACCTGTCGGCCACGGACTACGTCTACCTCTGGGCCGGCGGTATCCACCTGCGCATCCGGCTGGAGGAGGCGAAGGCCGCGGTCCTGGTCGTCACGGGCGTGCGCGCGGACGGAACCAGGGAGCTGATCGCGATGACCGACGGCTACCGCAAATCCGCGGAGTCCTGGGCGGGCCTGCTGCGGGACTGTCAGCGGCGCGGCAGGCGCGCGCTCGTCCTCGCCGTCGGCGACGGCGCCCTCGGCTTGTGGAACGCGCTGAACGAAGTCTTCCCCGAATCCCGCCACCAAAGGTGCTGGGTTCACAAGACGGCCAACTGCCTCGGCTGCCTCCCGAAGTCAGCTCAGCCCGCGGCGAGGATCGCGAGCACGCGGCCGCCGCGGTCAAGACGTTCGCCAAGCAGTACAGCGCGAAGTTCCCCAAGGCCGTCAAGAAGATCGTCGATGACGAGGATGCACTGTTGGCGTTCTACGACTTCCCCGCCGACCACTGGATCCACCTGCGGACAACCAACCCCATCGAGTCGGCCTTCGCGACCGTCCGTCTGCGGACCAAGGTCACCAAGGCTGCCGGATCCCGGGCCGCCGCCCTGGCGATGGTCTTCAAGCTCGTCGAGGCCGCCCAGGCCCGCTGGCGAGCCGTGAATGCACCCCACCTCGTCGCCCTCGACAGCGCCGGGGCCCGTTTCGAACGCGGCCAGCTCGTTGAACGGCCGCAGACGACCGCAGCGTGAATAGGGTGGCGGGCCTGCCTCGCAGTTCGAGATCATCCGGTCATGTTGGATGGCACGGCAGGACAGGACCTTCCGGTCGGCTTCGGGTTCCGGCCATATCGCGGCGACGAAGACCACGGCGCCATGGCCGCGGTGCGGCGGGGGTGTGCTGAACGGGACCGGGTCGATGCCCAGTCAGTTGTGGAAGGGCTCCCGACAGCAGCCGAGATCGCGGAATCTTCTGCCAAGTTGGAGGAGCCGTCCAAGAACCAGATCCTGGTGGTGTGCGACGGGAGCGTCGTCGGCTACTCGACGATCCGGTGGTGGCAGGAGCGGGACGATACGTGGCTATACCTGCACCGCGGCTACCTCCTGCCCGAGCATCGCGGCCAGGGCATCGGCTCAGCCATGCTGAGCTGGGCCGAAGAGCGGATCCGCCGGCTCGTCAAACAGCATGGAACGGCGCGCACGGCAGTGATCGGCGCGAACGCCACGACCTCCGAGCAGGACGCCACGGCACTTCTGCGCGCAGCCGGCTACCGACGTGTCTTCAGTCTGGTCGAGCAGGAGCTGGGCGACCTGCAGCAGATGCCCGAGCCGGACGACGAACTGCCGGCCGGGATACGGACGGGACCGATCGGGACAAGCCACTACCGTGCAGCCTGGAGGACGGTCGTCGATTCGTACACGGACAGCGGCTTCACTCAGAGATGGCCGTTCCAGGACTTCGTCGACACCGCCGACCCGGCATGCTGGAGGGCTGCCTGGAACGGGCAGGACATGGTCGGCGTCGCCCTCTGCTCCATCCGCCGTCACGACCACACCGTGGGCGAGGTAGAAGAGCTGAGTGTCCGGACAGATCAGCGACGCCTCGGAATCGGCCGGGCCCTGCTACTGGACGGGCTGCAAAGCCTTCGCGAACAGGGAGCAACGACCGCCCGGCTGTTCACGGGCACGGCAAATCCACACCGGTCCTACGACCTCTACGAGAGCGTGGGGTTCCGGCGGCAGAACGAATACGTCCGCTACCGCAAACCGCTTGCTTGATCGACCGGCCATCGGGCTGTCCGGTCAGCCACAGAATCTGACAATAGGTCTCCCGACCGGCCCGGTAGGCTGCTGAGCTAAGGACGACCGGTGCTGATTGGCCAGGTCAGAAGGCTCCCGGTGTGCACACGCCGGGAGCCTTCTGGTGGAGTAGGTGCTCTGGGGGCACCGGTTCCTTCAACGAGACCACCTCTTGGAGGGTCACGGCCCGCAGGGCAGTTCGCGCCAAGTGGAGTTTGTCGGGCCCCGGTGCGTGGGGACCGGGGAGCCTGTCACGGTGAGGGTCGGAACTGGCCAATGCGGCCACTGCTCTTCCCGGTCTGCCCCTGGTCTCTCTACGCTGGCATGAGGCCCGGTGCGGAGTGTTCTCTCTGTGATTCTCCGGGCTGCAACTTCCCGGGGCTTCACGAAGCAGCACCCGGGTGCCACTTTTTGGGTTCCGCCCTCGCGGGGCTGCGGCGTCTCCCGCCGGCGCTAGCTCCGTGTGAGGGCTCCGTGCGAGGTCACTTCCTGGGGGGAGCGCCTTGCACCCGGCCGCTGGCGCCCGCGAACACGTCGGCGGCCGGTCCCCTGCATCCTCTGATCCTGCGGCAGCGGCTCCTGGCGTCTGTCTGCGTTCCCCCGGTAGTGGCTGGAACCGTGGTCGCCCTGGAACGGCACAGCAACCCACCAGCGGGGGCGGCGAAGGCGGGACTCGGTGAAGAATCGTTCCGGGAAGCGGAATCAGCAAAAAGCGTGTATCCCGCACTTCAATTCGACGCACACTAGGAGGACTTGTGCGTTCGGCCCGGACCCCGCTGGAGCATGTCCCGATTCTGGAACCCGCCCGGGGGTGTCATGAGTGAGCGATTGCACGTTGCCGCGTATGTCCTGGCGGAAGCTTCCAGCGAGCCCGACCCTCACCGTCTTCCTCTGCGGATGGCCCGTGCTCTTCGGGTGGGGATGGGCGCTGATGGCGCTTCCGTCACGCTGATGCCTCACATCGCTGAGGCTCAGCTTGTGTGCGCCTCCGACCGGGTGGCTTTGCGTCTGGAGGAGTTGCAGTTCGAGGTGGGGCGTGGCCCGGGAATCGCGTGTGCTGTCGGCGCAAGTCCGGTGCTGGTCGGCGACTTCCGGGAGGTCCATCCGCTGTGGCCGGTCTTCAGCACGGTCGTGGGCGAGCAGTTGCCGCAGGTGCGGGCCTTGTGGGCCTTCCCGGTGATGAGCGGATACGAGGCGCTGGGTTCGGTCCTGCTGTATCGCACGACCCCCTGGTATCCGCACCGCAAGGCAGTCGAGCAGGGGATGCTGGCCGCCCGGGCGGTGGCCCGGCTCCTGGAGGACATGGAAACGGAGCTGCTGGCGGAGGACGGCTGTGATTGGGAACCCCAGGGGATGGTCGACGCGCATTGGCTCAGCGCCCACCGCGCTGCGGGCGCACTCGCGGAGCATCTTGGTCTGCCCTCATCCGAAGCCTTGCTCCTGATGAGGGCACGGGCCTTGAGCACCGGCATCCCCCTCCCTCTGCTGGCCGCCGACCTTGCACGCGACCCAGCAAGCTGGAACGACAGGTGAGAGCCTCCCCACGGTCGCGGAACTTGGTGCAGAGGGCGTTGTCTGTGTTGGCACACAGTCACTTCCGCGGACATGTCATCTGGTACCCGTACGATCAGGCGTAGGCGTGGGGCTGCTGGAGGACTGCGGTGTCTGTGCCGCCGAGCGCCGAGCCCACCCTGTGGGAGTTGCACCGCGCTGTGTCGCAGCTTCGCGAGGACCTGCGCGGTGACCTCGCCCAGCTCGCTGCCCGCCTGGACCAGGTGGTGACGCAGGACGTCTACCGGGCCGACCAGCGGGCCACCGAGCAGCGCATCGGACAGGTCGAGGCCGGTCTCGCCGGCCTGCGGAGTGAGCACGATCAGTCCACAGAGCGCGGGGAGTTGCAGCGGCGCGAGGATCAGGCTGCGGCGACACGTCGTCTGGTGATCAGTTCGTTCGTTGCGCCGCTGCTGTTGATGGCGTTGCAGCTGTGGTTGCTGTCGGCGGGTACAGCCCGGTAGCCCGTTCCAGCAGGGTGTATGTACCGAAGTTTGGGCGCGGGGAGAGTTGAGTACTGGCAGTGGCTACACCACTTGCTGCTGACCGTCTGGTCGCAGCACTACGTGCCGAAGGTGTTCGCGTGGTCGAGCGGCCTGGTTGGCGCACCCACAACCGGAACGCGAAGGGCCCGTGGGGGCCGGCGCACGGGGTGATGATTCACCACACGGTCACTTCCGGCACGAGCAACACGGTCAGCATCTGTGAGAACGGTTACGCGGGTTTGCCGGGGCCGTTGTGCCATGGCGTGATCGCTAAGGACGGCACGGTGTACCTCATCGGTCACGGCCGGGCGAACCATGCGGGCAAGGGCGACAGCGGGGTACTCCAGGCCGTCATCGCGGAGAGGGCGCTGCCGCGTGCGGCGAAGGCTGACAAGGACGGCAACCCGCACTTCTACGGTTGGGAGTGCGAGAACCTTGGCGACGGCCGGGATCCGTGGCCGGGTGCCCAGCTCGATGCGATCGAGCGGGTATCGGCGGCTCTGTGCCGTGCGCACGGCTGGGGCGCGGACAGCGTGATCGGCCATCTGGAGTGGCAGCCCGGCAAGGTCGATCCGCGGGGCTTCGCGATGAGCGGCCTGCGTCAGCGCGTCGCCGCGCGGCTGCGGGGCAAGCCGGGTACTTCGGGTTCTTCCACGTACACGGGTGGGCGCCGACGACACGCTGTCTGGGATCGGTGCCCATCTCGGCGTGAGCTGGCAGGCCATCGCCCGCGAGAACAGCATCACCAAGCCGTACGTCATCCACCCGGGCCAGACCCTCAAGATCCCCGCCAAGTAGGAGGCACCCATGTCCGACGCCAACCAGAGAACCCTTCGTACCTGCCTCCAGACCTTCCTTGGTGTGGCTGCGGGTCTTCCGCTGATCATCGACGCCTCGGGGATCCCGCAGTCCACGGCCGGTGTGGCGGTTGCCATTGCGGTAGCGGCCGGCATCACTCGGGTGATGGCTCTGCCGGTTGTTCACCAGCTGCTCCCTGACTGGCTGTACCGGAGCGATTCGCCCTCCACTGGCGTGAACACCGAGAACGCCACACTGGACGCTCACCGGTGACCACCCCGAACTGTTCCGGGGTGGGTTCGGCGGACTGCCCGCGGAGCGGGGCCGCAACAACCTCCCGTTGAGCGTGCGTCCCCAGCCGCTTGCCCGCTCCAGTTCTGACAACGGCGCAGTGCCCTGAGAGAGTGCGCCGGTCAGCCGCTGCGCGGCCTCCCGCAGTCAACTTCCGCCGGCCGCATAGGGACATCCGGAAAAGGCCCCCTGCGCTACCGAGTCGGCGTTCGGCAGCGTCGCACATTCCCCGCGGTTCCCTGCGGGAAATTACGCCTTCACTCCACGGAAGGTGCAGGGGGGACTGAAGCGCTGTTCCCTTCATGTCGCTCGCCGGCTTCTTGTACGACCGCCCAGGAGAGGTGGGTTGAGGGATTGTCGGGGGTGAGGGTCACGCGGGAGGTGCGCTCCGGTGTAAAGCGGACGAGGTCTCCTGCGCAGGCGGCGTAGGGCCGCGTCGCCGTCTCCCCCGGTGCGTCGAAGCGGATTCTTCCCGGGCCCCAGCACACGTACAGCAAGGTGACTCTGGCCTGCGCGGACAGAATGAGGTCCAGGCTCACTGCCTGCCCTGCGCCGGCTGTTCCGCTCCTCACGACGTCTTCCGGGCGGAATTGGTTCTCCGTCACGGTACGAAGGAACCGTGCCTGGAAGTCGCTTCTGCGTGAACTGTCCTCCTCCGGCTGCTCGCCGTCCGGGAAGAAGCCGGTCAGCGTACCGAGTGCCAACAGGACGGCGGCAGAGGCGAGGACGGATGCCGCCACGAAGAATGTTCGCGGCGGGCGGGATATTCTCCGCACCTCCGCGAAGGTGCCGGTTTTTTTCCACCGGGGTAAGCGCCACTTCCTCACCAGTCGTCTCCTTCACGCATGAGCTTTTCAGGCACTGAACAAAAGGCATCTACTCGCCGGGAAGCGCCTTCATTATCAAGGGGTAGGCGTCGCTTCCGTATACAGCGAGCGGGTGCAGACGGGAAAATGCATCCTGGTAGAGCGAGAGAGCCCCTCGCTGTTTCACCGTGATGAATGCGGAGACCGTCTCGACGTGCGCTTCCCGGTCGTCGAAGATCCAGAAGTCCTCGACCGGCCACATTCCTTTGCGGTCGGCGGTCAGGGGAATGATTCCGAGGCTCACATTACTGAAGCCCGAAACGGAGATGAGCCGACTCAGCTGGTCTATCATGACTTCGCGGCCAGCCAGCCGGTAATTTAATGCTGCTTCTTCGAGGATGATGGCGAATCTTTTCCCCTTGTCCTGCAGGACCTGCTGGCGCTCCATGCGCGCCTGGACCGTCCCTTCCACGTCGTCCGTCAGGGCGCGGCGTTCCTGGATGCCCTGGAGCACGGCCCGGGTGTACGCCTCGGTCTGGAACAGTCCGGGGATGAGGCACTGGCTGTATCCCTTGAACCCGGTGGACCGCGTCCACAGCGGGAGGGTCTCCTCGTGGGCGCGGCGCAGCCCGTCGCGCTCGATGTGGCGCCACTCCACGTACATCCGCTCTATGCCCTCGGCCATGGAGAGGAGTTCTTCGGTGTCCTGGGCTGCGCCGCATGCTGTTGCCCAGGCGGTGATGTCGGCCGGGGACGGGCAGGCTTTCCCGTTCTCGATGCGGCTGACCTTGGACTGGTGCCAGCCGCACTCCTGGGCCAGCGCCCGGGCGGTGATGCCCTTGTGCCGGCGCAGGGCCCGGAGTCGCTGCCCCAGGGCAATCCGTGCGGCCTCGAAATCTGACGATGGCGACATGGCCACAGTGTGACGTGTGGCTTATCCTCCGCGCTAATTCGAGGCCGCCCGGAATATCCTGCAACCTACGAGACGTCTATTTTGCGTCGGGAGATTTCTTCAGGGCCGCCGCGTCGGCCGCACTCGGGAAGAGGTCGAGGAGCCGCTTGGGGAACTCGACCACCGTCTCATGGGAGGGGATCTGGAGGCCGGCGAGTCTCCCCGTGTCCTTGACTATCCAGGACTGCAGCAGGAACGTGTCGGCCTGGTCGTCGTAGTACAGCGTGGGCGAGTTGTTGTGGGGGCTGACCGGATCCTTGCACAGCAGGTGAAGAGCCACTTGCATCTCCTTCTCGGCTCGCATGCTCGGACACAGCGAGAATGCAGGCCGCACCTTTCAGGGAGCCACAATGTTGCGCAAGTTTGCGCAACATTCGTGGATCACGCGAAGAGTTGCGAAAAGTTGCAGATGCTTGCGGGTGCAGCGTCCCGTCATGCGAAAGGTTGCACGCGGCTTTCCTGCCTTATGTACTCATTCCCTCGATCCCGCACACCGGAGTGCCGACCGCGCCGAGGACATCACGAGGGAAGAGAGGTGGAGCGGCCCGTGCGCACCCACGGGCCCCGTGCCGGGGAGAGCCGAACCTCGCACTCACATCCCCACCCCTCCTACTGCGGAGGACCGTTGGCCGCCCGCACACTGCGGCAACTCAGCTGGCGAAGCAGCCCGTGCTCCCTCGGCCGGGTACCACGGCCCGTCTCTCCTGCCTTCCCGGCAACGCAGAAGAGACAGGCCGGCGCCCCGTCAGCTGCCGGACGCGGGCGAGTCAGCCACCAGGACAATCTTCCCCTGGGTACGGCCCGTCTCCAGCAGCCAGTGAGCCCGCGCCGCCTCCCGCAGCGGGAAGGTCGCCGCGATGTGCGGCGTCAACACCCCCGAGGCCGCGAGGTCGGCGACGGCACGGATCGAGGCATGGTCGGCCTGGACTCCGATAGTCCTGACCCGGCCCCCGGCCCCTGCGCGGCGCTCCGCCTCGTCGGCATCCGCATTGGGCACCGTGGTGACCACCACGCCACCGGGGCGCAGGACGGCCAGCGAGCGGCTGCGGATGTCGCCCGAGAGCGTGTCGAGAACAACGTCCACGTCACGGACGGTCTCGGCGAAGTCCGCGGACGCGTTGTCGATCACTACGTCGGCCCCCAGCCCGCGCACGAAGGCGTCGTGGTCGCCGAGGACCGTGGCGATGACGTGGGCGCCGCGCGCCTTCGCGATCTGGACAGCCAGGTGCCCCACCCCGCCGGTCGCCGCGTGGACAAGGGCCCGCTGTCCGGGCTGCAGGTGCGCGGTGTCGATGAGCGCCTGGTGGGCGGTGAGCGAGGCCAGTGGCAGCGCGCCGGCCTCGACGTGGGAGAGACGGGTCGGCTTGTGGGTGAAGGAGCGGGCCGGGCCGACCACGTACTCGGCGTGCGCGCCGACCCCGTAGGGGTAGGGCAGCATCCCGAAGACTTCGTCGCCGGGTGCGAAGAGCGTGACGCCGAGGCCGACCGCGTCGACCACTCCAGACACGTCCCAGCCGAGCGTCAGGGGGAGCTTCTTGAGGAACAGCCCGCCGGCACGGTGCTGGCAGTCGGTGGGGTTGAGGCCGGCCGCACGTACGGAGATCCGGATCTCCCCCACGTCCGGGACGGGCACGGGCACGGTGACCTGGTGCAGCACGTCATGTCCGCCGAACTCGCTCTGGCGGATCGCCCGCATGACCGGCTGAGACTGCTTGGTGTTCATGTTCATGGGCCCAGCGTCGGGCCGAGGGCACCGCCGGGGCCATGGCACGAATGCCATTATTCGATAGAATTGTGCCATGGCACATCGCATCGTGGTCCTGGCCCTGGACGGGGTCTACCCCTTCGATCTGGGGATCCCGAACCGCGTCTTCGGCGTGGCCGACGGCCGCTACGAGGTGCTGACGTGCAGCGTCGACGGACATCCGGTGGCCAGCAACGCTGACTTCGCCGTCTCCGTACAGCACGGGCCCGAAATCCTGCGCACGGCGGACACAGTCGTGGTGCCGCCCGTCGAACCCGCCTGCCTGTCCAGGGACCTTCCACCACCGGTCGCTGAGGCGCTCCTGCTGGTGCCCGCCGAAGCACGCCTTGTCTCCTTCTGCACCGGCGCTTTCGTCTTGGCCGCCGCCGGGCTCCTCGACGGGCACCGCGCCACCACACACTGGGAGCTGCGCACACAGTTCCGGGAATGGTTTCCGCACGTCCAACTCGACCCGAAGGTCCTGTTCGTGGACGACGGCCCGGTACTGACCGCGGCTGGCGCCACCGCCGGTGTCGATCTGTGCCTGCACCTGGTACGGACCGATCACGGCAGCGCGCTGGCCAACGAAGTCGCCAGGCACTGCGTCGTAGCCCCGTGGCGCGAAGGCGGCCAGGCCCAGTTCATCGCCCAGCCGGTGCCCGGAACCTCGGCACAGAGCACCTCGGCAGCACGGCAATGGGCCCTGGAACGGCTGACCGAACCACTGACCCTGGACACCCTCGCCGCCCACGCACGGATGAGCCGCCGCACCTTCGCCCGCCGCTTCTTGGAGGAGACCGGTATCAGCCCGGGACGCTGGATCATCCAGCAGCGCGTAGCACGAGCCCGGCTCCTGCTGGAGACCACCGACCTGTCGGTCGACGCCATTGCCGCGCAATCCGGGTTCGGCACAGCCACTTCACTGCGCCAGCACCTCAACGCGTCCGTCGGAGTGCCGCCGCTGGTGTACCGCCAAATGTTCCAGGGCAAGCCATCTGCACGGGCAGGAACACTCCACGAGTCCTCCCACCGCTGAGGACCTGCGGCCAGGCCGCAAGGCCCCCCGCCCCCAACGCTTTCGTCGCCGCGAAGCCGATGGCGCGATCCCTGCGCTATCTGGCAGGACCGGGGACGTACCGGGTCGACAGCCCGTACGCCAGGAGCGGCACCCTGCCCCACGCCGCGTCGGTCGTCTTCGACCCTCGGGCCGGTCGGATGACGATCACGCCGGTCAACACCGCGATGCCGCCGCTGCGTCTGGACCACGCCGTCCCCGGCGGCACACACCCGCTGGCCGCAGCAGACGCCTCGTCGTCGGCGATCCTGGCCTCGCACGGCTGCTGACCTGTAGAACCGCCCCTGCCGTGGTTGTCGCCGCTAGGCTGCGGCGTGGGCGTACGGGGCCAGGAAAGCCTGCCGGTCCCGCAGGGTGCACTCGTGGTCCGGCCCCTGGTAACAGCAGGCTGCGGCGTGTGCCGCGCAGACCAGGTCCGCCCACAGGCGCAGGACGACGAAGGCCGGTGCGTCCGGCTCATCGATCGCCAGACGTTTCACGGCAGTGCCCGTGGTCTCCTGTGCGGGCGGCGAGACGAACTTTTTCACGATCCGCACCACCGCCTCGCGGTCCCGGATCAGGGGCAGCGCGCGGGTGTAGGGCAGGGCGTGGATGTCGTCACGGATCCCCTCCTCCTGGGCCAGGGCGTGGAACACCGCACCGAGCAGGTAGACGGCACCCTGCTCCCCGTCTGCCGCTCGCAGGTCCGTTTCGCCGCTGGCTCGCCGCCACCCCTCGTGGACTTCGGATTCCGGGTCTTGGTGGCGCCACCAGGTGGTCATGAGCCGGGCCTGGGCGAGACATGCGTCGGCCAGGGTCGGTGTGCCGGCGGCGGCCCGGTCGCGGGCCGCCTGGTGGGAGGTGTGGGCGTAGGAGGCAAGGACCGCCGCCGCCGTCCTGGATGCCGCTCGGCGCCGGGCCGTGGGCATCTGTGCGGCTGCGGCGGCCGGGTCGGCCGCCTCGGTGATCGTACGGACCAGGAGCCGGAAGTCTTCGCCATCCCCGGGTGAACCGGTGGTCAGGGCGCCGGGCAGGGTGCCGTCGTTGAGCTGGGCCACGGTCCGGCGGGTGATCTCCACCAGGCGCCCGACCGCCGCCGGCTCCGTCAGCTCGTCCAGGAGGTCCTCCGCGCACGCCATGCAGCCTTCGCCTGCGGCTCCGAGCACCAGGCCGAGTGTCTGCTGGCCGTGCTCGCTCATCCGGTCCAGCGGACCGAGGGTGATGGGAATCTGCGGGTGGTCGTGAGACACAGCTCCCGCCTCTCGGTCGCTCCGGTGTGGTGGCTGATCCCTCGGCGCCATTAGTGTCCGCCGCCCCGTGTCACGCGGCAATCCGGGCGGCGGGCTCGGGCACCGGTGTGGCTGGGCCGAGGTGACGGGAGACCGCCACGAGCGCGGCGCCCTCCTCCACCAGGTGGGTGAGCGGGCGGGGGGTGTCGGCCAGATCCGTGATGCGGGCCGGGACATTGTCGTGGGCGTGGGCGGTGATCGCCGCCCTGATCTGGTCGGCGGTCACGGCCGCGCGCAGGTCGGATCCGGTCCGGCCGGCCGCGCGGTGCCGGGCCTCGCTGTCCTCCCTGACGTACGCGTCGAGGTACGGGCGGATCCGGAGGTGGCCGTCGCGGATCTCGATGATGCGGCGGTACAGGCGCGTGGTGATGCTGAGCCGGTCGGCCTTCCCGACGGTGAGCATGATCTCGGGGAGCGCGTCGCGGTAGGCGAGCCACAGCGGGTGCAGGCCGCGGTATGTGTGGTGCAGGCGCACCCAGTGGCGCACTCGCTGGGCGTGGTCGGCGCCGGTGGGGATCAGCCAGCCCACCAAAGTGAGCAGGGCGCCGCCGTCCCCGCAGATCCACGCGAGTGTCTCCCACGCCTCGAAGGAGCCGCCGAACTTGCTGGCGATCACGTTGCCGAGCCGCACCCCGCTGGAGCCGAGCGTGACGAGCGCTCCCACGGTGACGAAGCGCAGCCCCACACGGACCGAGGAGCGGGGGCTGCGGCGGGCCAGGCGCCAGCAGGCGTGCGCGAGGAAGATCTCGCCGAGGCTGTAGGCCGTGCAGTACACCGTGAGATACACGGCATGCCCGCCGTCGGGCGAGTAGTAGAGCGTGAAGTCGCGCAACCGCTGGACTGTGGGGCTGAAGAGCAGGAACACCAGCCACAGGAGCGTGATCACCACGCCGCCGGTGATGAGCCAGCGCCGTGCTACTCGTCTCGCCACGTCGGGAGGGGAGCCCCAGTAGGTGAGCACCACCTGCTGGCAGGCGAGCAGGGCCAGCACACACCCCTGGGACATCGGCACCGTCATGTTCGCGGTCCCCAGTGCCTGGTCGACGACCCGGCCCGTCCAGACGAGGGCGAAGAAAAACGACAGCCCCGAGAGCAGGAAGACCGAGGCCAGTGCGGCAGAGGCCGGGTCCTTACGGCGGACCGGCAGATCGCGCAGCAGGCAGAGGAAACCCGCCGCCGCCACGCACAGGCAGACGATATGTGCGGAGTTTTTCACCCTCGGGTCTCCCGCCGGCGCAGCAGGGTCCGGGAGACCCGGTCCTGGACCTCGTCGCCGGACGACTCGTCGGTGCGCGTCACGTGGGCGATGATCCGGCTCTGCAGCAAGGAGGCGAGGTGCTCGGTGTCGCGCTCCTCGTCCGCGTCGTACACGGTCCGGCGGAGGACCATCTGCACCTCGCCCTCGTCGTGCACGGTCCGGCCGAGGAGCATCATCTGCACCGCGTCCCCGCCCACACAGCCGTCGAGGAGGTTCTCCGACAGGTCCGCCGGCGACAGGGACTCGTGATGCCCCAGCAGCAGGTGGCACAGCTCGTGCGCGATGATGTGGTCCTGGTGGAGCACGCTGGTCCGCGCGTCGTATTCGATCGTGACGAACGTCGCGCCGATCTCGGCCTTGCCGCACGCCAGCGGCGCTGCGCCCGGCGCACGCTCCACCGGCACCAGCTCCACCTTCCGGCCGATGCGGCGCGACACCTCGTCGACCAGGTCCCGGACGCAGGTGACGTTCGGGAGGTCAAGTCGCTCCAGGTGGCTGGTTTTTCGGCGCCACCGGCGGGCAGACCACATAGCTAATTCCTTGATCATCTTCAGAACTGCGATAGAGGGCGGGCTACTTGACGGGCGGCAGGCCCTGTTTTCTCCGCAGAGAGTCGAGGAGATCGCGCACCACGTCCGTGTTGTCACTGCTGACGCCCGAGAGGCGCAGCATCAGGTTCTGGATTCCCTCCTGCTGCATCAAGTGCAGCAACTCCAGAGCCTGTTTCGTCTTCTCCGCCTCTTCGTCGTCGAACCAGTAGGCGGGTGTCACATCGAAAACCTTCGCCAGGTTCTCCAGAACACGTTTTGACGGATTGTCACTTTTCCCCGACCGCAGCTTCAGCAGGTAGACGTGACTTACCGACTCCAGCCCTTTTGCCGTCATGAGCGCGGAGATCTCGCGCTCACTGTAGGGGCCGCGGTCCGGCGGGTGGATGACTTCGAAAAGGAGATTGAGCCGCTCCTGGAACGTCGCCGGTTCACGACGGCGCTGCTCTATCTCCCCCTTGGGCTTGCCTTCGCTCATGATCCTTTTCCAATGCGTGGGACTCAGCATTCAAGTTACCTCACGCCCAACCGTTGAAAACAATGGTTGACGGCCCGCCCGGCGTGTGAAAAGTTTCCCCTACCAGCAGGTAAGCCGTGGCAGCACGGGCTTTTCGCTGACCATTAGTACCTACAGGAGGGGCCTTTCATATCTGCATGACGTGCGCCACATCCGCGAGGCGACGCACGTCACGCTCTGCGCTCCGGCGCGATTCGGGTCGAGCGGAACACCCAGTGTTTTCGCGCTTTCAGGCGCATACCGCCGCACTCCGCAACTGGTATCCAATGACGCTCATCGACCCTTTTCGGGTGGCCGCGGCAACGGCGTCCCGGAAGTCTCGACGGCATGCCCTGGCGGTGCGCGCGGTGACTAGTACAGAGATTTAGAACCAAAGCTGGATCTTGAAGCGGGTGGCTGCGTATGTTCTTCGTCCCCCGGGCAGCCCCTGCCCGGACGCCCGACGCCGAGCAGCAGCAGACCGTACGACCAGACCGCACAGGTCCGGAAACCAGCGACGGCGCCCAGGAGGTACGAACTCCCGGACGCCGAACGCTCAAGGCATAACCCGCCCCGGCAAGGGCGGAGATTGCCAGCCATCACCGCGCTGATCCCTAGCACAAGGACACCTCAGCGCGGCAATACCACAAAGGGGATTGTTGCATGCCTCCTGCCCTGCACGAAAGGCCAGCCCGCCTGGCCCACAGCTGCCCTCCCCTCCGGTCCGCCGGGAGGGGCCGATGAGCGGCGGGGCCCGCGAGTGGGTGTGGGAACACAGCACCAGCCGGGGGACGGCACGCCTGGTCCTGCTGTCCATCGCCGACCGGGTACCCGATGCGCAGTGTGCTGCCTGGGCCTCCCTGGCGAGCCTGATCGAGCGCACCCAGGCGAGCCGTACCGCCGTCCGCAGCGCGCTCGACACACTCACCAAGGGCACCGACCTCGACGTCGTGGAGCACCTGCAAGGCCCGCAGCGCACCACGGTCTACCGCCTGCCCCTCGCCGCCGCCCACCTCGCCGGGGATCCGGACGCCCCGCCGCCGAAGCTGCAGGACGAGGAGCTCCGGCAGTACGGAATATGGCCCCGGAAGGGAGCGGATTCCGGCACCTCTACACGGAATGCGACCGGTGCGGATTCCGGCCCCCCGCGTCAGAATCCGACCCGTCGAAGGGCAGGATTCCGGCCCTCTGAGGGAGCGGATTCCGGCCCCCAGAACCGTAGTGAACCGAAGGTGAACCGGAACAGTAGAGCTGCCGTCCTCCCGGCCACCGAGTGGCAGGTCGACCAGCCCACCCACACCTGGGCCCGCGAGCACGGTCACCTCGACCGGCTCGGTAAGGAGGGCCTGCGTGCCGCCGACGAGAAGTGGCGCGCGCACCGTGCCACCTGGCCGCCCCGGTCCGCCGCCGCCTGGGCCGCCGACTGGCGCTCCTGGGTCGCCCGGGAACACGCCTCCGGCCGCCCCAACCTCTACGCCGTGCCCGGCAGCGGCCCCGCTCCCACAGGCGGGATGACCCGCACCGAGGCCCACACCGCCGCCCTCCTCGCCGCTCTCGGCGAGCCGACCGGAACGGAGTAGCCACCCCATGAACCGACGCGAGATCGCCGCCCTGCTGGCCTACATCGGCCGGCTGGACCCCCGCATTGTCCGCACCGACGAGGGCGAGGCCCTCGACCAGATCAACCGCTGGGACGAGCTGCTCGGCGACGTGCCGATGGCCACCCCGCACGGGTGGGACGCCCGCATCGCCGCCCGCCAGCACATCCGGGTATCCCCGTACCAGATCCTCCCCGCCGACATCGCCCGCCCGTGGGAGCGCTATCGCCACGACCGCCTGGCCCGGCACACCGACCCCATCCCGCACGCCGACCCGGACGACCAGGCTGCCTGGCAGGCCGAGCTGATCGGCACGCGCCGCGCCGTGGCCTCCGGCCACGCAGCACCCGCCACACACCAGCAGCTCACCACCGGCCCGTCCCACGACGAACTCGCCGCACGGCTGTCCGAGATCGGATCCTGCATACCGGCGGCCGTCCGCGCCGACCTCGCGCCCTACCGGCCCGCGAGGGCGGCCCGCGAGGCAGCTCTCGCCCGGGGCGGTCCCGACGCCCTGTCCGTGCGCTGCGAGTGGTGCCTGGCGCAGCCGGGCGAGCCGTGCCGCCGACGCCGCATCGGCCCCGACGGAGGCGCACGCGGCACCGTCCCCCGCGCCACACCGCACCCCGGCCGCGAAGACCTCGCCGCCGCACAGCACACGCCCCAGCCCGCGATGGCCTGACGCCTCGCCCTGCACCCGTCCGGCGCCCCGCTCACCCCTGCCCGCCCCGGCCTCAGCCCCTTCCCCGCAGCCGGCACCCGGTACCGCGCCCTTCCGCCGCTTCCCCGCCCCGGCCTCGCGGCAGCACATCGGAGACCCTCTTGCGCACCATCACCACCCACGAAGCACCGGCCACCGGCCTGCGCAGCATCGGCGACACCAGCTGGCACACCCGCGGTGTGTGCCACGGGATGGACCCTGAGGACGCCGACGCCGTGTTCTTCCCACCGCCTCGGGATCACGAGGCCAACGCCGAAGCGCAGGAGCTGTGCGGCCCGTGCCCCGTCCGCCGGGACTGCCTGAACTTCGCCCTGGAGAACGTCCTGAAAGAGGGCACATGGGGCGGGCTGACCGAAGAGGAGCGCCGGCCCTGGCACGACGGGCTGCCCCAACGCCTCGACTACAGCCGCATCGTCGCCTTCTTCAACGGGCGTGACGTGCACCTGACCGAGGCGGAAAGGCAGGTCGTCGTCAACCACGCCTACCTCCGGGGCTGGCGCCCCGCTCGCCTCGCCGCCGCCCTGCGCATCAGCCGCAAGCACGCCCGCGACCTCCTGCGGCAAGCAGCCGACAAGGTCTTTCACCGCGACCGCACCCTGGGCGTGCCCATGCCCAGGAAGAAGAAGCGCAAGCAAGCGGCAAGCAGCACCACGTCCACGCCTCCTGCCACGAGCCAGCCGAGGACACACCCACTCCCCACGCCCTCGGCGGATGCCCCTCTCGGAAAGGCCGCATGACCCACCCTGCTTCACTCGGCGCCGGACCCGGCTCCTCGCTCCTCCTCGCCATCGGCATACCCGTCGCCGTGCTGGCCCTGGCTCTCATCGCCTGGGCAGTCCGGCGCCGGACCTCTCGCCCGAGCAGTCGGCGGGGCAGCCCGGCCGTGCGGGTCGCCGCCCTCGCCGCACTGGCCTGCACCGGCTACAGCGCCGATACGAGCTGGCGGTTCGCCGCAGACTTCCTCGACATGGCCGGCACCGTGGAGCGCGCGATGATGTTCGGCGCCGCCGAACTGGGGCTCTTCGCCACCGCGCTGATGGCCCGGGAGAACCTGAACAGCAAAGGCAACCCGGGGCTGCCGGGCACCCTGGTCTGGGTCATCACCGGTGTCCAGGTGGTGCCCGCCTACGCGGAGAGCGGCCTCGTCGGAGGAACAGTCCGCGCGTTCGTCGGGCCGATCATGGCGGCCCTGCTCTGGCACCTCGCCATGGGCATCGAACTGCATCTGCGCACCCCCGGTGCGGCCTCCCACGGGCTGCTGGCCACTCTGGTCCGGGAAGCACGAGAGCGGCTGCTGTCCCGCCTGGGCATCGCTGCACGCGACCGGGACGCGGCACAGATCACCCGTGACCGGGCCACCGCCCGTGCCGTCGCCCTGGCTACACGCCTTGCCGAGCGAACGGGCAAGCAGCAGAAGAGCTGGCGCGGCCAGCGGATCACGCGGCAGCTGGCGAAGGCCGTCGACCGAGCATCGGTGGGTACTGATCCTCGCCAACGCGCACAGCTCCTCGACCAACTCGCCGCGCGCCGCCACGCCCTCGCGCTGGCCACGGTCCCGCTGCGCTCACCGTGGTCCGAGAAGGACAGGCACGCACCTGGGGTACCGGTTCCTGCCGCCAGAGCGCAGCTCCCCATCCTCCCCCTCAGGGACCGGGGACCGACCCCCACGAAACCGGGGACCGAACCCACCGGGGACCGGGGACCGACCCCCACGAAACCGGGGACCGAACCCACCGGGGACCGGGGACCGACCCCCACGAAACCGGGGACCGAACCCACCGGGGACC
>NZ_JBIAMU010000003.1:481027-580936 GCF_042874215.1 Streptomyces sp. NPDC004111
GGACCGGGGACCGACCCCCACCAAGCCGGGGACCGAACCCACCGGGGACCGGGGACCGAAGGTCGCGTCTCGGAAGACGAAGAAGGTGCAGGCGCCGGGCAATAGCCGGAGTAAGGAACGTCAGCGAGGCCCACGGAAGAAGCGTGCGCAGCGCGTGGCTGATCCGGCGGTGGAACTCCTCGTCGAGCTGGCCCACCCCTTCGTCCCCGACGTGCTCGCGCGGGACGGCAACGAGTCCCTCACCCGGGTGCAGCTGCGGGAAATCATCCGAGTGAACAACCTTCCCGGTGTCCGGAACGAACGAATCGGATCCGTACTCCACAGGCTGTGGAGCGAAGAGAGCACCAACACCAACGCAAGGAGCCCCCAATGAATACCTGCCGCCGGTTCAAGGCCGTCCGTGACGAGTACGTACGCGAGATCGGCTACATGGCCGCGCACGCCGCGCGGTACGCCGACAAACCCTCGGGGAAGTCGAGTGCCAAGCAGGCCGATTCGGCGAAAGCACGGATGGCCCGGGCCCTCACCAACCATGTGGGGCGCTGCCCCGAGTGCGGCTAACTGGGGCAAACGTGCAGCTCACCGCCCCTATCGCTACAGGTGGCCCGGCTTCTGGCCGGGCCACCTCCCGGTTTCCAGGAGACTGCCCGTGACACGCCGCTCTGCCCGTTCGTCCCCGCCCACACCCGCCGAGGCCGACGCCTGGGCGACCGTCCTGGTCCGCCGACGGCTCCTGTACGCGGCGCTGACGGCGCCGAATGGGCAGTGGCTCGTCCAGTACGCGTCCGACGGGCCTGTCCTGCTCCTCGACGGGCCGGCCGACATGGTCGAACTGGCCGCCACCATCCAGCACCGACTCGCCACGAGGCCCCCATCACGATGACGCAACCGAATCAGCACCTGACCACCCCGGACGACGAGGCGACCGTCAACCCGTCCTCACGAGGAGCAAGTTGGGGCGGAAGTAGTACTTCCGCCTCTTCCACCCCTGAGAGGGCGGAAGAGGACCTGCACCAGGGGGCGCAGGTCCTAAGGGCTTCGACCGAGGGCGGATCGAAGCCGGAGGAGGAACCCAAGCCGACTCGTCGACCTCGTGAGCGACCTGCACGTCAGCGTCCACGTCAGCCGCCCGAGAAGAAGCGCCGTCACCTGCGTACGTCCCGCTTCAATGACGCCGAAATCGCCCTGATCGCCGCCGCCGCCGTCCGGTGCAACCTGACTATCGCCGGCTTCCTCGCCCGCTCCGCGCTTGCCGCCGCCCGCGATCTCGACCGCACCGCTGCCGAGATCGCCGACGACCGTGAAGTGATCACCGCCCTGTTCGACAGTCGGCGTCGGCTCGGCTGGGCCGGCAGCAACCTCAACCAGGCAGTCAAAGCACTCAACTCCGGTGCCGATGTTCCTCAGCTCGAAGCAGCCATCGCCGCTGTTCGTCGTGCCGCCGACACCGCCCACGAAGCCGCCACGCATCTGATCGAACGCCGCAGCTCATGATCCCCAGCGTCAACAAGTCGGGGTCCCGGACCATCGGGCTCCTGGCCTATCTCTACGGCCCGGGCAAGCACGAAGAGCACACCGATCCTCACCTCGTCGCGTCCTTCGACGGGATGTCCCCCGATCCCGGCCGCGACCCGAAAGCCACCCTCACCGACCTCCAGCAGTTCCTGGATCAGCCGGTTTGGGCCCTTGCCGAGCACGCCCGCCCGGCCAAGCACGTCTGGCACACCTCCGTGCGCGCCGACCCCGGCGACCGGATCCTGTCCGACGAGGAGTGGGCCTCCATCGCCCGCCGCATCGTCGCCGCCACCGGCATCGACCCAGGCGGCGGCCAGATCGGCTGCCGCTGGGCCGCCGTGCGCCACGCCGACGACCACATCCACATCGTCGCGACCCTCGTCACCGAGGACGGGCACCGCCCCGACGACTACCGCTCGGGCGCCCGCGCACAGGCCGAAGCGCGGCTCATCGAGAAAGAACTCGGCCTCCGCCGGGTAGTTCCCGGCGACGGCACCGCAGCGCAGCGTCCCACCAGTGCCGAGCGGCACAAGGCCGAACGTCAGGGCCGCGCGCGCACGGCACGGGAAGAGCTGCGCACGACCGTGCGGCAGGCAGTGGTGGGCGTCCGGAGCGAGGAGGAGTTCTTCCGCAGGCTGGCCACCGCCGGCCTGCTGATCGACAAACGCGTCGCCCCCTCCGGAGACCTCCTCGGTTACAAGGTGGCCCTGCCCGATGACCGCAACAAGGACAACCAGCCGGTTTTCTATCCGGGCGCGCGTCTCGCCCCGGACCTGTCCCTGCCGCGGATCCGCGAACGCTGGTCCGCCGACCAGCCCGGCCCGGCCGCCTCGACAGACGGCCCGGCCCCGGTGAGCCCGTCCTCCGCCCGCAGGCGAACCGCCTCGGCGGTCTGGGCCGCGATCACCGTGGTGGACCTCGGTGGTGAGGGTGTTGTCGCCGCGCACATCGCCTCGGCCGGCGAGGTCCTCGACGCGCTCGTGCAGACATCGGCCGCACACACTCGCAGCCAATTGCGGGCAGCGGCCATCGCGTTCGAACGCGCCTCGCGCTCCCACGTGCGGGCCGAGCGTGGCCACGACCGGGCGCTGCGGCAGGCTGCCCGCGATCTCGTGGCCGGGGGGCCCGCCATGGGCCGGGGCGAGGACGGTGCCACGACCGCCATGGTCATCGACATGCTCGCCTTCCTTCTCACCGCGGCCATGCACTGGCACGCGCGGAAGGGACACGCGCAGCAGGCCGCCGCCGCCCAGCAGGCCGCCGAACACCTGCGGTCCGCCTATCAGGCAGCTGCATCCCAGCCCATGGGCGTCCTGCAGCGGCGGGGACGGCTCATGCACCGGCCGGTCCGCCAGCAGCAGGCAGTACTGGTGCGCCAAGCGCTGCCGGAGCTGGCCGAGCAGATCCTCGCCGAGCCCGGCTGGCATGCGCTGGCCGTGACCATGGCCGACGCCGCAGCAGCGGGGAACGACCCGGGCCACCTCTTGGCCAGGGCTGCGGCACGGCGCGAGCTGGCCACGGCGGACTCGGTCAGTGACGTCCTGGTGTGGCGGCTGCGAGGCATGGCCGGTCTGCCCGCCGACACGTCCGCGCTGGCCCAGCCCGCCGCGGCGAACAGCCCGTCCGTCCCGGGCAAGGTGCCGGGCCGGGCCTCCGCCCGAGGTTCCCGCGGGAAGCAGCCGGGGCCCGCGCGGTGACCCCTCGGCTCCTGGCAGGAGTTCACCACCACGACTGCGGACGCGGGCGCCGGGCCGAGCCCTGTTCCGGCCGCGGCGGCTCGGGCAGCACGTCGGCACCCGCACATGGGCAGGACGGCGGATGCGTCAGGTACGGCGATTCGAGCCAGTAGGCATCGCGTAGTTGGGCCACAACAGGGGGCGGAACGGCGTAAGGCATACCTGGCCAACGCCGTTGCGCCCCCGACGGGCACGTGCCGTGGCGTACTCGTGATCTCCCTCTCGGGCACGGCAGGCGCAGTATGCACCCTCCGGCCGCGACTGTTGAACTTGTGAATTGAGCTTGCCCGTCACCTGGGGCACGATCATGACGCGTGCAGGACGAGCCGAGGGAGAACGCCAGAGTGTTTCACCGAATACGCCGCCGGGCGGCGGAGATCAGCGAGACGGAGCGCCGACACCTGGAGGCAGCCGCACAGCTGCAGGACTACGTGCCGCCGGAGATCCAGCAGTTGCGGGCCGAGGCCGAGCGCGCACGGAGCGCGCCGGCACCGCTCGTGGACGACTTCCTCCCGCCGGAGCTGCGGGTGCCCAGCCACGACCAGCTCGACGGCCGGATGACCGCCTGGCCGTCCCCCCTCGTCCTCGACGGCGAGATGGTGACCTGCGCCGAGTGCGGCACTTACCGGGACTGGCTGATCCTGTCCACCCGTGACCAGATCTGGCTGCGGTGCCGGGCCGGCCACCAGCAGCACGAGACGCGTCTCGACACCGCCTGGTACAACCGCCGCACCGGCCCCGCGGACGCGACACACGCTACGTTCGAGGACTGCCTGCGCCACCTCGGACACTGACCCCACCCCTTCGACCCCAGGGCCCTCCGGGCCCGCACTGACCGCCCGTCGTCCAGCACCAAGGGGTCAGTTCCGTCATGCGCGTTCGCGTCACCACCACCCTCGCTCTCACCGCCGCCGCCTCTCTCCTCCTTCCCGCCTGCTCCCCCTCCGGAGCCGCCCCCGTCCGGCCATCGCACTCCCCCGCCGGGCCCCATGCCGACGCCAGCCGCCCCACCGCCCCGCTGTCCTCCGCAGCACTGGAGGCACGCCTGCTCACCGAGAGCGACCTGGGCATCGGGTACCAGCGCAAGCCCGACCGCGCCCACCAGGCCGCCGACACCACGGTGCACGGGTGCCCCGCTCTGAGCGCGCTGGGCAGCGAGGCGGCGACCGTCTCGCTCGACTTCCCCCACCGGGCCAAGACCGCCTTCACCACCAGCGGCAGCGCCGAGTTCTCCGAGGAGCTCTACAGCAACGGCGCCCGCACCCTTGCCGAGAGCATCGCCCGGATATTCGACGCCATGACCGGGTGCCCCACGTACGAGGTCGGCATCGGGGGCGCCAGCATCGGCGTGACCACCCGGCCGCTGTCCGCCCCGAAACTCGGCGACCGGCAGTGGAGCCTGCAGCTCACCTATGCCGCCGGGGGACAGCGCACCGCCCTCAAGCAGACGGCCGTCCTCGCCGGGAACGTTCTGGTGGTGGTGGCCGGTTCGCCGGAGCTGGTGGACGCCCACCTGGCGAAGGCGGTCGGCAAGGCCCGGACTTCCCGTTGAACGGCTCCCGCCGGCGCGCCGTCTCGTGGCGCGTCGGCGGGAATCCTGCGTAACGGTCAGTGGGCGCCGCGCAGTTCACCCGTTGCGTACCGAAGCTGGAAGGTGTGGGCATGGTCGCCGGACATCCAGTACAGGGTCATAGTGGAGAGCATGCTGCTCTTCACCCACCGCGTGCGCGAGCTGCTGCCTTCGTCCTGGGCGAGGATCCACTCCTCCACCCGCTTCGGCAGGCTGAAGGTGAGCGCGTAGGCGTCCGGGTCGCCAGCGGAGCGGACCTCCCAGACCGGATGCGGCGAGGCGGTTCCGCGGCGGCGGAGCCGAACCGCATGGGTGGGCTGGGCCTTCGCATACTTCACGAAGCCGTACAGGTCGCTGGAGGCCAGTCCGAGCACGAAGGGCGCGGCGGGAAAGGCAAGGATGAGACCGAGGGTGGAGCGGCTCGACAGCGTTTGCGCCATCACGTCCAACGGCACCCGCAAGGGGGCGGGCAAATGCCCGTCCGGGACTTCCAGGTCGAGCAGGTGAGCGCGGAGATACTGCCGCAGCTGGAATATCTGGGGGCGCTGGGATTCGGGGGTGGCGGTCAATGCGGCATGGAGATCTTGGGCGCAGTGCTTGACCAGGTGTCTCAGTCCCTGGAAGTCCGGCATGGACAAATCGATCAGTGATATCTGATGTGCGAGGGCATAGTCCAGAGCGTTCGGGGTGAACCCGCTGGTGGAGAAGATCGCGTAATTGTACCGGTAGCGGGTCACGGGCCGCCCGCGGCTCGGGTCCCATGCGAGCGTCGTGGTGACGCCCTCGTTCACGTCGTGGACGACGCCGTGCCCGTTGCGGACCGTGGGCAGATCGACCCGGGAACTCGCGTAGTACTTCGCCTCGACGAACAGACGGACCGGAAGGGAGAACGGCGGAACGTAACGAAACTCCCCCAGCGCGTCAGCCTGATGCCAGGCGCCGCGCCCGCGCACTTCCAAGCCCCGGTTCCTCTCGCGCAGCACATTCCCCGGGGGCTGGTCGTCCTGTGCGGTCAGCACCTCGAACCCGCTGGACCGCAGCAGCCAGGCAAGGACTTCTTCCAGCAGGTACCCGCGCAATGACGCTTCTTTGATCATCCGCGCATCCTAGAGACCTGCCGATCCCCCTTGCCGTGCTGCTGCCACCGCCGACGTGCGGCACGGCCTGCGTACCGGAGCAGCACGAAGCCCGGCCTCCCCTGAACGGGGAGGCCGGGCTTGCGTGTTCCGTGGATCGAGCAGGCTAGGTGATCAGCCCGCCGGCGCCCGCAGGAGCTGATCGCGGGTCGCCTCCGGGAGCACCCGGCGCAGCGCCGGAGTGGGCGCGCTCATGGAGGCCGCGAAGACGGCTATGAGGTCCTGCGGCACGCTGGCGCCGAAGGACACCGTCCACAGGCACGGACCGCCGAACGTGGGCTCGGCCCATGCCTGCCACCCGGCCAGGCCCGGCTCGTCGGCCCCGGTGGTCAGGGCGCGCGGGTTGGCGTCCTGGATGAGGGCCGGTACTTCACCGAAGGTGACGTGCGCCGTGAAACTGGGGTCGGTGGCGCCCGCCTGGGGGTGGTCGATGTCGCGGAGCCAGCCGTGTGCGGTGACCGCGTCCAGGACCAGGTTGGGCCCGCCGAGCTGCGCCGTCGGCTGGTCGCGGGCATCGAGCGCGCCGAGGAAGTCGGCGAGGACCTCTCCGGGGACGTCCGGGGAGAAGTACGCGGACCAGGCAGCCAGCGGGCTGCTGGTGTCGGCGCGCGCGGACACCTGCCAGGCGATCGGCAGGTCCCCCAGGTGGAAGGGTTCGTCCGCCAGGACCCACTGGGCCCAGCGGAGCGTGTCGGGGCTGATGTGCAGGACGGTACTGCGCAGGACCTGTCGGCCCTCCGGTGCTTCGTCCGGCTCCTGCCGCCCGCGCACGAGCGTGAGGCTGGTCCAGCCGAGACCGTCCAGGGCCTCGGCGACGGCGTCGTAGAGCCGCCCGTCGTCCCCGGCGAGGTGCCGGGGGCCGACCCAGTACGCGTTCGGGGTGTCGGCCGGGGTGGGCGGGCCACGGAAGAAGTCGGGGTACAGGGGCGCCTCCAAGGGCTGGGGTTCGGAACTACTTGCCGGCGGTGCGGCGGGGGCGGCGCTGGGGCGCCTGCACGGGGCCGTGCCAGGTCAGGGCGACGGCTGCCTCGTGCGGGAGATGGCCGATCTGGGTGTCGGCGGCCCGCCCTTCGGCGAGGTAGACCACGGGGCGCCGGCAGGCGTCCGTGGACTGCACGACCTGCTCCAGGCGGTGCGCCATCGGGAAGAAGGGGTTCATTGCGAACCGGACGGGGAGGTCGCGGTCGTGGGCGGACAGACAGTCGATCAGGTCGCCGACGGTCATCTCCGGACGTATCACGGGCAGCCTCCTGAAGTGCGGGCCGGGAAGGCGTGGCGGCCGGCGGCGCGGAGCGCGCGAGGCGTGTCTTGGGTGCCGCCGCCCCTCCGGCCGTGGTGCTCGGCGAGCGCGGAAACGATGGGCCAGGACGGGTGCGCTCTGCACAAGTCCCGTCTCTGACCTGGGGTTTCCTGCAAGGTCGTTTACCTTGACATGCCCGGCCCACCTTGGGAAGGCTTTCCGGCAGCTTTCCCGTCTGCCTGCGGCGAACTGGCCTGGTCGGCTCCGATCGCACGGTCCGTGCCTGGCGCCGCCGGGGCTGTGTGCCCCGGCACGGGCGGCTATCCGGCCTCGGGGTGGGCCGCCCGCCAGCGCACGGCGAGGGTGGCAAGGTGGCGCCGCTGCTCGTCGCACTGCTCCTCCAGCTCAAGGGAGGCGGGAGAGAGCAGATAGACGTCGCCCTGGTGGTGGCGGAACCCCAGTTGCTCCCACCCTCGGGTGATCTTCCGTGTCACCCGGTCCCATTCGGCCCGGTCGCACAGGGCGCTGCCGGTGAGGTCGGTGACGCCCGGAGTGCACACCACGGCCCGGGCGCCGGGCATGAGGCGGCGGATCGCCTCCACGGCGAGTGCCTTGCCCAGGCCGGCGCCGCGCCACTCGGGGGCGAGGTACACCCGGTCCATGATCAGCAGCCCGGTCCCGACGTACTCCAGTGATTCGCTGGCCGCCTCGGTCAGGTTGCCGGTGGCCGGGTCAAGCACGGCCTGGGCGATCTCGTAGAGGTCGTCCGACTCCTCTTCCAGCGCCCGGTGGGCGTTCTGGCCGCGGTCCACATGCACCCGGTAGAAGGTCATGGCCCCGACCTCCGCATCCGTGGCCTGCCCTGGGCCGAGGGCATCACCGGGGACGTGGCGGCCGTGGCGCACGGTCACGTCCCATCGCTCCAGAGCGTCCGCGTGCGGGGTGTCGAGCAGGTCGTCGGTGTGGCTGATGCGCAGCCACAGCTGCGCGGGGTCTGCCGGCGGAAGAGGGGCCTCGGTCACAGCAAAAGCCTAGTCGGGCGCCCGGTGGGGCAATCGAGGTGCTGCACACGCAGCAGGCCCCCGGGTATTCCGGGGGCCTGCTGGGTTGGGCGGGGTTAGTGGCTGTTGCGCCTCTTGGCGTGTGCCGGTTCGGTTGCCCTGCGGTGGCGGGTGGCGAGGACGGTGCCGCCGCCGGCGGCGAGGAGGAGTCCGCCGCCGATCGCCCACGCGGTGGCATCGGCTCCGGTGCGGGCAAGGGACCCGTGCGCGGCCGGCGGCAGGGGCAGGCTGGCGTCCTTCGCCGAGGGGGTGGTCGGCGCTCCGGTGCCCGGGGTGGTGCGGCCCGGAGGGGAGTGGGCGCCGTTGGAGGGCTTCCCGGTCGGAGGTTCTGTGGTGGGCTCCGGGGAGGGGGCGGTGGTCGGCCTGCCGGTCGGGTCCGGGGGCAGGGTGGGCGCCGTGCGGGTGTTGGTGAGTGTCACGGTGACCGGGCTTCCGGGGGTCGCGGTGAACTTCGTGGAGGGCCGGTACAGGTCGTAGCCGGCCGGGGCCTTGACCTGCCTGACCCACAGGGAGGCCGTGCGGCTCGACATGGGCAGTTGCGCGGTGGCGGTTCCCTGGGGGCCGGTGGTGAGGGTGAGCAGGGTGGAGGTGCCTGAGCCGATGTTCACGGTGCTGCCGGGCAGGAGGCGGCCGGACTTGCTGTCCTTGGCCTTCAGGAGGAACGGGGCGGCCCGGAACGGGTGGGCGAGCGTCAGCTTGGTGGCAGTGCCGGGGGTGACGACGACGTCCCGGTCGTCCACCGCTGCGTGCAGCGGACTGCCCGAGGCGGTCTCCTTCAGCCGGTAGATGCCGGGCGGCAGCCCGGGGAAGGAGAGGCGTCCCTGGGCGTCGCTCGTGGCGCGCCCGGCTTCCTTCCCGGCGGAGTCGAGAAGGGTGAACGCGGCACCGGGCAGGGCGTCACCGCCCGGGCCCGTCGCGGTGATCTCGACGCTGCCCTCCTCCGGGGCCGGGGGCGGGTCGGATACGGCGGGGGCCGGTGAAGGGGGTGCGGTGGATTGGGCGGTTGCTGCCGGTGCCCCGGCGAGGGTGCTGGTCACGGCAGCAGCGACGACCGCGGAACGGGCAGCGCTCCGGACGGAAGGGACGGGCACGAAGGTGCTCCTAGGGAGAGGGGCGAACAAGGTCAGCAGGCCGGTGGCTCTACCGCGAGGCGGCGGTGCGGCGTACGGCGGCGCCGGGAGGGGGGCTCGTCGCTGTACGGGAAGCGGCGGTCGTGGAGCCCTGCACGGCGTGCTTGTGCAGCTGCTGTCGCGCGGCGGCGAGATTGCTGCGGGTGCTGTCGAGATAGATCTGGAGCCAGTTCTGTACGCCGGGCGGGTGCGGGTGGTGCCGGGCCGCGCTGTCCGCGGCGGGCGCCGGGGACATCTCATGGAGATGGCCGAGTCTCTCGACGATCTGGGCGAGGTGGCCGAGAGCGGCACCGAGGGCCGGTGCGCTGCGTGTGAGGGCGGCCGTCCCGGAGCGCTCGGCCTGCGTGTATGCCGCTGGCTCCGTGCGGTCGTAGTGGGCGCTGGCGACCAGCTCGCTGGTGATCTCCGCCAGGATGTACCCGAGATCGCTGACGGCTGTATGGATGGCCGGAGTGATGTCGTCGCCGCGCTTCAGGTGCTGGGCGCGGGGCAGTTCCTTGGAGATCCTCCCGACGGTTCGGGCGAGCCGGCGGAAGTACTCGGGGTGGGTGATGTCTGGCATGGGCGTCCTCACGGTTCTGTGGAGCCCTGCGCGGGCTGGTGTCCTGACGGATGAGGACGGGGCTCTTCGCGCGCCGGGCCGTAAGGCCGCTTGAGCGGGGCGCGGGAGGAAGGTCGGGGGCCGCACGTCAGCGGGCGCGGGCGCCCTGGCGGGCGGCCGGCGGAGCGGGCGTGGTGTGGGGCGCCCGGGACGGGGCGCGGAGCGGCGCGGGGGCGATTCCTTCACCGGGAAACCAGGTTGAGGCGTACCGCTCGATGGCGTCGCTCAGGCCCGTGGTGTCAGCTCCGGCCCACGCCGGCTGGCCCGCACCGGCGAGCGTGACGTTGAAGGTGTCGGCAATGTTCCGGCGCCGCAGGGAATCCTCAAGGGTGAAGGTGCCGTGGTCGGCAAAGCTGAGGGCTACGGAATCGAGTTGGCCTCGGTCCACGTGCGTGAGCGTCAGAAGCAGGCCGCCGTAGGTGTTCCTGTACCGGGTGTCGGTGAAGCTGATCTTCAGCCGGAGCGGTGAGCCCGCGCCGGGATTGACGTAGTGGGTGTTTCCCACAGTGGTTCCGCGAAAGGGGAGGCCGAGTTCGGCAAAGAACTCGCGGGCTTGCAGGGACACGCGGGTCTCCGGTGGTGGCTGGGGTCCTACCGGCGGGGGCCGGGCAGGGCGGGGCGGCCGGTGGTGGTCCCGCGCGGGAGGCTGGAGGTAGTGGGAGCAGCCGATTGGCGGGCGAAGGCTTTCCTGACCTCCAGCGGCGTCGGGACCGGCGGGCTGGGCGGCAAAATCGGGGTCAGCTGTGCCAGGCGTTTGACGTAGCTGGACGTCTGGCTGCGCCAGCGCGGCAGGGGCCTGGGATCGGCCACGCACTCTGTGACCGCCTTGAGCAGCGGAACGGGGTAAAGGTGCTGAAGGTGGCGTACCAGGCCGGGCGGTCGATGGATGTGCCCGCCCAGAGCTGCCAGCGGGCCGCGCGGGTGTCCAGCTCATCGGTGGGGTCGAGCGGGCCGGAGGTGTATTCCAGGCCGGCGAGCCCATCGGCGGGCTGCGCGGTGTAGCGGTCCGTGCGGGGGCGGTCGAGCAGCCAGCCGGCGGTGTAGAACGGTTCCACGGCGAGGGCGGGATCGTGGTCCGCGTCTCCGGCCAGGGGGTGGGCGAGATAGGCGTTCGGGCCGGCCTCGTACAGGGTGGCGAGCGCGGTGGTGAATGCCTGGACGAACTCCGTGGGGCAGGCGTCGTTGAAGCAGACGCCCCACGCTGGGGCACCGAAGGGATCTTGGTAGGCGTTGATGCGCCAGAGTCCGTCGTCCTCGCCCTCGGGCAGGTAGCCGAGGCGGATCCGGTCGTCGGGTGCGCGGACGTGGATGTTGCCGAGGCTGTCGTGCTGAAGGCCCCAGCCGTCCGCCAGGAGGGGAGCAAGCGCGGGGTCGCCGGTGGCCGTGGCGCGGGCGAGATAGCGCGGAGAGACGTAGACGTCGCCGTCGATCGTGTCGTGGGTGCCCGTACGTGCGGTCAGCTCGCGCATGTGGCCCCGGTGGCTGCCTGCTGAGGCTGAGCGGCCGGTTCCACGCCGATCAGGAGGGTCCGGGACACCTCGTCCGCGCGGGCCTGGGCGAGCGCCGCGGTGGGGGCGGCGGTGATTACGTAGCCGAGGCGGGCGGTGTCCCGGTCGCCTCCGTCCTGCGGGAGCAGGACCGCGTCGCCCACCTGGCGCTGCCAGTGCAGGCGCTCCAGCCACGGCGGGCGGTCGGTGGGCCGTCCGGGGAACTGGCGCACGCTGAGGGTGCCGCTGGTGTCCGGGTAGAGCAGGCGGACCGCGGCGGCCTCGGTCCGGGTGGCGGTGAGGTCCGGGGCGATGCCGCAGGCGATGTCGGCGGCGGCGCGGGGCAGGGAGATGCCGGTGGCACGGTGTACCAGGTGGCCGATCATGTCTCCGCCGATCCGGCCGTTGACCTCGATCAGGTGCGGCTTGCCTGCGACCAGCCGCATCTCCACGTGCTGGATGCCGTTGTCGATGCCCAGGGCCTGGACGGCGGCCGTGGCCACCGGTGCCACCGTGGCCAGCAGCGGGTCGCCCGCCTCGACCGAGTGGGCCACCTCCTCGAAGTGCGGCTCCTCCCCCAGCTTTTTGCGGGTCACGGCAACCACGCTGGTACGGCCCTGGTGGGTGACGCACTCAACCGAGACCTCCGGCCCGTCGAGATACGCCTCGATCAGCACCTGGGTGCTCTCGATGGCGTGGCCGGCCTCGACGGCGGCGGCATCGTACGCGGTGAAGAGTTCCTCGGCCGTGTTGACGCGGCGCACGCCGATGCTGGCCATGCCGGCCGCCGGTTTGACGACGACCGGGTAGCCGATCGTCTCGGCGGCGACGGCGGCCTCCACCAGGGAGGTGACGGTCATGGAATCCGCCGAGGGCACGTGGTGGCGGGCGAACTCGCGGCGGGAGCTGGCCTTGTCGCGGGCGGCGAGCATCGACTCCGGGCTGCTGGTCGGCAGGCCGAGCACGGTGGCCAGGCGGGCGGTCTGGACGAGGTAGTCCTCCGTCCAGGTCATCACCCCGGCAACCTGGTGCCGGGCAGCCAGTGCCAGCCCGGCCGCGGCGAGGGCCTGCTCGTCGAGCGGGTCGGCCACCTCGGAGTCGACGATGAACTGGGCTTCCCAGGTGGGCTGTTCACTGGTGACCAGGACGACGTCGTAGGCGGCGGCGATGTGCGCCAGGCAGTACGACCTGTACCCCTCCGCCACCTCCTCGGAGGGTGCGACGACAAGAACGACATGGCGGGGTGTGGGCAACGCGGGGTTCTCCGAATCGGGAGGTGACAGGGGAGGTTCAGGGGGTGCGACGTCGGCGCAGTTCGAAGGCTCCGGCCCAGTGCGGGTGCGCGGCGATCAGCTCCCGGGCGTACAGGGCGGTGTAGTTGTTGTTCAGGCCGAAGCCGGGCGGGAGTTGGCTCCGCAGTTCCTCGAAGAGGTTCTTCAGGCCGATGCGGGTGGCTCCGGAGGCGAGCCGTTGTGCGGTCATGCGCTCCAGCGCCCGGTAGATGCCCGGGTGCTGGGCGTGGAAGCTGTGAAACTGGTCGGCGATGGTGCGACCGCGCGCACGGCTGGACTCGGGGCAGGCAGCGGGCATGGCGGGATCTCCACGGGTGGGGGCGGGCGCAGGGCGGGGTCGCTGCGCAGGCGGGTGAAGGCAACGAGGAGGCCGAGGGCCTGCAGGGCCGCGCAGCCGGTGAGGACGTGCGGGAGCACGCCGGGCGGGGCGAGAGCGGTCAGCACGCCGGCCACGGGGAAGGGCAGCAGCAGGATGAGCACGGTCACCGACAGGGTGGCGCCGAACCGGTCGGGCGGGATCAGCCGGGCGCGCAGGGTCCGCAGGACGATCGTCAGACCGCCCTCGGCGGCCATGAAGGCGGCGACCAGCAGCAGGTAGGAGCGGTAGTCGGGGGCCTGGGCGGTGGCGAGGCAGGCGAGCGAGGCGAGGACCGCGCACAGGGCGCCGACCGGCCACAGGCCCACGCGGTCGAGGGCGAACCGGCAGATCGTCACCGCCAGGAGGGTGGCCGCGGCGGCGGCGCTCCAGAGAAGTCCCACCGCGGTGGTGGACTGCCCGTAGTGGGTGACCACGATGACCGGGCCGGCGGCCTGGAGGACGCCGACGGCAAGGTTGGAGCACATCAGGCCGGTCACGAGCCAGCCGAGCGCGGGCAGGGTGCGCAGGGTGCGCCATCCGGTGCGCAGCGCGGCGCCCGGGTTCTTCGGGGCGCGGGCGGGGGTGAGGGGCGAGGGCGGGGTGCACAGGGCCAGCAGCGCGGCGAGCAGGGAGCACGCGGTGATCACGGCCAGCATCTGCGGCGGGCCGGTGAGCAGCAGCAGCCCGGCGAGCGCCGGTCCGGCCAGGCTTGCGGTCTGGTCGATACCCAGCAGCACGGCCTGGACGCGGTGGGCATGGGAGCCCGCCCGGCGGCCGGCGGCGGCGCCCGCGGTCTCGGCGGCAAGGTAGCTGACCTCGGTGAGCATTCCGGTGGAGGCGGCCAGCACCATCACGGTCACGCTCGCCACCGGGCCCGCCGGGTGCGCCAGGAGCACGAGGGCACCGGCCGCCAGCACCAGGGCGCGTCCGAGGGCGGCCAGGAAGAAGACCACCGAGGCCCCGCGCCGGTCCACGACCGCCCCGGCCCACCCGAAGGCGGCCAGGCGCGGGACCCATTCCAGGGCGAACGCGAGCCCGGTGAGCGCGCCGCTCCTGGTGGTGGCCAGGACCAGCAGCGGGATGCCGTAGGTCGACATGGCGGACGCCACGGCATCCGCCGTGCGCGGCAGATACAGGCTGCGGAGCATCCCGGCGGTGTGCCGGGCGTGCCGGGGAATGCCCACCTCGCTCACGCGGCGGCCTCGGCCTCTGGGTGCAGCACCTGCGGGTTGGCCGACAGCCACTGGAGCAACAGGCCGCGGGGTCCGGTGAGGTCGGCGGCGGCCCGGCTGGAGAGCAGGGGGACGGCGGCGCGGGGGCCCGGGGACGTGGTGTCGGCGGTGGGCTGGGACAGGAGGCGGAAGGTGTGCTGGACACGGCGGGTGAAACCGCAGAGGCGGGCCGGGTAGGCGTGCTGCCGCGCCCAGCGGGCGGTGGCGTCGTAGAGGTCGGCCAGGGCCACGCCGGGAGCTGCCAGTGCGAGTCCGCCACCGGGGCCGGCGTGCACCAGGCCCAGGGTGCGGGCCTGGTCAGCGGCCCGGCGCAGGTGGTGCGAGGGGAGGTCGCAGAGCGTGGTGCTCAGCCGGCGTGGGGGTATCGGCCCGTTGTCGTCGATCTCGGTGATCAGGCGGATCAGGGCCGGAGTGGACAGCAGGGCGAGGGCGTGGCGGAGGTCCTCGGGGGCGGGGGTGCAGGTCATCGGCGCGGGCCTCCTGCCGGGAGGGCGGGCTGCACACGTCGTGCGGCGGGGTGCGAGAACAGGTCGCGGCTGTACCCGGCGGCGGTGCGGTCGGGCGCGGCAGCGGGGATGGGGCGGGGCGGGTTGCTGACCCACTGGCTGGCCGCGGGCTTCTGCGGGCGGCCCCACAGCGGGTGCTGGGCGGCCTGGGCGAGCGGCCGTCCGGCCGCCCAGGCGGACAGGGCGGCAAGGACCGGGGCCAGTCCCTGGCCGGCGGCGGACAGCCGGTAGGGCTGTCCGGTGCCGGGGTTGTCGACGAGGCCGTCGGTGACGAGCTGGCGCAGCGGCGGGTAGATGTTGGTCCATTCGCCGGTGGGCAGGATGGTCTGCGCCAGCGCCCGGCCGCTGGTCTCCTGGCGGGCCTTGAGGACCCACAGGATGGCGGCGGCGTGCCGCCGGGTGAGCAGGGTCAGGCCGTCCTCGATCTGCTCGATCGCGGGCAGCGGGCGCTCGCTCTCCTCCAGATGTGCCTCCGCCCAAGTGCTGATCAGCGGCAGCACCGGCAGCAGCGCCGTTCCCCGGGCGGTGTGTTCGTAGGTGACGTGCCGGCCGCTGTACTCGGTGCGCTCGACCAGCCCGGATTCGCACAGGTGCCGCAGTTTGGGGTGGAGCTGTCCGGGCTGGAGCCAGGGCATTTTTGCCGCGACCTCGCTGTAGCGCAGGGGGCGCCCGGCGAGCGCCAGCAGGATCCGCGCGTTCCAGCGCGGAGTGATCATGGCGAGTGCCTCGGTGACCCGGGCGATGTCAGCGTCGGTGCCGGGGGGCATGCCGGTGAGGGCCATGGGAGGAACTCCTGGAGGTGAAGGGGGGCTGCGGGTGTCAGCGGCTCGGGGCGGGTGGGGCAGCAGCCGTGGCGGAGGGAACAGGCGGGGGCGCCGCGGGCGGGGGTGCGGGGGTGCGGGTGAGGCTCTGCAGGACGGCGGTGGCCGTCACCGCCTGGACGTCACGGACGGCGACGGCCTCGGCGAGGCGGCGTGCGCAGTCCAGGACGTGGGAGACCTCGGGCCCGCCGATTGCCCGTCCGGGCTGGACCAGTTGGGCCAGGCGGTCGCGGTGGAAGTGGGTGCTCTGCTCGGCGGCGGCCAGCGCCGTGTGCATGTTGAGCAGGGCATGGAGCATGCCGGGCGGCTGCTCCTGCGCGTGGGCCGTGAGGCCGGGCAGCGGGGCGCCGTACAGGTCCTCGATCCGTCCGGCTATCTCGGTGGACGTGAGGTGGGGCAAGCGAAGGGCTTTCGTCAGCGGGGCTGCGGTGCCCCGGCGCGCCGGAGTGGTGCGGCGGGTTGGGGAGGGGCAGCCGCTGGGGTGGTGCTCAGCGGGCGCGAGGACGGCGCGGGCGGCGGCATGGTGCGCAGCAGGTCGTCCAGCGCGTTGCGGTAGCCGTCCCGGGTGGCCAGTGCCGCCTCCAGCCACTGCGCGTCGAACCGCAGGCTCTCCGCGGACAGGTCGCCCATGTCGCGGTCGGGCGCCATGGCCGCGCGTACCCGGTCGCGGACCTGGGCCACCTGTTCCTCGGCCAGCGCGAGGAAGGACCGCAGTTCCAGTGCCCGCACCATCGCCGGGGAGGCGTCCGGTCCTCCGGCCAGGCCCTGCAGCTCGGCGACCGTGCGGCCGTAGAGGTTGACCAGCGGTTCGTCCATGGAACTGGGCCTGGTCGAGGCGCTCATCGCGGCGCCCTGCGGGCCGCCGGTGCCACGGCCGAGACGGCAGGGCGGGCGGCCGGGCTGGTGGGGAGTGCCGGGCCCTGGTGGGTGCGGGCGCGCAGGCGGGTCAGCCGTTGGGCGGCCACTCCCGTCTGCCCGTGCGCGTCCGGGTCGAGAAGCCAGCGCACGACCATGGCCCGCCCGTCGCGCACGGAGACGGCCGCGTCGACGCGGAAGGCCAGGCCCAGGGTCGGGTCGTCGACCTCGCTGGGCTGTGTGTCGAGCGCGGCCAGCAGGTCGTTCTCGGCACGGTCGAGAACCGCCTGGGCGTCGACGAGCAGTCCGTGCCAGGAGACGACTTCGGTGGCGGCGGGGCGCGCTGCCGGGTCCGCCGCGACGGCGTCCCGCAGGCGGTCGAGGGGCATGCCGAAATGCGCTTCGATCCGCTCGGTGATCACGCCCACGACAAAGTCCGTGCCGTCACGAGGATCGTCGTGCAAGGGGGTCTTCCTCTCGGGGAAAGGGCAGCCGGCCGGATGCCGGATCGGCTCCTGGGGCGGCTGCGTGAGGACAGGGGTGCTGGCGGTCAGCACGGGCGCCGTCGGACACCGGCAACTGCGCCGTGCCGCAGGGTGGATGGGGCGATGGGGGTGGTACGCATGCGGAAGCAACCTCCGGGAGGCACCGACAGGGATGGCAGGAGCGGACAAGACTCAGGTCTCGTCGGCGGTACAAGAGTCCGCAGATTCGCCGGTTTGGCTAACCGGCGGTTGCCGGTTATGTTGCGCCCCGCCCGCCGGGGCGCCCGGTCAGCGGGCGCGGCCGGACCGCGGTGGCAGGGGGGCTGCCGGAAGGGCTGACGGGCGGGCGGGTGATGCGGCCGGGCGGACGGGCGGCAGCGGGCCGGCCGTCCCGCCGAGCCGGTCGTCGCACCACTGCAGGGCGTCGTGGACGGTGGCGAAGCCGCCCTCGCGCAGAGTCACGACCTCCGCCTGGGAGTCGATCTCCTCGACCAGCACGCGGTAGGGCACCGCAGCTTTCTCGTCCATGGAGCGCAGCGCCACCACGACGACGTAGTTGTCGGGGTCGTCCCTGGTGTAGGAGTACCCGCAGGCGAAGTGGTCGCCGTCGTTCACCAGCCGCTTGTTCAGCGCGCGCGTCGTGTCGTCGGCCGGCTCCGGGCCGAGGTCGGGGTTGAGGGCGATGGCCTCCGGCGGGCAGCCGCGGGCAACGAGCCAGGACTGCGCCATCGGTGCCAGCGGCAGCTCTTTGCTCTCGTAGCGGAACGTCCCGGCCTTGGCGTCGCGTTGCAGGTGCAGGGCAACGATCTGCGGGGCGCCGGGGATGCCCCAGGTGGCCGAGCGGTCGTGCAGGACATGGAAGCTGTCGCCGCTGGGGCTGTGGTGCTCGGCCAGCAACGTCAGATCACCCAGGAGCAGGCCGATCGTCCGGCTGAAGTGGCCGGTGTGGTCCTTGAGGCCGTCGAGGCGGAGGTCGGGTTCGGGATAGGTCAATGGGGTCCTCGGGGCGGGGAGTGCGGTCAGCGGCGGGGATGCACAGAGACGGGCCACAGGCCGGGGCGGGAGGCCGGCGGGACCGCGGCCCGGCTGGGCGGGGGGCGGCGGACCAGGGCGGCGCGGCCCTGTTCGGTCAGTGCGACCGGCTGCCCTGCCTCCACGGGGTGGGTGGTGTCCCGGGAGACGAGCCCGGCGGATTCGAGCGCCTGCAGGCGCTCGTAGGGGACCCGGGTGCCGGAGGCGGTGGGGACGGACATCCGCCCGGTGAGCAGGTGGGCGTGGACCTTGGCACCGCCTGCGAGCGAGAGCAGTGCGGCCCGGTCGGCGGCCGGCAGCGGCGCCTGCTCGTCCGCCGTCTCCCGCTGTGCCGTCTCGATCGGCTGCAGTGCCGCCAGAACCCGCTGGGCCGCCCCGTCGCGGACCGTCGCGGCGTCCTCCAGCTGGTCCACGGTGCGGTCGATGCGCTCGAACAGTGGTGTGTCGATGGGGAACTCGCCGCTGGACAGCCGGTGCAGCAGGGTGCGGTAGAAGCGGACGCTGGTCTCGGCCTGTACGAGCTGCCGGTGCCGGTCGACCAGAAGGGTGTGCGGTGCATCGAGTACACCGCAGTCCCGCTGGGTCCACAGGGAGTCGATGTCGTGGCCGGTGACCGCCTCGATGCGATGGTCGAGCGAGGAGACCGTGGGGCGGGCGGACGGCGGTTCGTCAGAGGTCATAGGGGTGCCTGCTCCAAAATGCTCAGCGTGCGTACCGGGGTGTGGGCTGGGGGCGCGCCAGCCCTGCCGGGGCGGCGGGCGGCAGACCGGGGGCGGGCGCGGCGGTGATCTGCGGGGAGCGGGAGCGCGCCGCGTGGGTACGGGCGCTCAACGGACGCCGGGGCAGGCCGAGTCGGTGCCCGACCGTGTCGTAAACGTCGTTGCCCGCGCGCGGGCGCACCGCGACCACGTGCACCTCCTTGTACTGCGCGGAGGCGGGCGGTGCGGGACGCACGGCGTAGACGATGCGCCAGGCCCGGCGGGCATCGACAACGACCTTGCGGTAGCCGTTCAGGTCCCCGGTGAGCTTGCGGCCGAACAGGTCGGCGTTCACCACGTCCTGGAGCTGGGCGAGCGCCAGGTCGCGGATGTCCCCCGGGGCCTGCAGGAGATCGGTCAGAGCGCGCGGGTCGAAGCTCAGGCTGAAGGCCGGTTGCCGGTCGGTGCTCATGCCACCCGCTCGTCCGGCTCACCGGCGCCCGTCGGCTCGGCCGCCGGGGTCCGCTCGGAGCGGGCCGAGGCGGGCGGGGAGGAAAGCATCCGGTGGGCAGGGCGCTCCGGCGAGGTCATGCACGCCGACAGCGGGCCGCCGGGGGCGCGGATCGCCGCGATGGTGTGGGTGAGGAAGTCCCGGTGCCACACGAGCATCCCGCTCAGTCCGGCCTCGGCGTCCTTGTGCTGCTGGTAGGACAGCCACAGGGCGTGCAGCCAGGCGACCACGTCGTCGTGTTCCTCCCACTGCAGGCACCAGGGCGCCGCGGTGGTGACCTCGGCCCCGTAGACCGGCAGCAGGAAGGAGTCGACCCAGTCGGCGAGGGCGTCGATCTCGTCCTCGCGCTCCTCCCCGGCCAGTTCCAGGATCGGGCGCGGCTCCGGGGCCGCCGCGGGCGGCGGTCCGCCGAGGCCGGGCATGCCGAACGCCGCGAACGGCGAGGCGACCGGGTCCGGCGCGGCGGCGAGGTGATCGAGTTGCTGGGCCTGCTGCGCCGACTGCTCCATCAGGCGGCGGACGCTGGCTTCGATCCCCTCCAGTTGGGCATCGGGAATGCGGATCGGCTCCAACTCCCCCTCGGGCGGGGGGCCTGCGGATTCAGACATGGAAGAGAGGGCCTCCTGGAAGCCGGAAACGGGGAAAGGGGGGTGCGGGGCCGGGAACGCCGGGGCCCGCCGGTGCTCGGCACACGCGGGCCCCGGGGTGCGGTGAATGCCCGCTGCGGCGCTCTGTGATGGGCGTTCAGGCCGTGAGTCCCACGTCGTCCTGGGTGAGGGCCTCGCGGGTGGCCTCGGTGAGCCGGTCGGCGGCAATGGCGGCGTACTGCTCGGTCATCTCCACGCCGATGAAGTCCCTGCCCTCCAGCAGGGCGGCGACCCCGGTGGAGCCCGACCCGGCGCAGAAGTCGAGGACGGTGCCGCCCTCGGGGCAGATCTTGACCAGCTCTCGCATCACCGTGACGGGCTTTTGCGTGATGTGCTGGCGCTTGGCCCCGGAGGGCTGCGACGCACTGTAGAGGCCGGGCAGGTAGACCGGGTTGCGGTCGGCGGAGACGGGGCCCTTGCTGCCCCAGATGATGAATTCGCAGTTCTGCGTGAACCGGTTCTTCTGGGGCCGCGCCTGCGGTTTGTGCCAGGCCAGCACGCCGCGCCACAGCCAGCCGGCGGCCTGCAGCGCGTCCGTCGTGGTGGGCATCTGGCGCCAGTCCGTGAAGAGCAGGGCGGTGCCCCCGGTCTTGGTCGCACGGTGCGCCTCGGTCATGATCTGCGTCAGCCAGAATCCGTACGACCGCTGGTCCATGTTCTCGCCGGTGAAGTCCGGCAGGACCTTCTTGGTGTCGGCGGAGGTGTATTTCTGGCGGGCGGTCCGGGAAGTGCGCTCCTTCGCCGTACGGCCGCCGGAGTTGTAGGGCGGGTCGGTGATGACGGAGTCGACGCACCGGTCCGGGAGCGTCGACAGGACGCTGAGGGCGTCGCCCTGGTGGAGGGAAAACGGCAAAGAGGTACCCCGATTCGGGTGGAAGGCGCGAAGGAACTGCCCTCTCGCACGCCTGTCCCCGCCGGCCGGAACGCGAGGGCATGCAGAAGCCCGGGGCCGTGCGAGGAGGGGAGAGGGGAGTCCAAAAACTGTAGGGGCGAATGCGCCGACGGCCAAGAAGTCTCCGCCCAGGGGGCGGATTCCGACCCGTGCCCCGCACCCCTTTTGGTCAACGGCCGTTCCGGCCCTACTGTTTTTGAACCGCCTGGTGCACCGCGCCGCGGACAGCCCCCTCTTCTCGCTCCGCGCCTGGCGCTGCACGGTTGCGGCATGCCCGGCACCTGCCGGTGAGCGGCACCCCGTCCGCGCCCGGCCCGCCCGGCACCCCCTCTTGCCGCCGCGCCCCTGCCCTTCAGCGGGCACACGCCAGGCCCCCTCCCCCGTCGAAGGACGTGCTCATGACGCTGTATCCGTTCCTGCCCGAGACCGCCGGGAGTCGTGCGGTCCGCCCCGGTTGAAGGCGCTCGCCGCCGGCCTCGGGGTCGTCGTACTCGCCCCGTTCCTGATCGCCGGATCCGGCATGATGCTGGCCTCCACCGCCGACGCCGTGCAGAGCGGCGCGCGCGCCGCCACCGGCTGTCTGCCCGGTGTGGACGCCAGCGACATCACCAAGATCCTCGACGGGGCCACCGACAAGACCATCCGGATCAAGGGCCTCGACCTGCCCACCGAGCAGCTCCCCCACGCGCAGACCATCATCGCGACCGGCCTCAGCCTGCGCGTGCCCGCCAAGGGGCAGATCATCGCGCTCGCCACCGCCCTGCAGGAATCACGCCTGCGCAACCTGGCCTCCGGTGACCGCGATTCACTCGGGCTGTTCCAGCAGCGGCCCTCGCAGGGCTGGGGCACCGCCCAGCAGATCCGCGACCCGGTCTACGCCGCGGAGAAGTTCTACACGGCGCTTTTGAAGGTCGGCGGTTGGCAGCAGATGACCGTCGCCCAGGCGGCCCAGGCGGTCCAGAAATCTGCCTTCCCCGACGCCTACGCAAAGTGGGAAAGCCTGGCCGCCGAACTGCAGAAGGCCATCGCCGCGACCTTCCCCACCACCGGCGCCCCGGGCACTGCGGCACCGGACAAGACCCTCAGGCCCAGCCCCGCGACCGGTTGCGCGCGGGCACCGGACGGCTCCGGCTTCGGCCGCATCCCCGAAGGAGCCGTCCCCAAGGGCTACGCGATCCCCCAGGACGCCGCGCCCCGGGCCCGCACCGCCCTGACCTGGGCCATGGGACAGCTCGGCACCCCCTACCAGTGGGGCGGCAGCTGCACCAACGCGCACGGCCCCGACCCGATGGGCCGCTGCGACTGCAGCAGCCTGATGCAGCAGGCGTACGCCCGCGCCGACATCACGCTCACCCGCACCACCTACACCCAGGTGGCCGAGGGCACCCCGGTCGCCCCCGCGGCAATGAAGCCCGGCGACCTGATCTTCTCCCGCGGCACGGCCGCCCGCCCCGAGCACGTCGGCATGTACATGGGCGCCGGCCTCGTCATCGAGGCGCCGCGCACCTCCAAGCCCGTGCGGATCACTCCGGTCAAGGACTGGACGATCCTCGCCGTCCGCCGCGTCCTCTGACGCCTCGCCCGGAGCACGCTCCGGGCCCGCCCGCCCCGCACACGGCGTCCCCCTCCCCTTCGCCGCGCCTCTTCCCGTCGGCACTCGCCCGCAAGGAGCCCCGCCACACCCATGCCCGTCCCCCACCTCCCCCTGGCCGACCGCGCCGTCCAGCTCGCCTTCGACCCGGGCGTATCCCCGCAGGGCGGCGGCCTGCCCGGCTTCGCCGTCCTGAAAAACGTGGTCAACAGCATCAACATGTTCGGGATCATCGCCGTCGTCGGCGCGCTCGCCGTCTCCCTGGGCGTATGGGCCTGGGGCCACCACACCGGCGGCCACCAGGCAGAGAGCAACGGCAAGAAGGGCGCGGTCGTCGCCGCAGGGGCCGCCCTCGGGCTCGGCGCCGCCAACGGCATCGTCGCCTTCTTCTCGAACCTCGGCGCCCAGGTCCAGTGATGCAGAAACGATTCCGCGCTCTGGCGGCGCCCGCCCGTACTGCAGGCTCCCCACCTGCCCGACGCCTCGTGCTCGCCGCCGCGTGCCTGACCGGCCTGCTCGCCGTCGCGGTGCTCGTCGCCTGGCTGAGCGGGCGCGGCCCGCAGGACCCGCAGCACACCGCGCCCACCCCCTCCCCCACCGCGACCACCGGGCCCCCTGCGCCCGCCCCCGCGGCCACCGCCTCCCCGTCCCTGCCCCGGCCGCCCCAGCTCGCCGAACCGGTCGCCTACGCCCGCGCCGCCGCCCAGATGCTCTGGTCCTACGACACCCGCACCACCGGCCGCGACCAGCACCTCGCCGGGATGCGCGCCTGGATGAGCCGCGAGACGAAATACGCCGACTGGTCCTCGGTGGCCGGGCAGGTCCCCGACCCGCTGCTCTGGTCACGGATGGCCGACCAGGACCAGCACGCCACCGGCTCGCCCGCAGCGGGGTACTTCCCCGCCGCGTTCAAGGCGGCCCTCGCGGAGAACCCCGCGGCCATCACCGAGGCGTACATCTACGTCGTCACCGTCACCGGAAAGCAGCAGATCGCCTGGAAGCAGGGCGGCGGCGGGGCCGAAGAGCGCTCGGTGACCCTCGCCGTGCAGTGCCGCCCCGCCCATGACTGCACGCTGGCCGCCGTCGCGCCCCGCGTCACGCAGTGAGCCTCCCCTCTGACTGAAAGGAGGAGCAACTCCCCTTGGGTTTCTGTGATCTCCCCCTCGCGGACAAGCTGTGCGCCGCGGGCGACGCGATCTCCTTCGCTTCCGACCCCGGCCAGGCCATCGGCAACTGGATGGCCAAGAGCGCCGGCGAACTCGCCGCAGCCGCAGCCGACCTGGCGGCCGAGGCGGTCAACACCACCACCAAGGTCGATCTGGGTGCCGCATGGTTCCGCGACAACTACGCCATGCTGCTGCCGCTGGGCCTGGTGCTGCTGGTCGCCACGTTCTGCGCCCAACTCGTCAGGGCGGCCGTCAAACGGGATGGACAGGCCCTGGCCCAGGCGCTCACCGGCACCATCACCGGCGCCCTGTTCGCGTTTGCGGCCATCGCCCTGACCACGGTCGCCGTCCAGGTCGTCGACGCGCTGAGCAACGGCCTGTTCAAAACCGCGAACCTGAACATCGAAGCCGCAGTGCGCCGCATCGTGAAGGTCCAGGCAATCGCCTCGCTGACCCCGCTGGGCTGGCTGGTTCCGGTGGTCGCCGGACTCGGCGCCGCCGTCGGAGCGTTCCTCTACTGGTGCGTCATGATGGTCCGCAAGGTCGGCATCCTCGTCATGGTCACGCTGGCCGTGTTCGCCGGAGCCGGCGGCGGCTGGGAGGCCGCCCGCCGCTGGCGCAGGGGGTGGATCGAAGCCACCGCCACCCTGGTCGTCTCCAAACTCCTCATGACCATCATCTTCGTGCTGGGGATCGCGGCTATGGGCAAGACCGACGCCAAGGACGGCGTCGGCGCCCTGGCCGACGTGATGGCCGGCATCGTGATCATGATCCTGGTGCTGCTCTGCCCCTACGCCACCTTCAAGTTCGTCCACTGGGCCGCAGAGGGCACGGACGGCGAGTCCATTCACCGCGCCGGCGGTGCCGGCGCGCAGATCGCCCGCCAGCACGCCGAGAAGGCCGGACGCAAGGCCGCCGCCATGGCCACCACCGGCGGCGCCGGCGCAGCCGGAGCGGGCGCAGCCCCGCAGGGCCCCAGCGCTTCCCCCGGCGGCGGGTTCCCCGGCGATATCGCCTCCCACCCCACCGGCTCCGGCCAGGACCAACCGGACGGCCACGGCCTCGCCGACCTCCTGAAGAAGGCGGCCCCGCCCGCAGCGGGACGCACCGGGGACGACACCGCGCAGAACAGCCAAGGCCAGGCAGCCGGAAGCCCTCCGGGCACCACGGCCCCCGGGCAGGGCGGTGGATGGCAGTCCGCCCCGCCGGCCCCCGCCCAGCCGCCGCAGGGTGCCCCGCCCACGGGCCAGGAGACCGTCGCACCCGACCGGCCGTCACCGGCCGGCCCCTGACCTTCCGCCCGTTCCCTCCGGGGGCGGGACGTGCCCCGCACCTCCCGCCCCCGCCTCCCCTGGATCCGCCTTCCTGTGTCTGACCTCTCCGCCGCACCGCTGACGGTGAAATTCCCTCACCGCTCCCGGCGCGGAATACTCCTGGGCCTCAGCGCCCCCCAACTCGCCCTCGTCTCCGCCGCCCTGGCCCTGCTGCTGATGACGGTGATCTCCGCCGGGCTGCTCGGCGCCCTGCTGCTGAGCCCACTGTGGGCCGCCGTCGCCGCCCTCGTCCTCGTCCGGCGGCACGGCCGTTCCCTGATCGACTGGGCACCCGTCGTCGCCCGGTACGCCCGGCGCCGGCACACCGGCCAGACCCTCTACCTCGCCCGGCCCGTCAGCCGGCCCCGGCAGGACGGCCTCGTGCACCTGCCGGGCACCGCCGCTTCCCTCAGGGTCGTCACGCCCGGCGACTCCGCCAACGGGGCCGCCGCCGTCCACGACCCGCACCAGCAGACCCTGACCGCCGTCGCCCGCATCACCTCCCGCGCCTTCGCCCTGCTCGACACCGGCGTCCAGAACCACCACGTCACCAGCTGGGGCCGGACCCTGGCCGGCCTGGCCCGCACCGGGCACATCGCCACCGTGCAGGTCCTGGAGCGCACCGTGCCCGACTCCGGTGACACCCTGGCCCGCCACTGGGCCCAGCACGGCCGCCCCGACGCCCCGCTGGCCGGACAGGTCTACGCCGAACTTGTGGCCTCTGCCGGGCCCGCCGCCGCCCCGCACGAGACCTATCTCGTCGTCTCCCTCGACCTGCGGGCCGCGAAACGGCTCATCACGCAGGCGGGCGGCGGACTGCCCGGGGCGTTCACCGTCATGGAACAGACCACCGCCTCCCTCGCGCAGGCCGCCCGGTCCGCCGGACTGACGGTCACCGGCTGGCTGAGCAGCCGCGAGATCGCCGCCACCATCCGCACCGCCTACGACCCCCAGGCGCTGGCCGCCCTCCAGCAGTGGTCGCCGACCGGCCGCGCGGAAGCCGACCCGGCAGCCGCCGGCCCCGTCGTCCAGGTCGAGGAGTACGACCGGCTCGCCACCGACACCGCCCGCCACACCACCTACTGGGTGGAGAACTGGCCGCGTACCGAAGTGGGCGCCGGATTCCTGCACGGCCTGCTGTTCGCCCCCGGCGTCCGGCGCACCCTCTCCCTCCTCTACGCCCCGCAGAAACTGGAGTCCGCGCTGCGCGACGTCCAGCGCAAGAAGTCGGCCATCGTGGCCGACGCCAACGAACGCTCCCGCCGCGGCCAGGTCGACAGCGAGGAGGACACGGTGGAGTACGCCGATGTGAAGGTCCGCGAGCGGCAGCTCATCGCCGGGCACGCCGACGTCGCCCTGACCGGGCTGGTCACCGTCACCGCCGCCACCGACGCCCTCCTGGACGCAGCCTGCGCACAGATCGAGACCGCCGCCGTCACCGCCGGCGTCGACCTGCGCCGCCTGAACTACCAGCAGCCCGAAGCCTTCACCCTGGCCGCTCTTCCTCTCGCAAGGACCGCCCTGTGACCACCCCACCGCGCCCGTCACCGCCGCCGCTGCTCGTCGACGACGTACTTGCTCTCCTCGGTCCCTTGCGGCAGATGCGGGACAACCACCAGGCCCGCCTCGGCCACTACCGCGACAGCGACGGCGAACCGCTCTGGGACAAGATCGCCGCCTGGGAGGAAACCCGCCGGGAGACGGCCATCGAAGCCAGCGACGCGCTGGACAGCCTGCTCGAACGCCTGGAGCAGCTCGTCGCCGACCCTCCGCTCCGTGCCCACACTCTCGTGGTCGCCGGACCTGCCCACGCCGAAGTGGACGACTGGTATCACTTCGTCGTCAATGCCACCGCCCTCGACGACGCCGCCCGCACCCTCTCCCAGCTGCCCACCTACCGGCAGTGGCTCGACGACATGCGGCCCGGCAGCAACGAGCACAGCGGCGCCCCGTACCTGTCCCTGCGGCGGAGCCACGCCGGCACACCGGCTCCCGGAATGTACTGGGACCTGCGCGACGAACAGGCCCGGACCGCCGGGGGCCAGTCCTCCCCGCGCACCGCCGCCGTGCCCCCGTCCCCGCCTCCCGCCACGCCTGCTGCCCGGCGCTCGCGCTGACCTGTGCCTGTCCCGCCATCCATCGCCCCCGCAGAAAGGGCCCTCGCCCGTTGTCCTCCCCCCGCACCGCCGACGAGGCGCACCCCTACCTCCGCGCCGCCACCGCCGGACTGCGCCACCACACCACCGCCATCGGTGCCCGCGCGCCGCTCACGCCCCGTTCCGTCGACCGCGTCCACCTCGACACCCTGCACAGCCACCTCACCGCCCTTCACCGGCTCCTCGACCAGCTCACCGACTCCGCCCGGCCCCGCCATCCGGCCGCCGGAGCCCACCTCGCCACCGCGCACACCCGGCTCTGGCAGGCCGCAACCGCCGCCCACGACGCCTTTCACACCCTGCCGCACGACGCCGTCAGCACGCCCGGGGCCGCCGTCACCGAGTGCCGCCCCGATCGGCTGCCCGACGGTTCGCCGGTCCTGACCATCTGCCAGCGCCACGTCTCCTCCGGCCACGCGATCCGCCGCAAGACCACGGCCCGCGACCTGGAGGGCCCGCCGCACGGCCACACCACCCACTGCGGCCGATGAGCCGCCGCCCCGCCCGCCGCACCAGCGCCACCCCGCTGTTCACCCCGCACGGCGCTGACCGGGCCACCCGCCGCGCGGCCCGCCGCCAGCTCGCCGAAGCCGCCGCCAAGGCCCACGCGGACGCCGCCGCCCGCCCAACAGACAGCCCCACCGGGCACACCATGCCCGCCCCGCTCTTCCCGCCCAGCGGGCGCCCCGGCCCCGCCTCGGGACGCACCGGCCGCCTGAAACTGCCCGCCCACCGCATGACCACCGCAGTCGCGGCCGGCGCCTATCCGTTCCTCGCCGAAGGGGGGCTCGGCGCCGAGGGCATCTACGTCGGCCGCGACGTGCACGCCGAAGCAAGTTTCGTGTTCGACCCGTTCTCCCTGTACGGGAAGGTCGAGGGGTTCACCAACCCCAATGTGTTGTTGGCCGGGGTGATCGGCCAGGGCAAGAGCGCGCTGGCCAAGAGCTTCGCGCTGCGGTCGGTCGCCCATGGCTACCGCGTGTACGTGCCGTGCGACCCCAAGGGCGAATGGACCGCCGTAGCCCAGGCCCTCGGCGGCACCTCCATCGCCCTGGGCCCCGGACTGCCCGGCAAGCTCAACCCACTGGACGCCGCACCCCGCCCGCCCAGCGTCACCAAGGAAGACTGGGCCGCAGAGGTCCGCACACGGCGCCTGCTGCTGCTCGGCTCCCTTGCCCGCACCGTGCTGGGCCGGGACCTGCTGCCGATGGAGCACACCGCCCTCGACGTGGCCCTCGACGCGGTTGTCACCCGCACCGCCGCCCGGGGAGCCACCCCTGTACTGGGCGACGTCGCCGCCGCCCTGGACGACGCCGACCTGCTCGACGACACCGCCGGGATGAGGTCGCGGCAGCTGGGAGCCGCCGCCCGCGACCTCGCCCACGCCGTACGCAGGCTCGTCCGCGGCGACCTCGCCGGCCAGTTCGACGCCCCCTCCACCGTCCGCTTCGACCCGCAGTCCCCCATGCTCAGCATCGACCTGTCCCGGCTCGGCGGCTCCGGCGCCGACACCGCCCTGGTCCTCGCCATGACCTGCGCCTCGGCGTGGATGGAATCCGCCCTCACCGACCCGTCCGGCGGCAGGCGCTGGATCGTCTACGACGAGGCATGGCGCCTGATGCGCCACCCCGGCCTGCTGATGCGCATGCAGTCACAGTGGAAACTCAGCCGCGGCCTGGGCATCGCCAACCTCATGGTCATCCACCGGCTGTCCGATTTGCTCACCGCGGGCGACGCAGGATCCCAAGGCCGCGCCCTGGCCGAGGGGCTCCTCGCGGACTGCTCCACCCGCATCATCTACCGCCAGGAATCAGACCAGTTGCAGGCCGCCGCCGCTCTGCTCGGGCTGACCTCCGTGGAGATGGAAGCCATCTCCCACCTCAACCGCGGACGCGGCCTGTGGAAGGTCGCAGGCCGAAGCTTCATCGTCCAACACCAGCTCCACAAAGCCGAGTTGGAACTCTTCGACACCGACGCCCGCATGCACTGAGAGCCCCGCGCGTTCCCGTCCATCCGGCCGGGGACACCGACGGCCGCACCCGATCCAACCAGCCCACACCCGCCTGCTCCCCCCCAGGAGTCCCTCTGCACCGCCCCACCTATTACACCGACGCCGAATGGGCCGAGTACCAGCAGCGCCAGGCCGAGCACGACGACCTCACGGCCCAGCTCGCCGAGCACGAAGCCAACCTGGCCCACGACACCGCGTCCAGCACCTGCGACCAGGACGAACTCAACGCCCACCCGCTTCCCGAGCCATCGCTCCGCTCCCCGCGCAGGTTCGCACCGCTGCGACGGCGCCCCCGCTGAACCCGTCACGCCCCGCGCCTCCGCCCACCCGCTGTGAAGACCGCGTCCTTCCCGCCCCGCGGGCCGGCCCCCACTGGAGGCGGGTGGCCCTCCGCGCCTGCGGGGAGGTGCAGACTGCGCTACCTCGGCACTCCCTCGGGGCCTGAGATCCGGGCCGCGATGAGTGCCGGGCGCCTCGGCTGCATGACCACCCCCGCGCAGGGCGCACGGATCCCCGAGGGCGCCCTGTACGCCTGTGACAACTCGAAGTTCGGCAGCGACGGCAAGGGACGCTACTGGCCCGGCAGTGCCGCGTGGTTCGCCTGGCTACAGCGCACCGTGGAACGCTACGGGCCAGATCGCTGCCTGTGGGCACTCGCCCCGGACCAGCCGTTCGACGCCGCCGGCACCCTCACCGAGTCCCTTCCGTGGCTGGCCCGCATCCGCGACCTCGGCATCCCAGCCGCCTACGCGGCCCAGGACGGATGCGAGGCGCCCGGCCTTCTGCCCTGGGACCGGTTCGACGTGCTGTTCCTGGCCGGGACGACCGACTGGAAGCTGGGCCCGGTCGCCGAGCGGCTGGCCCGGGAGGCGAAGACCCGCGGCAAGGGCGTGCACATGGGGCGCGTCAACTCCCGGCTCCGCCTGGGGATAGCCGAATGGTTCGGGTGCGACAGTGCCGATGGCACCTATCTGGCCTTCGGCCCGGACAAGAACCTGCCCAAGCTCCTCAGCTGGCTCGACGAACTCCACGGCCGTCCCTCCCTCGCAACCGCACACCCCCTCGCCGCCCCCGGCACACCGATGCCCCCTACCCCGCGGGCGGACCGCGTCACAGCAGGCACCTCGGCCGGCGCACCCCTCAGGAAACGGCTGCCGTCACCGGCCGGTTCAGCCCCCGCGCTGCCCGCCCCGCACAGCTCGCGCACCAGAGCCCGCTGAACCGTTGGCACCGCCCGGGCCGAGCCACCGGCCCGCACGCACGAAAGGCCCGCAAGGATTCCCCAACCCGCCACCCCCTCCCATCCGCCCGCCGCCATCGCCTCCCACGCCGTGCTCACCCAGCTCGGCCACACCCCGCAGCAGCTCTACACCCCACCAGCCGACCGCCGGGGCGACACCGTCGAGCGGCCCGAACCGTACCAGCGCATCACGCCCGCGGGCAGCGCCCCACGGCAGGGGGCTGCCGCCGCCGTTGCCGTGCCGGCCCCCTCCCGGCCGGTCCGCGGCCGTTGAGCCCGCAGCGCGCCGCCCCGCTGGCACCGCTGCCCGACCACCGCGATGTACCGACCGCCCGGTGGCAGGACCTGTGGCGCCGGCATGCGCGCATCACCACCCCGCTCCGGCAGCGGGGGCTGGTCTGCGACGTGGTCTTCGCGATGAACGACTACGTGGTCCACGTCGCACTCCCGGACCGCAGTTACCTGATCATCTCGCCCAGCGAAGAACCCGAGAAGGAACGGCCGGTGGGCGACCCGGAGGGGTGGACGGTCACCCGCTACCTCCCCGACAGCCTGACCCCGGCGGACGTCCTCTACGACTCGTGCCCCGGCGCCGACCCGGGCGTGACCGACCGGCCCGAGGCACGGTACGGCGGGAGCGCCTGGCGCATGATCGACGCCCTCGACCAGCAGCTCGCCCGCCTCGGGTTGCTGCGCGGGCACCCCGCCGAAGCCCCAACACCCGTCGCCCTGCCTGCCCCACCGCATCCTCCGCCGGCTCCCGCCAGCCGCCGCCCTCGCTGAATCGCCCTCTGCCCCGGGAGGTCCTCCTGTCTGCCCGTCCCCCCGCACCGCGCGAGACTGCCGCACCCACCACTCCCAGCGACCCCCAGGGTCACTACGTGTACGGCCGCCAGCTGCTGGCTCTCACCGACCAGCTCAACGCGGCCAGCTCGCCCGCCGAGGCCGCCGCCCTTCTGGACCAGGTCCTGGAGCCCACCGACGGACTGCTGGAGCGCCTCGGTGACTTCTTCGAAAGCGCGAGCGAGGTAGCCCAGGACGCCGCCGAGGACGACGGCATCGACCTGGCGTACCAACTGGCCGATGCCGCGGCGGAGATCCGCAGCCTCGGCGAGACCCTGCACCTGGCCACGGACCGCCTGCGGGCACTCGCACCATCCCCGCAGGCCCTGCCCACAGCCTCGCCGGCCCTTCCCCCGGCGCTCCCGCAGCCCGCTCGCGGGCTCGGCCACTGACACCCACTTCTCCTCCACCGCCTGCGTCACCCGGGAGGACCCCTGCTGACCGACCTCGGCACCACCGGCCAACTGCGCTTCCTGGCCACGGAGATCCACCGGTGCGCCAACCAGATCCCCGTGGGGGTCTCACGCCACGGAGGCGGGCTGGCCGTGGACCTCGAAGACCAACTCCGCGACGTCGCCGGGGTTCTCCACGCGCTCGCCCACCAACTCGCGATGCACAGGACCGCAGCCGGTGACACCGGAGGGACAGTGACGGCGCGCCGCGCGGTCGCCGCGATGACCCGCGCGGCTCCCCCGGTGGGCCACGCCCTCGCCACCCTCGCAGAGGCCGTCGAACAGGTCGGACTCCTCCACCTGGCCGCCGCGATGCCCCGGTCGGCCGACCGCGCGGACGCCTTCCGGGCGGCCCACGCCGTCCTTGACGACCGGTTCGAAGGCGCCCGCCTGCTGCTGAACGACGCAGGCCGGCAACTGCACCGCGACGCCGAACGCCTCACCGCCCCGAGCCGCCCCGCCCGCCGGCCGTCCCCCGGGCCCGCTGCGCAGCCCGCCGCCCCGCCGGCCACCGCCCGCACCCGCTGACCCCAATCCGCCACGCCCCTTGGAGAGTGCTGTTGTCCCGTCCCACCCCTACTTCCGACGCCCCCGCCGACCGCACCACGCTCCACGGCCCGCCCGGCCACCACACCGCGCCCACCCGCGCGGACCTGCTGCACCGGGCACGGCGGGACGCCGAGCAACACCTCGCCGAGCACCCCCTGCCGGACCGTCCGCTGCCCACTCCGGACCTGGCTCCCTACCTCGCCGCACTCGCCGCTGCCGAGACGCCCGCCGAGGCACACGCCGTCACCCGGCATCTCCTGGACGCCGCGAACCCCGCCCTCCGCGCGGTGAGCGAGTACCTCCTGGCCGCCGCCCAATGGCGTGACCAGCACCGGCGGGCGGCGCCGGATTCACCGCCCAAGGTGCTCTACCGCGCGTCTGCCGCCGCCCTGACGCCGCTCGTCCTGGCCGACCTGGCCACCGAGCAGATGCTGCAGGCCGCCTACGGCACACCACCCGCCCGCCAGAAGCCCTGACACCCCCTGCCTCACCCCGCGAACGGAGCCCACCATCCCTCACCTCACTGCCCGGCATCCCGCCCTCCTTCTGGGTACCGCGCTGCTGGCCCTGTCCCTGAGCGCCTGCGGCTCCTCCGACCGTGCCGCAGTCCCCGCGCCGACCAGCACCGCGAAGACGCCCTCGGCCCTCCCCCTCCCGCCGTCCCTCCCCCTGGAGCAGGCCCGCACCGTCGTGGCCCATTACGCGAAGACCGCCGGACCGGCGTTCGCGGCCGGCGACCGGGCCCGGCTGGCCAGCATCGAGGACGGCCCGATGCTCACCCGCTCACTGGCCCGGTACAAGGACGCGGCCTCGCTGCCCGCGAAGGACCGGTCCGCCCTCACGCCGCCGCCCCTCAACGCCACCGCCGCCCGCCTCTACATCCCGCGCCTGCCTGCCGCCCGCCCCTTCCAAAGCAACGGCACACCGCACTGGTTCGCCGCCGCGTTCCCGCTCGACAAGGGCCCGGCCGGCGCCTCGCGCCTCGCCGTGTTCGCCGAGACGCCGAACAAGCAGTGGAAGGCGGTCTCGCTCACCCTGCTCACCCAGCCGCTCCCCGCCATCACCCTCGACAGCTCCGGGCTCGCCACCGCGGTCAACCCCAACGGCACGGACCTCGCCGCCACCACGACGCAGCTGCGCGACGCCACCACGGACAACTACGCGACCGGCGGCACGATCGGGGGACGGACCTTCACCCCGACCCCGGCAAGTCAGCGGCAGATCACCACCAGCCGCGCCGTCGCCAAGAGCTACGCAGGCAACGCCCGCACCGCCTTCCGCGGCACCGACACCACCTTCGCTGCGTACGCCCTCAAGACCGCCCAGGGCGCCCTCGTCCTGTACACCCACGAACACGTCCAGGAAGTGACGGTCACCAAGCCCGGGATGGGCATCGTGCCCAGCGCGCGCGACCGCGCCTGGCTCGGCAAGGCCCCCCAGCCCTACCTCAGCTACACGTTCCAGTGCCACGACGCCGCACTCGTCCCCTACGGCAGCGGCCCCTCCCGCCTCCTGGACTACACCTGCGCCCGCACCGACGTCACCGGCACCCGCACCACCGTCTGAACCGGCTTCCCCGCCGCACCACGCCCCAGCACCCGACCGCCCAGCCCGCGCCCGCCGCGCGCTGCGCCACCGCCCCAGGGAGACAGCCCCGCACGTGCCCGCGCACCACGACCTCCTCGCCTTCGCCCCGGCCCTCGCCGCCCGACTGCCCGGCCGCTGGCACGCCGACGACCGAACCACCCCCATGGCGGGCGACCCGGCTCGCCACCGCCTCTGGGACACCGGCCCGCTCGCCCACACTCCCTTCCTCGCCTCCGGCCCCCACCGCACGGTGCTCACCTCCGCAGGCGGCCTGCAGCTCTACCTCCTCAACCACCCCAGCCGCAAAGCCCAGTTCATCGTCGCCCCGCTACTTCCCGCAGGAACCGATCACCGGCACACCCTCGGTGTCCGCGCCCCACGCGGAATCACCGTCCCCGCCGATCCCGTCCGGGCCGCTGCCCACGTCCGCCGGCGCCAGCTCTTCTCCTACCGCCTCGCGGCAGTCGAAGCCCAGACCAACGCCAGCCGCAGCCCTCACCGGCCGGTCCACCTCTCCCTAGGCGATGACGGCAGCCCCGTCGTCTCCACCGCCTACACACGCGCCCTGCATCACCTGCTCGCCCAGGAGGACTTCCGCCTCGATCCGGAGACCGGCCGGTGCCATCCGCCCGCCGGCCTCGGCAGCCACAACGCTCTCCAGCGTGCCTGGCAGGCCGTGCGGGAGCTGGAGGCGCTCGGCTTCACCCCGATCGTCCGCACACCCCACGGACCTGCTGCCTCCGTGCCCCCGCCGCGGGCAATCCGCCCGGCGCCCCGCCCCGTCCGTTGACCACCGTGCCCTGCGGAGCCCCTCCTGACCACACGCGCCTACCTCGCCCGCCCCACCCCCACCGGCTTCCATGGCATCCACGTCCACGATGACGGCACCCCCGACTACTGCCTGCCCCTTCTGCTAGCGGCCTACCAGCACCGATTCGCCGACAACCTCGATGCCATGTCCCGTCATCTCATCGACAAGGTGGCGGTCGGCTGGCAGACCCTGGGCACCGATCTCCTCGACGGCGCACCACCCGCCCTGCTCATCGCGCTCACCGGAGGCGAGCAATGGGCCAGCCGCACCCTGGACCACCTGGTCCAGCCCGACGGCTCCCCACCCAGGCGCATGACGGTCGACCAGGAGTCCGTCATCACGTCGGACTTCCAATGGGGCTACATCCTGCGCCCCAACGGCATCGAAGTGCGCAATGTGTTTCACGAGGAGCCCGGCCCCGTCGTGGCCTGGAGCGCTGATCCACGCACCGTCTGCGCCGCCCCCTGGCCCGCCCCTGCTGCCCGGCACACGCGCGGCACACCACCGCTCGCCACCGCCGCACCGGCGAAGGCCACCGCCACGCGCACCAACACCCGCCACTAGCCACCTTCTTCCCGGAGCCCCCCCTGTCGCCGCACGCCACGCCCCAGATCACCGTCGTCATTGCCACCCGCCTGCGCGAGGACCGGCTCGCCTACCTGAGCGCCATGCACGCCAGCCTCACCCGGCAGGCCGTCCCGGTCGAAGTAGTGATCGCCCTGGACGGCGTGGGCGCCGACCGGCTGCCCGTCCCACTCGCCGACGACCCACGGGTACGCACCCTCGCACTGCCCCCGGTCGGTGCCGCCTGCGCCCGCAACCTGGCCCTCACCATGGTCCGCACCAAGTACGTCAACTGGGCCGACGACGACGACCTCTTCACAGACCACGCGATGGCCGTCCGATTGGCGGCCCTGGAGACCAACAACCTGGGCTGGTGCGCCGGATGGAGCGAGGACCTGCACCCGGACGGCACGACCACCCTGTGGCAGTGCCCCACCCCACCCGGCCCCCATGACGCCGGAGACGTCTGGGGGTACTGGCCGACTCCCGCCGACACCATCCCCCTCGGGCCCACCACCGTCCTCGCCCGCACCGACCTCGTCCGCGCAGCCCCGATGGGTGGCCTCGTCCAGGGCGAGGACTACTGCGCGCTCGCCGTCACCAACCTTGCCCCCGGAATGCTCCTACCGCTCCCGGTCTACCGTTACCGCAAGCACGAGGGCCAGATGACGCAGCAGACCGCATACCACCAGCTCGAACCGGCTGCCCGCGAGCACGCCTGGCAGTACGGCCAAAACCTGCGCACGATCCTGCGGCACTCGACGGCTGTAGGTTCCGCAGTTCCGCGAGCACTTCCGCGTGATCATGGGCAGCGGTGACGCTCAGTAAATGAGTCGGCTTGACCTTCGACCCGAGTCGAAGGTCTACCGTCGATCGTGTGAGCACGATGCGAATCTCTCAGCTCGCCGAGCGCTCCGGCGTGCCGGCCACCACCCTGCGCTTCTACGAGGGCGCCGGACTCCTGCCCGCCGACCGGACCCCGGCCGGCTACCGGCTGTACGGCGAGGACGCGGTCGAGCGGCTGGCGTTCATCGGGGCGGCCAAGCACCTCGGGCTGCCACTGGAGGAGATCGGTGACCTGCTCGGGGTGTGGGAGGCGGGCGCCTGCCGGGATGTGAAGGCCGATCTGCGTCCGCGGCTCGCCGCCCGCCTCACCGAGGCCGAGGCCCGCGCCGCCGAGCTGGCCGCGTTCACCGCCTCCCTGCACACGGCCCTGGACCATCTGGACGCGCTGCCCGATCGCGCGAGCCCGTGCGATCCCGAGTGCGGCTTCCTCGCCCCGCCGACCCCGGCCGCCGCCGTTCCGCGGCCGGTCGACGTGGTGCTCGCGCCCAGCCGCCAGGCAGCCGAGGCCGAGGCGGACTCGTGGCGGACAGCGCCGGTGGCCTGCTCCCTCGCTGGCGACGGACTACATGAGCGGACCGCGCAGTGGCGCGTGGCGGTCGACGGCGCCGTGCGGATCACGGTGCCCGACGGGCTGCGGCTGACGCTGCCGGTCGACCGGACGGCACGGGTGGCGGAGCTGGCGGCGGCCGAGCAGCAGTGCTGCCCGTTCTTCGACTTCCGCCTCCACCTCGACGGCCCACGCCTGCATCTGGAAGTCCGAGCGCCGGCCGACGGTGCGGAACTTCTCGCCGACCTGTTCGGCCGCGCCGCCTGACCGCGCCCTGTCTGTCCCGCCCGCTTCCCCTGCTCCGGAGAGTTCCTGCCGTGCTCGTCGCCCGCTCCATCGCCCTGTTCGTCGTCGCCGCGCTGTTCGAGATCGGGGGCGCCTGGCTCGTCTGGCAGGGCATCCGCGAGCACAAGGGCTGGATCTGGATCGGCGCCGGCGTCATCGCGCTCGGCCTTTACGGGGTGGTGGCCACCTTCCAGTCCGACGACAACTTCGGCCGCATCCTCGCCGCGTACGGCGGGATCTTCGTCGCCGGGTCGATCGCCTGGGGCATGGTCGCCGACGGCTACCGCCCTGACCGCTTCGACATCATCGGCGCGTTGGTCTGCCTCGCCGGGATGGCCGTCATCATGTACGCCCCGCGCGGCCAGTGACCCGGCCGCCTGACGTGGCAGCGCCAGAGATCGTCCGACCGCGACGCGGAAAGAGGCAAGTCCCGGGCGCACTCTCGGCCTTGCGGCCCGTGTAGCTCGTGGGCATCGCAGAGCGGCGGCACCGATAGCGCCGCCGCTCGTTCGCTGATGTCCGTTAAAGGCCGAAGGCTCCGCCTTCGATGAGGATGAGCAGGCCGATGCCGATCAGCACGACGGGCAGCAGGATGTGGCCCCAGCGGGACAGGGCCTTGGCGATGACGGGGCGGGTCGCGAAGTAGCGTCCGGCCGCAATCCACACCGCGAGCAGGATCAGGAAGACCACGGCGTAGATGCTCATGCCGCCGATGCCGGCGGTGGCGAAGACGGGGACGTAGACGCCGATGTTGTCGCCGCCGTTGGCGAATGTAACCGCGGCAACCTCCAGGACCTTCGGACCGCCGTCGGCCGCTTCCTTCTCGTCCTCGGATTCGTTGCGGTGCCGGTACGCCTGCACGGCGGCCTTGATGCCAAGCGCGAGCGGCAGCAAACCGAGGTAGGGGATGGCCTTCTCGGGAAGGAAGGTGGCGCCGAACGCCGCAGCGATGGCGACGGCGAGGATGGCGGCGAAGCCGAGGTACTGGCCGGTGGCGATCCTGCGGGTCGATCCCTTGTGTCCGGCGCCCTGAGCGAAGAACAGGGCCAGGACCAGGATGTCGTCGATGTTGGTGACGGCGAACAAGCCCGCCGCCTGGCCGATGATGCCGAGATTCACGCCCACACCGCCCGGACGGAGACGGACGACGGGGCGGCCGAGGGGCCGCCGAGCCTTCGGCGGCCAGAGGTGTAGTGAGACTGCAACTTCATGATCAACCTTCGAATGTCGAGCGGTCCGGACGCTGATGGAGCCGCACGAGCCTTCGGCCCGCAGCCCCTGTAAGGGCCGCTCAGCAGCGAAGGATCTGCAGATCGTCCAGTTGGGGACTGAGCGCGGCGAGGGCGCCGTCGCTCACCGTCTCCGCGCCCGCGCGATGCCCGAGGCTGAACGAGGGAACGGCGGGGTGCGAGTGCCAGGCGGGATCTCGTTCTGCGGACGGCGGGTGCGCCTGCGGCAGATCGCGCGGCGGCATCGTCACCTCGTCGGAAAACGCCATCGGGCGCCCAGAGTCGTCGTGAATGACATCCGAGAGGACCGGGCCGGAACGAAGGTCCGCCGCCGAGGAATCCTGGGGCGCGGTCACAGGGACAGCGAGGTCGTTCGGCATCACCAGGTACACCAGCAACGTGGTGGCCAGCAGCACGACGACCTGCCACCCCCGCCGTCCCACCGCACCCCCTCCTTGTCGTTCCGCCCCTGGTCTTGGCCGCTGGAGCGACGGCACAGCATGGCACACGGTGCGTCGGCAGCGGTCGGCCCCGGCATCGGCGCCTCGCCCTGACCAGGTCCTGATGTGCGGTACCCACCGGCAGCGTCGCGGCGCGCAACATAGCCGACGATCGCCGGTTACCCCAACCGGCGATCGTCACGACACTTGAAGCTCCCCTCCAGCCGCGAATCTCAGCGAGTCGGCACGCGCATGCCCGCGAAGCCGACCGTCGAAGGAGCAGTCCCATTTCTCCCACACGACCACGACCTCGACCACGACCACGAGCCTGGCGACACAGGACGAAGTCCGTTACTCGCAGCCACCATCCGGGCAGCGAACGCGAAGGCGAGTGCTCATGATCGCGCGACGAGCACCAGGTCTAAGAATGCTCACTGCGGTCAACGCCCCAGGTAGCCGGACAGCCGGTGCTCACGAAGTCGCGGAACCTAAGGGCGTGAGACGCCCCTCGTGCGGGGGCCGGCCGGGAACATAGCCGAAGAGCCCCGGTTGGCCCAACCGGCGTTCCTGGTGCCCCTTGATAGATCCACGTTCCACGCACGACAGCAGGAAGACCGCTTGCACCACACCCACCCGAAGCACCCTCGCTCCCCACGCCCAAACCCCCGCAGGCCCCTCAGCAGCGGTACAACTCCGACGCCGGAGAACCCGCGTGGCTGACCCGCACATCACCCTCGCCTACAGCAGAGACCGGGGGATCGTCGCGGTCGTCTCCGGCGAGAACTACGCCTGGGCACGCACCGCACTCACCGAGAGCGGATTCGAGCAGGGCGAGGCCGGCGTCTACCACCTGTCGGGCCACGACCCGGATGCCTCTCCCGCCATGGTGAGCCGCGCCCTCGTCTCCTGTGCCGCCCGCCATCGCACGAGCGTGAGCACGAGCAGCCGCCCCTTCCTCATGGACGCCGCCCGCGACCTCATCGCTCTGCTGCCCGGCACCTGGTCGGCCGACATCGAGGTCTACTCCCACCCCTCGGGACAGGAGGACCTGGTGTCCTACGTCTGGGACAGCGGCGAACTCGGCCGGGCCGTCCAGACGGAGCGCCTCCCGTACGCGGCGATCCTCACCCACCGCGACGCCGGCATCGATCTGCTGCTCGTCGAGCGCCCCGGACACCCCTCGGGCTACTGCGTCGGGGCATTCGCCCCGGCGGACCTGGAGACCGGATACGACGATCCGCACGCCCCGCGCAGCGCCGTCCTGCCCGCGTCGCCCGACCAGGGCGCCCGCATCATCACCGAGCGGTTCCTGCCCGCCTACGAGCAGGCCGTCCACCACCGGCGCAGCGCAGCGGTGAGCGAGGCGCTCGACCGCATCAGCGGCGAGCACGACGCCTGGAAGGCAATGGCGCTCTCCGGCCGCTACAGCGACGGGACGGTGCTCGGCGCGAACACGTTCAGCGCCTTGACCGAGGAGTTCCTGAGCACGTCCTGGCGGAATTTTCGCACCGTCGCCGAGCATGCCGCACCGGTGCTGGAGCGGTGTGATCCCGGCCGTGGCCCGTGGCCGCAGGACGCCCCGGTGCTCAGCGCACTGTCCCACGCCCTCGACGATGCCCACCTCCTGCACAACGAGACGGGATGGGACCTGGTGCGCAGCGGGGACCGGGCACGGGCCTGGCCCGCCATCAGCACCTGGCTCGACGGCCGCGCCGCCTTCCACCGTCAGGCCCGCACCTCGCCGCTGCACAAGCGACCGGCCCTGGCCCTGACTGCCGCACCCCACACCCCGGTGGTGCGTCCCGCGCTGCGCCGCTGACCTGCTCCGCCACCCCGCTGTGAGGAGAACCCCCCGCTGCAATCCGGCCCCCACTTCACCTTCGGCACCGATCCCGAGCACGGCTTCGTCGCCGCCTTCGCCGCCACCGTCTCCGGGCACCTCGCCCACTGGTATCTGCACCACGAGACGTTCGAACCCGTCCCCGCACTGCCGGGGCTCTACCGGCTCGCGGACCCGGACCGCGACGGCGCGCGCCGTGCCCGCCAGGCAGTCCACGACCTGCGCCAGCAGGGTTTCACCGTGCACGCCGACCTCGCGCTCGACCCTCCGCCCGCAACACGGCCAGCCCCGGTACACGGGCTTACGGGGCGCCGGGCGCGCATCTCGCGGGCCGCGTCGCGGCACTCGCCGCAACACGGCCCGGCCCTGACCACCTCGCCGCCCTCGGCCCGGCAGGTTCCGCCGAAGCCCACCTACGCCCCGACCGTCCACCTGACGGCCCCGGCGGGCGGACGGGCCCGGTAGCGGATCCGCCCCTCCGCCCGCCCCGCTGCAAAGGAGCACCCGATCCCCGAACGGCCCCCGCCCGCCCTCGCCGACCTCATCACCGGCGCCCTGACCTTCCGCGCACGGATGGCAGTCATCGACCAGAGCGCCGAGGACGCGAAGGCGTCCAACCGCGACCGCTACGGACGCACCGTCCGCCCCGACGTCGCACGCACCATCGAGGCCGCCCAGCACCAGGAGGCCCTCGACGCTTACGCCAGCCACCTCGCCCCGCATGCCGCAGACTTGCTCGCCGCCGCCCGCACGGCCCTCGACGAACTGCCGCCCGCCCAGCACCTCCCGCGATGGCGGGCCCTGCTCGGCAGCCTCGCCGACGCGGACGCCGAGATCCGCCAGGTGCTCGCCCAGCCCGATGTGCCGGGCTCGGACGCCGAGCATCTGCGAAGGACCCGGGTCTGGCCGTACCTGACCGCCTGGGCGGACCACGGCCCCGTCGCCACCGCACTCGCCGAGCAGCCGCGCACACCGGCGGACCCACTGCCCGAGGAGGAGCGGCGGAGGTGGACCGAGCGGGCCCGGGCCGCCCAGGAACGCGGCGACCTCGACCTGCACACCTCCTGGTACGCCGCCGACGGGCGGATCATCACCCTGGCCTTTCTGGTCGAAGACGACGACTCCACCGTGATCGCGCTGGCCGGGGATCCCGATGCCCCGGGCTGGCAGGTCCTCGGGCACTTCGACGACATGTTCACCGCAGGGCAGGCGCTGCCCGCCCCGGTGCCGCCCGGCGTGTTCCGGGCCGACGCCTCGCCCTTCGACCACCCGGCTCCTGCACCGGAGCGCGGACTGCAGGAATTGCTGCGCGACATCACCGTGGCGCAGAGCGCCGGGGAGGTCAGCGACGCGCTGCTCACCGCCACCGAACCCGGCTACTGTGCGGGCCCGCTGGTCCGCCTGCAGGAACTCCTGCACACCGCAGGCCAGGCCGCCGCCGCCCTGGAGACCGTCCAGGGCCAGCAGATCTCGGGCCGGCTGTCCATGCTGGCCCGCCAGCTCGGCCTCCTCACCGACGAGGTCCAGGTGGCTGCCGAGGACCTGGGCGCGACCGTCGCGGTCCTGCCTCCCCACCGCACCCCGCTGCCGCGCGCCCGGCCACGCCCCGCCGTGGACACCGCGCCGCCCCCGTCCCCGGGACGCGCCACGGCGCCCACCCGCTCCCGCTAACGCCCCTGTCACCGGGCCCCGCAGCGGCCCGGCCCTCCGGAAGACGGGGCGGGTGCGCCCGCCCGGCCGACCGCCCCGAGCCGAAGGGTCCCGCTTCTTTGCCCTCCCCCGCCCGCCGCCTGCTGCTCCAGCCGTACGTCGCCCGCCTGCTCGTCGGCACCCTGGTGGGGCGGCTTCCCACCGGCATGGCCCCGGTGGCGATCCTGCTGCTCGCCACCGGCCAGGGCAGCACCCTGGCGCAGGGCGGCCTGCTGTGCGCGCTTTACGGCCTGGCCGCCGCGCTCGGGCAGCCGCTGCTGGGCAGGATCATCGACCGTCGCGGCCAGAGCCTGGTCACCGTGCTGGCGGTGCTCGTCACCACGGCCGGCCTGCTTGTGCTGCCGCTGACCGACGCCACCGCCCAGCCCGCGTATGCGGTCACGGCGGTGCTGCTGGCCGGGGCGAGCACCCCTCCGCTGGAGGCGGGGCTGCGGGCGCTGTGGCCTGTGGTGCTGCCCGACCCGGTCCAGCGGCGAGCCGCCCTGGCCCTGGACACCGGCTCCCAGGGCCTGGTGTTCATCGCCGGGCCCCCGCTGGTGGCCGTCCTGTCCGCCACCACCGGGCCAGCCGTAGCGCTGGCGGCCACCGCCGGGCTCGGCCTGCTGGGCGCGCTGCTGGTAGTCACCTCGGCCCCGTCCCGCCGGTGGAAGCCCGCCGCCGCACCCGCCACCACCGGCCTGCTGGGGCCGCTGCGCGACCCGGGGCTGCGGTGGCTGCTCGTCGCCCTCACCGGCACCGGGGCCGCGCTCGGCGCGCTCACCGTGTGGGCGGTAACCCAGGCCGACCGCACCGGCATCGCCCTCCTGTCCGGAGCGATCCCCGCAGCGCTGTCGGTCGGCAGCCTCCTGGGCGGCCTCCTGTACGGGCGCCGCACCTGGCCCGGTTCCCTCCGCGCCCAGCTCACCGTGTCGGCCGCATCCTTCGCGATGGCGTGGCTGCCGCTGACCTTCGCGGCGGGGCCGTGGGCGGCGGGTGCCGCCCCGGTGCTACCGGGGCTGTTCCTCACCGTCACGATCACCACCGCGTTCCTGGCGGTCGAGACGCTCGCCCCGGCCGGGACCCTCACCGAGGCGTACGCCTGGCTGATCGCCGCGGTCGGGGTCGGGCAGGCCGCCGGCACCGCCCTCGCCGGGAACCTCTCCGGAGACCACGCCCTGGGGGCGGCACTGCCGGCCGCCGCAGCCGCCACCACCCCGCTCGTCCTGCTCGCGGGCCGCCGTGCACTGGCGCCCACCGGCTCCGTGCCGCGGGGCCGCCACCGGCGCACCGCACACACACGCCCTGCCATCCCCGCCTAACCCCACCACCTCACCGCTTTCCGCCACCACCGATCGGAGATCCGCCGTGCCCGAACCAGCAGAGCCGTTCATGCCGATCCGGCACACCATGACCGGCGAGATCACCACCACCGGCTACAACGCAGCAGCGCTGCGCATCTTGCTCCAGGACGGCTTCGAGGAGGCGCCAGTCTGCGCCTGCCGAGCGACGGACCCCGGTACGGAGCGGACGCACGGGCCTGCTCGACAGCCGGCGAGCTGCTCGTCGCCGGCCATCCCCTGCACCTGGACCACCGAGACCTCGGTCGGCCGGTGAGCGCCGACGGAACGCCCCGGTTGGCCCGGTCGCCGATGTCGGCACAGTCCGTGATCCACGCCAAAACCGGCCAGCCTCTCCAGCGCATCTCCAACCCAACCCGCACACGCATCTGTTGAAGGACCCTCATTGACCACACCCGGACCGCCTACCAGCCCATCGCGGACCAAGGGCGGCGAACTACGAGCCAAGGTCGCTCGCTTCCTGTCCGCCCGGTCGGCGGACACGTTCACCATCGGAGAGATGGCCCGGCAGCTGGGCCACTCCCACGGCGCTGTCCGCAACGCGGCCCTCACCTTGGTGACACGCGGTGAGGCTGACCAAAGCGGTACCGGACAGCCGGAGTTCCGGGCGAACGCGAAGACCGCCGCAGCCGCGCAGGCCGCTGTGATCAGTCCACCGGGCACCCACGCTGCCCGCGCTCAGGCGGCCACGGCCCGCACGACCATCACCGCTGCCACCGCGCCGAAGCAGACCGGCCCGATCCGCCGCGCGGGGGGCCAGCTCTACCACCCCCGGGAGCTGGCCGATCTGCCCGACGTCGAAGCGCTGCACCGGCTGCGCGACAGCGACGTACCGGTGCTGCTCTACGGCCCTCCGGGCACCGGCAAGACATCGCTGGTGGAGGCGGCGTTCTCGGACCTGATCACCGTCGCCGGGGACGGCGACACCACGGTCGGAGACCTGATCGGCGAGTACACACAGGCCGACAGCGGCGGCTACGTCTTCCAGTACGGGCCACTGGTCACCGCGATGACCGAGGGCCGCGCCCTGCTGATCGACGACGCCACCCTGATCTCACCGAAAGTGTTGGCCGCGCTGTATCCCGCGATGGACGGGCGCCGACAGATCCAGGTCAAGGCCCACAAGGGCGAGACCATCAAGGCCGAGCCCGGCTTCTACGTGGTGGCGGGCCACAATCCCGGCGTCCACGGGGCGGTGCTGACGGAGGCGCTCGCGAGCCGGTTCAGCGTGCAGATCCAGATCGGCACGGACTATGACCTCGCCCTGGCGCTGAAGATCGACGCCCGGGTGGTCCGGGTAGCCCGGCACCTCGCCCGTCAGGTCGACCTCGGCGAGCTGGGCTGGGCGCCCCAGCTGCGGGAGCTGCTCAGTTATCAGAAGGCCGAGGCCGTTCTCGGCACCAATGCCGCGCTCGCGAATTTGGTCGGCATCGCCCCTGTGGAGGACCGCGACGCCGTCGCCGACGCCGTCATCAAGACGGTCGGTGTCAAGAAGATCGCGCCCCTCACCCTCGGCAAGCAGCTCCCCGCCTCGGCCAGGCTGCCGACCCCGGGCAGCACCGGCTCCGCGCACCGGGGCCGCGCGCGATGAGCGCCCACCGCCACGTCCACCACCCCGCCACCACACGGGACGACGACGCCGACCTCGCGCGCTGGGACGACGACGGCGCCCCGCCCGCACAACCCCGCACCTCCCCGGCCGCCTGGCTGCGCGTGGGAGCCGAACTCGGCGACCGACTCGTCGCCCTCTCCGGCCGCCAGGACCTCCTCGTCACCTGCCGCCCCGGCACGCGCAGCGGCGCACCGGCCGCATACTTCCCCGCTCTGGCAGAGGTCGAGTTCGACGCCGGCCTGTTCGCCCCGCTGAAGCCCCACGAGATCCATCCGCGGATCGTGGGCGACGAGCGAAACTATCCGGCCGCCTGGGGGGTGTTCGTCCACGAGGCCGCGCACGCGGCCCACTCCGTCTGGACGGAGCCTGCCGGAGCGAACCGGCGTGTCGTCGAGGCCGCGCTCCTGCTGGAGGAAAGCCGCGTCGAAGGCGCACACCTGATCACGCGGCCCACGGACCGCACCTACCTGCGCACCAGCGCCCGCACCCTGGTCATGCCCGACCTCGCCCAGCCCACCTTCCAGGGCATCGAGCAGGCCGCCTCCGTGGCGGCCCTGGTCCTCGGCCGCCGTGACGTCGGCATCCTGGACGCCGGCGAGACCCGGGCCGTCGCCGACCTGTGCGAAAAGGTACTGGGCGCAGACCTGCTGGCCACCCTCGCCCGCATCTGGAGCGCAGCCCATCAGTGCGCCGACCACGACGCCACGGCCATGCTCGCGCACGGCCAAGAATGGTGCGACGCCCTGGACGCCGCGGCGCCCGCCCTGCCCGTGCCCGCGGGCCTCGCCGATCTGCTGTCCGGCGCCGTGAAGGTCGTCATGGACAGCACGGCCGCCACCGACGCCGCCGAGCTCGCGGCAGAGGCCGCGGCAACCGCCGCCGTGGCCGCGCAGTCCACGGCGCAGGCCCAGGACCGCGCCAAGCGGGCCGGCCAGCGACGCAAGGCCGCCGCCACCGCCAAGAGCGTCTTCAACGCCCGTGGTGCCACCGTCAACCCCGACGGCACACCGGCACCCCGCGAAAACCCGGTCACCGGCACCCGCCGGCCCACCGCCGCCGAGCAGAGCGCCGCCGCGCGCCTGAGCCGCGCCCTGCGTGCCGCCGCCTACCGCGAGCGGACCGAGGAGCGGACCACCAGCCCCACCCCGCCCGGCCGCCTCAACATGGGCCGTGCCCTCGCCCGCGACGCCCAACGCGCGGCCGGGTCGGTCCCCACCGCGGAACCGTTCACCCACACCCGCCGCCGCACCTCGCCCACTCCACCGTTGCGTGTGGGTATCGCCGTCGACGTCTCCGGCTCCATGCATGCCGCCTGCAAGCCCGTCGCGTCCGCCGCCTGGATCGTGGCACGCGCAGCAGCCCTGACCGACCCCGACTCCCTCACCGCCACCATCGCCTACGACCGCCACCTGACCGCCCTGATCCGCCCCACCCACCGGGCACCAGAGCGCGTGACGCTTTTCGATGCCGACGGCGGCCACCACAACCTCGGCGACGCCATCGACGCGCTCGACCACGGCCTCGACCTCCGCCGCCCCGGCGCCGGCCGCCTCCTGGTCATCGTCACCGACGCCCAATACGGCAGCGCCGAAACGCTTCAGGCCGTCACCCGCGTCAAGCAGCTCACGACCGCCGGCTGCGCCGTACTCCAGCTCACCCTCACCGCACAGTCCCTCCACTTGCCGGGGACCACCCTGCTGCACCTGCCCCGGCCCTCCAGCGCTCCCGTCGCCATCGCCAAGGCGGCCACAGACGCCATCCGCAGGACACGCTGAAACGACGCAGAAGACAGAAGGCGCCCCCACTGCAACAGCACCAACCGCGCGGAAGAGTCCCCGAGACCACCGCCTAGGACTCCAGGCCACCTCCGTCCTGCGCATGAATCGCGCATCTGATGCACGACCCTCCGCAATCACGCAGGCCACCACCCCAACCGCCAACGAAAGGCACCCGATTTGAATCCCCCGACCAGCCGCCCGACCGCGAAAGTAACGCCCATCAAAAGGAATTCCCCGGGGGTAGCGACCGACTGGACCGTCGAGCATTCCTGCGGCGACACCCTGGTCCATGATCTGTCCGACCGCCCTGCCGACCGGCGGGCCGGATACGCACGCTGGCTGGCCGGGCGCGAGTGCACCGACTGCTGGAAGGCATCGCGGGAGACCGACACCCAGTCCAAGGCCGAGTGGCTCGCGGCCAAGCGCGCCGAGGAACAGCAGGCCGCCGCCGACTGGGCCCTCCAGTTCGACATGCCGCCGTTGGAGGGCCCCGAGCGGGCTCTGGAATGGGGTGAGCGCTCCCGCCACCAGCTGATGACGGCCGCGCACACCGCGCTTGTCGCGGAGGGGACCTGGGACGAGGCGGACTGGGCGCACCTGGAGGAGAAGGCCCGTGGCATCGCCCGGGCCGGATGGTGGATCGACCAGCGCGACGCGGACGGCGCCGATCTGCTCGAACTCCTCGACGCCGCAAGTGCAGCCGACCTGGGGACGGAGAACCCGTTCCGCTGAGCGCCGGAACATAACCGGTGATCGCCGGTTAGCCAAACCGGCGTTCCTCCGGACCATTGTTCCTCCCACCGCTGCCGCCCCCTTGTGTGGAAGGACGTCTTCATGGCCCCGCCCTGCCTGCCCCCGAACTCCCCGGTACCCGTGCCGCTGCCCGACCCGCTCACCCCCACCCGCACCGTCGCTCACGGCCACTTCCAGGCCGGGGACCGGGTGGTCGTGCTCAAGGGGGCGGTCGGCGGGGAATTGTGGGGCGACGCGATGCGCGTCGTCGCCCCGTCCTGGCACACCCCGACCGAGGAGAACGGCTGGCGGCTGCGCGATGCGACTGGCGGCCAGCAGTCCTACCTCACCGCCCACCCCCGCTACCTCGTGCACCTCACCCGCCGGTGCCCGGACTGCCTGATCTACCTGCGCGCCATGGAGGACCACCTCCTGCCCCAGCTCACTTCCGCGAACGCGTTGACCGACTGCGCCTGGTACACCACCACCGCGCTGGGACAGCTGGTGCACATGGACGACGCCCGGGGCAACCGGTGATCCCGCGCCTGCACGAGCGCGCCCACGACCCGACCGAACCGCTCAGCGCGGCCCTGGGGCGCCCGGTCTCCCCGCACGACGGGCTCACCGAGCACACCGTCGTCGCACACTGGCCGGGCCTGGACCGCTACACCCTCGACGACGAGCAGCGCATGTGGACCGCCGCCCAGTGGGCCGAACACCTGCAGGACCCGCTGTTGGAGCAGCCGTTCGCCGCCGGCCCCCAGGGCGACCGGCGGGCGATCTTCCACCTCTCCGTCCGCCTGCACCCGGCCGACCGTGATCTGACCGGCACTGAGTGGGCCGAGATCGGCCACCGGCTCGCCCGCAGCGCCGGCATCGAGGTCCCCGGCAGGGACGGCTGCCGGTGGATCGCCGTCCAGGCCCAGCGCGCCCGCCTCGACGTGCTCGGCAACCTGATCCGCCTTGACGGCAGTTGGTACGCCCCGCACCGTGTGCTGCCCCGCCTCGCGGACGAGGCACGTCGCCTTGAGACGGACCTCCACCTGATCCCGGCCCGATCCGAAACTGCGTCCGTGCAGCAGCCCGCGCATGGTGCCGCGGAGCAGCTGGCACGCGTACTTGCTCCGCTCGTCGACGAACAGAGCGGTCCGCTGGCCACCGTGCGCGGCCTCGTCGAGCACACCGCGCACCGCCTCGCCCGCCAGCCGCAGGCCGCGCACGGCGAGGCGGCCCACCGCCTGGAGCTGATCGCACGCCGCCTGCACGCCGTCCAGCAGGACCTCGATGCCGTCGTGGTCCGCCTGACCACCCCGCCCCGCCCGCAAGGCGCCGCACCCCACCATGCCCTCCCCGCCACGCCGTTCGCCGCACCCTCCGGGCGGCCCGCCCCCTAGGAGATTCGCTCTTTGCCCCTTGCCGACCGCCACGTGACCATCCGACGCGACCCCCACTCCGCGGAGGTCCTCGCCCGCGGCGGTGATCCGGAGGCGCACAGCCTCCTCCAGCGCACCGGTTTCGTGCCGGTCCACCGCGTGCACGACCTCTACCACCGCGCCCCCACCGGCCTCGACGAGGACGCCGAGAACGCCCTCGCAGCCCAGGCAGTCGCCCGGGTGCGGACCGCCGGCTACTCCGTCGACTGCGACGATGCCTTCGACTCCGACCGGCGCCTGCCGCGCTATCCGTCCCTGGGGGGCCAGGTCGCCCAGCTCGCCGAGAGCCTGGATGCGGCCACCACCACCGAGGACGCGGCCGAGGTCCTCACCGAACTGACCGCTCCCCACGACGGCATCCTCGCCGGGCTCCACGCGGTCCTCACCGCGACCGCCGTCTTCCACGAAGGGCTCGGCGCCCCGGTCGACAAGCACATCGCCGACCGGCTGCGCTACCTCGCCGAGGAAGGGCTGGCCGTCATCCGCAGCGACCTCGCCCACACCCGCAACGACCTCGCCGACCGGCACGCCCCGCACCCCGGCCGCAGTACCTGCGCCGAACAGGTGCCCAGCACCGAACGCGAAGCCTCCGCCGTGTGCGCCTGCCCGCCCCCGCCGCGCCCCGTACCCGCCGCACCCCCGGCCCTCTCCGGCCTGCGCCGCTGACTTCCCCGCCTTTATGTAAGGACGCCATGCACGCCCCCGACTCCGACCGCCTCGCCTCGTTCGCCGACATCCTCGCCGGTGAACTGCCCGACGTCTGGACCAGCACCTTCCACCCGTCGGACGACAAGGCCGCCCTCGCCCACGTCACCGACCGGACCTGGGACATGGACCTGATCGTCGCCTCGCTCGCCGAGCACCCGCTGCACCACGCGGCCGTCCTCACCCGCGTCCACGACCAGGCACAGCTCGCGGTGATGGACCGTCACGACGAGCGGGGCGGCTTCCTTATCGCCGCGCTGTCCCCCAACCTCGACCCCGAGGCGTTCCGCGGCATCGTCGAACCGCACGGGATCGCCCTGAGCGATGACCCCTTCATCGCCGCCGCCACCGTCTCCGGTGACCTGCTCGCCCGCCACGACGCCGCCCTCGCCCAGGTCCGCCGCAACGCCGCCGACCTGGCGGCCGACGCCTCCGCCGCCGCCACCGAGCGGGTCGTCCTGGCCTGGCAGCCGAACGGCGACCTGACCGCAGCCCCCACCAGCGGCACCGCCCAGGCCGTCCTGCAGGCCAACGGCTTCGCCCGCGAACCGGACGGCACCTACCGGCTGAACGGCGAGGACTCCACCGCCCTGGCCCGCGCCGTCCGCAAGGTCAGCAGGCAGTTCACCATGCTGGGCATCACCACCGCGGTCCAGCACCCCTCGGCCCGGCCCGCCCCCACGGCCACCGCGCCGGCACCGCCGCCGCCGACCCGCCCGGCGCTGCACACCCGGTAACCCGCCCGCCGTACACCGCCCGGGGCCCGGCACCCGCCCGGGGCCCCGGGCCCGACCGCCGTCTGGAGAACCCCGTCCCACCCCGCACGCCCCCGCCGCTCGCCGGCCACCTGACACCCCGCCTGGCCACCGCCCTGTTCCGCCGCTACCTGCGCGCCTGCCTGATCACCGGCCCCGGCCAGCCGCTCCCCCTGGCCCCGGCACGCCCCAAAGGAACCCTCGCCGAAACCCGGCGCACCCGGCCCGTCCCGGAGGACCATGCCTGACCCCACGGCCATCCGCCTCGCCGACGACATCGCCCACAAGCTCGTCCTGCTCGCCTCCCTCACCGACCAGCTCCCCGCCCCGCAGGCCACCCAGGTCATCGCCCGTGTTTTGAGCCCCAACGGCGCCTTCTCCGGCTTCGCCCACCTCGTCGCCACCTCCAGCCGGTTCGCCAGGGACCAGGCCGAACGCGGGGCCCTGCCCGCCGAGGCATGGCTCGCCCTCGGCCGGGCCGCCAACGAACTCGACACCCTCTCCGCCGACCTCGACGAACACCACACCACCCTGGCAGCGGTGAGCACCTGCCCGACCACCACACCGGCCGGCACACCCGCCGCCGCCCCGCTCGTCGTACGGCGGCGCCGATGACCCGGCAGTGGCAGGGCTGGGGCCCCGCCGAACAGGCCGAGCAGCACTACCTCGTCCAGCCGCGCAGCCTCGGTGGCGGAGGCGACGTCCAGCACGTCGCCGCCTACCTGCGCGCCGCCGGGTGGACGGACAAGTCGAAACGCGGCGGCCCCCTCGTCCTGGTCAGCCCCGACCGCACCCTGCGCCTGGGCTACGACCCCTACACCCAGCCCGGCGGGTGGACCGTCCACGGCCAGGCCACCGCCCGCCAGGCCGCCTGGACGGCCACGTTTGGCCGCCAGACCCCGGTGGAGATCATTGCCGGGCTGACCGATGCCCTCGACCGGCCCCGCACCGCGCACGCCCCCAACGTCTGGGCACCGCTGCAGGAACAGCACTGGCGCCCCGTCCCGGGCGCCAAGCACCCCACCGCCGCCAGTCCCGACAACACCGCGTGGCTTCAGTTCCGCCAGGATCCCGACGGCCACGCCATATGGTGCGCCTCCGCCGGCGACCAGCACGGCACCGGCTGGAAGGCGACGTTCACCCCCAGCACCCCGATGCACCTCGTCGAAGCCTTCTCCACCGCACTCGCCAGCCCGGACCCGGTCCTGCGCCCCCGCGGACACGTCCCGGCCAGCCCGCAGATCCGCACCACCTCCGTGTCCGTGCGGCCCTCCCAGCTCAGCGCGTGGCAGCAAGCCCGCACCGCCGCCGCCCGCGCCACCCTGTGGGCGCGGAACTGGCGTCCCGGAAAGCCCGGCACCACGGCCGCCACCCGCCTCACCACCAGCTACGCCCGCACCAGCCGCCGCTGAGGCCGCACTTCAGCACGCTCGCCATCCGAGGAGGCCCATGCCCCACACCGAACCCGCCGCCGCACCGACCCCGTGACGGTCGGCGAACGGCAGCTCGCCGCCTACGACTCCGACCACTCCTTCCTGATCCTGGACGACGTCCAGCCCCGGGTCCTCGCCGGCCCCGGGGACGCCCGCCACGTCACCCACGTCCTGCTCGCCGCGGGCTGGAGCCTGCGCTCGGACCCCGCCGCCCCCAGCGTCCATCTGGTCAGTCCGGACCTGCGGTGGGAACTGCACTGCAACGCCCACCGCGACAGCGCCTGGTGGCGGCTCACCGGCTCGCCGCCCGACGGCGGACACGTCTACGCCAGCTTCGGGCGGCAGACCCCGGTAGAGATCCTGGCCGGCCTCACCGACGCCCTGTGGGCGGCACCGGCCAAGGCCCCGGTACCGGACGCCTGGTCCGTGCTCGAAGAAGCCGGGTGGGAGGTGCGCGAAGAGGGGGAAGCCGCCCGCGCGACCTCCCCGGACCAGCTGGTCCGCTGGGAGTGCGAAGTGGCCTACGTGGACGTACCCGACACCTTCACCTGGCGCATCGAGGTCGCCGGGGAACACGGCCCGCCGGTCTGGCGCGGCTACCTGAACGGCACACTTCCCCCGCACCTGATGTCCGGGCTGGCGCGCGCCCTGGCCGACCCGCAGCCGCTGCAGCGCCACGCCTGGGGCGAGAGCATGGGCCACTACACCGCCCGGCAGGAACCCAGCACCGTCAGCGGCAGGCAGGTGGCCCTCGCCCACCGCACACGGGTCAAGGCCGCCGCGGCCCGGCGCCGCGCCGCCCGCCGCACCGGCCTCACCACCACCCCGGGAACCCCCGCCCCACCACGGACGGCGGCCCCGTCCGGCGCGAACACACGGTAAGTCCCTGACCGGGCGGCAACCGGCCGCCCCGCACCGAACTGCCCTCTCCCGCACAGATCCCGTGTCCCGCCCGCCCCCGGTCAGCAGTCGCGCTGGCGCCCCGGTACCGCAGGAAGACCCCCGGCGGCGGTGAACACCCGGAGCGCGAGCCCCCGCGCGGCACCGGCCAGCGCCCCCCGGCCGACCGCCCGCCGCCGAACGAACGGACCCTCCCCATGCCTCCCGACCACCTTGCGCACCGCGGCCACCTGCAGAGCCTGGCCGGCTTCCTCCAGCGCAGCTCGACGATCCTCAACGACTGGGACCGCTACACCGACCGGCACACGGACGACGACGGCTATCCGCTCGACGACGATGCCTACGACCGGCGTGCCAGCAGGCGCGACGCCGACACCTACGCCGCGTTCGCGGACGTGCGCGACGGCGCCCCTCTCCTGCTGGCCACGGCCGCATCCCAGCTCGCGCGGCTGCCCTCGCGCACAGCACCCCAGCACTGGGCCTACCAACTCGGCCTCCTGCGCCAGGCGTTGGACATCCTCGACGAGGTGCAGCAGGAGTGGCTGGTGACCCTGGCCCGCCTCCCCGAAGGTGCCGGGCCCGGCACCGCGGCCTATGACGACGCGCTCGCCGGGTACCACGCCGACACCTGGAGCCACCTCGACGACTGGCAGTCCTACGGCCACACCCTGATCAACATCAACACCGCCGCCCAGCAGGCCCCGTCACCACTGGCCCCGGCTCCCGCCGTGAGCCCCGCGTGCGGCCCGGCCCGCCACTCCCGCTGACCACTCCTGCCCCTGGATCTCCTTGCCCTCCGCCCCCTCCACGACCGACAGCACCGACGTCCTGTTCAAGGCCCTCCTCGGGGCCATGGCCGTCGCCGTTCCGCTGGCCCACTTCGCCTGGCTGGGCGGCAACCTCACCGCCCTGCTCACCGGCACCCCCACCACCCCCTACCGGCCCACCACCGCCCTCCTGCACCCCGAACGGCTCTGGCCGACCGCGGACAGCACCGCCCTGCTGATCGGTTCCCGCATCGCCCCGGTCCTCCTCACCACCGGCCTGGCCATGGCCACCGTCCTGCTGTGGCAGCGGTACAAGAACGCGGGCGGCGGCAAGAAGAAGCGCATCGCCGGGATGGCCAAACGCGGAGACATCCAGCCGCTGCTGATCAAGGCGACCACCGCCAAGGCCCGTTCACTGCGGCCGAGCCTGAAGGACGCCAAGACCCTCGCCCCGGCCGACACCGGCATCCTGATCGGCAATCTGCAGGGAACGAAGACCGAACTGCGCATGGGGTACGAGGACGTGGCCGTCGCGATCATGGCGCCGCGCTCCGGGAAAACGACCTCGCTGGCCATCCCGTCGATCCTGGCCGCCCCCGGCCCCGTCCTCCTCACCTCCAACAAGGCCGCCAACGACGCCTACACCGCCTGCCTGGACGCCCGCGCGCAGAAGGGCCGGACGTGGACGATGGACCCGCAGCAGATCGCCCACGCCGAACGCACCATGTGGTGGAACCCGCTGGCCACCGCAAAGACCCTCGACGGCGCGAACCGGCTGGCCAGCCATTTCCTCGCCGCGTCCGTCGACGCTTCGCAGTCGGGCGACTTCTGGTCGAAGGCCGGCTCCAACATCCTGGCCCAGCTGCTCCTGGCCGCCGCCCTGGACGAGCGGCCGATCACCGACGTGATGGGATGGCTCGCCTTCCCCGCCGACCGCGCCCCGCTCGACATCCTCCGCGACAACAAGTTCCACGCCGTGGCCGCCCAGCTGAAGGGCACCGTCGAAGGCCCGCCCGAGACCCGCGACGGCATCTACGAAACCGCGCGACAGTACGCCGCAGCCCTGCTCAACGCGGACATCGCGGCCTGGGTGACCCCGCAGAAGGACGTCGAGGAATTCCAGCCCGCCGCCTTCGTCACGAGCACGGACGCCCTCTTCCTGCTGTCGAAGGACGGCGGCGGCGGCGCCTCCGCCCTGATCGCCGCCTGCGCGGACGCCGTGATGCGGGCCGCCACCGCCCAGGCCGAGCGGGCCGGCGGACGCCTTGATCCGCCGATGCTGGCGGTCCTCGACGAGGCCGCCAACGTATGCAAAATCTCCGACCTCCCGGACCTCTACTCCCACTTGGGCTCCCGCGGCATCATCCCCCTCACGATCCTCCAGTCGTACCGGCAGGGGCAGAAGACCTGGGGAGACGCGGGCATGGACAGCATGTGGAGCGCGTCCACCATCAAAATCATCGGATCCGGCATCGACGACCCGGACTTCGCGGACAAGCTGTCCCGGCTGATCGGCGACCACGACGTGGAGACCCGCTCGACCTCGCACTCCGAATCGGGGAAGAGCACCTCGGTGTCGATGCGCCAGGAGCGGATCCTGCCCGCCGACGCGATCCGCGCCCTGCCCAAGGGCACCGCGATCTGCTTCGCGACCGGCCTGCGGGCCGCCATGGTCGACCTGCGCCCCTGGTACGCCGAGGACGGCGCCGGCGCGCTGTCGGCCGCCTCCGCCCGTGCCGCCCAGGACATCACCACCCGTGCCCTCGCCAAGAGCGCCCCGCAGCAGGCCGACTTCGGGACGGCCGCATGAGCAACCCCCAGCTGCACCTGGTGCCGGTGCGCTCCCGTCAGGCGAAGGAATTCGTGCGCGCCTGGCACCGCCATCACCCGCCGCCCGCCGGGATGATCTTCGCCGTCGGTGCGGCCGACGCGACGGGCACCCTGCGCGCGGTGGCCGTCGTCGGACGGCCGGTGGCCCGCCACCTCGACGACGGCGCCACCCTCGAAGTCACCCGCACCGCCAGCGACGGCGCCCGGCACGCGAACTCGTTGCTGTACGGGGCGTGCTGGCGGGCGGCCAAGGCCCTCGGGTACCGGCGTCTGCTCACCTACACCCAGGAGGGCGAGAGCGGGGCCTCGCTGCGGGGCGCCGGCTGGCAGCTGATCGCCCGCCGCCCGCCGAGGCCCGGCTGGCACACCCCCTCCCGCCCCCGCACCGACCGGGGCACCGACCGCATCGCCCGCTTCCTGTGGGAAGCCCCCTGACCCCTGGAGTCGCCCTGTACCCCTACGAACCCGGTGATCTTGAAGACATGAGCGCGGAGCAGGCCGTGGACGCGGTCCTCACCGACATCCGCGACCACTCCATCTCCGCCGACCGCCACGGCCTGTTCCACGTCACCCGCCACCTGAGCCTGCTGTGCCACCTCACCGCCCGCTTCGCGGGCGAGGCCGAGTACCAGCTCTCCCCCAACGCCGCCGGGCTGCCGCCCCGTCAGAGCCTCGCGCGGACGGCCGTCCACCTCGGCAAGGCCGTCGGCCACTACACCCAGGCCCTGCCGCCGCTCCATGGCCTCGCCGCGCAGGCGCCCGGCACGCTTCCGCAGCAGCTGGAGGCGATCGGCCTCCACAGCCGCCTGCGCGTCCAGCTCGACGACGCCCGCCAGGCCCTGGAATCGGCCCGCACCGCGCTGCACGGCCCGCCCCCGCACACCGTCCCCGCCTCCCGGCCCGCCGCCCCTGCCTCCCGCGCCGCCAACGCCCCCTCCGGAGGCCGCCGATGACCATCGCACCGCACGAGCGAGTCCTGATCTCGCCCCGCTACCTCGCCGGGGCGGGCCTGGAGCGTCTGGGCGAGGCCATCGGCCCCCTGGTCCACCGGGCCGGCTGGGCCACCGAGCAGAACCGCGACACCGGATACCTGGCGCTGCACAGTCCCGACGGCGCGGTCAGTGTCGCGCTCGACACCGGCAACCAGCGCGGCGAGTGGTGGACGGTGACGCACCAGGAGCCTTTCTGGCAGGCCGAGTTCACCCGGCAGGCCCCCATCGAGGCGATCGGCGTCATGCTGTACCACCTGCCGCAGATCACCGGGGACCACCGGTTCGCCGCCGAGGTCGGCCCGCTCCCCAAGGAGAGCCCCTTCGAGATCGCCGCGCGGTACCACTGGCAGCCCGCGCCGGGGGCCGGCAGCGCGGGGTTCCGCTCGCCCGACGGGCACTGCGCGGTGACCCACCACCCCACCGCCGCCGGCAGCGAACCCGCCTGGGTTCTCTCCCACCACGTGCACGACGGGTTCGACACCCACTGGGACGCCACCTTCACCGCCGGCACCCCCGCGCCGCTCGTCGCCGCCTTCCTCTCCAACCTCGCCGACAGCTTCCCGGTGGAGCGCGTCTACCGGGACATCCCGCTCCTGGTCCGGGACGCGGCGGACGCGCTCATCACGCCGGTACGCGCGGGCGGGATGGGCCCGCAGATCACCCACGCCCTCGGAAACATCGCCCGGATCCCGCCGACGCCGCCCGGCCGCCCGCGCTCCCGCTGACCGAATCGAGCCCCCTTCTTTGAGCACCCTGCACCTGGTCACCGTCGACGGCAGCACCCACGGCCCCTACATGGCCCGTGCACGGTCCGCCGCCCTTGACGGATACGACTGCCTCACCGTCACCCACACCACCGCGCAGCAAATCGTGGTGGACCTCAACGCCGACAAAGGCGGCCTGACCGCCCGGTGGGACGGCCGCGCCCTGCTCTTCACCGCCGACGCCCAGTACGCCGGGGAGCCTTTCGCGCACACCGTGCACCCGGACGGCCAGGGCCACTACACCCTCCCCAACATGTGGCCGTGGGCGCTGTGGGAGGACACCCAAGGGCAGAGCAGTGACCGGCGGGCCTACGCCCACGGCGCCCGCGGGCAGGCCGCACCCCCGCACGCCTCGCTCCACGACCGCTTGGCCTGGCAGCTGGGCCGCCAGGACGCCCTCGCCCTGGCCGGCACCCCCCGCACCCCGTCGCCCCGGTGGCTCTCCCCCCAGCTGGACAGCGTGCCCGACGACTTCGATGTGCTGATCGCCACCGGCCTGGACGGCGCCGCCCGCGTCACCGTGCACCCCCGCTGCCCGCAGGCCGCCGCCATCCTCCCCCCGCACGGCCTGACACCCGCGGCCTCCGCCGGGCAGTACACCGTGCCCGCGCACCTGGACGCCCCAGACGTCCTCGCCCGCGCCTGTGCCGACCTGGTCCAGTCCGGCGCCACGGTCCTCTACCTCCCGACCAGCCCCCTGGCCCCGGGTGCAGCCGTGCACGACGTGACCTTCCGCACCGCCCCGTACGGCATCGTCGCGACCGCCGGGTTCGACCTCGTCGCCAAACACGTCCTGGAACAGGCGGGCTTTCGCAGCTTCTCCCTCAACTACGGGCTGCACGAGGCGATGTACAAGCTGCCGCGCGACACCCCGCGCCCGCTCGCGGCCGTCGAGCGGGCCTACAACGAACTGATCGGACGCGGCCGGAGCATCGCCGTGCACGACCTGCTCTGCGCCGTCCCCCGCACCCCGTCCCCGCGCCCGCAGCCGCAGCCGCACCCCACGCCGCCACCACGCCCCCAGCCCCGGCCGGGCCCGCAGCGCTGACCCCGCACGCCCCGTCCGCCCCGCACACCCCGTCCGCCCCGTCCGCCCCGTCCGCAAGGAACCACTCTTCGTGCCCTCCCCCGACCTGGCCGAACCCGTCACACAACTGCGCGCCCTCGGCGACGACTTCGCCGCGCTGGACGAGCGCATCAACACCCTCACCGTGCAGCCCGGCACCGACGCCCTGCAGAAGATCACCCCCCTGCTGCTGTCCTGCCAGCAGCTCACCGCCGCCGCGCTGCACCAGCTGACCACCCTGAACACAGCCGCGTACACCACGCTGCCCGGCAGCCGCCAGGGCCTGGACGTCCTCTCCGCGACCGTCGCCGGCGCGGCGCTGGCCGGGGCGGACCTCGCCGCCGCCCTGAGCGTCAATCCGTTCGACGCCTCCGGCTTCGACACCGCCCCGGCGGGCAACGACGCCGCTGCCCGGCGCCTGCGGCAGCAGGACGCCCGCCCGGAAATGGTCCGGCGGTTCACCGACGCCGCCCAGCAGCTCTCCGCGGCCTCATCGGCCTGCCACTACCTCGCCACCGGCATCGCCCAGGCAGCCTCCCCCACCCAAGCCGGCCCGCCACACCCGGCGGCCGTGAACCGCGCTGCCCCCGACGGGATCCGCCCCGCACCGCCCGGAATGCGCCGTTGAGCAGCCCGGACGGGCAGCTCGCCACCCTGCCCGAACAAGTCCTCGGCCTGGCCGGCGCCTATGTCCGCCACAACGACCTCCTCACCCATCACGCCCTGAGCGCCCCCACATCCGCTGACCAGCTCACCGCACCCCGCAACTCCAGCAGGACACTCGCCGCGCACACCCTCGGCCAGCTCGCCCGCCTCGGCATCCAACGCAGACGCCACCCCGTCGAGATACCGGAGAGCTTCGCCCGCCTGCGCCAGCTCCACTGGCTCACCAGCGCCGCATTCGACACGCTCGACCGGCTGCACGGCGAACTGTCCATCGCGACAGGAGCCCTGCGCCCCCCGCCCTTCGGCCGCACGCCACCCGATCCCGTCCCCCTGGACGAAGTCCTCAAGGACGCCGCGACCGGCATCGCCATCGCACGGGACCTGACTGCACACGCCCCGGCAGACCTCACCGCGTGCGCCCGTGCCCTCGCGGCAGTAGTGCACCACCACGTGCCCGCCGCCCCGCCACCGCCCGACATCCAACGGGCCGCCGCCGAGGCCGACGTGCTGCACGCCGTGGCGTGCGGGCTTGTGGCGCTGCCCGAATCCCCCGGAACAGGGCACGCCAACAGCCCCGTCAGGGTCCCGTTGCAGGAGGTGCGGGCGCTCGAAGAGCAGGGTCTCGTCCAATCGGTGCGGATCCCCGGCCCCCGCCCTGGCCTGGCCGCACCGTCCCGTGTGCACCTCACCGGGAGGGGGTGCGCCCACCTCGCCGCCGCCTTCGCACGCTCCCGCACCACCTCCCTGACCGGCACACCCGCTGCCGTGCCCCGGCCCGCAGCAGATGCCGTCCGCTCCCGCTGAACCCACGCCACCGCCGCCGCCACGGCCGATGCCTGCGCGAACGCCGACTGCCGCCCGCCGGCGCCGGCCCTTCTCCCGGAAGAGGTCCCTTGGACACCGCCTCCAACGACCACCAGCAGCTCTTCGACGTGGCGCCGCCACCGAGCCTGCCCGAACGCATCCTGGCCCTCGCCGCCGACTTCACCCGCCACCACGACCAGCTCGCCGACCACCGCCTGAACACCCCCTCCCACGCGGACCAGCTGACCGCACCCCGCAGGTCGGCCGAGCGCCTCGGGCACCAGGCCCGGGGCCTGCGCCACGAGGTCTCCGCCACCCTGCCCCGCTACCCGGCCGCCACCCGCGACGCCGTGGCCCGCCTGCACCAGCTCACCCACCTCGCGGAAACCGCCGCCGCCCACCTCGACGGGCTGCAGCGCACGCTGGAAACCGGCTCACCGGCCACCCGCAGCACCGCGGTCACCACCGCCCGCGCGCTCACTCGGCTCGCCGCCGACGACCTCGTCGCCAGCGCCGTCTCCGTCGCTCACGAACTGCGCGTGCGCAACATCCGCGACCTCAGCGCCCAAGCGCTGCCCCTGTCCGCCGCGGAGAACGAGGCCCTGACCGCGGTCGCCGGCGGGCACGTGGCACTGACCGACCCGCAGGGCTCCCCGTACGTCGAGTCCCGCCCCCCGGTGGCCATCGCGACCCTCCGCGCGCTCACCGCGCAGGGACTGGTCGAGTCGGTCGCGATGCCGGCCGAGTACGAGAACTGGCGCGACCAGGCCCGCCTCCAGCTGACCGGCACCGGCCGCGCCCACCTCGCGGGCCTGGCCGGCCACCCGGCCAGCGCCGCACCGCCCACCGCCCGCTCCCTCTCCGCGACACCCGCGACCGCCCCGGCACCAGGGCCCGCCGCACCCCGCACCGCCCCCTCACGGCGCTGACCCCCGCCGCTCCCGGCCACCACCCGCACCCCGCCACCACCGCAAGGATCCTCCTATCCCCGCCTCTCCCCGATTCCGCGCTATTTCTCTCGGCGCGGGAATACAGTCCAGCGCCATGCTCGCCCTGTCTGCCGAGGGAATCCTCCCCAAGGTCGACTACGCCATTTTCGCCGATACCGGGTGGGAACCCGCAGCCGTTTACGCCCACCTCGACCGCCTGGAGCAAGAAATAGCGAAACCCGCCGGGATTCCCGTCCTGCGCGTCTCGGCGGGAAACATTCGCAATGACGCCCTGAACCCGGAGAAACGGTTCGCCTCCATGCCCCTCCACGTCCTGAACAAGGACGGCAAACCCGGGATGACCAGGCGTCAGTGCACCGGTGAATACAAGGTCAAGCCGATCAAGAAGACGATCCGCGACCTGTTGGGACACCCCTACCCCGCCCGCATCCCCAAGGACGTCTGGGTCGAGCAGTGGATCGGAATATCCACGGACGAATTCCACCGGGCCAAGGACTCCGACGTCCAGTACATGCGCAACCGGCACCCCCTGATCACCGAAATGAACTGGTCGCGGTCCGACTGTACCCGGTACCTCTCCTCCATCGGCCTGGCAGAAACCCCGAAATCGTCGTGCCTGGGTTGCCCTTTCCACGGCAACGCGCAGTGGAGGAATCTCCGGGACAGCAGTCCGGAGGAATGGCAGGACGTCGTGGAATTCGACGCCGCCATCCGCAAGGGCAACGCACGGGCCAACGCCACCGGCAACCCGCTGCTGGGCGAGGCGTTCTTGCACCGCTCCCGGGTTCCGCTCGACCAGGCGCCCATCGACCACGTCACCGCCGCCGAACGCGCCGCCCTCCAGGACACGTTGCCCGACGAGGCCGACCTGCTGGAACACGGAGTGGCGGGCGGCTGCTCCCCGTGGGCCTGCCGCGGCTCCGACCCGGAGCCGGCGCAGGACGACTACGGGCTGGCTTCTTGATCCTGGACCTGTTCGCCGGGCCCGGCGGCTGGTCGCATGCGCTCGCGGTGCTCGGCGCCCGCGACGTGGGCCTGGAATGGGACACCTGGGCCTGCAAGACCCGGGCGGCGGCCGGACAGCTGACGCTGCAGACCGATGTCGCGGTGTATCCCACCGCCCCCTTCGTCGGACGGGTGAGCGGACTGATCGCCTCGCCGCCGTGCCAGGCATGGTCCATGGCCGGAAAGCGGCTCGGGCTCCTCGACCAGCCCCTGGTCCACCAGGCGGTCGCCGACCTCGCCCGGGGCCGCGACACCCGCCAGTCCCTCCTCGCCTCCTGCAAGGACCCCCGCTCCCTGCTCGCCGCCGAGCCCATGCGCTACCTGCACGCCCTGCACACCGCAGGGCAACCGGAATGGGTGGCCATGGAGGAGGTGCCCGACGTCCTGCCGCTGTGGCGGCAGTACGCCGCGATCCTGCGCGGCTGGGACTTCTCGGTGTGGACGGGCCTGCTCAACGCCGCCGACTTCGGCGTACCGCAGACCCGCAAACGGGCAATCCTGCTGGCCTCCCGGGTGCGCACCGCCGAACCTCCCGCCCCCACGCACGCACGTATCGCGGAGCCGGAGTCCCTGTTCGGTGCGGGCCGGGCCCGCTGGGTGTCCATGGCGCAGGCCCTGGGCTGGGGCGCCACCGACCGGCCCACCCCGACCGTCTGCGCGGGCGGCGGGCCCGGCGGCGGCCCCGAACCCTTCCCCTCCGGCGCCCGCAAGACCCTGACCGACGCCCGCGACCGCGGCACCTGGACACCCCACCCGCCCGGCACCCCGCCGCAGCCCCGGACCAGGGCCACGGCCGACGGGAACCCCACCCGCCCCCAAGAACAGGGCAGCGGCCCGGCACAGCCCGCAGGCGCCGGACCGGCCTGGGTGTGGTCACTGCGCAGCAACAGCCAGGCCAACGCCACCACCCGGCCCGCCACGGACCCGGCCGGCACGCTGTTCTTCGGGCACCGGGCGAACGAGTGCCTGTGGGTCGCCTCCCCCGCCGCCCCCGGCCCCGCCGCCGGGGGCAAGGGCGAGGCGCCGGTGCCGGACCCGATCCGGATCACCGCCCGCGAGGCCGGGCTCCTGCAGACCTTCCCCGGGACCTACCCCTGGGCCGGCAACAAGGGCCAGCAGTTCGGCCAGATCGGCAACGCCGTCCCCCCGCTCCTCGCAGGACACCTCCTCGCCCCTCACCTGCAAGTCCCCCTGGACCCCGACGACTTCTCCCTGGCCGCCTGATGCCCCCCAACCCTGCCCCCGCCACGGACGAATCGGTGGACAGCCCGCCGCCGCCTGTCTTCCACGTCGAACAGGCCCTGCTCGGAGCGCTGCTGCTCGAACCGCACCGGCTGCGCGAGGCGGCCGGGATCAGCCCCGACGCCTTCTCCACCGCCACACACGGCGCCCTGTTCGCCGCGATCCGTACCGTGCCCGCCCCCGAGATGGCCGTCCACACCACCTCCACCATCTGGCTCGACACCGTCCTTGCCACCGCCCGCACACAGGCAGCCGCCCTGTCCGCCCCCTACCTGCACACCCTCATCCAGGCGGGCCACTGGCCCCGGCACACGGCCGCGTACGCGCGGATCGTCGAGGCCGAGCACGCCCGGCGCCGCCTGGCCGCCGCCGCCCACCACCTCCTGCACACCGCCACCGACCCGTCCCTCCCGCACCCGGTGACCACCACCCTGGCCGCCGCCGACGCCCTGGCCGCCGTGGCAGACGACCTCGCCGCCCGCTTCCCCCCGCACACCGGCCCCCAGCCGCGCCGCACCCCGGCCCCCACAGCACCGCCCGCCCATGCCAGCGACGAGGCACTGGGCGAGGAACGGCTGCTGGTGGCCTGCGCGACCGCCCACCCCGCCCGTATGGAGGAGATGCGCTGGCTGCTCCCCGCAGACTTCGCCCACCCGCTGCACGGCGGGCTGTGGCAGAGCCTGGGCACCCTGGCCCGCCGCGGCACCCCCATCGACCCCGTCACCGTGCTGTGGCAGGCACAGCAGACCGGCCTGCTGACCGAGGGCACCGACCCGCGCCCGCTACTGGACCTCCTCTCCCACCCCTCCGGCTCCCCCGAACACTGGGGCGAACGCATCGTGCAGCGCTCCCTGCTCACCACCGCCCGCCACACCGCACACAGCATCCAGGACCTCGCCCACGACCCGGCCACCGCACCCCACCAGCTCGCCGTCCACACCCGCCGCGCCCTGGCCGCCCTGACCTCCGTCCGCACCCGCTGGCAACACGCCACCACCACCCCGCCCCCACGCACCCCCCGGCCCCAGCCCCACCACGCTCCCGCCACGCGCACCGCGGACACACCCCGGGCAGGGCCCCCACGGACCACAGCCCGTACCACCCGCTGACACCCCACCAGCCGTCTGGCAGTACGCCCTCGACGGACGCGGGCACCGCTGGAGCCCGCCCGGCGAGTGGTTACAGCGGCGACGTCGGGCCTCGTTTCGCGGTGACTGCGGAAGTCACGCTCGGCGGCGGCAGCTCGGAGGGGGTGCGGGTCGGCGGCTTCTGCTGGAGCGGCGCGGACGCCCGTCGGTTTTGCACCACAGGAGGTCGGCTGGCGTGCCATTGCAGGGCGCGGCCCGCCGCGCGCGTGAGAGCGCCCAGGATCGCGGTGTCGACATGGGCCAAGAGGCCGGGAGAACGGTGGTGCAGGGACAGTACGCCCAGGACCGGCCCGCCCGGCTGCCCCAGGGGCAGCGACAGCACGGCACGGCTCTGGGCATCCAGCACGGCCTGCCGGCTGCCGTCGGTGAACAGGGAGCTGGTGCGTACGTCATGCACCCACACCGCACAGCCGCTCTCGGCCGCCTGGCCGCACGCGGTGTTCCGGTCGGCCACCAGCGCAAAGTACGTCAGAAACGGTGCGCTCATGCCGCGGTGGGCCACCAATCGCAGCCCCCCGTCGGCCGGGCGCGCCTGCTGTGCATCGCACCGGGGCACGTCCAGCACCTCCGCCACGCACCCCGCCAGGGCATCCAGCAGTGTCGTTGGCGGTGTGCCGGCCAGGAAGTAGGGGTCGAGGAATTCCAGGCGGGGAAAGCTCGTTTGGTCCCGCGGGCTCTCCAGGGCCTTGATCTGGATCTGGCTGGCCATGCGCTCGGCATCCACCTGCCGCTGCTCCGCATAGGCCCGCGCGTGCACGGCCCGCTGTGCGGACAGCGCGGCAGCCTCGTTGTGCCTGCGCACTCCACCCCCCACCCTCAACCGGGCGCCCTGGGCAAGGACGCAGGGCCCTTCCACGATAGCGAGCGGCATGGGACCCCGTCCCCGGTGAGCGAAGCGCAGGACGTCGTCGTGGCCGGGACTCGTATCCGGAATGGTCTCCTGGCAACCTCAGGCGGAGCGATCACGGTTGTGGCCGAGTCCACAAGAAGTGGGACAGCCCCCGCAGTAGGTGACACAGCCAGGCGAGGGGCCCGCCGCCTGGACCCTGTGAGCCGACGACCACGCCACACGCCGCTGACCCACCACCCACTCCCCAAACCGAAGGTGCCCGAAGCCACCTACGGCTTCGGGCACCCGCGTTCCTCTCACTCCCCCGGCGATGTGCCTATGCGCCGAGGAGTGACGTCAGGATCAGCTTGTCGATGACGAGGTAGGCCAGGAAGGAGACGGGGACGGTGGCCAGGAGCGTCAGTCCGCGTTCTTTGTGGGTGCGCCCCATGAGCAGCGGCACGAGCACCGCGACGGTGTAGGTTCCGCGAATCCGTGGACACTTCCGCGTGATCATGGACAGGGATTGGACATTTCCGCGTGATCATGGACAGCGGTAGCGCTCAGTAGTTGTCAGATGTCACCCGTTAGCGATCTTCCGGTTTGAGTGGAGTGCGCCCTTCGCACCATCTCAGTATGGCCGGACAGCACGCGACACGGAGTCGCCCTGAGCGCGAACCCCCTGCGGCGTCGATTCGACACCTGGACGGGACGACTCGCCAAGTCCCGCTCCAACGACTGCGGTTCGAGGACTTCGTCGAGTCGAGCCCGTGGCGTCGGGTCCGTGCGGTACACGGCATGGCGCACTTCTCGGGCGACTACGCGTCGGCGACGATGGACGGCCACATCGTCTACGAGAGCCGGCTGGAGCTGGCCCGTCTGCTGCTCGCCGACTTCGATCCGTCCGTCGTCGGGATCTACGCCCAGCCCTTGCGCATGGTGGCGCGCATCAACGGCAAGGTCCGCAGCCACGTTCCGGACTTCCTCCTGGTGACGGATGCCGGGACGGTGCGCGTGGTCAACGTAAAGCCGGCTTCGCGCTTAGAGGATCCACGAGTGGCCGATGCGTTGGCCTGGCCCGGAAGCCTTCTCGAAGGGCTCGGTTGGGAGTACGAGGTCTGGTCGGGTGCCGAGCCGAGCCTGGTGGAGAACGTGCGGTTCCTGGCCGCCTACCGCCACCGGGGTGTCGTGCCCGACGCCGCAGTGGAACGCGCGTGGCGGGAGGTGGTCGACGGCGAGGAACTGGCGGTCACCGAGCGGCGGCTGGCAGGAGACGGCCAGCCCGAGGAGGTCCGGCCGGCGCTGATGGCCCTGCTGTGGTCGGGGCGGCTGACCACCGACCTGGCAGCGGGGCCGCTGTCGGGCGAATGCGTTCTGCGGAGGCGCGGATGAGCCAGTGGACGACGACGCTGCGGCCGGGACTGCCGATCGCCTTCGACGGTGAGCAGTTCACCGTCGCGGAGATCGAGGGACGTCGCGTGCTCCTGCGCCAGGTGGCGGTGGCCGGACCGCCGAAGCTGCGGCAGATCGACATTTCCCTTCTGCTCGGCGATCCGTCGACAGAGATCCTGGCGCAGGCTCCCCCCGAGACGACGTCGTCCGCCGCGCTGCTGAGCGGCCTTGCCGGGGAGGAGGACGACGAGCTGACCGTGAAGGTGCAGCACATCCAAGAGGTCCTGACCGGATACCGGCTGGGCGACGCATCTCTGGCGCAGGACGGGGAGCCACGGGCGGACTTCCTGCCCGGCATTCCGCTGTTGCACCGCTACAAGGTCAAGGCCGCTGAACTTGGCGTCGGCGTCACCACCGTCCGCCGGTGGACCGCCGCGTTCAGGAAGGCGGGCCCGGCCGGGCTCGTGCCGGACCGGCCCGCGCGCAGCGTGGTGGAGCGGGCGGATCACCGCTGGGTGGAGATGGCCGAGGTCGTACTGAAGGCGCACGTCAAGTCCAGCCGTCCGGTGCGCGGCCTGATCCTCACCGAGATCGAGGAGCGTCTCGCCGCCCAGCACGGCGCGGGCACGGTGCCGCTGCCGGGCAGCACCATGGGCTACGAGCTTCTGCGGCACCTGTCGAAGGGCACGAACGCGTTCGAGGGCAGCACGAAGGGCAAGCGGTCGATCGCGGATGCCCCGCAGGGCACGTACGGCAGGCTGCGCGCTACGCGACCCGGCGAGTACGTGGTCCTGGACACCAACAGCCTGGACGTCTTCGCGATGGAGCCGCTGACCTGCCGGTGGGTGAGGTGCGAACTCACAGTCGCCATGGACCTCTACAGCCGGTGCATCGTGGGCCTGCGGCTGACGCCGGTCTCGACGAAGTCTGTCGACGTGGCCGGGGTGTTGTACGAGACGGTGCGCCCGCGCGAGGCCCGCCGGTGAGCCGCTGCCGTACGCCGGGGTGCCGTCCACGGTGGTGGTCGACGCGCAGAAGCTGGTGGACCGGCACGGGCAGCCGCTGCTACCGACGGTCGCCACGGAGACGATCGTCTACGACCACGGCAAGGTCTACCTGTCGAACCACATCCGCAGCGTCTGCGCGAAGCTGCGGATCTCGCTGCAACCCGCCCGCCCCAAGACGCCGACCGACAAGCCGGTCGAGCGCTGGTTCCGCACCCTGAACGAGGGCCTGCTGGCCGCGCTGCCGGGCTACAAGGGCTCGGATGTGCACAGCCGGGGCGAGAAGGTCGAGGAGGAGGCGTTCTTCTTCCTCGACGAACTCGAGGCGGTCATCCGGGACTGGATCACCACGGTGTACCACCGGCGCCGACACCGCGGGCTGTGCATTCCGGAGGTGCCGGGGCTGAAGCTGAGCCCGCTGGAGATGTTCGAGCACGGTGTCACCCGCGCCGGCCCACTACGCATCCCGCTGCGCCCCCATCTCGCGCTGGACTTCCTTCAGGAGTTCCGCGTCCCGATCCATCACTACGGCGTGGACATCGACGGCCTGCGCTACAACGGCGACGGGCTGAACGGCTACCGCAACCAGCCCAGCCCCTACCGCGGTGTAGACGCGGGTAAGTGGCCGATCGCGATCGACTCCGGGGACATCACGCGGGCGTACTTCCAGGATCCCCGGACCCGCACCTGGCACGTACTGCACTGGGAGCACGCGGCGGCGCTGGGCATGCCGGTGAGCCGGGAGGCCCTGGGCTACGCCCGCCGACTGAGCCGGCAGAGGGACCGGTTCCCGGACACCAAGCGCGCCCTGGTCGAGCTGCTGGAGCGCTGGGGCGCGGGCCTGACACGCGATCGCACCGAGCGCCGCATGGCGGTGCGGCTGTCCCAGGAACGCCCCATCGACACCCCGCAGCTTCTGGCCCTGCACGCCGACCTGCGGGAGATCGTGGAGGCGAACCGCCAGGACGGCAACAAGACCAAACCGGCGGCCCTCATCGACGCCCACCCCGGTCTGGGTAAGAGCACCGCGGTCCGCGCCTACGGCTGCGACCTGTTTCGCTGCCAGGTGAGCCTGCGCGGGGCGACCACACCGGCCGGAGACCGGCGGGTGCCGGTGATCTACATCGCGCTGAGCGGCAACACGCAGATCCGCGGTCTGAACGCGGCGATCTGCCGGTTCTACGGGCTGCCCATCAAGGGCGACGCCGACACGCTGGCCGAGCGGGCCGTGGACGCCGTGCTGGCGATGAAGACCGTCGCCATGGTCATCGACGACATTCACTTCCTGGCCGGCAGCACGTCCAACTCCGTACGCATGGCCAATCAGCTGAAGTACCTCGCCAACGTCTTCCCCCTCACCCTGATCTACGTCGGCGTCGGTGTCCAAGAGCGCGGCATCCTCCACGAGGGCTTCGCGCCGGGCGACAGCCCGCTCGCCCAGTTCGGCCGCCGCACCACCGCGCTGACGCTGGCCCCGTTCCAGGTTGCCGACGAGGAGGGCCGCCGCCAGTGGCGGCTGCTGCTCAAGACGATCGAGCACAAGCTCGTCCTGGCCGAGACCTATCCCGGCATGCTCGCCGAGGACCTCTCCGACTACCTCTTCGCCCGGTCCACCGGTCACTTCGCCTCCCTGATGGCCTTGATCAACCGTGGCTGCCTGCGCGCGATCCGCACCGGCGCCGAACGACTGGACGAGGAGCTGATGGATACGGTGAAGAACGATGCCGCCGCCGAACAAGCCCGCCAAGAGCTCCAGGCCGCCATCGCCGCCGGGTTGCTGAGCACCCGGCCCGCCGAGCACCGGAGGTCGGCCTGACCACTTGGAGCGCCGAGCGCATTCCCCTGGCGGTCGCGCCGCATCCCGGAGAGGCTCTGGACAGCTGGCTGGAGCGGTACGCGCACCGACTGCGCACGCACACCGTGGACTTCGCCGACTTCCTGGGCCTGTCGCACGCCTCCCTGCGCCGCCTGGTGCGCCGCCTCGACCCCGATGAGGCGGACCTGCTCCAGGCCCGTACCGGCGTCGAGACCGAGCGGCTGCGGGAGATGACCCTGGAGCGCTTCGACGGCTCCCTGGTGCGCATCGCCGCGACGAACCGGCGACTGACGGCTCCGGCCCACTGGCGGGTCTACGGCACCACCTCGCGCTACTGCCCCGCCTGCCTGGCCGACGACGGGGGACGATGGCAGCTGCACTGGCGTCTGGGCTTCACGTTCGCCTGCACGCGCCACCGCCTGCTGCTCCTGGAGCACTGCCCCGACTGCGGAAAGCGTCCGCCGGTCGCCAGCGGCGGCAACTACCGCATGCTGCCCCGACCGGAAGCCTGTCGGGCTCTGACCGACCGCACCGGACGCGGGGCCCGCTGCGGCTATGCGCTCACCGAGGCTCCTGCCCTGCGCCTGGTCGACGGCGGCGCGGTTCTGGCGGCCCAGGAGGAGGTGAACGCGGCGATCATCGCCGAGCACCGCAGCCCCGCAGCGCTGGAGCGGGCTGGCGAGCTGTCGCATCTGGGCCGCCGAGCCCTGCGTGCCATCCGCACGAGTCCCCAGCAGGTCCCGGCTATCGCCCTGGAGATCGCCGACGCATGCGGACGCACCCCGCACTCCCCAGGTCAGGACGGCCAGTCGTGGGAGGTTCACGACGCGGCCAACGTCGCGATCGGCACCACCCTGGCCGCTGTTGCCACCGACCCCGAACACCCGCACTGCGAAGCAGTGTTCGCCTGGATGTGCCGGTCGTCCGAGCAGGAGATCTTCGAACTGCGCGAGCATCCCACCCGCAACCTGGCCAACTGGATGCCGGCGGGTCCCCGGGTCCTGCGCCGCATCCTGGCCGCCTCCGATCCGCAGCTCACCCTCAAGGCCCGCCTGCGCTACGGCACCGCCACCGCCGAGCCCGCCGTGCCCCACCTGACCGAGGCCGACATCACCGTGCGGGCATTCAAGACACCCGGCATGCTCTGGCCGTCGTGGACACTGCGGCTGCTACCGCCCAAGAGCCCCCACCAGGCCCGGATTGCGGGCCTGCGCCGGGCGTGCGCGAGCCTGCTACTCATTCCCGGCGGCCCGGCCGGACACCGCACGGCCGCCCGCATCATGGGCAACGCGCAGTTCCGCAGCAGCCTGGAGGCGCTGCTGGCGTTCGTCGACGCCGACCACCTGTGCACCAGCCTGGTCCACTACGCGCGCCTCCTCGACGCGCACGACGTGCCGATCAACTACCAGCGCCGCAGGGCCCTGTTCGGCGACCCGTCACGGGAGCTGCTGCTCGACGAAAGCGCCCACTGGCTCCTGTGCAAGGAGCTGGGCCACCGGCAGTACCAGCAGGTCCACCTGCAGCGGCTGCGCTGGCAGCTGCGACGCCTGCTGCTCGGAGCCGATCCGGAGACCGGCAACCACGCGCCCGCCTGGACACATCGCTTCGCCTACCGCACACACCCCCGCATCTTTGCTTTCCTACACGAGCAGGCCCGTCGGAATCTCAACGCCCACCATCTCGGCGACGAGCCCGTGGTCTGGGAGCCGCCGGCGCACTGGCTCGACGCACTCGAGCTGCCCCAACCGCACCTCGATCTGCCCGACGAGCGCGTCCGTGCGCTGCTGACCGCGGAGTCCACCGCGCGTGACGTCGCCCGGCAACTCGGCTTGACGGTCCACCAACTGCGGCTGCAGATGGAGAGCCGCCGCCTGACCGCGGCCACCCGCCCGCACAACAAAGGAACCTACCCCCGCCCGCCCCGACAAGGAGTTCTCGTCCCTCAACGGCTCCACGACCTCTACGAGCGTCAGGGCCTGCAACAGTTGCAGATCGCCGAACTCGCCGGCTGCTCCTCCGCCGTCGTCAAGACCGCGCTGAAACAGGCGGGCATCGCACGGCGGCCCCGCCGCGCGGCGGGCGAATTGAAGCGGACTGTTGATCCCGACTGGCTGCGCACCGAGTACCACGAGCTCGGGCGGACGGTCGCCGACATCGCCCGTGAGTTGGGCGCCTGCGGTTCGAACGTCGCGCAGCTTCTGGACCTCTACGACATAGCCCGCCATCCACCGGGCCACCGCGCACCTGCACCCTGGCAGCCAAGCCCTTTCGCGGGCCTAGGCATCCCTCTGTCAGCCGAAATGCAGTACGTCAGCACCCGCCGAGGCGGGCCCGACTGGTTGCGCACCGCCCTGTTGGTCCCCGGCCACCGCACTCGCCGCTCAGCCGCCCTCACCCTCGGCATCCCCCGCACCTCTCTCAACCACCGTCTGAAGATGCTGGAGACCGCCGCCGGATTCGAGATCTTCAACCACCGCAAGCGCCCCGTCGTCGCGACCTCGCGAGGCAAGACCCTCCTCGACGAAGCACAACGCCTCTTCCACCTGCTCGACCAGCAATTACCGCGCCGTGCCGACATCGCTCCCGCGCCGGAATGACGGGTTACGCAGATGGAAGAGATGGTGTGCTCCGGACGATGAATTACGTCGCCGCCGCTGTCGCCCAGCTCCGGACTGCGGGCCACGGCCTTCCAGCGAGGACACGGCCCGTCTTCCCCTCGCTCAAGCACTGCACCCTGCCCAGTCGCTACAGCTTCATCGCCAGCGTCCCGGCCGCCGGTGTGCTGCGACCCCTGCGCGCCCCGGCCGCAACGGAATTGGACGAGGACGACAAGGGCGAGGTGTGAGCCCGTATCCGGCAGCTCCGCTGTGCCGACCCGAGCAGTGCCCGGCTATTGGGCGGTGTAGCCGCCGTCGACGGGCAGGGCGATGCCGGTGACGTAGCTGGCGCCGTCGCTGCACAGCCACAGGACGGCCTGGGCGATCTCGTCGGCGGTGCCGAGGCGGTCGATGGCCTGGCCGCCTTCGGCCTGGTCGCGGTCGAGTTCGCCGCCTTCGACCATGGCGTCGACCATCGGGGTGCTGATCGTGCCGGGACACACCGCGTTGATCCGCACGCCGCGGGAGCCGTATTCGAGGGCGGCGCTCTTGGTCAGGCCGATCACGCCGTGCTTGGAGGCGTGGTAGGCGGCGCGGCCGGGGTTGCCGACGAGGCCGCCGAGGGAGGAGCAGTTGACGATCGCGCCGGTGCCCCGGGTGCGCATGTGGCGCAGTTCGTGCTTCACGCTCGCCCAGATGCCGCGCAGGTTGATGTCCTGGACGCGGTCGAACTGGTCGGCGCTCTCGTCGGCGGCGTCGGTGGGCGGGGGCATGATTCCGGCGTTGTTGTAGGCCATGTCGAGGCGGCCGAAGGCTTCGACGGTGCGGTCGACGGCGGTGGCGACCTGGTCCTCGTCGGTGACGTCGCAGACCAGCGCGAGGACCTGGTGTCCGTCGTCGGTGAGCTGCTGGGTGGCGGCGTTGACGGCGTCCTCGTTGATGTCGGCGAGGGTGACGGCCGCACCGGCTTCGGCGAAGGCGCGGGCGGTGGCCAGGCCCATGCCGGAGGACGCGCCGGTGACGAAGGCGACCTGACCGGTGAAGTCATAGGTGGGGTTCATGAAGGTGGCTCCCAACAGGTGTGTACGGGCGTCGAGTTCAGCGTGCGGTGGTAGCGGTGGTGGCCGTCTCCGGTTCGGCGGCGGCGTCGGTGGTGTGGTGGGCGACAACCCGGGAGGGGCCGGTGGTGCCGCGCAGTGCGAGGGCGATGAGCGGGAGCAGGGTGAGCGCGGCGAAGACCGCGCCGACCAGGGCTGGGCCGGTCAGGCCGAGGGAGGAGTCCAGGGCCCGCCCGGCGACGAGGGATCCGGCGGCGATGCCGGTGTTGTAGCCGGAGGTGGTCAGTGCCGAGGTCAGGGTGGGGGCGTCGCCGGCGAAGCGGACGGCGAGGGAGGTGACGACCGGGTTGACGGTGAACCCGGCCAGGGCCATGCCGAAGACCAGGACCACGGCGGCCACCGGGCTGTTCGAGGCGGGGATCAGGGCCAGCAGGATGAGGGAGGTGGCTGCCGACGCGGTGATCGTGGTGATCATCGGGCGGTGGTCGCCGAGCCGTCCGCCGATCGCGGTGCCGCCCAGTGCCCCGATCCCGAAGGCGATCAGTACCAGTGGTACGGCGCCGGCGGGGATGCCCGCCCGGTCGGTCAGCAGCGGGGTGATGTAGGTGTACGTCGCCAGGACTCCGCCCATGATCAGCACTGCGGCGCCGAGTGCGAGCCACAGCCGCCCCTGCCCCAGGGCGCGGACCTCGGCCCGTACGGAGACTTCGGCGCGCTGCCCGGTTCGGGGGATGAACCGGCCGACGAACGCGGCGGCCAGCGCGGCGAGGACGGCGAGTGCCCAGAACGGGCCGCGCCAGCCGGTGTAGTGGCCGACGAACGAGCCGACCGGCACGCCGATCACGTTGGCCAGGGTGAGGCCGCCCATCATGGCGCCGACCGCCCGGGTGGACCGGGCCGGGCCTGCTGCGGTGGTGGCGATGACGAAGCCGACGGCCCAGAACGCTCCGGTGGCCAGGGCGGTCACGACCCGGGCGGTGAGTACGACGGTGAAGGAGGTGCTGAGTGCGGCAACCGCGTGGCCGAGGGCGAAGACGGCGAGGGCGCCGATGAGGGTGTGGCGCTGGGGCAGGCGCAGGGTGGCCATGGCCATGGTGGGCCCGCCGATGATCATCCCGACGGCGAACGCGGTGATCAGCAGGCCGGCGTGGGACACGCTGACGTTCAGGTCGGCGGCCATCTCGGGCAGCAGTCCGGCGATGACGAACTCGGTGGTGCCCATCAGGAACGTGCCGGCGGCGAGCACCCAGACGACGAAGGGCAGTTTGCCGGGGACAGGCCCGGTGGCGGGGGGCATGCGAAAGCTTCTTCCCGTACGAGGAGGGGTGGTGCTGGGGGAGGTCAGGAGGCGGCCTCGATGGTGATCCGCTGGGCCCCGGCGAGCTGGTCGGCGTCGGCGTCGATGTGGCCGAGGACCAGGAGGTCGGAGGAGGCGGAGGGGCCGTCCTGGTAGAAGAGGGCGAGGTTGCCCCAGGGGGCGTAGTAGGCGAGGTCGCCGGTCTTCGGCGCCTGCGGTTCGGGCGCGTTGTCGGTGGTCAGCTTCCTGGGCGGGTCGGCGATCCGCTCGGTTCCGTGGAAGTCCTTGAGGTCCAGGGTGAGCGGGAGCAGGGTGGCCAGGTCGCGGGCGGCGGGGCTGTCGTTCAGGGTCGCCTCGACCTCCTGTCCGTCGATGGTGACGCGGGTGTCCATCGGGGTGCTCCTGTCTGATCCGGTCGGGCTCGCCGAGGCGGACGACGCAGCGGAAGTGGTGGAGGGGGTCTGCTCGGCGGAGGAGTCGTCGGAGCAGGCGGTCGCGGCCAGCAGCAGCACGCCGGCGGCGGCCGTGGCGGTCAGGGCCCGGCGGAGGGTGGAGGTGGTCATGGGGTGCCGTCCTGCGGGTCGGGCATGGGCTCGGCGTAGTGCCGGAAACCCGTGCGGCCGGTGTGCAGGCCGTACAGCAGCTCGGCCAGCTTCTCGGGGCTGGAGGTCGCCGAGTCGGGGCTGATGGCCCCGGGCACGATGAGCTGGGCTGCGTGGATGTTCTCCGGCGCGAGCGCGGTGTGGAGCATCTGCCCGTAGGCGCTCTCGGCGGCGAACGCGATCGAGGTGCCGGCCACGCTGGCCTTCGGGCGCACCGCGCTGCCGCCGTTGACGAACAGCAGGCTGCCCCGTCCCAGCTCCCTCATCCCGGGCAGAACTGCGTTCACGCAGGTGAGCGGGCCCTTAACCGAGAAGGCCAGCGGGTCGTCCAGGTCGGCGGCGGTGGTGTCCAGGACCGGCTTCATGAAGTCGCTGCGGGGCACCGGGCTGAACTGGAGGACCTCGACGGGCCCCAGGGTGTCGGCGGCTTCGTGCAGGGCTGTGGTGAGGGAGGCGGGGTCGAGGACGTCGGCGGTGAAGCCGCGGGCCTGGATGCCCTCCTGGGCCAGCTCGTGCACCAGGTTGTCCTGGTGCTGGATGCTGCGTGAGAGGAGGGCGACGGTGTGGCCCGCCTTGCCGAAGCGGCGGGCGGCGGCCAGGCCCAGGCCGGGGCCGGCGCCGACGAGAGCGAAGGTGGTCACGGTGGTTCTCCTTGAAGATGTGGGCGGGGCGGTTACCGGGTGGCGGGACGGTGCCGGCCGGGTTCAGCCGACGTCGGAGGCGGCGTGGTATTCCGTGTCGGTGACGGGGTTCAGCCAGTGCTCGACGTCGTGGGTGTCGTCGCCCTCGTTGATGGCCAGGTGGACCATCAGCCGGTTCGGCGCGGCACCGTGCCAGTGCTCCTCGTCGGCCTCGAACAGGACACGGTCACCGGGCCGGATGACCTCCACCGGACCGCCACGGCGCTGGCACAGGCCGATCCCTTCGGTGACGAAGACGGTCTGCCCGAGCGGGTGGCGGTGCCAGTGGGTCCGGGCACCGGGCATGAAGTGCACCAGGTTGGCGGTGACCCGGGAGGGGGTGGGCGCGGCGGCGACGGCGTCGATGTAGACGTCGCCGGTGAACCACTCCTGCGGACCCTTGGCGGTGTCGATCGAGCTGCGGGTGATCTGCACGGAGTTTCTCCTCGTACGGGGGGCGTGGCGGGGCGGCGTCAGGGGGTGAGGAGGGTCTTGATGGCGCGGCGCTCGTCCATGGCCTTGTAGCCCTCGGCGACCTGGTCCAGGGGGAGGGTGAGGTCGAAGACCTTGCCCGGGTCGATCGCACCGGTGAGGACGCGGTCGATGAGGTCGGGGAGGTAGCGGCGGACGGGGGCGGGGCCGCCGCGCAGGCCGACGTGGGAGAAGAACAGCTCCTGGCCGTCGATGGCGACCTCGTGGGGGACGCCGACGAAGCCGACGTTGCCGCCGGGGCGGGCGGAGTGCAGGACCTGGCTCATGGACTGCGCGGTGCCGACGCACTCCAGGACGCTGTCGGCGCCGATCCCGCCGGTCAGCTCCTTGATCCGGGCCACGCCGTCTTCGCCGCGCTCGGTGACGATGTCGGTGGCGCCGAACTCGCGGGCGAGCTTCTGCCTGCTCTCGTGGCGGGACATGGCGATGATCCGCTCCGCGCCCATCTCCTTGGCGGCAATGACCGCGCACAGGCCGACCGCGCCGTCACCGACGACCACGGCGGTCGAGCCGGGCCTGACCTCTGCGGCCTCCGCCGCCCACCAGCCGGTGCCCATCACGTCGGAGACGGCCAGCAGCCCCGGCCAGAGCTTCTCGTCCGGCACGCCGTCGACGGCGACCAGGGTGCCCTGGGCGTTGGGGATGCGGACGTAGTCGGCCTGGCAGGTGGACATGAACTCGCGGTTCAGACAGCTCGACTGGAACCCGTTGCGGCAGTTCACGCAGGTGTTGTCGGAGGTCGCGAACGAGCCGACGACCAGCTGGCCGGGCTTGACCGCGGTCACCTCGGAGCCGACCTCCTCCACGAAGCCGACGTACTCGTGGCCCATCGGGTGCGCCGCGTCGGTCGGCTCCGCACCGCGATAGGGCCACAGATCCGACCCGCACACGCAGGTCACCGCCGTGCGGATGATCGCGTCGGTCGGCTTGAGGATCTTCGGGTCTTCAAGGTTCTCGAAACGGATGTCGCCAGGGGCGTGAATCACTGCGCCGCGCATGAGAGGGGTTCCTTTGCGTTACCGGGTACAGGGTGCGGGCCCCGGAACACGGACGGCGGACCGCCCGGCCGGGTGCGGAGCTGCCCGGATTCCGCCTGGCGGGCGGGACGGGAAGCACCACGCCTTCCAGGTAACGCCCTCCTCGGACGTGGAGCGAGTCACTGACAAGGGGTGTACTGGCAGTGCATCCCTTCGGCCGCGTGCGGGACGTACCGTCGAAGGCATGGACAACCGTGAGGAGGTCCGCGAGTTCCTCACCTCGCGGCGTGCCAAGATCACCCCCGACCAGGCCGGACTGCCCTCCGGATCCCGCCGCCGGGTGCCGGGCCTGCGCCGCAGCGAGGTCGCGGCGCTGGCGGACATGAGCGTGGAGTACTACTCGAAGCTGGAGCGCGGCGACCTCTCCGGAGTGTCCCCGGGCGTCCTCGAAGCCCTCGCCCGCGCGCTGCGGCTCGATGACGCCGAGCGCGCGCACCTGGTGAACCTTGCCCACGCTGCCGACGGCTCCGACGCCCTCACCCGCCCCCGCCGGCGTACCGCGACCCGGCAGTGGACACCCCATCGCAGCCTGCAGTGGACGCTGGACGCGATCACCGCCGGACCGGCTTTCGTCCGCAACGGCCGGATGGACGTCCTCGCCGCCAACGACCTCTTCCGCGCCTTCTACACCGACCTCTACACGACACCGGGCAACCAGCAGAACCTGGCCCGCTTCACCTTCCTCGACCCCGCCGCCCGCCGCTTCTACCCCAACTGGGACTCCTTCGCCGACATCACCGTCGCCATCGTGCGCACGGAGGCCGGCCGCAACCCCCACGACAAGGACCTCCACGACCTCGTCGGGGAGCTGTCCACCCGCAGCGACGAATTCCGCACCCGGTGGGGTGCGCACAACGTCCGCCACCACAGCACCGGCACCAAGCACTTCCACCACACGGCTGTCGGCGACCTCTTCCTCGCCTTCGAGGGCCTGGACATGGCCGCCGCCACCGGCCTCACCCTCACCATCTACACCGCCGAACCCGGCTCCTCCTCCGAAGAGGGGCTGCGCCTGCTCGCCACCTGGGCCGCCACAAAGGCCACCGAACGGTCAGCCAGCGGGTGACCTGCGGTCGACGAGAAGGGGCACCGAACCTCGTCGGGTTCGGTGCCCCTTCTCCGTGCGCCATTCGAGGGGGGGTGACCGGCAGCACGCTGCGGGTCACCCCCTCCGCGCAGAACGGCCCGCTCGGGCCTGCCGGGCTCAGAGGTGCTTGTCGAAGAAGCCGGTCAGCTTGCCCCACGGGATCAGGTCGACCTTGTCGTAGAGGTCGACATGCCCGGCACCGGGAACGATATGGAGCTCCCTGGGCTCGGGGGCCTTCGCGTAGGCGTCCTCGCTGTAGTAGCGGGAGTGCGCCTTCTCGCCCGCGATGAACAGCAGCGGGCGCGGGGCGGTCAGCTCGATCTGGGCGAGCGGCATGAAGTTCGCGATCGCGCCGAGGCTGGTCAGGGTCAGGGGGTGCGAGCGTGGGTGCTGGCCGCGCGGTGTCGCGTAATACTCGGCGAACTCGTCCGCCGCGGCCTGCTGGGACGGCTTCAACGGCACCGCGCTCCCGCCGCCATAGCGCACCTTCCCGCCGTCGAACTCAGCCCACCGCTGCTCGGCAGCCTCGGCCAGAGCCCGCTTGCGCTCCGCGACCGTGTTCTTCTCGCCGGGGATGGGGGCGTAGCCCTGGCCGTCGCGGTAGGCGCGGCCCATGTCGTACATGCTCACCGTCGCCACCGCCTTCAGTCGCGGGTCGATCTGCGCGGCGCTGAGGGAGAAGCCGCCGCTGGCGCACACCCCGATGACCCCGATCCGGTCCCGGGTCACGTACCGACGGGTGCCGAGGTAGTCCACGGCGGCGCTGAAGTCCTCGACGAACGTCTCCAGCGAGGCGACGTGCCGGGGCCGCCCGCCGCTCTCGCCGTTGTAGGAGGCGTCGAACGCCAGCGTCACGAAGCCGCGCTCGGCCATGGTCTGCGCGTACAGGCCCGAGGTCTGTTCCTTCACCCCGCCGAACGGATGGCCCACGATCAGCGCCGGCGCACGGCCGCGCAGCCGCTTGGGGCTGTAGAGGTCGGCCACCAGCTCGATGCCGAGCCGGTTACGGAAGGACACCTTCTTGTGGTCGACCTTGCGGCTGCGGGGAAAGGTCTTGTCCCACTTCGGTCCTCCCCGAGCCGCCTGCGCGTAAGCCGTCGTGCTGCCGGCGGCGGCGAGCGAGCCGGCCGCGACGGCAGCACCACCCATCAACAGGACCTGACGTCGCTGTGGACCAACCCGGCTCCCCCGCGCGGGCCTCGACTCGCGAACCTCGTCAGAAGTCATTTCTAGCCTCTCCGGAATTCGTGCGTAGACGGACTGAGAGCCATCAATGCGCCCTGCTCTCCCGCAAGGACCAACTCGTTCCGTTGGGAGACCGGTTGCGCTCACCGTCTGCTCGGGCGGCGCGGCGGGATGGCTCCTGAATCCACAGCCAACCGCGATGTCAGGTCATGAGGGAGACCCTGGTGAAGGGTGTACCGCCAGGGCATCCATCGACCAAGACCGACCGGTCCAGCGACCCCTACCTCTGGTCCGCGCTGGCCGCGTGAAGGTACAACTCGTGCGCCCGTTTGGTTACTACGTACGGAGGCTGGCGCGAGGCTTCGCAACCACATGGTGCGTCGGCCGCGGCCGACCATCTCATCAGCGCCTCGCGCCGAACAGGTCCGTGTGATCGGAATCGATCGGTAGCGCCGCGGCGCGCAACATAGCCGATGATCACCGGTTTCCCAAACCGGCGATCGTCGCGACACTTGAAGCTCACCTCCAGCCGCGAATCTCAGCTCTCCGACGCCCGCATGCTCGCGGAGCCAGCCCTCAAAGGAGTAACCCCATCTCCCTCCCCACCACGCTCACGACCCTGCCCGCACATGGCGTGCCCGTTACGTACAGCCACCACCAAGGCATCGACCGCCGAAGCGAGTGCCCATGATCGCGCGATGAGCCCCACGCATCAGAATGCTCACCACGGTCAACGCCCCAGGTAGCCGGACGGCTGATGCTCACGAAATCGCGGAACCTACAGACGGCGAGGCAGGCCCATGCCTGGGGGGCGTACTGCAGAACCCAGGCATAGTGGAGACCTTCCATGCCGAACACCCCGGCCAGGGCGGCAAGGCCGATGACACGGCGGCGCGGGCTCTCCCCCCGCCACCACACGGCCGCCACCCCGAACAGAGGGCCGGCGATGAACGCCATACCGACCCAGATCAGAGGCGCGAACAGCGAGCCCATGCCGTCGCGCGCGAACTCCGCGTAGGCGTAATAGCCGACGACGAGACCCAACTCGGCGAGCTGGCCCGCAACGACGGCGGCTGGCAGGCCGACCTTGCGGGCCAGCAGCGCGCCCGCGACGAACGCGGAGACGGACCAGACCGCACCGGAATTGGCAATCTGGTCCCACGGGTTCGGAAGCCAGCCCTGGCCCAGATTCGTCAGGATGCCGAGAAGGACTCCTCCGACCAGGGCCGACACCGATGCCAGGGCCCAGGCTCTTCCGCTCGTACCGGGCACTGCGGCGATGGCAGGGGACGCGCTCATGGTGGTGCTCACTTCTCGATCCGGGACAGCACGGCTCACACCTCGTGGTGCAGTTGCTAAGGACGCGCAGCGGATCCGAGGGACCCGTTCGAGGGACCCAAGGGACCGGCCGCCCGAACCGTGACCCGCCCCCCTTTGCCTCAATAGAACATGTGAACGAATATGGGGGCATGGCAGGCAGACCGGCACACCCCCGCACAGCACCCCCCACCCGGGTGCTGCCTCCGGTGCGTGTCGCGCTGCCGGACGGCGAAGTGCGGGCGCTCCTGGTCCGCCAGTGGCAGACCGCCCGCGGCACCTGGGTGTGCACGGTGGCCCTGCGCGCCTGGGCGAGCCGGGCCGCCAGCACCGGCGAAGACCTGACCGAGGACCTGATCGAGATCGACGTCCCCGCCGCCCGGGTCGGCAAGGTGCCGGGCATCTCCTACGAGGGCGTCCCGGTCCTGCGCGCACCGCACCCCACACCACCCCCAGCCCCTGCGGCACCCACAGCACCCCCGGCGCCCGAGCCGGCGGTCACCAACGTCCCCAGGACGAAGGGGGGCGAGCCCGGGTGGCTCGCCGAACGCACCAAGCCGACCACGACCCAGCACCTGCGGGTGCGGTTTCACGCCGTGACGGACTGCTGGACGCTCACCGGCGAGAAGGGTGCTGTCATGCCCGTAGCCCAGGCCCGGCACATGATCGACATCGACCCCGCAGCCGAGTCCTGCGAAGCCTGCACCGGCCCGACCCCACCGACCGCAAATTCCCGATGACCCCGCTCTGCTCACCGCTTCCCGCAGGGGCGCCGGTCGCGGAAACCCAGCGGCTGATCCGCCCGGGGCATGGGTCGTTCTGAGGTGTTCAGAGGCCATGGCTGCTGTTGCTGCCCGTGCAGCAGCCCCCCCGTACGTGCGGCAGGGGCAGGGCCCGCGCCCTCCGGGGGGGGACCGGAAGGGGGCGGACCCTGCTGCCATGTACGCGCACCGGTGCGCGCGGAGCCGGCGGACCGGTCGGCCCCCATGGCTCTCTGCGCAGCGTCCCGCTGCGGCCGGGTCGTGTCGACCCCCTCTTTTCCGGCGCGCGACCCGCGCAGACGGGCTGCGCGCGGAGCATCCGGTGAGTGCGGGCCCGCACCCCCGGGTGAGGTGGTCGGCCGAGGGTGCGGGTCCTGCTGCCATGTGCGTCCTGCCGCGCGTGGGGCTGCCATGCGCAGGGCAGCCCCTCATGGCCTGCCAGGAGTCTGCGGGTCCGGGGGGAACCTGTCGATCCGCCGCACGGGTGAGGAGCGCAGAACTTGCGACGGGGTACGTACTGACGCTGGTTGCACAGACCGGCGTGGCGGGGCGGGGTGGTGTGCGGGGCCCCCTGCGGTGCAGGATGATCCGCACCAAGTGTGCGTGGAGGGACGGTCGTTTGGGGCGGCCGTCCCGCACGTGTCCCGTCGGTCGGGGCGCGCACCACGCACCGCAGAGCCCGGCGGGACCCACCACCCCCTCGCCGGGCTCTGCTGTGTGCGGGGACGGCCAATTTGGGGTGGCTCGGAAGGGGCGCACCGGTGAGGGCGGCAGGGGACCGCGTACGCGTAGCCGAGCAGCTCCGGCCAGCGGGTCACTCGAAAGGGTGTACCTCGTGTTCCGGGGGTGCCGCCCGCCAAGGCGGGGAACGTACGGTCACGCAGGTTCGTTTGGTACACAAGATGCTGCAGTGACAGGCGGGGGAGCTGACGACAGTGCAGAAGCAGGAGAACTGGGCGGCGCGGGCGAAGTGCCGGACCGTCGACGCGGACGCGTTGTTCGCCGAGGGCGCCGCGCAGAACGCGGGCACCCAAGTGTGTACCGCCTGCCCGGTGCGCACCGAGTGCCTGGCGCACGCCCTGGACCAGCGGATCGAGTACGGGATCTGGGGCGGCATGACCGAACGCGAGCGCCGCGCCCTGCTGCGCCGCCGCCCGGCCGTGTCCTCCTGGCGGCTGCTGCTGGAGACTGCCCGCGAGGACCACCAACACCACGACAAGGCTTTTGCCGGGCGGCGCGCGGCGTAAGGGTCAGGCCGCAGCGGGCAGGGCGTCGGCGAGCGTGGGGTACAGGAGCAGGACCTGGTCGGCGCCGGTGATGCCGAACAGACGGCATACCTGTCGGCCGGGGGCGGCCAGGCGCAGCGTGGTGGCGCGGTGAATTTGCAGGAGCAGGTTGAGTGTCATGGAGTCGGCGTAGGTCACCGCATCCAGGTCGACGACGATGGGTGCACCGGTTGCGGCGGCGGTTTCCAGGGCTTCGCGCAGCGGCGGCAGGGAAGCGAGGTCGAGGTCGCCTCGGGCGACGACGATGTGCCAGCCGCCGCGGGTGTACTGGCCGGCGAGCGGGCCGGGCCGGCTGTGGTGGTCGGGCACAAGTGCTCCCAGGCCGGGCGGGATCCGGGCACACGGTCGTCACCGTGCTGGCGGCCCACTACCCCTGCCAGGCCCTTTCGAGGCTACGCGGGCCCTTTCGGGGCGGGCCACGGCCGGGGCGGGTTCTGCGCGGGATGTTCACCGCGGCTGCCCGCCCTCCTCCTTTCCGTGCCCCTGCCACTTCAGCGGCGCACCCCGGCCAGGCGCGGAGAAGGTCGTCACCGCGGTCTTCACACTCTGACTCTCGCGACGACCGGAGTGCAGGGCCCGCGTACCAGCGGGGATCCGACGGTGCGGGCCCTGCCGCCATGTGCGCGCTCCCCCCGGCAGCGCGCCCAACCGGCTGCTCCCCGGCCGGTCCCCATGGCTCTGAGCGCAGAGTCCTGCACGGGAGTGGGTCTGTCGAGACCTGCCGCGCCGGAAATGCGGGAGCGGGGGCCGGCCCCCGGACCGGATTGCCGCGCGGGCCAGGGTCGGCTCGCCGTCAGTCCGGGGCGGGCGGGGCGCCGGGAAGGCTGCCGTCGGCGATGGGGAGGTGGGTGTGGCCTTGTGACCAGTGGTTGACCCAGTTGCACAGGGCGCAGGCGTACCGGCCGTTGATGCCGTCGACGTCGGCGTGGCAGCGCGGGCAGGTCGAGGACGTGATCTCCAGCAGCACGGGCTCGGGCGGCTCCATGCCTTTCCGTCTTCCCGGGTACGGGCGGGCATCACAGCGCCCGGGCCCCGAAACCGCTTCTCTCCGCAAGCTTCCTTAGGGAGCGGTAGCGCACAGTTGCTGTCCCCAGGGGGGTGTGGTGGGCCCCGGCAGCGGAGCAGTGCGCCGGGGCCCTGTTGCGGCACACTGGCACCATGGCACAGATGCTCAGCGGATGCAGGGACCCACGCCCATCCGGATCAGGTCACGGTTCCGACCGGATCGGGGAGGCAACGATTTGCTGTGCCCGCCCGCGCTGCCAGGCGTCCGCGTCGTAGGCGGCCCGTCAGGGCCGCTGTGAGCGGCCGATTCCGTGCGCGGCGGGGCGGGCACGCGTGTCCGAGGACCGCCAGGTGAAGTACCGGGGTGACCGTGCTGCCTGTGGGTCAGGCGGGGGTGATGTTCTCCGCCTGCGGGCCCTTCTGGCCCTGGGTGATGTCGAAGGTGACGGCCTGGCCTTCCTGGAGCTCGCGGAAGCCGGAGGCGTTGATGTTGGAGTAGTGGGCGAAGACGTCGGGGCCTCCGCCGTCCTGCTGGATGAAGCCGAAGCCCTTTTCTGAGTTGAACCACTTCACGGTTCCCGTTGCCATGCTCAGTGCCTCTCACGTCCTGCCAGGCCCGCACAGCGCGGGCCGCCTGGAGAGGATCATGCCCCGCCGATGTGCGGAAGAACAGGGCCTGCGGATCCGGACTCGAACGGCCCATCGCCCCCTGGGGGCCCGCTTCCGCAAGATTCGGCGGATCCTCGGCCCCGCCCCAGCCACCCACCGGCTTCTCAGCCTGGGAGCTGGGCCTCTCCGGCTGTCTGGGCAGACTGGGGGAAGCTGCCTGGTGGCAGGCGGCTGTCACCCGATTACGTGCGTGAGGTCGACACCACCGGCTTGCCGGGGATGCACTTCATGAGAAGGCGGCCGGTGGTTTCCGGCTGCGAGTGCACTGTTTCCGGCCGTGATCTCGCTGCACGGCAGGTGTGCGGGCCCTGCTCCTGTTTTGGGTGGTGGCCGTAGGGCAGGCGTGCCTTGAACGCCTCTTGCGTGTGCTTCGGACAGCAGGCACTCCACCACGTTCACCACTCGCGTGCCATGACAGCGCCCTCGGACAGCATCGGGGCCGTTGGTGGGACGGCGTGGTGACTATTTCCTGGAGTTGCCATGACTGCCGTCCCCGCCACCGCCCCGCACACCCCGCAGGCCCGGGAGGACTCCTGTGCTGCCCGCTCCTCGGATGCCGTGCGCAGGCAGCACGACGACGCCCCCGACACCGGCGACCTGTTCCTCCAGGCCGCCCAGCTGGAAGGGGCCGCGCGGGAGCGGCTCCTGGCCGAGATCACCGACCGGTGGCTGCCGATGGCACACCGGATCGCGGCGAGGTACCGCAACCGCGGCGAGCAGCTGGAGGACCTGGAGCAGATCGCCGCGCTGGGCCTGGTCAAGGCGGTCAACCGGTTCGACCCCCAACGGCAGTTGCCGTTCGAGGTGTTCGCTATCCCCACGATCACCGGCGAGGTCAAGCGGCACTTCCGTGACCACCTGTGGTCCGTCCACGTCCCCCGCCGGATCCAGCAGCACCGCAACCAACTGCGCAGGGCCCGCCAGGAACTGGCCGAGCTCAGCGGCGGGGATCCCACCCTCGCCGAGCTGGCCACGCAGGCCGGCCTCACTCTGGACGAAGCCCGCGAGGGGCTCGGGGCGCAGCATGCCTTCGCTTCGCTGTCCCTGGACCGGCCCACCGCCGAGAGCGGCACCGACTTCTCGCTGAAGGACATCCTGGAAGCCACCGAGACCGGGTACGCCCTGGCGGTGGACCGGGAGGCGGTGAAACCACTGCTGCGGGCTCTCCCAGCCCGGGAGAAGACGATCCTGTACCTGCGCTACTTCGACGACATGACCCAGGCCGACATCGCCCGCAAGGTGGGCCTGTCCCAGATGCACGTCTCGCGCATCCTCTCCCGCACCTGCACCCGCATCCGCCAACAGGCCCTGCTCACCGGCGGACACCGACCCGCCCACGCGGCGTGAACCCGCCCGCCGGGAGGGCAGACGCCCGGAGCGAACGAGGGCCGGGTTTGGTTTTCCGGGAGCGGGCAACTCGGTGCGGCAGGCCCTTTCTGAGGCCCTGGTGCACGGTTCGCGGGGCTTCTCCCGCCCCCGGGAACCGGTGGCAGGGCGTGCGCCCTGCGGCCCGTGGCGACCGGTCCCGCAGGGCGCACCCGCCCACGACTGCCGCTACCCCGCCGTGCATCACCCCCACGCCCCCGTCTTGGCGGACGGCCAGGGGCTCCGGCGGCTGCGTGCATTCCCCCGTATCTCTGCAGGATCGGGCGTCAGCAAGGTGGCGGGATGAGGGCCGGCGCCTCCTCCGTATCGTTTGCGCAGGGTGTTCTCCTTGCGGCGGAGTAGAGGAGTGTCCGGCCGGGCAGGGAGGACGAACGGCGGGGTGTGGTGTCGTCGGCTGCAGCTCCCCGTCGCCCCGTGCTGCTTGCCCGCACCTTCCTCGCCACCAGGCCCTGGCAGCCCGGACCGGCCATGGCGGGCTTTCGCCTTCCCGGGCCGGCGGCCCGGTGGTTCTCTGGGCGTGCCGGGAAGACCGGGGCTGGCGGCCTTCCCGTTGCGGCCCTCGCTCGGGCTGCGGAAGATTTCCCGCCGCCGCTGCGCCGTGCGGGGGTGCGCGGGCCGTGTTCCTGGGCATGGCTCGCGCCCGGCCGCCGTTACCCGCGCGGACACGACGGCGGCCGGCTCCCCGGTCAACCGGGCCATGAGCTTGTGCGTCCTCGCGGCCCTGGGCCCGCTCCGTCGGAGAGAGCCGGGCCAAGACCATCGGCAACCGCCCCCGGCGCGCTGCCGTTACCGGGAGCCCGGAATGCGGTGCAGGACCGTTCCGCCACGGGCAGGTCTGCCAAGAGGGTGTCTCCCGCACGGTAATTCGACACACTGAAGGCGGAACACGCCCGGCCCGGACCCCGCCGACAACAAACCCCTGGTAGCGGAGGTGGAGTCCGGGTGGGTATGTCATGAGTGAGCGGTTGCATGTGGCGGCGTACATCCTGACCGAGGCCGCCCAGGAGCCCGACCCCTACCATCTGCCTATCCGGGTGGCGCACGCGCTGCGCATCGGAATGCGAGCGGAGGGCGCCGCGGTCACCCTGATGCCGCACACGGCCACGGCCCAGCTGCTGTGCGCGTCCGACGACGTGGTACTGCGTCTGGAAGAGCTGCAGTTCGAGGTGGGCCGCGGCCCCGGCATGGCGTGCGCGGCCATCGGACAACCGGTGGTGGTCGCAGACAGCCGACAGGTCCACCCGCAGTGGCCCGTCTACAGCACGCTCGTGGGGGAGCAGCTGCCGCAGGTGCGCGCGCTGTGGGCCTTTCCGGTGGTGCGCGGCTACGAGGTGCTGGGCTCGGTCTTGCTGTACCGCACGTGCCGGTGGCCCGCCCGCCCCGGGGAGGTCGAGCAGGGAAGGCTTGCCGCCCGGGCGGTGGCCCGCCTCCTGGAAGACATGGACAGCACGATGCTGGCCGAGAACGGGGGCCGGCTGTGGGAACCGCGGGAGGTCGTCGAATCGCACTGGGGCAGTGCCCACCGGGCCGCGGGCGCGCTCGGGGAACACCTCGGCCTGCCGGTGTCCGACGCCCTGCTGCTGATGCGGGCCCGCGCGTTGAGCACCAACACCCCCCTCCCCCAGCTCGCCGCCAGCATCACCCGGAACCCCGCAAGCTGGGACAACCACTGAACACGGCCCCCACGGTGAGGGCACCCGAGGGAGCGGGCAATTGTTGGGGCAGGACGAAGAGTTCACGGCGCGGGCCGGGCGCGTCCGAATCCCGGCAGGAACAGGTACAGAGGACATGACCCCGCACCACTTCGCCGCGGCGAACGACCCCTCCACCCACGACCTGGCCCTGGACATCACCGGCATGACCGACACCATCAGGTGTGCGCACCGTGCCCTTGCTGCCCGCCCGCCCCAAACGCAGGAGATGCTGCTGGTGGCCCACCTGCTGCGCGGGCACCTCGCCCTCCTCCTGGCCGAGGTGCTGCCTCGCCTGAACACGATGGACCGCGGCACCACCCGCTGGGACCAGCACAAAGCCGACTACGACGCCGCCCGCCACACCCTGCACACCACCCCGGCCGACGACCGCCCGGGCGCCGCCGCGCTCCGGCTGCGCGAACTGGCCCACGCCTGCGAGCAACTGCTCGCCCTCCACACCGCCCCGCCGCACAAACCCGGCCCCGCCCCGCGCTGATAGCTGATCAGTGTGTTCCTCCGACCGGTCAACGCACCGGAACGCGCTGTCCCTTCGGGGTGGTCTTCCCGGCCTCTGTGCAGTGCTCTGCTGCGGGCGGGGCCTGTCGAGAGCCGTAGTCGTCCCCTTGGGGGGTCGTGAGATATCCCCGCTGGTGCGAGGTCCGGTGGCATCCTGGACACTTTGGCGGCGCGGCATACTGGAGGGTGCCAGCACATCTTTGACGGGCGATAGGCCCTGTTCAGGTCACCCCGGCAGGGGACGCACGGATCCCCTCACGCCGAGGTGCCGGCGTGCCTGTTCGATGTATTCCTGTCGTGCGGCGCGATAGTCCACGTAGGCTTGGTCCCAGCTGCCGCTGTGGTCCTGGCCGGGAGTCGCCCGGGCCAGTGCTTCCAGTAGCCACAAGCCCTGGTTCATCCGTTTCATGGCGGCGATGGTGTTCCTGTCTGCCAGTAGGAGCAGCGTTTCGGAGAGGGCAGTGCGGTGGACTTCCGCGTCCCCCAGCCGGTCAAGCACCACGGCAGTGGGTTCCAACGGGTGAGGGCCGTCGGTCAGCCCCCGGGCGACCGCGATCCGCCGGTACTGGTAGGCGAGATCCTTGACGGCATGCGCGTATTCGGCGTAAGCCGTCAGACGTTGTTTGTCCCACCGCACGGATTGCTCGCGCCGCCACTTGGCCCGCTCATTCAGGCTCGTCACCAGAAATGACGTGGCAGCACCGACAGCAACACCGGCGAGCGGAAGGATCTGACTGGCCATGTCCATGGGTCGATCCCCCGATCGTGCGTCCGCGCGTTCCCCAGTCTCCTGCCGTGTTGCGGGCCAAACCAGAGGCCGGACGCCGACTTCGAACGGCCGCACCGTGCGTTCGCCCCCCCCCTTTGCCTCACCTCGCACCTGAGTTCCACGCCCTGGCAACCACCGCGGAGGCGTCAAGGATGTGCTCGGACCGTCAAGGAATTCCCGGGACTCCGGTGCCCAACGTGTCCCGGGACTTCACACCGTCAGCCGTACGCCGTTCGCGGGGTTCGTGGGGCAAACACACACGTGCGCGACGGCAACTGGCTATCCTGCCGTTGGAGTTGGGATGTAGCTCCGGGCCGCACCGGCATGCCCCAGCTCCTTCCTCGTCTGCGGGATGACCCGCCGTTCCCTGCCCGCGCGGTACGACCCGCTGGAGCCGCACGCCGACACCGCGGCTCCCGCCCCACCTCCCCAGGGGGACCTCTCCCGCCTCCCCAGGGGGGATGCCGCGTACCGGAGCTCGCACAGCAGGCACGGACTCCGGTACGCGCCCCGGTGGCCGCCGCACACCCGGCGGCGGCCACCGCCCCACCCCTGGTGGGATCCCAGTGCAGCAGCCTGCCCCGGCAGGCCCCCACCTCTGCGGGAGGACGCCCCCTGCTCCTCCTGCTGCTGGTGCCTGAGCTGCCGTGCGGGGCGGTTGCGTCAGGGCCGGGGAATCGTGTCGTCCGGCAGGTGAAGAGGCCCGCAAGAGGGGCCTGTTGACGGCTCAACTGGTGCACAATAGGCGGGTACGCGCCTGGCCTGGACCCCGCTGAAGTTGTCCTTGATGCCGGTCTTCGTCGGGGGTGGTCATGCCGGAGCGGTTGCGTGTTGCTGTGCATCTCCTGACCGAAGCGGCCCTGGAGCCCGACCCGCTCCGCCTTCCGCTGCGGGTCGCGGATGCCCTGTGCGCCGGGATGGGCGCGCAGGGCGCTGCGGTAACCCTCCTCCCGCACACCGAAGGCGCCCAGCTGCTGTGCGCCTCGGACGAGGTGGCGCTGCGGCTGGAGGAGCTGCAGTTCGAAGTGGGCCACGGGCCCGGTATCGCCTGCGCGGCCGGCGGGACACCGGTGGTGATCGAGGACTGCCGGCAACCCCACCCCTTGTGGCCCCTCTTCAGCGCCACTGTCGGCGAGCAGCTCCCGCAGGTGAGGGGGCTGTGGGCGTTCCCGGCCCTGGGCGGCGACGAGACGCTGGCCACCATCGTGCTGTACCGGAGCAGCCCGTGGCCCGCGCACCCCAGGGCCGTTCAGCAGGGCGTGTTCGCCGCGTGGGCGGTGGCCCGCCTGTGGGAGCACCTGCAGGACGTGCTGCTGAACGAGCACGGACCCTCGTGGGAGCCCCGGGAGGTGATCGAAGCGCACTGGCTGAGCACCCACCGCGCCGCGGGCGCCCTCTCCGCCCGCCTCGGGGTGACGGTGACCGAGGCCCTGCTGATGATGCGGGCCAGGTCGCTGCGCACCGGCACCCCGCTCCCGCAGCTCGCCGCCGCCATCGCCCGCAGTCCCGCATCCTGGACCGACGACTGACGAACCCCGTAGCCCCGGGGCGGTGTGGGCGGACGACCGCGCATGGTCGCAGTCAGCCAGGAGCGTGCATATGGTCTGGCTCCCCCTGCCGACCGAGGCAGCCAGACCATTCCCAAGACCGTCGCTCCCAGGTCTGGGAGATGCGGGCGGTGACGCACCGCCAGGGCGGCTGCCCCGCGCTCTCGGCCCGCTCACGACTCTACCCACCGGCACGTGCAGCGACGGGATAATGCCTGTTTCAGCCACCTACGGCGCAACCTTGCACCTTCCACTTCCCGATCTGGCGACAGCCCTTCGCCCGTCCGCCCGGTCACCGCCCAGGGCCTTCTGACGCAGATTCGACGCGAGTTGCAGGGAGAGGTGCCACGTGGCCTGAATGGGCCCCGACCGGGCCGTCGGCCATCGCCTGGGCCGGTGGCCTGGGTCAATTCGAGCCTCCGCTGCCAACGGGAATCACGACCCGGCGTAACCCAGTTCGGAGGTACCCCATGCCCGGCCACCCCCGCTTCACCGTGGAACCCAAGAAGGGCACCCCCGTCGTCCCCCTCGACACCGGTCTCATGTCGTCCACCGTCGCACGCGCTCACCGGGCGCTGCGCTCCCACCCGCTGCCCCGCCCCGACGACACCGAACTCCTCACCAGCCTCCTCCACTCGCAGCTGGCCCTCCTCGTCCACGAAACCCAACCCCTCCTCACCGCGACGGACCACGCCGCGCGCGAACGGGAGCGCCGACAAGCCATCCACGACACCGCCCGACGCGCCCTGGAGGCCGCCCCCACCCAGGGGCTGGCCGCCTCCACGGACCGGCTGCGCGCGTTGCTCACAAGCGTTGAACACCTCCTGGCGCTCCTGGTCCAAAGCCAGCAGGGCACCGGCCGCACCTGAGACCAACTGTTGGGCCCACCCCCTGCCGCCCCGAAGCGGTGGACCGGGCCCGCGGCTGGGTCCACCGGCCGGACGCACTCGGCACCCCGGCCGCCGGCGTACTGGCCTGCCGCGGCGGCGCCCAGAACGCCCCCCTGGTCCTCGGCGCCCTGCGCGGGGCCGTCCGGACGGACGGCCCCGCCCCCCCCGAGGCGTGGGGCACCCAAGGCGCTACTTTCGGATCATGGTGCTGCCCAGATGAAGACGAGAGCAGGCATCGTCCGCCGAAACCGCGTCCGCCCGCGTCGGTGGCCGGCGGATTGACAGGGACACCCGATCAGGAGCCCTTCAGTTACCTGCACCGCCGGTCTCCCACGGCCAGGACATGTGGTGGTGATGCAGGAACTCCGTCAGCATCTCGTATCCCACCGCGGCGGGCACCGCAAGGAGAGCCGCGAAGACGGCCGCCCAGAGGATCTCCGTGCGATGCCGCTTCCAGTAACCCGCGGACGGGGCACAACCGGGGTGCGTGGCGAGGTCCAGGTCACTGTCGGGGCGTACGGCAAGGTGGTCTCTCCAGGCGTGGAGCAGGATCGACGGCCAGTTTCCCAGGAAGCTCAGCAGCACAGCGCACCAGGTGAATCCGTGGTCCTGACGCAGTGACAGGGCTTCCAGGCCGTCGCCGAGCCACTGCTTGCGGGCGCGGCGGGGAAGAGCGGCTGCCGGGAGGAGCAGTACGGCGGCTCCCAGCAGGGGCAGCAGTGGTGCCGCCCATCTCGCCGCGGGGCGTGTCGCCCGGAGGATCAGTGCGGCCGTGTCGCCGAGCAGCAGGAGCAGCAGCGGGCCCAGGCCCCACCCTGCTGTCCAGGCCCATTTGGCGCTGTGGCTGGCGTGGGCCAGGGGTGACTGGGGTGCGGCCCAGATACAGAAGACGGGCGCGGCCGACACGGTGCCGGCCAAAAGCACCCGTACGGTCCTGGTGTCCGCGCCGCGCGTGGACCGTGCCACGGCCGACAGTATCCGGCTCACCACCGCGCCTCCCCGGCGCCTGGGCCGCTACGGACGCCGGGAACCGCCGGGGCCCCCGGCCGCGTCGGGAGCCGTCGTGTTCGGCCGCGGGCGTCAAGCTCGGCCACCCGCTGCTGAACAGCGCCCAACTGGTCAGGATTGACACGGTAGTAGGTGCGCCGCGGCCTGCCCCGCACCCGCGGCTCCTGCGCCTCTTCCTGACGGCTCAGCAGCCACCCTGCAGCCTCCAGCCGGCGCAGAACGGGATACACGCTTCCGGGACCGTAGTGCAGTTCCTCCGCGGCCTGCAGACCGTAGAACTCGAAGTTCCGGTCCGCGAGATGCTGTTCGCACGCATAACGGGTGACGTCGATGGCCACTCTCGTCCACCGGGTGAACGGTTCCATGCCCCCAGCATGCCCATATGCAGTACACGCCAATCCAGCCCGCCCCCCCACGCGCCTGGACGACGCCCAGAACCCAGATCTCCCCACCCGCCGGCCGGTGTTGGACCCGTGGCGTCGGTTCCCGAGCAGTATTGAGGTACGGCAGGCCGCTCCATACTTCTGGGCGGGCCGCCGTAGGCGGCCTGCGCCGGGAACGGACGGGACCACCAGCACACCGGGACTGCGAAACCTGCCCCAAAGAGACTTGGCCTGGGCTGCGGTGCGCCCCTGCAGTGCGTCTGATCAGGGCACCGTCACAGGATTCGGCGGACAGCCTGCCCTAGCTCCGGGTCCGGTTCTACGCTCGGTGGAAGGCTGCCGCCGGAATCTGTCGCGGGGCCGGGAGGGTGGCGTGGGTGCACGAGGCGATCCGGCAATTCCTGGACAGTCTGGATGCGGAGGCGTCCGAGGAGGAGCGCCGCCAGGCGGCAATGGCGTGCGCGTCCGCTCTGGGCCTGGGTGGGATGGCGGTGTCGCTGGGGCAGGAACTGGTGTGGTTCAGCGACCGTATGAGTGCCCGTCTGGAGGATCTGCAGTTCGTGCTCGGACAGGGGCCCCTACCTGCTGCAGCACGCCGCAGCACACGCAACCGACGCAGGGAGCGACGCCCTTGACCGGCTTCTCACCAATCCCATGTACCTGATCCACGCGGAACCCGACACCCTGGCCCCTTACCTCCATCACGCAGGGAGTGAGACAGCCCAGCTTCATGCCGCGGTCTACCGCACCACGGTCACCCATCACCCTCAACGACATGACCCCGCCGTCCGCCGTGATCTGCTCGCCCTGGACGCCGCAGGCTGGCAACAACCCGCACTGGCACGCACCTTCACGCATGTTCCCCTGCCCGGACGCCCACTGCCACCCACACCAAGCTGGGCCTCCCTGGACACCCACAGTGCCCGACGTCATACCCTCGCCGCTCACAGCGACGACGTGACCGCGGTAGCCGTGACCGACAGCCCGGACGGGCCCCTCGCCATCACCACCGGCAACAGCCACACCGCGATCGTCTGGGACGTCCTCACAGGCCAACGACGCCACACCCTCACCGGCCACACCAACTGGGTGACCGCGGTGGCCGTGACCGACAGTCCGAAGGGGCCTCTCGCCATCACCACCAGCCACGACCGCACCGCCATCGTCTGGAACCTCACCACCGGCATGGAGGCAGCACGGTGTCATCTTCGTTCGCAGTCAGTGCAGTTGGCCTGGACACGTGGAGGCTTCGTCGTGACCTTCGGACACGACGTTGCGCATTTCGCGTTCCCAGCCGCCGGCGCGACGTCCTGCCCCAGCACGCTTCCGCAGTAGCGGCCCCTACGGCGGAGTTGCGTTGCCGCCCCGCCGGAAGCCGCCTTCTCAACCGAAGCGCTCAGTTACGCAGCGGCGTAGCTGAGTTGGAGCAGGTCCTGGGCGCGTTCGAGGTCCGCCTCCGAGCGGAGCTGGAGTTCGAGGTCGCCGGTGCCGTGGTGGCCGATGCCCGTGACATCGCGGGTGTAGCCCTCGGCCAGGTCGACCTGGTGGGGGTCGGCCTTCAGGTAGACGAGGAGCTTGGTCTGCTGGGGCGGGCAGACGCAGGCGAAGTTCTGCACCCGCTGGTAGGCGGCGTAATGCTTGCGCTGGATTCGGGTGACTCCACCGCCGAGACCGAGCAGCACCTCGTCCACCGCCCGGGCCAGCTCCCCCATTGCCGTGGGCGCCGCGCGGGGGGCCGCTGCCGCAGCGGCCCGTGGGCGGGCCCTGGAGCCCGTACTGGCGGTCGCTGAGGCGACCTCCTCCAGCGCGAAGTGACCGGGCCCGAAGTAGCGGTAGCGGACCAGGTCGATGCTGCGCCGGTGCTCGCGCACCGCATGCATGTCGTAGCGGGTGAAGTCGCCCGCAATGCAGATCACCCGCGGGGAACTCCAGAGCACCTGGGCCGCCGCCGTGACCCCGAGCCGGTCGCGGACCAGGTGCTCGAATTCCGCCCGGTGGTCCATCAGCCACGCGAGATAGAACAGCCCTTGATGGATCACTCCTGCGTCGGTGCCGCGCTTGAACTCCACGATGACCGGGGCCCCGTTCTCGTCGAGCCCGAGTGAATCAATGCGCCCGCCGTGCAGCGGGCCGGTGCTGTACTCGCTCGCCAGGAACCGCACCCCCAGCATCGTCTCCATGTGCGCCTCGACCAGACCCTGCACATCCGCCTCGACCACAGCAAGACGCGGCACGACCTCCACAACGCCACCATTCGACGTGTCCGTACGGAACAACCTCAGCTCCGCCACCTCCCCCTACTCGGCAACAGGGCCCACAACACCGCGAAGAACCAAGTTATTTCCGCGCACCGCAGACCAACAGGACCGCTTGGCTCTGCCGTTCGCGGCGGGCAGGAATCTTCTGCCGCACCAAGTGGCTGACATCGGGCAGCGGGCCAGCACTACTCGCCACACCGGCCCTATTTATCCTTTTCGCGGAATGCGCCTCCAGGCCCTACCAATTCGTGCAGAGTTAGCTGGTCACTTACCCGAAAGGCGAAGCATGCAGCCCAGTTACTTGTACTGGTCGGACCGAGCGATCCGGAAGATCGCGGAGGACAACGGGGTTGCTCTGTCGCACCGGCCGCGGTGGACAGCCTCAGTGAATGCCGGGCTCGTCCAGGTCGGCCTGGCAAGCCGGGAACAAGCGATTCGCGACCGGGCCGAGGAAGCGAAGCGGGTGGAGAAGGTACTCGGCAGAGCCCTCACCACGGACCTCTCCGCTCCCCCGCCCGCACTGTTCATCCGAGCCAGCGGCAGGGTCAATTTCGCTCAGTTCATGGGTATGTACGCCAAGAACCCCGGAGCGCTCCTGCACCTGCGGACGTACAACGGGTCGGGCCGCCAGGTGGATCTGTGCCTGTTCGGCAGCATGGACAACGTCAGCGGGTTTGGGCCGTGGGATGACTTCGAGAATGGGTGGGTGTCCTCGGAGGCTCCCGCGATCGAGCAACTGCTTCAAGCGGAGGGGGCCGTCTCGCTGGACGAGGACCCCCAGTATCTCGCGCTTGAAGCGCTGAAAATTGCCCTGCGACAAGGCAGTTCGGGCCCCGATGAGCAGCACGCAGGCCGTCCGGAGACTCGGGGGTTCACCGTCGGGCACAGCGGGGAATGCACTGTGCTGCTGAAGGTCTACACCGATGTCGTGGTGGACCGGGAGCGCTGGTCCTTCCACCCCGGCGACGTACTCGCCACGGCGAACCGCATCGTCATCGGCAGGCCGCTCTATGTCCGGACCCTGCATCCCGAAGCCACTGTCCGCTATCCGCAGTTGCGCCGCGGATCGCGGACGCGGCGCTGGTGGTGGCCCTGGGCCCTGCGCCCACGCTCAGAGCAGCGTACGACGTCCTCAGTGCGTGCACCGCTACCACCTGGGGACGACCGTGCTCCCGCCACCCTGCGCCCGCGCCGCGGCCGAAGGGTGAATCCCTGACGAGTCTCCCGCCAGCCCTCGTCGCCTCGGCCACACCGGCTGCCAGTCGCTCGGGCACGGGCACCTGGATGCCGGAACGGTCCGCACCCAAGCGGGCAGGCGCTACATCCCTCGCATCCCTGCCTGCTCGAAGCAAGCCCTTCTGCGGGTGCATCGCCCACAATCTGCGCCATGCGAACCGATCTGAAGATGCGCCCGAAGCGGCACCGAACAGCGAGGACGTGCTCCCACACTCGGCCCCCCGCGAGCGACCACGCTTCCCATACCGCTTGCCTGGAACTCGTCTTCGGGTGGCCCACGGATCCGACCACGCTCATACCGGGCGGCGAGAGCGGCACGGCCGTGCTCCAGCGCTTCGACAGCGTCGTCGAGGAAGCCGTGCGCAGTGGTGCGCGGACGGTGGCGATCGTCAGCCACGGTGTGGTGATCCGGGTCTGGATCGCCTTGCGCGCCGCGGGTGTCACCGCCCGGGACGTACAGCCGCGGGAGCTGGACAACGCCGGCATCGTGATCCTCGGCCACAGTGCAGAAGGCGCCTGGCATCCGGAGTCCTGGGACGGCCTGCCGGCCGGTCCTGGCGCGAGCGATCCGTGGGGCGGCGGTCCAACGGGCAAGCCTCTCCAGGGATGCCGTCAAGTCGTAAACGCGTCTGGATATCGCCCTACTGCCGGGCCCGATCGGCGGGTTCACTCAGACAGACCCTTCGCCCGGAGCCTGCCGGGCGGGGCCGAAGGGAAAGCGCGATGGCAGAGAGGATCTCCCCGCAAGCAGGGTGCCTGCCCGTCATCAGAGGGCAGGTTGCTGCGGCAGAGCGCCACGTCGCTGAATGTCGACAGCGCGAAGGGCCCAGGTTGCGGCATCGTGACGATGTTTAGCGGAGAGGTAGCCGGGGTTTAGTCCGAAGGTCTCGGACGCCGTAGTTCGTTTCCGATCTATGGGAGTAGGCAATCGGCTCGGTGGCGCAGGTGCCGTCCGGGAGACGGATCTCCGCCCCCTCTCCTCGCATCGGCGGAGGGGGCAGTGTCCAGTGGACTACGGGTACTTGCGATCGGCCTGAGGCCGTACCGAGGTGGGCCGCGCTTGTTCGCTGCGGCGACGTGCCGCTCGACGGTCGAGGAAGTCCACGATGCCGTGACGCCGGTGGCAGCCATCGGCGCACGGCGCGGTCGTGCCCGGCGGGTTCCCGGTGACCTGGGCAATCTCCACCCTCGGGCTGCCCGCATAGGTGAGTGCCTGGTTGTACTCCGCGATCTGGCACTCCTTCTCCACGGGGATCAGCTGCAGATCGAGACGGCCGCCGAAACCAGCCGGCGCATCGAACCACAGGCGGCACCCTCCACTGCCGTACGCGCACGTGCACGCGCGCATGTCCTCGCGCAGCGCGATACCGAAGACCGGGTCGGTAAGGTGCGCCACAATCACGTCGTGGTCCGTCCAACGTGTTCGGGCGACGTGGAGGCGGAAACCGTAGGTGTCGCTGTGTTTCGTGAAGGCTGCCATGTCCAGCCAGTCGGCACCCGTACGGAACATCACCAGCCGTCGCAGCAACGCGCTTCCCAGCGATGCCGTCTCCCGCCACGCTTCCTCGAACCAGCCGTGCTCCCGCATGAACGCCGTCTCTACTGTGGTGAGTCCGCGGTGACGGCACGGGGATGCTTCGCCGTGTTGCGCAGCCGTCCGAAGCCTCATCGCCTCGGCCTGCTCCCACGCACGTTCGGGAACGCCCTCCAGGCGCACCGCTGCCTGTGTGCCGTAGAGGCCGACGTCGATCCTTCCGTGCCCCTCCCGGCGAATCCGGAGGCCGCAGATGCCCCTCAAGGAATCCGCATCACCGGAGGAGAAGAGCCCCCAGGCAATCAGTTCCGCCAGCCCGTCAGGGTCGGCGTCCGGAGCGAAGCGGATGAGCGTACGGCGTTCCCCGGGGACCACCCGTGCAACGCGCAGGGGCCGGGTCGTGTACGTGGTGGGGTACTCCAGCAGTGCGCGCAAGATCTGGCTTTCGAGGAACGCCTGGTCCCCTTCGGCAGAGGGGATCATCGGACTGTCCGGTGCCTGGCGCTGGATGCGTGCCTTCGCGCCGGCCCAGGACTCCCCCGTGTAGCGACGGCACAGTTCGATCAGCTCGTTCTCGGGCATGACTGCTCCTTCGTGCGCTGCCCGGACCCAACGCGGGAAAGAGGTGATGCCTGCGTGAACGGTGCTCATGCATGCGGTGTGCTGCGAGGGGTTTCGACACGCTGCGCCGCGAATCATCCGGGTTGGCGCACGACGAGGATTTCCCTCCATCCAGGATGGACGCTAGACCCACCGCCCGTGACGAAGCAATGACCTCCACCCTTCCGGGTGAATTTCCGCCGCCAGGCCGCTAAAGGGTGTTGCACAAGGCTGCATTTGGTCAGGTCAGGGCCCGTGCGGGCGGTCTTCTGGTCATGATGTGAGGGCGAGGTTGTGCATGTGGGCGACGGCCTGGACGGCGTGGCGCGGGCCGTTGCCGTGCTGTCGGCAGTCGCGGAGGATCTTGTAGTTCTTTCATCCGGCCGATCACATGCTCCACCCGGGCCCGCACCTTACGGTGGGCGGCGTTGTCCGCCTCCTCGCCCGCCAGCAGGGGGCGGCGCGGGCGTTTGCGGTGGGGCACGGCCATGCCGCAGTTGAGGTAGGCGCCGTCGCCCAGCACGGTAACGCCCTGGCAGTGCTCGGCCAGCCCGGACGCCCGCCAGGCGTGCGCGTCTGCGGTAGTGCCCGGCACGGGCCGGGCGGCGGCGATCACGAGCCGGGTCTCGGCGTCCACGACGACCTGCACGTTCGCCGAGAACCGGTAGTTACGTGACGACGCACCAACGCGCCGGTCGCGGACCGGGAGCAGAGTGCCGTCCACGATCCACAGCCGGTCCGCCGCGTCAGCCGACCGGGACACCGGTTCCAGCGCGAGCAGCGGACCGAGCCGCTGGATCACCCGGCACACAGTGGAGGATGAGACCCCGAAGAGCGGTGCCAACTGGCGCATGGTCAGGTTCGTGCGGTAGTACACGGCCACTACCAGGACCCGTTCGGCCAGCGGCAGGCTCCACGGCCGGCCCTGCAGAGTGCCGTTCCCGCCCCGGTCACGGACCGCCCTGAGCAGCCGACCGAACTGCTCCAACCGCAGCCCGGTGAACGTCTCCAACCACAACGCCTCAGCCCTCAACACCGCTGCCATACCTGGGAGATGCCCAGTTCACAGCCTTGTGCAACACCCTTTAGCGGCGGGAGGGATCCTGCCTTGCGTTCCGCAAGGAAGCTCATCTGAACCAGACAGTCACACGGCATCCGTGCACCGGGTGAGACGATCTTGTGCGACACAGCGCGCAGGACCGATGTCATCACAGTCGCGCATTTGCTTGGGCACAGACAATCACCCGCGGGCACACAGCGGCGCCAGCAAAGAGGACGACGCGAAGGTAACGCGGGATCGCCGGTTTGCCAAACCGGCGATCCCGAAGACCGTTGATCTCTCCCCGGTACCGATGCCACACGACGGCCACCGAGGCCGGGAGAAACCGTCCCGGACGACCTCGCCCACCACCACACGAATGGAAGTTGAACGAAACCGAGTCGCCTAGGACGAAGATCAATGGACACCCGCACAATTGAGGACGCTTAATCCATTGACCGCAAGAACCTCCTAATGCGCGAGATTTCACACCCCAATTCAAGCCTGAAAGTATTTCCTTTGAAAAGATTCATTACCACAAAAGAGACCGCAGAGCTCATCAATATGTCCACCTCATGGGTTTACAAAAACGGACCCCGAGTGGGGTTGATTCCGTATCGATTCGGAGTTGGCCGTAATGCAAAACTACACTTCAGCGAGTCGGAGGTGAAGGCATGGATCCAGCAACGTAAAGGGAGGGTGCAAATTTGAAACAGAAGGGCACTTCCCAGGATCGCCCCTTTCGCCAAAATTCTGCTATGAAAGGCTACTGGCGCATTGACGGTAAAATCCATGGCTCGCGGAATGGGTGTCTTCTTCAAAGCATGCGAGCATCCAGCCGAACGGTGGTCAAAGTGCCCTCACACGTACAAGATTCGATACCGTGCCATAGACGGAATGCAGGTACAGGAATCGGGCTACGCGACCCAAGAAAAAGCCATTGCGCGTTTGACGGAAATCTACAACGCGAAGCGGGCTGCTCCGGGCCGGGCGAGCCGGGCGTCACGGGTGGCGAAGTACGGGGCGATGCG
>NZ_JBIAMU010000004.1:0-372879 GCF_042874215.1 Streptomyces sp. NPDC004111
GCCCCCCCCCCCCCCCCCGCCCGGGGCGGGGGGGGGGCGGGCCCCGCCCCCCCCCCCCCCCCGCCCCCGCGCCCGCCCCCGCGCCCCCGGGGCGCCCCCCCCCCCCCCCCCCCCCCCGGGCCGGTGCCGCTCAGTCCGTCGTCGGGGCCTTCGCCGACCTGGCCACCGAGGCGGACGCGCGGGCCCGCGCCTTCTCGGCCTCCCGGCTGCCGTTCTTGCCGGCCGTGCCGCCCGCCTTGGCCTCCTCGGCCGCCCGGTCGCTCTTCTCCGGCACGACGAAGCGGTAGCCGACGTTGCGGACGGTGCCGATCAGCGACTCGTTCTCGACGCCGAGCTTGGCGCGCAGCCGCCGTACGTGCACGTCCACCGTGCGGGTGCCGCCGAAGTAGTCGTAGCCCCAGACCTCCTGGAGGAGCTGTGCCCGGGTGAACACCCGGCCCGGGTGCTGCGCCAGGTACTTCAGCAGCTCGAACTCCTTGAAGGTCAGGTCCAGGACCCGCCCCTTGAGCTTGGCGCTGTACGTCGCCTCGTCCACCGTCAGGTCGCCGTTGCGGATCTCGGTGGGGATGTCGTCGACGCCCAGGTGCTGGCGGCCGGTCGCCAGCCGCAGCCGCGCCTCGACCTCGGCCGGTCCCGCCGTGTCCAGGAGTACGTCGTCCACGCCCCAGTCCGCGGTGACGGCGGCCAGCCCGCCCTCGGTCACCACGAGGATCAGCGGACAGCCGGGCCCGGTGGAGCGCAGCAGCTGGCACAGCGAGCGCACCTGGGGGAGGTCGCGGCGGCCGTCGATGAGGATGGTGTCGGCACCCGGGGTGTCCACGAGTGCGGGGCCCGCGGCGGGGGCGACCCGCACGTTGTGCAGCAGCAGGCCGAGGGCGGGAAGCACCTCCGTCGACGGCTGGAGGGCGTTGGTGAGGAGCAGCAGGGAGCTCATCGCGCCCCACCTGCTCGCCCTGCCCGCTTCTTGCGCTGAGTCGTCGTTTTCGGTTGGTGCACGGTTCGCTCGCCCATAACGTCGGTTCCTCCTCGGTCCCTGCGAGGACGTTTACGGCACTGCTTCGTACTGCTCACTGCGTTCATTGCTAGGCGGCCGACCCCCGCGCCCCGGGGTCCGACCTGCCCGTTTTCCTGCTCTCTTGCCCTGTTCTTTCCGAGAGCTTTAGGTCTTCCGGAAAGCACAAAAGGACCCGGGGGCAGCGTTGCCCGAGTCCTCTGCCCAGCAGAATAGCCCAACCGGCGCAGCGTCCGGCCGTGCGCTTGGTCACGCCCGCACACCGGCGCATCACCCTCCGTACCGGCGGTAGGGGGCTGTCCGGGGAAGACGCCGGACGGCCGGGGACGAGCGGGCACGAGGGGCGCACGGAAGCACGCCGGGGCGTGGCCGGGGGGCGCGGTGACGGGGGCGGCGCCGTGTGGTCGACGGGACGGGGGCCCGGATGGCCCATCATGGACAGCTGACGAAAGGAGCGCCGCTATGGCAGCGGGCACCATCCGCTTTTGGGCGGCGGCCAAGGCCGCTGCCGGTACCGGCGAGGAGCCGTACGCGGCCGAGACGCTCGCCGAGGCGCTGGACGCGGTCCGCGCGCAGCACCCGGGGGAGCTGGTGCGCGTTCTCCAGCGGTGCTCGTTCCTGATCGACGGCGACCCCGTCGGGAGTCGTGACCACGGGACGGTACGGCTGGCCGAGGGCGGCACGGTCGAGGTGCTCCCGCCGTTCGCAGGAGGGTGACCGGACCATGAGCAGCAACCGGAACAGCGACAACCCGTATCCGTACGAGGGCGGTTCGTACGGGGACTCCTCGTACGGCACCCCCTCCTACGGGGACGCGTCCTACGGCGACCCGTCGTACGGGAATCCGCCCCACGGCGCCCCCTCCTACCCGGACGCGTCGTACGGCAGCACCTCCTACGGGGACGCCTCCTACGGAAACTCCTCCCACGGGAACTCCTCGTACGGCGCGGACGCCTCCCACGGACAGCAGCAGCCCCACCCGGAGCAGCGCTTCCCGGACGCCGGCGGGGCGGGCGGGGCGGGGCAGGCCGCCCACGACCCGTACCTCACGCAGAGCTGGCAGGGGCAGACCTGGGACACCCAGTACCAGCCGGTGCAGCGCCCGGCCGCGCAGGCCCAGCCGCAGCACCGGCCGCAGAATCCGGCCCAGCCGCAGCCGCAGCCGCAGTTCCCGCAGGCCGCCGCCGACACCGCCTATCTGCCGCCGCAGAACGGAGCGGCTCCCTCCGGTTCGTACCCGCTGCCGCCCGAGGTCCCCTCCCCGGCGCCCGCCGAGCCGGAGCCCGTGCACGGCGGGGCGGCCCCGCACCCCGCGGACGCCCAGCCCCACCACGCGGCACCGCAGGGCCGGGCCCCGCACGACACGGAGTCCGGGCCCGCCTACAGCTCGCCCGCGACCCGCGGCAACGTGCGGATCACCGACGCCCAGCGCGCCCGCGCCGAGGGCCGGTCGCCGATCATCGACCCCGGTTTCCAGCCGGCGCTGCTGACCGGCGTGCTCGGTGTGCTGATCGCGGTGGCGGCGCTCTTCGGGCAGTTCGCGGCCGTCGTGCCCGTGGTGCTGCTCCAGGCGGTCACCGCGGCGGGCTGGTTCCGGCTGAACGGCATGTGGCCCGCCCGGCAGGGCATCGCGCTCGCGTTCCTCGGCGGTCTGGTCGCGGACGTCGCGATCCTCGCCGTCGACACCGTGCACGCGCCCGCCGCGATCCTGGGCACGCTCGGCGTGTGGGTGCTGCTCACCGTCGTTCTGCACCTGCGCAACCGGATGCCCGCCGACGAGCGGATGTACGCCCTGACCGCGGGCGTCACCTCGGCCGCCCTGGCCGTGGTCGCCTCCGGGTTCCTGGCGGCCGACGGCAAGGCCGCGACGGTCGGCGGCGCGGCGGTCGCCGCGGCCACCGTCGCGCGTGCGCTGCCGCTGCCCACCCCGGCCTCGCTGGCCGTCGCCCTGCTCGCCGCGACGGGTGCGGGCATCGCGGCAGGCGGGGCCACCGGGCTCGGCGGCGGCGGAGCGGTGATCGGCCTCGGGGCGGGGGTGTGCGCGCTGGTCGGGCTGCGGGTGGCGGCGTACGACTACCCCTCGAAGTTCGTGCACATGACCGCCGGGGTGGCGCTGCCGCTCGCGGCGGCGGCCCCCGTCGTCTACATGCTGGGCCGGGCCTTCGCCTGATCCGGTCCACGATTGGTGTGGACCTCACCGGTTAGGCTCACCGTCAGTACGGGGCCAACGAACGCGGGTGGGGGAAACACCGAATGCGCGCACTTCGCATACTGCTGATTCTGGGCGTGATCCTCGGCGGCATCTTCGTCGCCGTGGACCGCCTCGCGGTCAACTACGCCGAGTCCGAGGTGGCGGCCAAGGTCCGCACCAGCCAGGGACTCTCGGGCGAGCCGCAGATCGACATCAAGGGCTTCCCCTTCCTCACCCAGATCCTCTCCAAGGAGCTCGACCAGGTCGACGTCACGATCGACGGCGTCGAGGCCAACGCGGACGGCAAGCGGCTGCGGCTCGGCCGGATGACCGCCGAGCTGCACGACGTGGTGCTCTCCGGAAACTTCTCCTCCGCCACCGCCACCAGCGCCTCCGGCACCGCGACGATCAGCTACGCGGACCTGACGCGCGCGGCGGGCGACAAGGACGTCAAGGTCGGCTACGGCCAGAACGGCAAGGTCAAGGTGACCGGCACGGTCTCCGTGCTGGGCCGGGAGATCTCCCGCAGCGTGCTGTCCACGGTGACCCTCAGGGACGGCGGCAGGGCGATCTCGGTGCGCGCCGACGAGGTCCCCGGGCAGGGCATCCCCGGCATCGAGGGCATGATCCGCAAGAAGACCGACTTCGTCCGGCAGATCGGCGGCCTGCCGAACGGCCTCAAGCTGGACAAGGTCACCCCGACCGAGTCCGGCGTGGAGATCGGTGTCACCGGCACCAATGTCCGGCTGGCCGGATAGCGGGACCTGGCCGGATAGCGAGACGGAGCCGTCCAGTCCGCAGGACAGGGCGCCGCGGCAGCGGTACGGGGGGCCGGGACCACTGTCCCGGCCCCTTCTTTCGTCCCACTTGGCGGACGATCTCGTCTCGACATATGACACACCGGTGACATGCCCGCCCGTACGTCCCTACGATCGGACCCATGCAGCAGCGACAGGCGGATCTCACGAAGCGGCGGGCAGTAGACCTGTGCCGCGTCGCCGCCATGCTCTGTCGCCGCGCCGCCTGAGCGGGATCCCGGACGGGCCGAGTGCCCGAACTCCCGCTTCCCCAGGGCGATTTGCGCCCTCACTCCGCATTTTCCGTGCCGCGAGAACGCCGTACCCACGGCCCCGCCGCCGTACCCCGGACACCCCCGCGCACAGCCCCGCCGCAACTGCCCCGGAGGAGAAACACCATGAGCCGCAGCGACGTACTGGTAGACGCAGACTGGGTCGAGGCCCACTTGGACGACCCGAAGGTTGCCGTCGTCGAGGTCGACGAGGACACCGCCGCGTACGAGAAGAACCACATCCGCAACGCGATCCGGATCGACTGGACCAAGGACCTCCAGGACCCGGTCCGCCGCGACTTCATCGACCAGGCCGGCTTCGAGAAGCTGCTGTCCGAGAAGGGCATCGGCAACGACACCACCGTCGTCCTCTACGGTGGCAACAACAACTGGTTCGCCTCCTACGCCTTCTGGTACTTCAAGCTCTACGGCCACGGCGACGTCCGCCTCCTCGACGGCGGCCGCAAGAAGTGGGAGCTGGACTCCCGCGACCTGGTCGCCGAGGTCCCGTCCCGCCCGGCCACCTCGTACAAGGCCCAGCCGCAGGACGAGTCGATCCGCGCCTACCGCGACGACGTCGTCAAGGCGATCAACACCCAGAACCTGGTCGACGTCCGCTCGCCCGACGAGTTCAGCGGCAAGCTGCTCGCCCCGGCGCACCTCCCGCAGGAGCAGTCGCAGCGCCCCGGCCACGTGCCCAGCGCCCGCAACATCCCGTGGTCGAAGAACGCCAACGACGACGGCACCTTCAAGTCCGACGAGGAGCTCAAGGCCCTCTACGAGGCCGAGCAGGTCGATCTGGCGAAGGACACCATCGCGTACTGCCGCATCGGTGAGCGCTCGGCCCTGACCTGGTTCGTGCTGCACGAGCTGCTCGGTGTCGAGAACGTCAAGAACTACGACGGCTCGTGGACCGAGTACGGCTCCCTGGTCGGCGTCCCGATCGAGCTCGGCGCCAACAAGTAAGCACGGCTCAGCCGAACAGACCACTTCACCCCAAGGAGTCACGCACATGTGTGGAGCGAAGGCCGGCGGCCCCGACGCCTCGACCATCAAGCCCGGTGAGACCACCATCCAGGGCAGCGTCACCAAGAACGGCGAGCCGGTGACGGGCTACGTCCGTCTCCTGGACTCGACCGGCGAGTTCACGGCCGAGGTCCCCACCTCCGCCACCGGCCAGTTCCGCTTCTACGCGGCGGAGGGCACCTGGACGGTGCGCGCGCTGGTCCCGGGCGGCACGGCGGACCGTACGGTCGTCGCGCAGACCGGCGGTCTGGCGGAGGTCGCCATCGCGGTCTGACCTTGACGCACCCCTCGCGCCGCTCGGCGCCGGGGGCGCCTCCCGGGCCTCGGGCCGCCGCGCCGGACCTTGTCCGCCGGTGCCGGTGCGGCGCCCGGGTCCCGAACCGGCCGGAGGGCCGCACCCGCAGGGGGTTGGACGCCATACCTGTGACGAGGGTGCGGCCCTCCGGTCCGTTCCCTCACGTGCCCCTCGCGCCGGACTCCGGCCGCCGGGGCCACCCGGTGGTGGTCCGTCCCTTCCCCCTCCTGGCCCTTAGGGTTCCCGTATGTCGAAGAAGCTCGTGATCAAGGTGACCGCGGGGGCCGACGCCCCGGAGCGGTGCTCGCAGGCGTTCACCGTGGCGGCGGTGGCGGTGGCCAGCGGGGTCGAGGTGTCGCTCTGGCTGACCGGGGAGTCGTCCTGGTTCGCGGTGCCGGGGAAGGCGGCGGAGTTCGAGCTGCCGCACGCCGCGCCACTGCCCGACCTGATCGACTCGGTCCTCGCGGGCGGCCGGATCACCCTGTGCACCCAGTGCGCGGCCCGCCGGGAGATCACCGAGGACGGCGTACTGGACGGCGTGCGGATCGCCGGTGCCCAGGTGTTCGTCAGCGAGATCATGGGCGACGGCGTGCAGGCACTCGTCTACTAGCTCCGGGACCCCGCGGCGCGGCGGGCGGTCACGAACGGTCCCGCTTGCCGCGGCCGTCCAGCTCGTCCCACCAGTCGTCCGACCGCTCGTCCCCGGTCGTGTCGTCCCACCAGCGGTCCTCGGGCCCCTTGCGGTTGGCGACCATCGCCGCGAACGGCGGAATCAGTGCCGCGACCACACACATGCCCACCGCCACCGGCACCGACCACAGCCGGACCAGGGCGCACGCACTGACGAACAGGAACAGGCACGTCCCCATCATCAGGAAGTAGCCGCGTCGGCGACGTGCGTACATACCTCCACCGTACGGCGGCGGGCCCCGCGCGACGAACCTCACCGAGAGCGCCCGGCCCATGCCGACTAAGCTGAGGCCCGGTCCACCACTCACACCTCGATCCTCGCAAGGAGCACCACGTGCTTGAGGCCTTCTTCTCCGCCCTGCTGGTCCTGGTCTGCGTCGGCGTCCTCGCCTTCGCCGGTCTGACCGTGAAGAAGCTCTACCAGGGCCAGCGCTAGCCAGTACCGGGCAGCGAGCCGCCACCCCTCCACACAGATCGCCTGAGCCACTCATGATCGAGATCCCGTCCGACCTGCACCCGGACCTCGTCCCCCTCGTCTTCCTCCTCGGGAAGTGGACGGGCGCGGGCGTCACCGACTTCCCCGGCCAGGAGAAGGCCAACTTCGGCCAGGAAGTCACCTTCAGCCACGACGGCCGCGACTTCCTGGAGTACGTCTCGCACTCCTGGATCCTCGACGCCGAGGGCAACAAGGTGAAGCCCCTGGAGACCGAGTCCGGCTTCTGGCGCATCGACAAGGACCGCAAGGTCGAGGTCGTCATGACCCGCGACAGCGGTGTCGTCGAGATCTGGTACGGCGAGCTGGCGGCCCAGAAGCCGCAGATCGACCTGGTCACCGACGCCGTCGCGCGGACCGCCGCCTCCGGCCCGTACACCGGCGGAAAGCGCCTGTACGGGTACGTGAAGAGCGACCTGATGTGGGTCGGCGAGAAGGCCACCCCCGAGGTCGAGCTGCGCCCCTACATGTCGGCGCACCTGAAGAAGACCGTCACCCCCGAGGAGGTCGAGGCCATGGCGAAGAACCTGCCCGACCTGCCGGACGACGGCATCGCCTTCTTCCGCTGAGCCGCACGGGCCGCACGAGTACGGACGGACGCTCGCCGCGCTGCCTAGACTGGCGGTGTGGTGAGCACCGACTGGAAAAGTGACCTGCGGCAGCGCGGCTACCGGCTGACCCCGCAGCGGCAGCTCGTGCTGGAGGCCGTGGACGCGCTGGAGCACGGTACGCCCGACGAGATCCTCGCCGAGGTGCGCAGGACCGCGTCCGGGGTCAACATCTCGACCGTCTACCGCACCCTGGAACTGCTCGAAGAGCTGGGCCTGGTCAGCCATGCCCATCTGGGGCACGGCGCGCCGACCTACCACCTCGCCGACCGGCACCACCATCTGCACCTGGTGTGCCGGGACTGCTCCGACGTCATCGAGGCGGACGTCGAGGTGGCCGGGGACTTCATCGCGAAGCTGCGCGGCGAGTTCGGCTTCGAGACCGATATGAAGCACTTCGCGATCTTCGGGGTGTGCGCCGCCTGCACGGCGAAGAAGGGGACGGACGCCGGATAGCCGGCGGACCGCGGGCGAGTCGTAGGCTGGGGACCATGACGAGTCCCCTGCTTGCCCTGCCCGGAGCCGTTCCCGCCGAGGGGCGCGACGAAGGAGTCGCCGCGCACTACGGCGACCTGTTCCGGGAACAGCGCGCGCTCGCGGACGGCTCCGGCTTCGTCGACCTCTCGCACCGGGGCGTCATCGGCGTCAGCGGCGCCGACCGGCTCAGCTGGCTGCACCTGCTGATCACCCAGCACGTGACGGAGCTGCCCGCGGGCCGGGCCACCGAGGCCCTCGTACTGACCGCCAACGGCCACGTCGAGCACGCGCTCTACCTGGTCGACGACGGCGAGACCACCTGGGTGCACGTCGAACCGGGTACGCAGAGCGACCTGATCGCGTACCTGGAGAGCATGAAGTTCTTCTACCGCGTCGAAGTCGCGGACCGCACCGAGGAGTTCGCGGTCGTCTGGCTGCCCGCCGGTTCCATCGCCGAGGTGCCCGCCGGGGTCGTCGTACGGGAGACCGCCCACGGCCGGGACCTCTTCCTGCCGCGCGCGGACCTGGAGAAGTTCGCCGCCGGGCACGGACCCGCGATCGGGGTGCTCGCGTACGAGGCGCTGCGCGTCGAGGGCCACCGCCCCCGCCTCGGCTTCGAGACCGACCACCGCACCATCCCGCACGAGCTGGGCTGGATCGGCAGCGCCGTACACCTCCAGAAGGGCTGCTACCGGGGCCAGGAGACCGTCGCCCGGGTCCAGAACCTCGGCAAGCCGCCGCGCCGGCTGGTCTTCCTGCACCTGGACGGCAGCGAGGTGCACCTGCCGCCGACCGGAACCCCGATCCGGCTGGCCGCGGACGGCGCGGAGGGCCGCCAGATCGGCTTCGTGACCACCTCCGCCCGCCACCACGAGCTGGGCCCCATCGCCCTCGCCCTGGTCAAGCGGAACGTGGCCGTGGACGCGGAACTGCTGGCGGGGGACACGGCGGCGGCACAGGAAGTGGTCGTCGAGCCGTAGGGCGCGCTACACCTCCGGCGGGCGGTTCAGCTTCTGGTACTGGCGCTGGAGGAACTCCGTCACGCCGTCGGGGCCCAGCGTCGGCCTCTGGTCGGGCAGCCCGCCCGAGAGGGTCACCTCGATGACGGTGAGAGTGGTGAGGTTGCCGGCGCGGGCGGCGTTCACCTCGTGCACGAGGTGCGGGTCGCGGCTGTCGGCGGGAACCATGTCCAGGGCGAAGCGGCGGCTCTCCTCCCCGGCGCGCAGCCCGTCGAGATGCTGCACCGTCACCTCGTAACGCCGGTTCATCGGCCCGACGGCCGGGAACGGCTTGCAGGTCAGGGCCTTTTCGAGCTGTTCCATCGCCTTCTTGGCGCCGCCGGGCCGGTAGGAGCCCAAGGTCAGTGCCGTCGGGCGTACGTCGCCGGGGTCCAACCAGAACGAGGCGTGCACCGAGCGGACGGCGTCGAAGTCGCCGCGCCCGATCGTGTCCAGCAGCGGGGCGCAGGCCTTCTCCTCGGTGCGCCAGAGCAGCTGGCCGGAGTTCTCCGTCATCATCGGGGTGGAGACGCGGAACTTGGCCGTCTCCTTGGTGTCCAGGACCGCGTCCCGGAGCGTGCTCTCGCCCAGCGGCTCGGGCGACTGCGTCAGCGGTGGCGGATCGGCGGCGCAGGCGCTCGCCCCCACGGTCAGCGCGAGCACGCAGGCGAGGTGTCCGGCAGTGCGGAAACTGGTACGGAAAAGCGCGCGCTCGCGCATCGAACGGAACCCCCAAGCCGTGCGTGCCGCCCCCGTCGGACGGTTGTCAGACCTCGATCAATACCGTGAACGGACCGTGGTTCGTCAAGGAAACCCGCATGTCCGCACCGAACCTGCCCGTCTCCACCGTCGCCCCCAGCTTCCGCAGCTGCGCCACCACCTCGTCGACCAGCGGCTCGGCGACGTCGCCGGGGGCCGCGGCGTTCCAGGTGGGGCGGCGGCCCTTGCGGGCGTCCCCGTACAGGGTGAATTGAGAAATGACGAGAAGAGGTGCATTTACGTCGGAGCAGGACTTCTCGCCTTCGAGGATCCGCACCGACCACAGCTTGCGCGCCAGCTGTGCCGCCTTCTCCGGGGTGTCCTCGTGGGTCACTCCCACCAGGACACACAGGCCCTCGCCGACGACTTCGCCGACCGTTTCGCCGCCGACGACGACACTCGCGCCGTCCACTCTCTGCACCACAGCTCGCATGGGGACCATGATGCCCTTCCCCCGCGACCTGCCCCGTACAAGGGCCATACGGGTGCAGTGTGCCTGCATTGATACGGGTAGGAGTGGCACGATGCGGGGCAAGGCGGTGCGCCGCACCGTTCGAGGGGACGGAAATTCATGAGCACTTCTGGCACCGGGCGAGGGTCCGGTCCCGTACCGATGCAAATGTCACCCACGGCGGAGGCGGTCCGGGCACCCGCGCCACGTACCGCGCACAGCGCGTACGGCGGGGACGCACCGGTACTCCCGCCGCACTCCCGGCCCGACCTCTCCGCGCTCGGGCTGCCCCGGCTGCGGAGCCTGCGCAAGGACGCCCAGCGGGACGAGGCCGACCTCAGCTACGTACGGCGGCTGCTGCACGGCCGGATCGACATCCTCCGCGCCGAGCTGGGCCGGCGGGGCGAACCGCAGTCGCCGGTGGTCGAGCGGCTCTCCGAGATCCTCGCCGACAGCCCCTCGCAGCACCGGTCCTCCGCCCGGCACGTGACGCTGTCGACACCGCGCAACGAGGAGTACCGGCGGCTGGCCGGAGACATGCTCGCGGAGGTCGAGCTGTCCGACCTCGACGCCCGGACGGACGAAGAGCTGCACGCGGGTATGCGCCGCCTCATCGGCTATGAGCAGCAGGTTTCCCGGCAGCGGCAGCAGCTCCAGCGCACCGCCGACGATTGCAGCGCGGAGATCGCCCGCAGGTACCGTGAAGGCGAAGCACAAGTAGACGATCTGCTCCACTGAGGTCCGCTCCCGCGATCCGGGCCGGTTCCCGGTACGGGCGGATCCCCGTTCGCGATCCGTCCGGAAGGCCCAGTCGACGATGACCTCCACCAGCACCACCGCAGCGCCCGGCATACCTCCGGTTCTCGCCGAAGTCGTCCGATCCGGCTTCGTCGAGGGCCATCACCGGGGCTCGCTGGTCATCCTGGCGGCGGACGGCGGCGTGGAGCTCGCCGTGGGCGACGTGACCACTCCCGTCTTCCCCCGCTCCAGCAACAAGCCCATGCAGGCCGCGGCCCTTCTGCGGGCCGGTCTCGACCTCTCCGGGGAGCGCCTGGCGCTGGCCGCCGCGAGCCACTCGGGCGAGAGCTTCCACCTCGACCTCGTACGCAAGATGCTCAGCGAGCACGGGCTGACCGAGGCCGACCTCCAGACGCCGCCCGACCTGCCGCTGGACCCCGTGGAGGCCGAGTCGTACCTGGCGGCGGGCCACGTCCGCGAGCGGGTCACCATGAACTGCTCCGGCAAGCACGCCGCGATGATCGCCGCCTGCCGGGCGAACGGCTGGGACACCGCCGGTTACCTGGACCCGGCGCACCCCCTCCAGCAGCTGGTCCTGGAGTGCGTGGAGCGGGCCAGCGGCGAGCAGGTCAGTGCCGTCGGCACGGACGGCTGCGGCGCCCCGCTGATGGCGGTCTCCCTCACCGGTCTCGCCCGCGCCTTCCGCCACTTCGTGCTCGCCGAGCCCGGCTCCCCGGAGCGCCGGGTGGCGGACGCCATGCGGGCCCACCCGGAGTACGTGGCGGGCACCCGCCGCCCCGACACCTGGCTGATGACCGAGGTGCCGGGCGTGCTGTCGAAGATGGGTGCCGAGGCGGTGCAGGCGGTGGCGCTGCCGGACGGCCGGGCCCTCGCCTTCAAGATCGACGACGGGGCGGGACGGGCGCTGGGACCCGTCCTGGCCAGGGCGCTCGCGGTGCTCGGTGTGACGGGCGACGTGGTGGACCGGATCGGTGCGGCGCCGCTGTTCGGGGGCCCGGCGAGGGTCGGCGAAATCCGGGCGACATTCTGAACGGGGTGTGTTTAGCGTGGGCGCATGAGTGCCCACGCCGCCCCTGCTCCCGCCCCCGACTCCGACCCCGCGCACACCGCAGCCCCGCCCGCCCCGGACGCCGGGTCCGTCGAGGTGCGGACCCTCACCGAGGCCGACTACCCGGGCTGGGCGCGGGCCAACAACACCGGCTTCCTGCTGACCGCCCAGTACAGCGAGGAGGACCTCGCGCTGCGGCTGTCGCGCACCGTCCTGGAGCGGGCCCGCGGCGCCTTCGACGCGGGCAGGTGCGTGGCGACGTACCGCTCCTTCCCGCAGCAGCTCACCGTGCCCGGCGGGCGCATCGTGCAGGCGAGCGCGGTCTCCAGCGTGACCGTGACGCCCACGCACCGGCGGCGCGGGCTGCTCAGCCGGATGATCCGGGCGGACCTGGCGGAGTCCAGGGAGCGCGGCGAGGTGGTCTCGACGCTGATCGCGGCCGAGTACCCGATCTACGGGCGGTACGGCTTCGGCCACGCGACCTCGCTCGCCTCCTGGGAGATCGACACGCACCGCACCGGGCTCGACCGGCGGTGGGCGGCGCCCGAGTGCGGCGGCCGGATCGACCTGGTCGACGCGGCGGACGTCCGCAAGACGGGCCCCGAGCTGCACGAGCGGTTCCGGGCCGGGCAGCACGGCGCGATCGACCGGAGCGCCGCCTGGTGGGAGAACCGGACCGGGCTGACGTCGTACTCCTTCGAGCCGTACAAGCCCGCCTTCCACGCGGTCTACCGGGCGCCCGAGTCGGCCGGCGGCGAGGTGGAGGGCCTGGTCGTCTACCGGGCCGACGACAACTGGGGCGACGCCAAGCAGCCGTTGAACACGGTGAGCGTCAGCGATCTGATCGCGACCACCCCGGCGGCGGAGCGGGCGCTGTGGCGGTTCCTGTGCTCGATCGACTGGGTGGCGAAGGTACGGACCGGCTACCGGGCGCCGGACGACCTGCTGCCGGACCTGCTGCCCGACCCGAGGGCGGCCAGGGTGGTCTCGTCGGCGGACTGGCTGTGGGTGCGGGTGCTGGACGTCGTACGGGCGCTGGAGGCGCGGACGTACGCGGAGGCGGACGGGTTCGCCGGGGCCGGTGGGGCGGCCGGGGAGCGGACGGTGGTGCTGGAGGTGGCGGACCGGCTGCGGCTGGCCGGGGGCCGGTTCCGGCTCTCGGTGTCGCCGGACGGTGAAGCCCGCTGCGTGCCCACCGAGGAGGAGCCCGAACTGAAGCTGGACGTGCGGGAGTTGGGGGCGCTGTACCTGGGTGGCCGGTCGGCGGCGCGGATGGTGGCGCTGGGCCTGGTCGAGGAGGTGCGGCCGGGGACGGCGGTCCGGGTGGACGCGCTGTTCCGGACCGCGCGCGAGCCCTGGTGCCCGGACATCTTCTGAGTTCTTGGCAGGAGTTGGCGGAGCGTCGGCGGTCCCTGGTTCCTCCTCCCGGGCCTGCGGCCCGGAGGGGTGTGCGGGGCCGCCGCGCTCCGGTCAGTTGAAGGCGGACTGGCCGAGGATCACGAGGGCGATGGAACCGACGCCCAGGCAGAAGGTGTTCTTCGTCTTGACGCCGACGGTGAGGAAACCGACCGCTGCGACACCGAGGAGTCCGAAGCGTCCCTCGATCATTTCGCCGACGAAGTAGGCGCCAAGAGTGAGGAGTGCGACGAGAGGCATGGTGATCACTCCTTGGAGATGAGGATGGTAAATCTGTTACCAACAGGCGGCTGGTGGTTCGAAGTTGAGCCATCTACTCCGACTTGGCAGCCAACTCTTCAAGGTTGTCCCCATGACTCAAGAACTTTTAACCAGGTGCGCAGACAACTCCCTTTAGATGTCGTGAAGTTGTAGTGTTTTGGTTGTGACCAGAGCTGGCGCTGCCGTGAACGGTCGGAAAAGGTCGCACCGAGAGGTGGCCGACGAGCTGCGGGCCCGGATCAGGGCCAAGCAGCTGCGACCGGGTGACCGCATGCCCACCCAGGCCCAGCTGGCCGAGGAGTTCGGGGTCGAGCGGGGCGCGGTCCGGCAGGCGCTGCGCATCCTCCAGGAGGAGCGGCTGCTGGTGAACGTCACCAAGGGGTCGCCCGCGACGATCGCCGACGACGCGCCCGCCGCCCTCGCCCCGCGTGCCGCCCCGCCCCAGCCCACGATGGTCGCGCTGGGCTCGCGGATCACGGAGGCGTTCCGCGCCCCGCACGTGGAGATCGACGCGCTGTGCCTGACGGCGGTGTCGCTGACGCTGGGGTTCGGGGAGGCGCTGCGGCTGATCCACGAGGGGCACGTGCGGCCGGCCCGGGTGAGCGTGCGGGTGCTGCTGCCGAGCCGGGACATCGACCTGGCGTTCCCGACCCCGGTGGCCGACGGCAGCGACGAGCGGCTGCACCGGCGCTGGCTGGCGCAGCGCAACGCCCAGGGGCAGGTGCTGCGGCACAACCTCCGCAACCTGCGGCGCACGCACGGCATCGACGTGGACGTCACCTTCCGCGCGCTGCCGTTCACGCCCCCGGTGAAGCTCTACCTGCTCAACGGCAGCGAGGCGCTGTTCGCGTACTACATGATCACCAAGCAGCAGGAGCAGTTCGACGACCAGGAGCAGCTGGAGATGTACGACACGGTGGGCACGCGGTCGATGCTCTTCCCGTTCTCGCAGCGGACGGGCGGCCGGCGGGACGGCACGTTCGTCGAGCAGTCGCAGCTGTGGTTCGACTCGATCTGGAACACGATCAGCCAGGACCTGACGCTGACGGCGGGGCTCTGAACGACGCGGCTTCGGCGGGGGCGCGGCTTCGGGAAAGGCGCCCTCGGCCGGGACGCGGCTCAGGGAAGGGCGCGGCTCCAGGGGGGCAGGGGGCACGGCTCCAGGAGGGGTGCGGCTCGGTTCAGCCGCGCACCCCGTAGGGTCCGAACACCTGGAGGGCCACTACGGTGACGCCGACCCCCGCGCACGCGGGGCTCTTCGCCTTGGCCCCGATGGCGATCAGCAGGATGCCGATGGCGCCGGGAGCCCCGTACCGCCATTCCACGAACTTCTCGAATCCCAGCACGAACAAGGTGGAGAGCAACAGCAGGACAGGCACGGGTCCCTCCCTCGGGGCGTGAGTGGCGTGTGAGTGGGGCGGGGCGGCGGGGAGGCGACGCTGCCCCTGCCAGGCTGGCCAACTGCCAACCAACTACACTGAAGTTGTCCCCACTTGGTCGCGATCCATAAACAACTTGCAAACAACTCCCGCTAGATGGCTGCGAGTTGTAGCTTTGGGGTGTGAGTCAGGAGAGCAACGCCATGAACGACAGAAAGCGCTCGCCCAACGAAGTGGCCGACACCCTGCGCGAACGCATCCGCAAGGGAGAGCTGAAGGCCGGCGACCACATGCCGACCCAGTCGAAGTTGGCCGAGGAGTTCTGCGTGGAGCGGGGCGTCGTCCGCCAGGCGCTGCGCATCCTGCACGGCGAGGGACTGCTCACCGAGGCGAGACGGGGAGCCCCGGCCCGGGTGGCGGAGAAGTCCCCCCTAGCGGCGGGCGGGGACCCGACGCGGGGCCAGCCGCAGCCGACGGTGAGCGCCCTGGGCCCGCGGATCGCGCACGCCCTGGCGGCCGAGGACGTGTGCATCGACGCGCTCAGCCTGACGGCGGAGTCCCTGATGCTGGCCCTGTCGGAACCGCTGCGGCTGATCCACGAGAACCGCGTCAAGCCGAGGAGCATCACGACCCGGATCCTGCTCCCCGCCCGGAACATCGAGCTGGCCTTCCCCAAGGGCCTGGAGGACGAGTCCAAGCTCGTCCACCAGCGCTGGCTGACCCAGCGCAACGCCCAGGGCCAGGTGCTGCGGCACAACCTCCTCAACCTCCGCCGCTCGCACGGCATCGAGGTCGACGTGCAGTTCCGCGCGCTCCCCTTCACCCCGCCGGTCAAGCTGTACGTGCTCAACCGGGCCGAGGCCCTCTTCGCTTACTACGCGGTCGCCAAGCGGGAGGAGGAGATCGAGGACACCAATCTGGAGATGTACGACGCGCTGGGCACGGAGTCGGTGCTCTTCGGCTTCGACAGCAGGCTCGGCCCGCGCGACGAGGCGTTCGTCGAGCAATCAGCACAATGGTTCGACGCACTCTGGAACACGATCACCTCGCCCCTCACACTCGGCTAGTGACCCCAAAAACCAGTGACCTGACCACGGACCTGACCACGGACCCGGTCTCCGAACCGGTTGCGGAGCCCACCGCGGACCCGGCCGCGGGCCCGGCCACCCACGCGAACGCCGACTTCGGACAGGTGGCGCCGGCGCTTGAGCGGGCGGCGCACGCGATCACCGGCGCCAGCTGCGTGCTCTTCGACTTCGACGGCCCGATCTGCGGACTCTTCGCCGGTCACCGGGCACCCCACATCGCCGAGAGGCTGATCGGCTGGCTCACCGAGCGGGGAATCGTGGTCCCGCTCGCCGAGGCGGAGCGGCGGGATCCGCACGCGGTGCTCAGAGCCGTCGGCTCCCTGCACCCCGAGGACAGTGCCGTCGTACGGGGACTCGAACAGGCGCTGACCGAGGAGGAGCTGCACGCCACCGCGTCCGCGGCGCCGACCCCGTACGTGGACGAACTGATCCGCCGGTGGTCGGCGCGCGGCGTCCCGCTGGCCGTCGCCACCAACAACTCCCCGCTGGCGGTGACCCGTTACGTGGAGCGGCGCGGCCTGGCGGAGTGCTTCGACCGCCATGTGTACGGCCGCACCACCGACCTCGCGCGCCTCAAGCCGGACCCCGACTGCCTCAACCGTGCCCTGCGCGCCCTGGGCGCCGACCCCGCGAAGTCCCTGATGATCGGCGACACCCCCTCGGACCTGTACGCGGCACAGCGGGCGGGCGTCGCCTTCCTCGGCTACGCGAAGGACGAGTACCGGGTGGCGCGGCTGCGCCGGGCGGGGGCGGAGACGGTGGTGGACACGCTGGCGGAGGTGCTCGGACTGGTGGAGCGGGGCTGAGCGGACCGGTCGGCGGCCGGGTGGGCGGGCCGTGGGAAGCCACCGGTCCGCATTGGACTGGTCAGCGTGGCTTCCTGTTCAGCAGGTAGACGCCGGTGAACAGCCCGAGGGCGAAGATCTGACCCTCGTAGGACTGGGAGAAGGAGTCGGCCAGAAGGCTGAGAAGTTGCATGAGATCGGATCCCTCCCGTGGCAATCTGCCTGCCAATTGGACTGATTGGCTTGGAAGGGTGGTTCCCGTGCCGTCAGATCCACTAACGCGAGCATGCCAACTTTCCCTCGTTGCCGCGCAATTGGAGTGATCTGGCTCTGGGAGAGGTACGTTCTGGGCATGACGAGTGCGCCCGGGGGTGACATAGGGGGAGACGCGTTCCGCCGTGTCGCGGAGGCGCTGCGACTGGCCATGTCGGACGGCACGTACACGGTGGGCTCGCTGCTGCCTCCGCAACGGGAGCTGGCCGAGCGGTACGACGTCTCGCGGGACACCATCCAGCGGGTGTTCCGGGAACTCGTCAGCGAGGGCTGGATCGAAACCAGGCAGGGCAGCGGCACCAAGGTCGTCAAGGTGCAGCGCATCCATTCGGCGGGGACGGGCCCGGGGCTGCTGCAGACCGTGGTGGGGCAGGCGTTCGACGCCGAGGAGGTCGCGCTCGACGTCTTCAGCCTCACCTCCCAGACCCTGAGTACCCACATGTCCACCCAGGCGCTGAGGGTGCGGGAGAAGCGGATCAGCCCCCGCCGCATCGCCCTGCGGCTGCTGCTCCCCGACGAGCAGATGCCGATGCCCTACCCGAAGCTCAAGGGCGGTGAGTCCGACGCGCGGCTCGCCCGGCGCATGCACGAACTCAGCGACCTGCACAGCAAGGTGATCAAGGGGGCCCTGAGCGATCTCCGCCGGGACCGGCTCGTGCCTGAGGTGTCCGTCGACATCCGCCGGGTCCCGCTCGCCCCGCACAGCAAGCTCTACCTCTTCAACCGGGCCATCGCCCTCCAGGGCTTCTACAAGCTGGTCAAGCGGGACATCCAGCTGGAGGACGGCACGGAGCTGGACACCATCGACGTGCTCGGCCTGCGGGCGCCGCTGTTCAGCTACGCCCGGGACGCCGACCCGCACTCGACGGGCTCCCGGTTCGTCGAGGAGTCGCAGGAGTGGTTCGACTCCGTCTGGGACCTGCTCGCGGAGCCGGACTGACGGTCCGCGCCGCTGTTCGCCGTACGCGCGGCTGACTCTCGGCCGCCCGTGCCATGCCAAGGGCACCGGTTCGGCGCCCTGACGCGCACACCCCCGCCATCGCGCGGACTCGACGCGCTCCGGTGGTGCTCTGCCACTAATCTGGCCGCCCCTGATGTCGTTGCTGATGTCACTGTGCAATCTGCGGGAGCGGTGTGTGGATGGTTTCCCGACGGCCGTACTCGACGCGCGCGGGCCGGGCGCGGTACGGACACTCGTACCGGAGGGCGGTGCGGCGTCCGTGTACGAGTCCTTCGTGTCGAAGGCGACCCTGCACGGCGAGATGACCCGGGGCTTCCACCACCACAACTTCCTGGTGCCGCTCACCGGGCCGATGGCCCGCGTGGTGGGCCAGCCGACGGGCACCCCGGTCACCGTGCGGCTGCGGGCGCCCGACGTACTGCCGGTGGTCGTGCGGACCTGGCAGGACGAGTCCCAGGTGCTCGACGCCCTCAAGGGCGCGCTGCTGAACGTGCCGCAGTGCCTGGCCAGGAACGCGGAGTCCGCCGTGCTCAGCTACGTCGAGGGCGTCCCGCTCTCCAGCGTCTGCCAGAACGGCAAGCCGGTCGACTCCCTGCTGATCGAGGGACTCGCCGAACTGCTGGCGGAGATGGTCGTCGTACGCCGGGACGACCTGCCCCCGCTGCCCGCCGACTGGCCGCGCGACGGGGACACCCGGTCGTTCCTGCGCCACCTCGCACTGCTCATCGACCGGGACGTCAGGCAGGCCAACTGGACCGAGTTCGGCACCCTGTTCAGGGCGCTGGACATCCCCGACGACGCGATGCCGGCGTTCGCGGAGCGGGTGCCGCGGATGACCCGGCGTCCGTTCAGCCTGCTCCACACCGATCTGCACCGGGACAACGTGATCTTCTCGTACCACGGTGCTCCGCCGCTGATCTGCGTCGACTGGGAGCTCGCCAGCTTCGGCGACCCGCTGCACGACCTGGCCACCCACCTCGTGCGGATGAAGTACCCGGCGGACCAGGTGGCCGAGGTGCGGCTGGCCTGGGCGGGCGCCATGCGGCGGATCAGGCCCGAGGCCGCGGCCGGGATGGAACGGGACCTGGGCCACTACCTCGACTTCGAACGCGCCCAGTCCGTCTACCCCGACGTCATGCGGGCGGCGCGCTCGCTGGGCGCCGAGCGGGAGCCGGTGGGGCTGAAGGACGCGGCGCGGGCGGTGCGCGGCGCGCTGCTCGCGGCGTCCGGGCCGCTGCGGCTGGCCCGGGTGGCGGAACTGCCCGCGATCGCGGAGATGCTGCGCCGCTGGCACGCGGCCCGCACCCGCCGCAACGGCCTCGCCGGGCAGGGTCCGTCCGCGGTCCGCTGGGTGAGCTGCGGCGCCATCTCCGAGCAGGCCGTCGACGAGGTGCTGGTGGCGGAGCGGGAGGCGGCCGGGGAGCAGGTGCTGAAGGGCACCGGGCACCGCAACACCGTCGTACGGGAGGGGGGCCGGTCCGTCGTCGTACGCCGGCGGCTGCCCTCCGCCACCCGCCGGGAGCGCCGCTTCAACGACGAGTCCATCGTGCTGGCGGCGCTGGGCCAGACGGACGGCGTCCGGGCGCCCCGGGTGCTGGCCCGGGGGGAGAGCGTGCCCGCGGGACCGTTCGTCGTGCACTCCTACGGAGGCTTGGACGGCCGGCCGCCCGAGCACCCGGTGGACGGGCTGCTGCGGCACGAGGCGGACGACCTGGTGGACCAGCTGGCCGCGCTGACCCGGGTCGACGTGGGCCCGCTGATGCCGCGCCTGGAGCCCGGCGGCTTCTACCACTGGCTCGCCGACCAGCTGGTGGACCTCGTGGGCCGGCTCCCCGACAAGTCGCTGCGGCTGGCCGGGGAGCTGGGGCTGCCCTCGGCGGCCGGACTCCGGGAGATCCTGGACCGCCGCACGGTCACCCCGCGCGCCCCCGTCCTGCTGCACGGCGACCTGAACCCGTGGAACCTGGTCCGCGCCGGACGGCCCGGCCAACTCGCCCTGATCGACTGGGAGATGGCGGTGGTCGGCGACCCGCTCTACGACCTGGTGCGCCACCTCCACCTCACCCCGCACAGCACTGCCGTCCGCAAGCGCATGCTGAAGCGCTGGCGGCGGGTCCTGGACCCGCGGTACACCGTGGGCTGGGAGCGCGACGTCCGGGCCTACCGCCGGATCGAGCTGGTCCGCTCCGCGTACATCGACCTCGACCGGCTGGTCACGGGCACGGAGCTGGACGCGCCGAACGTGCAGCGCGCCGTGGACTCGTACGCGATGACGCTGAGCACGGTCACCGAGATGCTGGGGCTGCGCCATCCGCGGGTGGCCAACCCCTACCTCGCGGTGGCCCTGGTCCGCCGGGACCAGGAGGACCGGCCGCCCGGCGGGGCGGGCGGGTCCGACCTGCCTAGGATGGCCGTCCGGTGCGTCCCAGGTGGGCAGGGGTTGAGTTCGTGAGTGAGTCCGGTGCGGCTGCGGGACAGGCCCCCGGCCTGCGGGAGCTGAAGAAGCGGCGGACCTACGCCGCGATCTCCGAGGCCGCGATCGGGCTCTTCCTGGAGCGGGGGTTCGACGCGGTGTCCGTGGCCGAGGTGGCGGCTGCTGCCGAGGTCTCCAAGCCGACGCTGTTCCGCTACTTCCCGGCCAAGGAGGACCTCGCGCTGCACCGGTTCGCCGACCACGAGGACGAGTCGGCACGGGTGGTGACCGCGGGCGGCCGGGCGGGGGTCGGCGCGCTCGACGCCCTGGAGCGGCACCTGCGGGAGCGGCTGGCCGCGCGGGACCCGATCACCGGCCTCTGCGACGACCCCCGGGTGCTCGCCTACCAGCGGCTGCTGTACGGGACGCCGAGCCTGGTGGCGCGGCTGTTCGTGTACACGCGGCGGTCCGAGGCCGCGTTGAGCGACGCGCTCGGCGGGGACCTGCGGGCGCAGCTCGCCGCCGGGCAGATCGTGGTCGTCCTGCGGACCCTCGCCGAGCGGAACTGGCGGCGGATCGAGGAGGGCGAGAGCGCCGACGAGGTGGAGGCGGCGGCCGTGGCGGCGGCGGAGCTGGCCTTCGGGCAGCTCAGGGGCGGGCTGGGGCTGTAGGGCGGCGGGTTCGGCGCGGGCCGGGTCAGATGTGCAGTTCCGGCGGGAAGCCCGTCCAGCGCAGTTCGGCGGGGAGGTGGCCGGTGTCGTTGAAGAGGAGCACCGTGTCCGGGCGGCCGGGCGCGTAACGGATCACGGTGAGCGCCGCGTTGGCGAAGTTGAGGCCGAGCCAGCGCCAGTCGGGGGCGTCCAGGGCGGCGCGTACGAGGTGGGCGGCGAGGAAGTTGTGGGTGACGAGCAGCTCGTGCCGGGGCTCGCTGCCGTCGACCGGGCCCGTGTACGCGCGTACCGCCTGTTCGGCGAGGCGGGTGCCCCGGGCGCGTTCGTCGGCGGGGACGGCCGCGACGAAGTCGAGGTAGCGGTCGGCGTCGATGCCGTCGGGGAAGTCCTCCCGTACCGGCTCGTACGGTACGTAGTCCCCGGCGTGCTCCGCCGCCCGCGGCGCCGCGTCGGCGGGCAGCCGGTCCAGCTGCTCCGCGACGAGCCGGGCGGTCTGCGTGGTGCGGGCGAGCGGGCCGTGGTGCACGGCGGAGAAGGGCACGTCGCGCAGCCGCCTGCCGAGGAGCGCGGCCTGCCGGCGGCCCGCTCCGGTGAGGGCGGTCTCGTCGTCGGTGGCCTCGGCGTGCCGGGCTATGTACAGGTAGCGGGGCTGGGGCGTGTCCATGGCGGGCAGGGTAGCCGACGCCGAACCCCGGCCGGTCGGTGAGGACGGGCCGGGGCGAGGGGGGAGAACGGTGGCGGGGGAGGAGTGGGCGGTCCGGGGGACGGGGGGCGGCGGGCCGGGGCGGCAGTGGCTCAAGCGGGCTGCTCCGTACGGCTCCTGGGGAAGCCGTGGGTGCGGGCCGCCAGCACCACCAGCAGCACCGGCACCAGCAGGACCAGCACGCTCCACGGGAAGGACGTCGAGCCGAGCGCCCCGAGCAGGATGCCGCCGGCCACTCCGCCGCCCGCCATGGCCACGTTCCACAGCGTCACCAGCATGGCCTGCGCGGCGTCGGCGTGCTCGCCGCCCGCGTCGCCCGCCGCCGTCTGGAGCAGCGTGGGGGCGCCGCCCCAGCCGAGACCCCACAGGACCACCGCGACGTACACCGTCGCCGTGCTGTCCGAGAGCAGCGCGAGGAGGGCGGCGGCGACCCCGATGAGCAGCGTGGCGCCGATCGTCAGGGCGCGCAGCCGGCGGTTGATCAGGGCGCCGACGATCCAGATGCTCAGCAGGGAGGCGCCGCCGAAGACCAGCAGGACGAGGTCGGTGGAGCCGCCCATGCCCAGTTCGGCGAGGAAGGTGGCGATGAAGGTGTAGAGGACGGTGTGTGCGAGGACGAGGACGAGCGTGACGAACAGGACCGGGGTCACGCCGGGGACGCGCAGGGTGCTCAGCACGCCGGGGGACTTCGCGGGGCGCTCGCCGGGCGCCGCGGAGCCGGTACGGCGCGGCAGGCCGGGGAAGTCGGGGACCACCGCGGCGATCCAGCCGAGCAGGACCAGGGTGAGGGCGGTCATCGCGAGGAACGCCGTCTGCCAGTCGGTCGCCTTCCCCAGGAAGGTGCCCGCGGGAACGCCCAGCGACAGGGCGACGGGGATGCCCGCCATGGCGATGGCGATGGCCTTGCCCTGGAGGTGTACGGGGGCCATCCGGCGGGCGTACCCGGCGAGCAGCGCCCAGGCGAGTCCCGCCGCGACACCGGCGACGAAACGGGCCGCCATGGTGAGGGTGTAGTCGGTGGAGAGGGCGGTGACCGTGTTGGCGGCGGCGAAGCCGGCCATCGCGGTCAGCAGCAGGTGCTTGCGCCGCCAGGCTGCGGTGGCCGCGGTCAGCGGGATCGCGGTGAGGGCGGTGCCGATGGCGTAGACGGTGACGGTCTGGCCGGTGGCAGACTCGCTGACCCCCAGGTCGCCGCTCATGGCCGGCAGCAGTCCGGCGGGCAGGGTCTCGGTGAGGCTGGTGATGAAGACGGCGGTGGCCAGGGCGAGGAGCGCGCCGAGCGGAAGTCGTTGCCGGGGTGCGGGAGTTGGGGTCGCGGGCCGCTGAACACCTGCTGTGGTGTGTGTGGTTGCCATGCGGTTATCGTCGAACCCTCACATCCATGTGAGGGTCAACGCGAGCGAGTGTGAGGTGGGTCACATGCGGATCGGTGAGCTGTCGGAGCTGACCAACACGCCCCGGAGGCTGCTGCGTTACTACGAGGAGCAGGGCCTCATCGCCGCCGAACGCGCGGCCAACGGCTACCGGGAGTACGACGAGCGCTTCGTCGACCGGGTCGCCCAGATCCGCGGACTGCTCGACGCCGGTCTGCCCACCCGCATCATCAAACAGATCCTGCCCTGCCTCGACAAGCCCCGCACCATCCACTTCCCCGACGCGACCCCCGAGATGCTCGCCACGCTGGAGGGGGAGCTGGAGCGGATGACGGCCCGGGTGGAGTGCCTGCGGCGCAACCGGGACGCCATCGCGGAGTACCTGGAGGCGGTGCGGCCGGTGGTGGCCGGGAGTGCTGATTGACCCATCGAAAAGGTCGCCGAATGCACCCCGCGGAGGGTCTTTCCGCTGCCTAGAGTTGTTCTCGCAGGGCAACGGGAACACGCGGGAAAAGCCGCGACCGGGGCCACGAGAGCAGTCGTGAGAACGGCTCTGAACGGGGGGTACTCCGCATGAACGCGATCCAGAACACCACCACCGCTACCGTCACCGCCGCCGCTTCCGGTGTCCCGGCCGCCGCCCGGCCCGTACTGACCCGGGCCGCCACCGCCGAGACCACCAGCGACCCCAGCAGCGTGATGACCCTGCTCGCGGACTGCGGCACCGACGGCAGCACGGTCACCAGCTACCGCTCCACCTTCGCGGCCGGTGCGGTCGGCGCGCCCGCGCACTTCCACACCCGGGCCTCCGAGCTGTTCTTCGTCATCGACGGCTCCCTCCAGGTGCTCGTCGACGAGGAGGTGCAGACCCTGGAGAAGGGCGACTTCCTCCTCGTGCCGCCGCACACCCCGCACGCCTTCGCCGCCGCGCCCGGGGCCACGGCCGACGTGCTCTTCGTCTTCACCCCGGGCATGCCCCGCTTCGACTACCTCCGGCTGCTGGGCCGGGTGATGCGCGGCGAGGCGAGCCCGCAGGAGATCAAGGACTCCTCCGAGCGGTACGACAACCACTACGTCGACAGCCCGGTGTGGCGCGAGGCGCTGGCGAACGGGCGCTGAGGGGTCTGCCCCGCGGGGTCCGGGGGTGCCACCTACGGGTCCGGCACCGGTTCCGGCGCGATGCCGGTACCGGTGCCGTCCGGGTGTCCGCGGACCGGCGGCGTTACCGCTTCTGCGGCTGGCTGAACCGGATCATGTTCCCGGCCGGGTCGCGGAAGGCGCAGTCACGGACGCCGTAGTGCTGGTCCATCGGCTCCTGGAGGACCTCGCCGCCACCGGCCCGGATCTGCTCGAAGGTGGCGTCGACGTCCTCGGTGCGGAAGATGACGCCCCGGAGCATCCCCTTGGCCATCAGCTCGGTCACCGCCTTGCGGTCGGCCTCCGAGGCGTTCGGGTCGGCGAGCGGGGGCTCCAGGACGATCTCGACGTCCGGCTGGGCGGGCGAGCCGAGGGTCAGCCAGCGCATCCCCTCGTAGCCGACGTCATTGCGCACTTCGAGGCCGAGCGCGTCGCGGTAGAAGGTGAGCGCCTTCTCGGCGTCGTCGACGGCGATGAAGCACTGGGCGAGGCTGACCTGGGTGTTCTGGTTGTTTTCCATGCCCTCAACGCTAGGAGCCGGCGGCCTTCCGCGCTTCTCCGTTCCTGACCGGCCTGGTGTGGATCTTGGCCACGCAGGCTGGAACGGCGGCGCCGTCCCGGTGGTCGCGGGCCCGGTACGCGCTCGGGCTCTCGCCGACCAGTTCGGTGAAACGGGAGCTGAAGGAGCCGAGCGAGGTACAGCCGACGGCCATGCAGACGTCCGTGACGGACAGCTCCCCGAGGCGCAGAAGAGCCTTGGCGCGCTCGATGCGGCGGGTCATGAGGTAGCTGTACGGGGTCTCGCCGAACGCGGTGCGGAAGCTGCGCTGGAAGTGGCCGACGGACATGAGGGCGCCCTGGGCGAGGGCGGGCACGTCCAGGGGCTGCGCGTAGTCGCGGTCCATCCGGTCGCGCGCGCGACGGAGCCGGACGAGGTCTTCGAGCGGGAGGGCTGCCACGGCACGAACGTAGCAGCGGCCGGGCCGGACGGCACCCGGTTCACGACTCCCGCCCGGACCGCCCCTCCGCACAGCCCAAAGGGGCGTCCCACCTGAGCAATTCAGGCGGGACGCCCCTGTGCGCGGCTGTGTGCGGCTGTGCGCGGCCTCTCGGGTCGCTTCTCCGTACGGCCCCTCAGACCGCGCGCGTCACGCCGCGCGCGTCACGCCGCGCTCGGTGCGGCGCCTGGTCACGAAGTCGTACGGGGACTCGCCGTACTCCGCGGCGAACTGCCGGGCCAGGCACCCGGCCGGCATCCCCGCATCGCGCGCGAGTGCCACGAGGTCCAGCGGGTGTGCGCAGTCACGGTCGATCCGGTCGCGGATCCTGCGCAGACGTGCGAGGTCGTGCAGGCGCTGCGCGGCGATGCGCGCGTGCGCCCAGGCGGGATTGCACACGGTGGGTTCCTCCCCCGGGACGGACGGGCCTGGCTGACCGGTCAGCGCACTTCCTGGATACGGATGAGGTTGCCCGCCGGGTCGCGGAAGGCGCAGTCGCGGATGCCGTACGGCTGCTCCGTCGGCTCCTGGACCACCTCCGCCCCGCCGTCCCGCACCTTCGCGAAGGTGCCGTCGAGGTCGGGCGTGGCCAGCAGGATCCAGCCGTACGTGCCCTTGGCCATCATCTCGGCGATGGTGCGGCGCTCGTCCTCGGTGATGCCGGGGTCGACGGCCGGCGGCGCCAGCAGGATGGAGGTGCCGGGCTGCCCGACCGGTCCGACGGTGATCCAGCGCATCTTGCCCTGGCCCACGTCGTTCCTGACCTCGAAGCCGAGGGCGTCGCGGAAGAACGCCACGGACGCGTCCGGGTCGTCGTGGGGCAGGGCGCTGGTGTGAATGCTGATGTCCATGCCCGTCAGGCTAAGTACGCCGGGCGGCCCGCGCTTCTCGATTCCTGACCGAAGGGCGCGCTGTGCGCTGGGACACTTTTGCAAGCACCCGCTTGCAAAAGTTAGCAAGGTGGGTGCACCATCGGGGCATGGCATCACTGAACGTCGGCAACCTCGGGGAGTACCTGCGCGAGCAGCGGCGCAACGCGCAGCTGTCGTTGCGGCAGCTCGCCGACGCCGCAGGGGTGTCCAATCCGTACCTCAGTCAGATCGAACGCGGCCTGCGCAAGCCCAGCGCGGACATCCTCCAGCAGCTCGCCAAGGCGCTGCGGATCTCCGCCGAGACGCTCTACGTGCAGGCCGGAATCCTCGACGAGAAGGACCGGGACGAGCTGGAGACGCGCGCCGTCATCCTGGCCGACCCCTCGATCAACGAGCGGCAGAAGCAGGTGCTGCTCCAGATCTACGAGTCCTTCCGCAAGGAGAACGCCGCGGAAGCGGCAGCGGAGGCCGCGGGGGACGCGGGCACCGCGAAGAACGATGCGGACAACGACGCCGCGCACCACATCGACGTGCGCGACGAGGACGCTTCCGGCGCCAATGGCGGTGCCGACGGCGATGCCGCCCCACCCTCACACTGATGCGATCCGGGAGGACCACAGTTATGGCCATCAGCGATGACCTGCGCAAGACCCTCGCCGACCCGACCCCCCTCTACTTCTTCGCCGGTACGGCCGACCTCGCCGTGCAGCAGGCCAAGAAGCTCGCCGACGAGGCGCCGGAGCGCTTCGAGAAGGTGCGCCAGAGCGACCCCAAGGTCGTGCAGGAGAAGGTGACTTCGCAGGCCAAGGAGGCGCAGGCCGTCCTCCAGGCGAAGCTCACCGAGGTGATCGGTTCCTTCGACACCGACCTGAAGAAGCTGGGCGAGACCGCCCAGGACCTCGCGCTGCGGGGCGTGGGCGTGGCCGCCGAGTACGCGGTCAAGGCCCGCGAGACCTACGAGAAGGTCGCCGAGCACGGCGAGCAGGCCGTGAAGCAGTGGCGCGGCGAGGCCGCCGAGGAGATCAACGAGATCGCGGTCGCCGTCGAGCCGGACCCGGAGCCGAAGTCCGGTGCCGAGTCCGGGACCAAGTCGCAGACCAAGGCTTCGGCCGCTGCCGCCGAGGACGCCCCGGCGGCCAAGAAGGCCCCGGCGCGCAAGACGGCGGCGAAGAAGACGGCTCCGGCCGCCGACGAGAAGACCGCCGACGACAAGGCCGCCGCGAAGGCCGACGACAAGTAGGTCCGGACCGGACGGGCGGGGCGGCCCTGCTGCTCCGCCCGTAGGAGCCGAACGGCCGGGCCCCCGTGGTCCGATGCGACGGGCCGGGTCGCCCCAGGGTGCCCGGTCCGTCGTTTCGGTACCTTGGGCGAGACGGTCAAGTGACGGTCAAACCTGATGAGGCGGTGCTCGGCATGTTGCGTGATGGATTCGATATCGGACTCTGGTTCGTGGTCGGCCTGGTCTTCACCGTGACCGCGGTGGCCGCGCTGGTCCTCGCGGCCATGGCCCGCGCCGACGCCTACCGCGCGGCCGACAAGCAGACCAAGAACTTCTGGCTGATCATGCTGGGCGTCACGGTCCTGGTGAACTTCCTGGGGATCTTCTTCCTCCAGATCGCCGGACTCGTCGCGTCCATCGTCTTCCTGGTGGACGTGCGGCCCGCGCTGCGGCAGGTGTCCGGCGGCGGCGGTCGCCGGGGAGGCAGCAGCAGCGACGGACCGTACGGTCCCTACAACGGCGGTCGCTGAGCCGCCCGCACCGCCGCCCGCCGGACGCGGGGGCGGTCGCTCACCAGGCCGGACGCCGAACCGTGGCCGGGTGCCCCTTGCCGGGCGCCCGGCCTTCGCCGTTCCCGGGGGTGCCGGGGGTGCCGGTCGCTTCGGGTGTTCCCGCGGGCCGCTCGCCGTCGCGAACCCGGTCCCTGTCACGGTCCCGGTCCAGCAGCAGGACGGCCACGTCGTCGGTGAGTTCGCCGCCGTTCAGGTCGCGGACCCGGGTGACCGCCGCGTCGAGCAGGTCCTCGCCGCGCAGCCCCTCGGACAGCTGACGGTTGATCATCTCGACCATGCCGTCCTGGCCGAGCCGCCCGGTCTCGCTGCCCTCGACGCGCCCCTCGATGAGGCCGTCGGTGTACATCAGCACGCTCCAGGCGCCGCCCAGTTCCACCTGCTGGCGGGGCCAGCGGGCGCGCGGCAGCAGACCGAGGGCCGGGCCCCCGTCGTCGTACGGCATCAGCTGGGCCGGCCGGCCCTGGCGGGCGATCAGCGGTGCCGGGTGGCCGGCCAGGCACAGCCCGGCCCGGCGGCCGTCCGGCGCGATGTCGAGGGTGCAGAGCGTCGCGAAGATCTCCTCGCTCTCCCGCTCGTGCTCCAGAACCCGCTGGAGGGTGGAGAGCAGTTCGTCCCCGCACAGCCCGGCGAAGGTCAGCGCACGCCAGGCGATGCGCAGCTCGACGCCGAGCGCGGCCTCGTCCGGGCCGTGGCCGCAGACGTCGCCGATCATCGCGTGGACGGTGCCGTCCGGGGTGCGGACGGTGTCGTAGAAGTCGCCGCCGAGCAGCGCGCGGGACCGGCCGGGCCGGTAGCGGGCCGCGAAGCGCAGGTCCGAGCCGTCCAGCAGCGGGGTCGGCAGCAGGCCGCGCTCCAGCCGGGCGTTCTCCTGGGCGTGCAGCCTCGACTCGGCCAGCTTGTACGAGGCGGTGTCGGCGCGCTTGCGCTCCACCGCGTACCGGATGGCACGGCTCAGCAGCCGGCCGTCCAGCTCGTCGCGGAAGAGGTAGTCCTGTGCGCCGGCCCGTACGGCGGCTGCCGCCTGCTCCGCCCGGTCCGGCGGGGTCAGCGCCAGCACGGCGTGGCCGGGGGCCATCCGCAGTACGTCGCCCAGCGCGCCCAGCACGGGCCCGTCGGCCGCTCCGGCGTCCTGCTGGCACTCGGCGCAGTGGCCGCAGCCCGGCAGATCCAGGTCCAGCAGGACGCAGTGCACGTCGTCGGTGAGCAGCCGCCCGGCCTCGGTGAGGTTGCGGGCGGTGCGGACGCGCACCTTGGTCCCGTTCGCCGAGTCGATCAGGTCGGGTACGGCGAAGGCGTCCGCCGGGTCGTTCTCGATCACCAGCAGCGTGAGGTCGGTCTGCTGCTGGCCGGACATGTGGTGGTACGGGCCGGCCTGACCGCTCTCCGCGGCAGGTACTGCTCGTTGCCGCGGTATGGGTACGGGCATCGGTTCGGTTCCTTCCCTCCCCCCGAGGGCACGGTGGGACGCCGAGCGACGTCCCGCCAAACGGGGACCATAGCGGTAGCCGGGGCCGCAACGGAATGCCGTTCACGAATCCGCCCCGGTCATATGCCGCTCCGTTCACCCGGCCCTGCCCAGGCATAAGCCGCTTCCCGCCATGCATCAGGCGCCCGTACCCCCCACCCCTGTCCATGACAAACATCACCCCACCCCACGGCCCCCGAAAGCGGGCACCGACGAGGGCGGAGCCGGGGGAGCGAAAGGAGAGGCGAAGGGGCGAAAGAGGGGGGAGACGCGTCGCGGACGGGACGCGGCGCGGACGGGACGCGGCGCGGGCCGCGAGGGAGCGCCGGCGAGGGACGCCTTGCCGGGGAGCGCCCGCGACGGGCGCCCGCCAGGACGGTGCCGCGAGGGAGCGCCCACGCGGGGAGGTGCCGCAGGGCGGGGTGCCGCGTGGGACCCTCCGCCAAGGGCGGTGCCGCGGGGCGGGGTGTCGCGCGGGATCCTCCGCCAGGGGAGGTGCCGCAGGGCGGGGTGCCGTGCGTGGAGGTGCCGCGCGGGAGGCCCCGTCAGGGGGAGCGTTCGTGGGCGGCTTCGGGTGCTAGCCCGGTCGGACCACGCCGAGTATCGGCATCGAGCCCGCGCCCGCGATCGTCACGTTCCGCCCCGGTCGGGGTGCGTGGACGATGGCTCCGTCACCCAGGTACATCCCGATGTGGCTCGCGTCGGAGAAGTACACGATCAGGTCGCCCGGCCGCATGGCCGAGACCGGGACCTTGGGCAGCAGCCGCCACTGCTCCTGCGACGTGCGCGGTATGTCCCGTCCCGCCGCCGCCCACGCCTGCTGGGTGAGCCCGGAGCAGTCGAAGCCGCCGGGTCCCTCCGCACCCCATATGTACGGCTTGCCGATCTGGGCCGTGGCGTACGTGATCGCCTGCCGGCCCTGCGACGTTGCCGCGCCGCCCTTGCCGCCCTTGAGCGCACCGGAGTTCAGCCAGGCCGACTGGGCGCGGTACTGCTCGTCCCGCTCCAGCTGGAGCATCCGCTCCCGCTCCTTCGCCTCCAGCCTGGACTCCAGCTTCTCGGCGGCGTCGATCTGCTTCTTGACCTCCTTCTGCGCCTTCTCCTTGCGCTTGCGGTTGGCCTCCAGCTTCGTCCACTCGGTGCTGGCGTCCTTCGAGTACGTCCGCAGGTCCTCCTGGGTGCGGGTCATCTCGTCCAGCATCCGCTTGACCGCCTGCTGCCCCTGCTTCAACTGCCCCGCGCCCCGCAGGAAGAGGTCCGGGTTCCCGCTGAGCATCAGCTGGGCGCTCCGGGGCACCCCACCCGTCCGGTACTGCGCGCGGGCCTGCGCGCCGAGCCGGTCCTTGAGCTTCTCGATGCGCTGCTCGCCCGCCACGATCGACCGGGCCAGCTTCACGATCTCGCCGGACTGATCCTGCGCCTGGTCCTCGGCGAGGTTGTAGGCGTCGGTGGCGACGGCCGCCTTCCGGTACAGCTCGTCTATCTCTCTTCGCACCTGGTCCAGGCTCTTGTCACCCTCGCCCCCGGCCGACGGCGGCGGAGCCGGATCGGCGGACGCCTGCCCCGGCAGCACGAGCACACTCAGGGCGCAGATCAGCGCGAGCGCGGTCGTGGCACGGTGGCGCCGGTGCACACGGTGGTGTCGGTTCATGAGCTCCCCCCGGAACAAGTCGAAGAGTCGAAATCCACATCGAATCTGATTTACCGTCAGTAACTTGGTGACGCTCCGGCGATGCTGCCACGCCGCCCGCGAAAGCGACAGAGGCGGCAACGACTTCCCCTCGCAACCCCCAAGAACCTTCCGGTCCTTCCCTCCACACCCGTCCGACGAACGAGATCGATTTCCCGTTCCCCGAATGCGGCCCCCACCGCGAAAGTCCCCCGTTATTCACCGGTACGTGGCCCTCCGGCCCCTCACCCTCACCGGTACGTGGCCTTCCGCCCTCTCGCCCTCACCGATACACGGCCCTCCGCCGCGCCGCGCCGCCCCTCACTCGTAAGCGACGCCCCGCGGAGCCAGCGCCTCCCAGCGCACCGTCACCTCGCCCTGCCGCCACCGCCGCTCCCCGTCCGCCGCCGCGTGCCCGGTGGGGGAGTGCGGTCCGGTCAGCGGCCAGTCCGCCGACAGGTCCCGCACCGCCCTGATCCACCGCTGCCGCGCCCCCAGCGAGGCGAACGGCGCCGCCGCCGCCCACGCCCGGTCGAAGTCCCGCAGGAACGCGTGTACCGGCTCGCCCGGCACGTTCCGGTGGATCAACGCCTTCGGCAGCCGCTCCGCCAGGTCGGAGGGGCGGTCCAGCGACCCCAGCCGGGTCGCGAACGTCACCGTCCGGGGCCCCTCCGCGCCCAGCGCCACCCACACGTGCCGCCGCCCGATCTCGTCGCAGGTCCCCTCCACCAGCAGCCCGCCCGGGGCCAGCCGGGTGCGCAGCCGCTCCCAGACGGCGGCCACCTGCTCCTCGTCGTACTGTCGGAGCACGTTCGCCGCGCGGATCAGCATCGGCCGCCGGCCCCCGTCCAGCGGCACCTCGAAGCCGCCGTGCCGGAAGGTGAGCCCCTCCCGCTCGTACGGCTTCGCACCGCTCACCCGGGCGGGCTCGATCTCGATGCCGACCACCTCGACCGCGGGCGCGGCGCCGCGCAGCCGTCCCAGCAGTTCGACCGCGGTCCACGGGGCGGCCCCGTAACCGAGGTCCACCGCCACCGCCCCCGGTGTGCGCAGCAGCTCGGGGCCGTGCACGGCGGCGATCCAGCGGTCCATCCGGCGCAGCCGGTTCGGGTTGGTGGTCCCGCGGGTGACGGCGCCGACCGGGCGCGAGGGGGACGTGCGGGAAGCCATGGAACGAGCGTAAGCGGGGCGAGAGTGCCGGGAGCGCAACGTAATGATTTGGCAAAACGGAAATGGACCAGGGAATTCCGCTGTTCACCCCCTTGGACAGGGCGGTGACGCCCCGTTCCGCCGTGCCCGCGGCAGGCCGGCGGGCACGGACCGCACCACCGCACGCGTACCGCCGCGCAACCGCACCGCCGCAGGACCCGTACGACCGCCCGACCACCGACCGCCCCGTGAAAGCCTGCCCCAGTCGAGGAGGACAGTCGACGTGAGCCAGTACGTCTCCCGACTCACCGGCACACTGGCCGCGGCGGCCCCGCCCCGGCTGCGGCTCCCTGGCACCACCCCGCGCAAGCCGCGCCGGATCGCCATGCTCAGCGTGCACACCTCACCGCTGCACCAGCCCGGCACCGGCGACGCGGGCGGCATGAACGTGTACATCGTCGAGCTGGCCAAGCGCCTCGCGGCGATCAACATCGAGGTCGAGATCTTCACCCGGGCCACCACCGGCGGCCTGCCCCCATCCGTCGAGCTGGCCCCCGGCGTCCTGGTGCGCCACATCGACGCCGGCCCCTACGAGGGCCTCGCCAAGGAGGAGCTGCCCGCGCAGCTCTGCGCCTTCACGCACGGCGTGATGCAGGCCTGGGCCGGACAGCGCCCCGGCTACTACGACCTCGTGCACTCCCACTACTGGCTCTCCGGGCACGTCGGCTGGCTCGCCGCCGAGCGCTGGGGCGTCCCCCTGGTGCACGCCATGCACACCATGGCCAAGGTCAAGAACGCCGCGCTCGCCGAGGGCGACACCCCCGAGCCCGCCGCCCGCGTCATCGGCGAGACCCAGATCGTGCGCGCCGCCGACCGCCTCATCGCGAACACCGCCGAGGAGGCCGACGAACTGGTCCGCTTCTACGAGGCGGACCCCGGCCACGTCGCCGTCGTCCACCCCGGGGTGAATCTGGAACGCTTCCGTCCGGCCGATGGGCGGGCCGCCGCCCGGGACCGGCTCGGCCTCCCGCAGGACGCCTTCGTCCCGCTCTTCGCGGGCCGCATCCAGCCCCTCAAGGCCCCCGACATCCTGCTCCGCGCGGTCGCCGTCCTCCTCGCCGAGGACCCCACCCTCCGTACGAAACTCGTCGTCCCCGTGGTCGGCGGGCCCAGCGGCAGCGGCATGGCCAAGCCGGAGAAGCTCCAGAAGCTGGCCGCGCGACTGGGCATCGCGGACGTCGTCCGCTTCCGCCCGCCGGTCGGCCAGGACCGCCTCGCGGACTGGTTCCGCGCCGCCTCCGCCCTCGTCATGCCCTCCTACAGCGAGTCCTTCGGCCTGGTCGCGATCGAGGCGCAGGCCACCGGGACCCCGGTGGTGGCCGCCGCGGTCGGCGGGCTGCCGGTCGCGGTGCGGGACCAGAGCACCGGATTCCTCATCGAGGGGCACGACCCGGCCGCGTACGCGCGTGCCCTGCGCCGCCTCATCGACCACCCGGAACTCACCGCCCGGATGGGCGAGGCCGCTGCCCGGCACGCCCAGGCCTTCGGCTGGGACACCGCCGCGTCGGCCACCGCGGACGTCTACACCGCGGCGATGCACGAACACCGCCGTCACGTACGCTCGCACCATGGCTGAGAAAGCGGACACGGCGGACGCACGGGAAGTCCTCGAAACGACCCTGAAGGACGCCGAACTGGAGTGGGAGAGCCCGCAGCCGGGCTCCTACGTCGTCAAGCTCCCCGGCACCCGCAAGCTCTCCACCACGGTCTCGCTGATCATCGGGCAGCACTCCCTCTCGCTGAACGCGTTCGTGATCCGCCACCCCGACGAGAACCACGAGGCCGTCCACCGCTGGCTCCTGGAGCGCAACCTGCGCCTGTACGGAGTGGGTTACGCGATCGACCCGCTCGGCGACGTCTACCTGGCGGGCAAGCTCCCGCTGGCCGCCGTCACCCCCGACGAGATCGACCGCCTCCTCGGCTCGGTGCTCGAAGCCGCCGACGGCAGCTTCAACACCCTCCTGGAACTGGGCTTCGCGTCCGCCATCCGCAAGGAGTACGCCTGGCGGGTCTCCCGCGGCGAGTCCACCCGCAACCTGGACGCCTTCGCGCACCTGACCCGGCCGCGCGACTGAACTCCCCACGGGACGGCCGGCGGAGCTACGCGGCCGGGGTGACCTCGGAGGACTTGGTGACGGCCTTCTCGTCCGCCACCGCGACGGCCTCGGGCACGGAGAGACCCTCGGACACGGGGACGCCCCCGGTCACGGGAGCCCCTTCCGCCACCGGGACATCCTCGTCCGTCCCCCGCGCCTGCGGCAGGTCCCGCATCAGCAGCCAGTACCCGGCCGCCGCCACCATCCCGATCACCGCGCACGCGCCCCACAGCCAGCCGCTGCCGTACCGGTCGATCACGTAGCCGCCCATCAGCGGGGCGGTCAGTGCCGCCACCGACCAGGACATCGTGTACATCCCCTGGTAGCGCCCGCGCCCGTGCACGGGCGACAGCTGTACCACGAGGCCGGTCTGGGTGGGCGCGTTGATGATCTCGGCCAGCGTCCACACGCACACCGTCAGCACGTACACCGCGAGCGACCCGGCGAACGCGGTCAGCCCGAACCCGTACCCCGCGAGCAGCGAGGAGACGATCAGCAGCCGGCGCGGATCGCGCTTCTCGATGAACCGCGTCACGGGGATCTGGAGCACCACGATCAGTACGCCGTTGGCGGCGATGGCGGTACCGAAGTCGGCGCTGCTGAAGCCGTCCGTACCCATCGCCACCGGCAGTGCCACGTACCCCTGCTGGAAGATCAGCGACACCAGGAACGACAGCCCCACCATGCCCATGAAGCGACCGTCCCGCAGCACGGTCCCCAGACCCACGCCCGCCTCGTCGGCCTGCTCCGCCACGGTCCGCTCCGGCCGGGACTCCGGCAGCTTGACGAAGACGACGACCGCGCAGAAGAGCGTCATCACCGCCTCGATGACGAAGCCCGCCAGATAGCTGTACTCGGCGAGGAAGCCGGCGCCCGCGGAGGAGACGGCGAACCCGAGGTTGATCGCCCAGTAGTTCAGCGAGAACGCCCGCATCCGGTCCTCGGGCTTCACGATGTCGGCCATCATCGCCTGCACGGCGGGCCGCGAGGCGCTGGACGCCATGCCCACCAGGAACGCCACGGCGGCGATGGCCACCGGGTGCTCCATAAAACCGAGCAGCGCCACCGAGAAGGCCGTCGAGAGCTGCGCGATCAGCATCGTGGGGCGACGGCCCAGCCGGTCCGTCATCACCCCGGCGACCAGTGAGGCGACGACGCCGCCGAGTCCGTGGAGCGCGACGACCAGACCCGCGTACGTCGCCGAGTAGCCGCGCTCCAGCGTCAGATAGAGCGCCATGAAGGTGGCGACGAACGCCCCCAGCCGGTTCACCAGCGTGCTCGTCCACAGCCACCAGAACGCCCGGGGCAGCCCCGAGACGCTCTCCCGCAGCGCCAGGACCGGGCCCTTCGGACGCTTCGGGACCTTCGGGCCGACTCGGGACATCCCCTTCGCGGACATCGTTCCCCCCAGGGATGTAAGTGCCTCAACGGATATGCGCAACTTACGTACCGGGTCCTCCCACCCGCCACTCGATTGACGAAGGTCCTCAATCGGCGGTCCGAGGACCCGCACCCCCCGATCCCCGCCCGTGCGCGCGCGAGGCACCCCGAATGTCCATTACGCTCGTACGCATGGCCGACGCACCGTACAAGCTGATCCTCCTCCGCCACGGCGAGAGCGAATGGAACGCGAAGAACCTGTTCACCGGCTGGGTGGACGTCAACCTCACCGAGAAGGGCGAGAAGGAAGCCGTACGGGGCGGTGAACTGCTCACCGCGGCGGGCCTGCTTCCCGACGTGCTGCACACCTCGCTCCAGAAGCGCGCCATCCGCACCGCCCAGCTCGCGCTGGAGTCCGCGGACCGCCACTGGATCCCGGTCCACCGCAGCTGGCGCCTGAACGAGCGCCACTACGGCGCCCTCCAGGGCAAGGACAAGGCGCAGACCCTCGCCGAGTTCGGCGAGGAGCAGTTCATGCTGTGGCGCCGCTCGTACGACACCCCGCCGCCGGTCCTGGAAGACGGCACCGAGTTCTCCCAGTCGGCCGACGCCCGCTACGCCACGATCCCCTCGGAGCTGCGCCCGCGCACCGAGTGCCTCAAGGACGTCGTGGAGCGCATGCTGCCGTACTGGTACGACGGCATCGTCCCCGACCTGCTCGACGGAAAGACCGTGCTGGTCGCCGCCCACGGCAACAGCCTCCGCGGTCTGGTCAAGCACCTCGACGGCATCTCCGACGAGGAGATCTCCGGCCTGAACATCCCGACCGGCATCCCGCTCTACTACGAGCTCGACGCCGACTTCCGCCCCCTCACCAAGGGTGGCAAGTACCTCGATCCGGACGCGGCCGCCGCCGCCATCGAGGCCGTCAAGAACCAGGGCAAGAAGAAGTAGCCCGCCCGCACCACCCGCAGGACCCCCACCGCACGTGCGCGGTGGGGGTCCTGTGCTGTGCGAACCCGTGTGCCCGCGTGCGCCGTTGACGCGCCCTCAGGGGCGGCAGTGCAATGGGCTAAGGGCGGACGTCTCCGCCCACCGGCCGTCGAGGAGGAACCCCATGGCAGATTCCCCCGCACCCGAGACCACCGTCGAGCGGTCCGTCGAAGTGCCCGCCCTTGTGCTGCTCGGTGCGTGCGGCTGCGGATCCGGCTGCTCCTGCGGATGTCAGTCCGGCGCCCCGTGCCAGTGCGGCGGCGGCTGCGGCTGACGGCAGCGTCGCGCGCACCAGCCGGCCACGGCGCGAACGCACCTGTGCCCCGCACGGACCCGGTGGGGTTCGTGCGGGGCACAGGTCCGTGCGCGCTCCGCCCCGGCCGGACGGAAGGGCCCGCGGGACGGATGCCGGCCCACGGGGGGCCTCAGGTCACCCGGTACGCCTCACGCGGTATGCCCCGCCTCACGCGGTGTCCGGCTGGGGCGCCGCCTGGATCTCGTCCGCGTGCTCGCCCGTCACCAGGTACACCACCCGCTTGGCGACGGAGACCGCGTGGTCCGCGAAGCGCTCGTAGTAGCGGCCCAGCAGGGTGACGTCGACGGCGGTCTCGATGCCGTGCTTCCAGCGGTCGTCCATCAGGTGCTGGAAGAGCGTGCGGTGCAGCAGGTCCATCTCGTCGTCGTCCTGCTCCAGCTGGAGCGCCAGGTCGACGTCCTTGGTGATGATGACCTCGGCCGACTTCGCCATCAGGCGCTGTGCCAGCTGCCCCATCTCCAGGATGGTCGCGTGCAGGTCGTGCGGTACGGCGGTGGCCGGGAACCGCAGCCGGGCCAGCTTCGCCACGTGCTGCGCCAGGTCGCCGGAGCGCTCCAGGTCCGCGCTCATGCGCAGCGAGGTGACGACGATGCGCAGGTCGGTGGCGACCGGCTGCTGCCGGGCGAGGAGGGCGATGGCGCGCGCCTCCAGGTCGTGCTGGAGGTCGTCCACCTTCTGATCGGCGGCGATGACGCTCTCGGCGAGCTTCAGGTCGGCGTCGAGCATGGCCGTGGTGGCCCGCCCTATCGCGGACCCGACGAGGCGGGCCATCTCGACCAGGTCCTCGCCTATCGAGTCCAGTTCCTCGTGGTACGCGTCCCGCATGGGTGTCCCTACTTCCTGACTTCTGGCGCAGTGGTGATTTCCGGGGTCTGGCGGGGCTCCGGCCCCCACATTCCCACCATCTGTCCGGTACGCGTCCGGTTACGGCCGACCAAGTGAACCAGCACCATCCCCTTGGTGAACTCTGGGCGACGAACGTTCGAGGCGACACCCATTCGCTTGGGGCCATGTCAGTGACCAGGCATAACCTTGTGCACATGGACGTGAACGCGGCAGTGGCCGCAGCAGCAGCGATAGCCGGACTGTGCACCGGCATCATCGCGATGCTCGCGTTCCGCTGGAGCGAACGCGAGCAGAAGAGGCCCACCCGCTCCTCCGCCCTGCGCCCCGAGCCCAACGGCACGCTGCCGCCCGGCGTGGACACGGTCCTCTCCGTGCTCCGCTCCTCCGCGGTCGTCCTCGACGAGAGCGACAACGTGGTGAAGGCCAGCTCCGCGGCGTACGCCCTGGGCCTGGTCCGGGGCGGGAAACTGGCGGTCGAGCCGATGATGCACATGGCCCGCGACACCCGCAGGGACGGCGAGATACGCCAGGTCGAGCTGGACCTGCCGCGCCGGGGGACCGGCCGGGGCGAGGCCCTGGCGGTGTCCGCGCGGGTCGCCCCGCTCGGCTCCCGGCTCGTACTGCTGCTGGTCGAGGACCTCACCGAGGCCCGCCGGATCGAAGCGGTACGACGCGACTTCGTCGCCAACGTCAGCCACGAGCTCAAGACCCCGGTCGGCGCGCTCTCGCTGCTCTCCGAGGCCGTCATGGACGCCTCGGACGACCCCGAGGCGGTCACCCGCTTCGCCGGCCGGATGCAGATCGAGGCGACCCGGCTCACCTCACTGGTCCAGGAGCTCATCGATCTCTCCCGGGTGCAGAACGACGACCCGCTGGAGGACTCGGAGCCGGTCCGCGTCGACGAACTGGTCGCCGAGGCCATCGACCGCAGCCGACACACGGCCTCCACGAAACAGATCACCATGCAGGCCGGCGGCACCTCGGGACTGCACGTCTGGGGCAACCGCGGCCAGCTCGCCGCCGCCCTCGGCAACCTCGTCGAGAACGCCGTGAACTACAGCTCCGCCCGCACCCGCGTCGGCATCGCCGCCCGCCGGGTGCCGGCCCCCGGCGGCGACCTCATAGAGATAGCCGTCACGGACCAGGGCATCGGCATCTCCGAGCGCGACCGCGAGCGGGTCTTCGAGCGGTTCTACCGCGTCGACCCGGCCCGCTCCCGCGCCACCGGTGGTACGGGCCTGGGCCTGGCCATCGTCAAGCACGTGGCCGCCTCGCACGGCGGGGAGGTCACCGTGTGGAGCTCCGAGGGCCAGGGCTCCACCTTCACCCTGCGGCTGCCCGAAGCGGGCTCCGTCAGGGAGGCCAGGGTGGAACACACCCCCGGCCGCCCCCTCGTCGGACCCGACGACGTCGACGAGCTCGACGACGCCGGTGACGACGTGACCGCCGATGACGAAGCCGCCGGCAGCGTCGCCGCCGGCCGCGGTACCTACGAGACCCCCATCCGAGAGAACACCCCTGCCCCGGAGGTCCTTCCGTGACCCGAGTGCTCGTCGTCGAGGACGAGGAATCCTTCAGCGACGCCCTGTCCTACATGCTCCGCAAGGAGGGCTTCGAGGTCGCGATCGCGGCCACCGGCCCCGACGGCCTCGACGAGTTCGAGCGCAACGGCGCCGACCTCGTCCTCCTGGACCTGATGCTGCCGGGCCTGCCCGGCACCGAGGTCTGCCGCCAGCTGCGCGTGCGCTCCAACGTTCCCGTGATCATGGTCACCGCCAAGGACAGCGAGATCGACAAGGTCGTCGGCCTGGAGATAGGAGCCGACGACTACGTCACCAAGCCCTTCTCCTCCCGCGAGCTGATCGCCCGCATCCGCGCGGTGCTGCGCCGCCGCGGCGAGCCGGAGGAGGTCACGCCGGCGGCCCTGGAGGCGGGCCCGGTCCGGATGGACGTGGACCGCCACGTCGTCACCGTCGCCGGTGCCAAGATCGACCTCCCGCTGAAGGAGTTCGACCTCCTGGAGATGCTGCTGCGCAACGCGGGCCGCGTGCTGACCCGTATGCAGCTCATCGACCGGGTCTGGGGCGCGGACTACGTCGGCGACACCAAGACCCTCGACGTGCACGTCAAGCGGCTGCGCGCCAAGATCGAGCCCGACCCGGGCGCCCCGCGCTACCTGGTCACGGTGCGCGGCCTGGGCTACAAGTTCGAGCCCTAGACCGGCCCGCCGTCCCGGCCGCGCACGACCTGCGCGGCCGAGGACGGCCGGGACGTACGACAAGGGCCCCGCCGGAGCGATCCCGGCGGGGCCCTTGTCGTTGAGCAGTGCCGCGAACGTCAGCGTGCGGCGCCGGAGGCGGTGTTCGAGGGGCTGTTCTTGGCGGGGGTGGCACCCGTGCTGGCTCCGGGGGTGGCGCCCGTACTGGCGCCGGGGGTGGCACCGGTGGTCGCGCCGGGGGACGGGGAGGCGGGTGCCGACGGGGTGACCGGGAGCTTGTCCGGGCCGAAGCCCTCGAAGTGGCCGACCGCGGGGATGACGAACGCGCGCAGCGTCACGTTGCCGGTCTCGCTGAAGCTGAAGGTGACGGGCTGGGCGTTGCCGTTCTGCGCGGCCTCGCGGCCGTTCTCGACGACGGCGGACGCGTTGTCCTTGCCGCCGATGACGACGGAGCCGCCGGCCGGCACGGTGATCTTGCCGGTCTCGCCCTTGGCCGGGGTCAGCTTCACCTTGGCGGCGGAGCCGCCGAGCTTGATCTCGTCCAGGGTCTGCGGCTTGTCGCCGTTGTTGAAGACCGTCGCGGCGACGACCGCGGGACCCTCGCCGACGGCGTGGCCCTTGGCCTCCTCGCGGGGCTGGGTGATCACCATGGCGTTCTGGATCTTGAGCTGGCCGTTGTCGACGGAGATCGCGGCGTTGTCCGGCTTGATGGCCAGCGTCTGTGCGTCGTTGCCAGCACCGCATGCGGCGAGCGAGGCGATCGAGAACGCGAGGGCGGTAGCGGCGAGAGCGCCGCGTCGAAGGCTGCGGCTCACGGCGGCGGCAACTCCTTGGACGTTACGGGCAGGGACGTGATGCCCGTTTAGATTACCGAGCCGCTCCCGGCGTGACGCACCCGACCCGCCTCCTCACCTGCCGGGTCGACACGATGCCGGAGCCCGGAGCGGACGGCACGCCCCCGGTGAGCCGTGCGATGCGCCGGGGCGGTGGGGAGCGTCGCGGACGGGCACGTGAGTGGCGGTATTCCGTGCAGGGTTCAATGGCTTGAATTCGAGGGGAATGCGAGACGGCGGGAATTGATCAACCGCGTACCGGCCCCGAACGTTGATCAATTCGGGATTGCCTCCGTACGAGTGAGCGATCTCCGAACGGAGTAGACGAACTTCACTTCGTGGAACCCGGCAAACCAGGACTTCTCGCCCCTCCCGGAGCCCCTGTGGTGCGTGTAACGTACGCGTTTCTCGTCGCCCGCAGAGCCGCTCCCACCTGCGAATACCGTCTTCCGGAAGCCTGCCGCAGCACGTTCCTGTTGTAGTTGTCAAGCCCCGAGATATGCCCTGACCTGCGGAAACGCCATTCAGAACAAGCAGTTTCCGTGTTACTCTGGATAGCCACGGAAGGGGTACCTGTCACATGACGTTCAAGGTTGGCGACACCGTGGTCTATCCCCATCACGGGGCCGCGCTGATCGAGGCCATTGAGACTCGCCAGATCAAAGGCGTGGACAAGACCTACTTGGTGCTCAAGGTCGCCCAGGGCGACTTGACGGTTCGTGTACCGGCGGACAATGCGGAGTTCGTCGGCGTTCGCGATGTGGTCGGGCAGGACGGGCTGGACCGGGTCTTCGAGGTGCTGCGCGCACCGTATGCAGAAGAGCCGACGAACTGGTCCCGTCGGTACAAGGCAAATCTGGAGAAGCTCGCTTCTGGCGATGTCATCAAGGTCGCCGAAGTGGTGCGCGACCTGTGGCGTCGTGAGCGCGAGCGCGGTCTCTCCGCCGGCGAGAAGCGCATGCTCGCGAAGGCGCGCCAGATTCTGGTGAGCGAGCTGGCCCTCGCGGAGAACACCAATGAGGACAAGGCCGAGGCCCTGCTGGACGAGGTTCTCGCGTCGTAACTCGCACGTGTGCGCCCTCGCGCGTACGCGTGTTTGATTTGTTGTGATGCCGCGATGTCCGCCGGTTGACTGTGTCCGCAGTCCGCCGGCGGACATCGCGGCATCTTTTTATCCGAAGACTCTGCAAAGATCGTTCCCGCGTGCGGTGATCCCATGCGCTGCCGTAGCGATGAGCCGCGGTGTTGTTGAAGTGCCGGTGCGGCTCCCTGGACGGCTGTCACGGAAGGGGCCGGTCAGAGCGCAGCGCGGCACGCTGAGGCCATACCCATGTCGGACGAGGCGACAAACCTCCGGAGTAGCCGATGACAGTCGAAGACATCCCCGCAAGCGCTTCCCCCGGCGGTCCGGCGGGCCGTACCGCCGCCGTGATCCCCGCGGCGGGCCGCGGCATACGGCTCGGCCCCGGCGCCCCCAAGGCGCTGCGCGCCCTCAACGGGACACCGATGCTGATCCACGCCGTCCGCGCCATGGCCGCCTCGCGGTACGTCGCGCTGGTCGTCGTGGTCGCCCCCTCGGACGGTGCGGGCGAGGTCAAGGCGATGCTCGACGCCTACGAGCACGCCCTGCCCGAGCGCACCGAGTTCCTCGTCGTGCCCGGCGGCGACACCCGCCAGGAGTCGGTGAAGCTCGGCCTCGACGTACTGCCCGACGACGTCCGTGTCGTACTCGTGCACGACGCGGCACGGCCGCTGGTCCCGGTGGACACCGTCGACAGCGTGATCGAGGCGGTACGTGGCGGGGCGCCCGCGGTGGTGCCCGCGCTGCCGCTCGCCGACACCGTCAAGCAGGTCGAACCCCGCACCGACGGGACGCCCGAGCCGGTCGTCGCCACCCCCGAGCGCGCGCTGCTGCGCGCCGTGCAGACGCCGCAGGGCTTCGACCGGGCCGTCCTGACGCACGCCCACGAGACCGTCCCCGCCGCCGGCGAGGGCGCCACCGACTGCGCCGGGATGGTCGAGCGGCTCGGGAAGCCGGTCGTGGTGGTGCCCGGCCACGAGGAGGCGTTCAAGGTGACCCGCCCGCTGGACCTGGTGCTGGCCGAGGCGGTACTCGCGAGGAGGAGGGCCAACGATGGCTTCTGAGCACCCCACCCGACCGGTGATCCCCCTGGTGGGCATCGGCACCGACATCCACGCCTTCGAGCGAGGCCGCGAGCTGTGGTGCGCGGGGCTGCACTGGCCGGACGAGGAGTTCGGCCTCGCCGGCCACTCGGACGCCGACGTGGTCGCCCACGCCGCGTGCGACGCGCTCTTCTCGGCCGCCGGGGTCGGCGACCTCGGCGCGCACTTCGGCACCGGCCGCCCGGAGTGGGCCGGGGCGTCCGGCGTGACCCTGCTGACCGAGGCGGCCCGGATCGTACGGGCCGAGGGCTTCGAGATCGGCAATGTGGCCGTGCAGGTCGTGGGCGTACGGCCCAAGGTCGGCAAGCGGCGCGAAGAGGCGCAGAAGGTGCTGAGCGCGGCGGTCGGGGCGCCGGTGTCGGTCTCCGGCACCACGAGCGACGGCCTCGGGCTGACCGGCCGCGCCGAGGGACTGGCCGCCATCGCCACCGCCCTGGTCTACCGCCCCTGACCCCGTCCGGCCGGAGCGCGGCCCCGCGCTCCGGCGGGTCGCCGCGCGTCGCCTGCGCCATGGCGGGCGGGCGGCGGGGTAGACGTAGGACCACAGCATCCGAACCCGGAAGGACGACGTCCATGTCTGCCGCACTCAGCGACCAGCTCAAGGCACTGCTCGACAGCCCCGTCTTCATCAACGTGGCCACCATCCAGCCCGACGGCAGCCCGCAGGTCTCCCCGGTCTGGGTGAAGCGCGACGGCGACGACGTGCTGTTCTCCACCACCGTCGGCCGCCGCAAGGAGAAGAACCTGCGCCGCGACCCCCGGGTCACCGTGCTGGTCCAGCCCTTCGACGCCCCGTACAGCTACGCCGAGATCCGCGGCAGCGCCGAGCTGACCACCGAGGGCGGCCAGGAGCTGATCGACGAGCTGTCGCTCAAGTACACCGGCAAGAAGTACGCGGAGTTCAACCCGTCGTCCGTCAACGACGACACCCGCGTCGTCGTCCGGGTCAGCGCCCGCAAGATCGTCGGCAGCATCTGAGGTTCCGGCCCCTCCGCCGAGGGGCCGCGGCCCGCCCCGGCGCTACGTATCCCGATGCGTAACCGGGGCGGGGACCGGCCCGCGCCGCCCGAAACACTCAGTACCCTTGTGGCGTGACTATTCGCCTGTACGACACCAGCGCCCGGCAGACGCGTGACTTCACCCCGCTCGTCCCGGGCTGTGTCTCGATCTACCTGTGTGGCGCCACCGTGCAGAGCGCTCCGCACATCGGGCACATCAGGTCGGGACTGAACTTCGACATCATGCAGCGGTGGTTCGCCCACCGCGGCTACGACGTGACCTTCATCCGCAACGTCACCGACATCGACGACAAGATCATCAAGAAGTCGGCCGAGCAGGACCGTCCCTGGTGGTCCATCGGGTACGAGAACGAGCGCGCCTTCAACTCCGGTTACGACGCCCTCGGTTGCCTCCCGCCCACCTACGAGCCCCGGGCCACCGGCCACATCACCGAGATGGTCGAGATGATGCGCGGCCTCATCGAGCGCGGCCACGCCTACGCGGCCGACGGCAACGTCTACTTCGACGTGCGCTCGTACGACGGCTACCTCCAGCTCTCCAACCAGGACCTCGACAACCTCCTCCAGCCCTCCGGCGAGGGGGAGACCGGCAAGCGCGACCCCCGCGACTTCGCCATGTGGAAGGCCGAGAAGCCCGGCGAGCCGAGCTGGGAGTCCCCCTGGGGCCGCGGCCGTCCCGGCTGGCACCTGGAGTGCTCGGCCATGGCGCACAAGTACCTCGGCGGGGCCTTCGACATCCACGGCGGCGGGATCGACCTGATCTTCCCGCACCACGAGAACGAGATCGCCCAGGCCAAGGCGTTCGGCGACGGCTTCGCCAACTTCTGGGTGCACAACCACTGGGTCACCATGGCCAACGAGAAGATGTCCAAGTCCCTCGGGAACTCGGTCCTCGTCAGCGAGATGGTCAAGAACTGGCGCCCCATCGTGCTGCGCTACTACCTCGGTACGCCGCACTACCGCTCCGCCATCGAGTACAGCGAGGAGGCCCTGCGCGAGGCGGAGTCGGCCTTCGCGCGCATCGAGGGCTTCGTCCAGCGGGTGGTGGAGAAGGCCGGGGGCGTCGTCGAGCCCGCGGCCGAGGTGCCGCCCGCGTTCGCCGAGGCCATGGACGACGACCTCGGTGTCCCGCAGGCACTCGCGATCATCCACACCACGGTCAGGCAGGGGAACTCCGCCCTCGCCGCCGACGACAAGGAAGCCGCCGTCGCACGGCTCGCGGAGGTCCGGGCCATGCTCGGCGTCCTCGGCCTGGACCCGCTCGACGCGCACTGGGCCGGCGAGTCCGACCGCGGCGAGGACCTGCACGGGGTGGTCGACACCCTCGTACGCCTCGTGCTCGACCAGCGTCAGTCCGCGCGCGAGCGCAAGGACTGGGCGGCGGCCGACGCCATCCGCGACCAGCTCCAGCAGTCCGGGCTGGTCATCGAGGACAGCCCGTCGGGACCGAGGTGGACGCTCGGGCCCCGCTAGGGGCTTTGGCGAGCAGGGCCCGTGAAGGGGCCGTCCGATGTGCCGCCCGGAGCCCCGGGCGGCACACTTCATTTACGTACGCATTGACGATCTGCATCACCGTGTGGATCGCAGGATCCACAGGAAACAGGTAGTCATCATGGCCGGCAACAGCCAACGCAGGAACCGCCGCACGTCCAACAAGAAGGGCATGCAGGTCGGCAGCGGCGGCCAGCGCCGCAAGGGGCTGGAGGGCAAGGGCCCGACCCCCAAGGCGGAGGACCGCAAGAAGCACAAGGCGAACCGTCTCGCCAACGCCAAGGCGAAGCACGCCCTGGCCCGCCGCCCCGCCCCGCGCCGCGGCGGCAGCAAGGGCACCTCGGAGATGGTCGTCGGCCGCAACCCGGTCTACGAGGCCCTGCGTGACGGCGTCCCCGCGATCACCCTCTACGTGCAGCAGTACATCGACAACGACGAGCGGGTCCGCGAGATCCTCCAGCTCGCCGGCGAGCGCGGCAAGGTCAACCTCATGGAGGCCCCGCGCGCCGAGCTGGACCGGATGACCAACGGCCTCAACCACCAGGGCGTCGTCCTCCAGGTCCCGCCGTACGAGTACGCGCACCCGCAGGACCTGCTGGACGCCGCGTACGACAACCACGAGGAGCCGATGGTCGTCGCCCTCGACGGCGTCACCGACCCGCGCAACCTGGGCGCCATCGTCCGTTCCGTCTCCGCGTTCGGCGGCCACGGCGTGGTCGTGCCGGAGCGGCGCGCGGCCGGCATGACGGCCGGTGCCTGGAAGTCCTCGGCCGGCACCGCAGCCCGTACGCCGGTCTCCCGGGTCACCAACCTGACCAGGGCGCTGGAGGAGTACAAGAAGGCCGGTGTCACGGTCGTCGGCCTCGCCGCCGACGGCGAGCACAAGGTCGAGGACCTGGAGCAGCTGGCCGGTCCGGTCTGCATCGTCATCGGCGGCGAGGGCAAGGGCCTGGGCCGGCTCGTCGGCGAGACCTGCGACTACCGGGTGCGGATCTCGATGCCGGGCGGCGCCGAGTCGCTGAACGCCGGCGTCGCGGCGGGGATCGTGCTGTACGAGACGGCGCGTCGCCGCAAGTAGCGGGCAGTACTGCGCTAAGGGGCCCCGGAGACGATCCGGGGCCCTTTTCGTCGTGCCGCCGTGACCTGCGAGGTCCGGGAGAACGTGCCGATTTGACGGGTCTCGGACAGATCGGCAGCGTCAAGGCAGTGTCCTAAACACACATCACTCGGTTAGATGAGTGTGGACACCAGAACACCCGGGTTCGACGATCAGCCCGCACTGAGCATGGTCAAGGTGCCCTGCGACCCGGCGCAGGTCATCGTCAACCACGCCAGTTTCCGCGTGCAGCTCGCGCCGAGCGCCGCGCGTTCCTCAGGAGCGCGGGGTGCCCTGGCTCAGACCGCGATGATTCCGGCGCTGAGCGGGGCCGGGGCGGTCGCGGCAGGCGGTGCGGCGGCCGGTGCCGCCGGTCGCCGCCGGACGCCCGTCGTGTGGTCGGGGAAGTCCGCGCCGGGCGACCCCGGCGCGGGCGGGCTGCTGCAGGCGGTACGGAATTCGACCGCGACCCGCACCGACCCGTTCGACGGCCCCGGCACCGACGACCTCGACACGGGCGCCACCCAGCTCATCCCGCGCGTCGGGGCCCCCGACGAGACCATGCAGAACCCGGTCGTCGACGGCTCCGCCGAGGGCGGGCCGCAGACCAGGATGCTGCCGAGAATGCGGCAGGCCGAGGGCGCGTACGACCACTACGAGGGCGAGGAGCCCCCGTACGACGACGAGGACCCGGAGGAGAGCGCGCCGCGCGGCGACGGGCGGGCCAGGCACTCCTTCTATCCCGACCGGCGGATGAACCTCGGCGTGGTGCTGCTGCCGCTGCGGGTCTTCCTCGGCTTCATCTCCATCTACGCCGGCATGGGCAAGCTCTGCGACCCCGTCTTCTTCGACGGCGGCGAGCGCGGCTCCATGGTCAAGTGGCTCAACTCGCTGCACCCGTGGGCGCTCGCCGAGCCGCTGCGGGACTTCGCGCTCCAGCACCCGGTCGGCGCCGGGCTCAGCGTGGCGTTCCTCCAGGTGGTCGTCGGCGTGCTGACGGTGCTGGGGCTGTGGCAGCGGGTCGCGGGCGTCATCGGGACGCTGCTCTCCGCGGCGCTGCTGCTGACCGTGAGCTGGAAGAGCGTCCCGGCGTACGACGCACCGGACATCATCTACCTCGCCGCCTGGTCGCCGCTGATCATCGCGGGTGCCCCGGTGTACTCGCTGGACTCCCGGCTCGCGGGCGAGGCCTGGCGCACGCTGGGCCCGCGCAGCGAGGTGTGGGAGCTGCGGCGGCGGGTGCTGCGGCGCGGCTTCCTGATGGTGGCCCTGGTGGTCGGTCTGACCCTGCTGGTCGGCTCCACGCTGGGCGGTGCGGTCCGGTCCGCCGAGGTCGTCGTGCCCGGCCCGGAGGACGACCCGGTCAACCACCTGCCCGGCCGGCCGCTCCCCAAGGAGCCCGGCGCGCAGCGTCCCACCGAGGGGCCGCGCAAGCAGACGCCGTCGCCCAGGGCCAGCGGTTCGGCGACCCCGTCGTCCCGGCCCAGCAGCACCGGCAGCCCGCGCGCCACCGCCACGGCGGGCGCGACGGCGGGACCCAGCGAGACCCGCGGCAGCACGGGCCGCACGCCCACCCGGGAGAGCGGCCCGGCCGCGACCACCGCGGGCCCGCCCGCCACCACCTCCGCCGGACCCACCTCCAGCGGCGGCGGCAACGGCGGCTCCGACAGCGGCGGTTCGAGCTCCGGCGGTTCCGGCTCGGGCGGCTCGGGCTCGGGCGGCTCCGGCGGCGGGAACGACGGGGGCTCCTCCGGCGGGGCGCCCAAGGAGAAGGTGATCGGCGGCCTGCTCGGCTAGCCCGTCGTCCGATGACGTACACACGCGTGAGGGCCCGGCACCTGTGGGTGCCGGGCCCTTACGCGTGTGCCGGGTCCGGGACGGGCGTACCGCCGCGCTCCCGTGGCCTTCAACGCCCGTCGGCGGCGAGTTCCTTGGCGGCCTCGGTGAGGTCCTTGGCGGTGTCGATGGCACGCCAGTAGGCGCCCTGGGGGAGCGGGAAGCCGGCCAGGCTGCGGGAGCGGGCGAGGCGGGGGAAGGTGGTGCGCTCGTGGTCGCCGAGGTCCGGCAGGAGGGCCGTGAAGGCGGCGGAGAAGACGTACACGCCCGCGTTGATCAGGTACGGGGACGGCGGCGACTCGATGAAGTCGGTGATGTGGCCGAAGGCGTCGGTCTCGACGGCGCCCCAGGGGATGCGGGGGCGGGCCAGGGCGAGCGTGGCGGTGGCGTCGCGCTCGGCGTGGAAGGCGGCCATCTCGCGCAGCGAGAACCGGGTCCAGATGTCGCCGTTGGTGGCGTACCAGGGCTGCTCGGGGTGCGGGAGGTGCCGGGCGGCGTACTTGAGGCCGCCCCCTCGGCCCAGCGGCTCCGTCTCGACGACGGTCGTGACGCGCAGGGGGAGTGCGGAGGCGTGCTCGGCGAGCCAGTCCTGGAGGACCTCGGCGAGGTGGCCGCAGGAGACGACGGCGTCAGTGACGCCTTCCGCCGCCAGCCAGGAAAGCTGATGGCCGATGATCGGAGTCCCGGTTCCGGGAATCTCGACCATCGGCTTGGGGCGGTCGTCGGTGTAGGGGCGCAGTCGCGAGCCCTGGCCGCCGGCCAGGACAACGGCCTGCGTGGGCGTCGTGGACGCGGGGGCGGGCGTGGAGGTCATGCGGAGGACGATATGCGGCGCCCGGGGCGCCGCGGGTCACGGACAGGGCCGTCGTCTTCGTGGGATCTTCGCCTTGTACGCGGGGACGGACGCGGTCAGCCGTGGTGGTGCGCGACGCCGGAGGCGAAGGACGTGTCGCACACGGGGCGCGAGAAGGACTGCGCGCGTGTGGGACCGTAGTGGGAGACTGCGGCACGGCCGAGCGCACGGGCGATGGACATGCAGTGCTTGGCCAGCGAGGGGCGGCGCTCGACCTCGCGCTGGAGGTGCGTGAGCGCCACGCCCGGGTCCTTCTCCTGAAGTTCCAGCAGCAGTCGGTCGCGCAGAATATCCTGCGGGGCACGGGACTTGGCCTTGGTGGACACGTCCTCGGCGGACGCGGTCAGGATCTGGGACTCGGGAGTGCCGGCGACCCACGGGACGCGGGTGACGGCGAGGGTCCCGGAGAGCACCAGGACGACGGGCAGGACGAGGGCGAGAGTTCGGCCGATGCGGCGTGCTGTGTGGGTCACGCGAGTGAGCGTAGCGGCCGGTGACGATTTGGCGACATTCAGTCACCCTCACGGGGGAAGGTTCGAGGTCCCTTTTCGAATGACGGGTTGACGCACAGAGATCGAAATGCCCAGTGTGCCGGGGTATTTGTCGACAGTGGTGGGCGGCTGGCCTGCGGACACACCGGATGCTGCCAAGCGGACGCGCGAGGGGCCCCGCACCGAAGTGCGGGGCCCCTCAGGTCACTTGGCCACGGGCCGACCGAACGCCGCTCGACCGGTTTCGTCGCCCGGGGCGACGGCGGATCGTGGCACCGGAATCCGGAGCCGGGTCCGCAGACCGGCGGGTCAGTCGGTGAGGCGCTCGCCCGTCTTGGTGGAGAAGACGTGCATCTCGCCCGGACGCGGCACGACGTGCAGCTCGGTGCCCTTCTCGGGGACGGCGCGGCCGTTGACCCGGACCACCAGGTCCTTGTGCTCGCCGCCGACCTCGGCGGAACCGTAGACGTAACCGTCGGCGCCGAGCTCCTCGACGACGTTGACGGAGACGGCCAGACCGGCCGGGGCGTCCTTGGTGTCCTTCGACAGCGACTTGGCGGCGTCGCCGCCGCCGAGCTCGACGATGTCGAAGTGCTCGGGGCGGACACCGACGGTCACCGTGGTGTCGCCCTTGTCGGCGGCGGCGGACAGGGCCTCGCGGCTGACCGGGACGACGCTGTTGCCGAACTTCACGCCGCCGTCGGTGATCGGGACCTCGACCAGGTTCATGGCCGGGGAGCCGATGAAGCCGGCGACGAAGAGGTTGGCCGGGCGGTCGTACATGTTGCGCGGCGAGTCGACCTGCTGGAGCAGACCGTCCTTGAGGACCGCGACGCGGTCGCCCATGGTCATGGCCTCGACCTGGTCGTGGGTGACGTACACCGTCGTGATGCCCAGGCGGCGCTGGAGGCTCGCGATCTGCGTACGGGTGGAGACGCGGAGCTTGGCGTCGAGGTTCGACAGCGGCTCGTCCATGAGGAAGACCTGCGGCTCACGGACGATGGCGCGGCCCATGGCGACACGCTGGCGCTGACCGCCGGAGAGCGCCTTCGGCTTGCGGTCGAGGTACTCGGTGAGGTCGAGGATCTTCGCGGCCTCTTCGACCTTCTTGCGGATCTCGGCCTTGTTGACGCCGGCGATCTTGAGGGCGAAGCCCATGTTGTCGGCGACGGTCATGTGCGGGTAGAGCGCGTAGTTCTGGAACACCATGGCGATGTCCCGGTCCTTCGGCGGCAGGTGCGTGACGTCGCGGTCGCCGATCCGGATGGCACCGCCGTTCACGTCCTCCAGGCCCGCGAGCATGCGCAGGGAGGTGGACTTTCCGCAGCCGGACGGGCCGACGAGGACGAGGAACTCGCCGTCCTCGATCGCGATCTCCAGCTGGTCCACGGCGGGCTTGGTGGAGCCCGGGTAGATGCGGGTGGCCTTGTCGAACGTGACTGTCGCCATGGCGATGCGTCTCCTTCACCGGCAGGAACGTGCCGGACGATCCGAGTAAGGGAGTGAAGTGGTCTGGTCCAATTAGTGGACCGACTGCGACGCTACCCGGGGGACGGGGATCTGTCAGCACCCTTGGCCTGTGAATTGTGCTGGCCGTGGGGGGCGGGGGTCCGGTTAGACTGCTCGGACGCGCCTCCTTAGCTCAGCTGGCCAGAGCAACGCACTTGTAATGCGTAGGTCATCGGTTCGAATCCGATAGGGGGCTCTGTGCACGCGCCAGGCCAGACCTCGTCTGACCTGGCGTTTTGCGTGCAGCGGTGTGTTCGGCGGAAGCGGGGCGGCGCTGGGGTGCTGCCGGGTGGCCCCTGGGGGGCGGGGGAGTGCCGCGGTGCCCGGTGGCGGGGGCGGGCTTCCTCAGGGCGCTGCGGACAGGAACTCCCTGATGGACTCGATGTCCGCGAGGTCCACGTCCCGGCGCAGGGCGCTCTTCCATTCCGCTGTTCTGGCGAGGGGCAGGAAACTGAGTCCCTCGATTTCTTCCCCCTCCTCGATCAGCGCATCCACGGAGTAGCCGAACCAGCCGTCGAGTATCTCTATTTCTCCGCCGAAAAGAACAATGCGTTGGGCCGGGCCCAGCGGGGATCTTTTTGCCGGGCCGAGTTCCAGGGCTGCTTTCCATGCCTTTCCTCGGGCCACGATGTCGATATCGCCAATTGTTCTGTTCATTCCGTGGGCCAGCATGGGGGCACTGCCGGCGATCACGTAATCTCCAGCCGGGAGATGCAAGGAGATGAATTTCCGGAAAAGCGGGTGATCGCGCAGTGCCATGGTGCTCCTTCTAGATGGGTGGCATCCCCAGAGCCATTCTGGTGACGCCCGAAGTGACGAGAGCCACCGCGACGCTGACGAGCGTGCCCAGCAGATAGTAGTCACCGACGAGCTTCTCCGCCTGCTGGATCTCCGGGAATCGGGCCAGCGATTTCGCCGTGACCACGAGTGCGGCGGCGGCCGGGTTGCCCGAAACCAGGAATGCGAAAAGAATAAATCTCTCGATCCATCCGACGTGCGGTCCCGCTTTGATGAAGTCCTCGACGCTTTCGTCGAACTCGGACGACTCGATTTTCTCCTTGATCTTGCCGATAAGCGGCCGGACGACCCGGCTGATCAGCCGCTGGCAGCCGAAGACGGCGATCAGCAGTCCCGAGACCGTAATCACCACCTTCGCGTCCCCGATCACCTGCTGCCGTACGAAGCGCAGCACAGGGCCGATGCCGAGGATCAACGGGACCAGGGCGGCGGCCATTCCCACCGCGGCCACCGCGTACTGAACCTTGGACGGGTTCGCCCGCCGGATTACCGCCGTGCGGAATTTCGTCCAGCCGGATTTCGGGTTCGGGAACTTCCAGGTGGCCGGTCCGCTCAGTACCGCCAGGCAGGCGGCGGCCAGGGCGACGGAGAGGAGGGCGACGGCTTCCTTCCGGGTGACCCCGGACGATGCCACGGTGAGAAGGCCGTAGACGAGCGTGAAGAAGATGGCGTGCCACGGCCGCTTGGAGTGCCAGTTGAAAGCGGTGGGCACGGTGAAGGCGGCGACAAGTCCGATCGCCGTCCGGGCCAGCTCCATGATCATTTCCCCGATCCGACCGGGTGTGCCGGTCAGCCTGTCAACTGATCCCGCTGAAAGCGGAGTTGGCAGGCTATCCGGCATTTCGTCGGCCCTGCGCCGCCCGGCGTCCGGCGCTCGGAGCCCGGGACGCGGCTCGGGAAGGTCCGGGTCCCGGGCGCTGCCTCAGTGCCGCCCCGACACCCGGTCCGCCAGGCGGGCCATCGGGTGGGTGTCGGCGGAGTGGGCGGTGAGTTCGCGGCGGTCGGCCTCGCGGTAGGCGGCGTACATGCCCTGGACGCCGAGCCAGCGGAAGGGCTCCGGTTCCCACTTGCGGACCTTGTGGTTGACCCACGGGAGGGTGGTGAGGTCGGTCTCGCCGCCCTGGCCGGAGTCCTGGAGGAAGAGGTCGCGGAGGGTGCGGGCGGCGAGGTTGGTGGTGGCGACGCCGGAGCCGACGTAGCCGCCGGCCCAGCCGAGGCCGGTGGAGCGGTCCAGGGAGACCGTGGCGCACCAGTCGCGGGGGACGCCGAGGACGCCGGACCAGGCGTGGGCGACGCGGGTCCCGGCGAGGGTGGGGAAGAAGCGGACGAGGATCTCGCGCAGGGCCGTCACCGTGGCGGGCTGGGTGCGGCCGTCGTTGTCGGTGCGGGAGCCGAAGCGGTACGGGACGCCCCGGCCGCCGATCGCGATGCGGTCGTCGGCGGTGCGCTGGGCGTACATGTAGGCGTGGGCCATGTCGCCCAGGTTCTCGCGGCCGTCCCACCCGATGGTCTCCCACAGGTCGGCGGGCAGGGGATCGGTGACGATCATCGAGCTGTTCATGGGGAGCCAGGAGCGCTTCTGGCCCTTGATGGTGGGGGTGAAGCCCTCCGTGCAGCGCAGGACGTACGGGGCGCGGACCGTGCCGTACGGGGTGCGGGCGTGCTTGGGCTCGATGGCGGTGACCGGCGTGGACTCGTGGAGGGTGACGCCGAGGGCCTCGACGGTGTCGGCCAGGCCCTTGACGAGCTTCGCGGGGTGCAGGCGGGCGCCGTGCGGGGTCCAGGTGGAGCCGACCGCTCCGGCGACCTTGACGCGGGCCGCGGTGTCCCGGGCGCCGAGCAGCACGCGGTCCTGCTCGCCGAAGGCCAGCTCGGCGGCGTGGAAGGCGCGCAGCCGGCCGAGCTGGGCCGGGGTGTAGGCCACCTCCAGTACGCCGCCGCGGTGGATGTCCGCATCGATCCCTTCGGCCGCGGCGGTGTCCACGACCTCGCCGACCGTGTCGTTCATGGCCTGCTGGAGGCGGGCGGCGGCCTCGCGGCCGTGCAGCGCGGCGTACCGGTCGCGGCCGGCGATGCCGTTGTAGAGCCAGCCGCCGTTGCGCCCCGAGGCTCCGTAGCCGCAGAACTTCGCCTCCAGCACCGTGATGTCGAGGAAGGGGACGGCCTTCTTCAGGTAGTACGCCGTCCACAGCCCGGTGTAGCCGCCGCCGACGATGCAGACGTCCGCGGTGGTGTCGCCGCCGAGGGGCTCGCGAGGGGCGGGTATGCCCTCGTCGGCGTACCAGTAGGAGATTCCCCCGTTGGTGGTCGGGGCGTTGCTGGTGCTGCTCATGCTGGCCTTCGTCCTGTTCGGCGTACCGCTCGCGGGGGCTGCCCCGGTCCGGGCGGCTGGGGTCGTGGCTGCTCAGGGGTGGTGCCGGGACGCTAGCGGGCGGGGGTGCGGTGCGGCAATGGGCGGTTCGGTGGGTGTGGTGGCCCTGGTCCTCGACGGACTGTCGGGTGTGGGACGGGCGCGACCTGCGGGGTGGTGCGGGCGTTGGGTGGGGTGTGACCGATGTTCTTTTCTTGCCGCCGCAGCTCGTTCCGACGCCCGTGCCCGCGCATTTCGTGGGGCCGGCCCTGAGACCGGAGAGGGTCGAGCGCATCAGTGACCAGCGGTGGCTGGTGTGGGTGGGTGCGGACCAGCTGGTGGAGCGGGAGTGGGGTGACGGGGGCCGGCGCGGGTTCCTGGAGGGCAGCGCGGCCAACCGGGAGCTGACGGAGCTGCTGTGGGAGCGGCCCTGGGACTTCGGGGTGGTGGGGTCCGTGGTGCTGGGTGCCGAGCTGGTGCGGTGGGACCCGGCCGGGACCCGCAACCGGGGAGTGGTGCAGATCGCGGTGCCCGAAGTGCTGGACGGCGTACAGCGGTTGGGGGTGCTGGAGCGGGCCGTCGCGGACGGGATGCCGGTGGACCGGCTGCGGCAGTCGGTGGTGCGGCTGGAGGTGGTGACGGGGCCGGCGGTGGAAGTGGTGCGGGGCGAGCTGGACGCCGAGGACCGCCGGCGCAACGCGGCGACCGCGCAGGACGAGCTGGTGCGGGACCCGAACCTGCTGCGGGTGATGCGGCAGTTCCGCGACGACGGGGTGCGGTTCCTGGTACGCCGCGGTGAGGCGCGCGAGCCGTACGGGGACGGTGGCGCGTCCGGGACGTGCCTGACGGTGGAGGAGGCGACGGCGGCGCTGGCCTGCCTGGCCCCGGGTGCGCGCCTGGAGGTGGCGCACGCGGCGGGCACGGCGGCGGGCCGCGAACGGCTGTGGGCGGAGCGGGGCCAGGCGGCGTACCGGACGGTCTTCAACGAGCACACCGAGGCGGTGGGGGTGCTGCGGGCGGTGGTGATCGCCCGTGAGGTGCGGGACGTGGTGGGCCGGATGGCCCGCGGCAAGCGGTACGGACACGCCCATCTGTGGCGGGACGCACCGCAGTTGGTGGTGTGGGCGGTGGGCCGCCGGCTGCCCCTGGTGGAACTGCACCGGGAGGGCCGGGGGCCGGGCGCGGTCGACTGGGACGTGATGGTGGGCAAACGCCTCGCGGGCCTGACGGAGACGGTGGCGGAGGAACTGCGCGAGGCCTACGCGCGGCTGCGCCCGACCGCGGGCAGCGGGCGGCGCCTGCGCCACGAGGCGGTGCGCGGCCTGGAGTTCTGGCAGGCGGCGATGGGGGCGTGCGGGGGACGGGGGTAGCAGGGGCGGCGGCGGTGCGGCTCGGGGGCAGTGGTGCGGGGGAATTGCGTGTGCGGGGGCCGGGGGCGCAGCCGTAGGGTCGGTCGGGTGATCGAGATTCGGGTTCCGGAAGAACTGGCCGCCACGCAGATCCAGTACGAGGGCGAGGCCGGGCGGGCGTTCATCGAGTCGCTCCCCGGGCTCGCGGCGGAGATGCTCGGGCGTTGGGAGCTGACCGTCGACGGGCCGTCGATGCACGGCATGGCGGCGCTCGTGCTGCCCGTGCGGCGTGCGGACGGCACCCCCGCCGCCCTCAAGCTGCAGGCGGTCAACGAGGAGAGCGCGGGCGAGGCCGACGCGCTGCGGGCCTGGGCGGACCTCGGGGCCGTGCACGTACTGGACGACGACCCCCGCAACGGTTCGCTGCTGCTGGAGCGGCTGGACTCCGGCCGTTCCCTCGACGACGAGCCGGACACCCGGCGGGGCGTGCTCGTCATCGCCGGGATGCTGGCCCGGTTCAACGCCGTACCGGCACCGGCCGGGATGCGGCGGCTCGGGGACGTCGCGGCCGGGATGGTGGCGGAGACCCCCGACGCGCTGCGGGCCCTCGCCGACCCGGCGGAGCGGCGGCTGGTCGCGGACTGCGCGGCGGCGGTGCGGGAGGTCATGGACGAGCCCGGTGACGCCCTGCTGCACTGGGACCTGCACTTCGAGAACGTGCTCGCGGGGCGCGGCGGCTGGGTCGCCATCGACCCCAAGCCGCTGGCCGGGGACCCCGGGTTCGACCTGTGGCCGGCCCTCAACAACCGTTTCGACCCGGCCGACACCCGGTGGCGTTTCGACGCGATGACCGATGTGATGGGGCTGGACCGGGAGCGCGCGAAGGCCTGGACGCTGGGCCGGATCCTGCAGAACGCGCTGTGGTCGGTGGCGGACGGGGAGGGGCTGGACGAGGACGACGTGGCGGTGGCCCGGCTGCTGCGCGGCGGCCCGGATAACCTGCGCGCATGATTCGCAACGCCACCGTGGACGACCTGCCCGAGATCCTCGCCATGATCAGGGAGTTGGCCGAGTACGAGAAGGCCCTCGACGAGGTCAGGGCCACCGAGGACCAGTTGCGGGACGCCCTGTTCGGGCCGGCCCCCGCCGCGTACGCGCACATCGCCGAGACGCCGGACGGCGAGGTCGTCGGGTTCGCGGTGTGGTTCCTGAACTTCTCGACCTGGCGCGGGGTGCACGGGATCTATCTGGAGGACCTGTACGTACGCCCGTCCGCGCGCGGCGGCGGCCACGGCAAGGCACTGCTGGCGGAGCTGGCCCGTACCTGCGTGCGGCGCGGGTACCAGCGGCTGGAGTGGTCGGTACTGAAGTGGAACCGGCCGTCCATCGACTTCTACGAGGCGCTGGGCGCGCGTCCGCAGGAGGAGTGGGACGTGTACCGGCTCACCGACGACGCGCTGGAGAAGCTGGGGAGTTGAGGCGGGGGCGCGTCCGGGCGGGGGCGCCCCGGGGTCCCCGCCCGGACGCGCCCCCCGCCGGGCCCGTTGGTGCCGGGATGCTCAGGGGACCAGGACGACCTTGCCGACCGTGCCCCGGTTCTCCAGGTCGTGGTGGGCCCTGGCGGCCTCCGCGAGGGGGTAGCGCTGGACGGCGGGGCGCAGTTCGCCGGACGCGGCCAGGGCCAGGGAGCGGGTCTCCAGGGTGCGCAGCGGGTCGTCGGTGCCGACCTTCGCGAACATCGGCGGGCCGAGCACCTGCTCGGAGGTGATGTCGCGGGCGGCGAGCTCGGCCTCGGTGAAGGTGAGCGGTTCGCCGTCGTGCGGCCCCTTGCCGGACCAGCCGAAGACCAGGTGCAGGCCGCCGGGGGCGAGGAGGTCCACGGCGGCGCGGCCGGTGTCGCCGCCGACCGAGTCGAAGACCACCGTGGCGCCGTCGAGGCCGCGCGAGGCGAGGAACGCGGCGACACGGCCGGTCCAGTCGGGGCGGGTGTAGTCGACGGCGAGGTCCGCGCCGTTCGCCTCGACGGCGGCCACCTTGGCGGGGCCGCCCGCCAGACCGACGACGGTGCCCCCGGCGTTCTTCACGTACTGGACGAGGAGGGTGCCGATGCCGCCCGCCGCGGCCGGGACCAGGGCGACGGTGGAGGCGTCGACCTCGGCGAACTGGAGGATGCCGAGGGTGGTGCGGCCGGTGCCGATCATGGCGATGGCCGCGGCGTCGTCCAGGGAGTCGGGCACGGGGTGCAGCTTGGCGGCGTCGGTGACGGCCAGCTCGGCGTAGCCCCCCGGGTTCATGCCGAGGTGGGCGACCACGCGCCTGCCCAGCCAGGACGGGTCGGTGCCCTCGCCGAGCGACTCCACGGTGCCCGCCACCTCGCGGCCGGGGATCGTGGGCAGCTCGGCGGGTGCCGGAAACGGGCCCTGCATGCCCTTGCGCAGTGCGGTGTCCAGGAGGTGCACGCCGGACGCCGTGACGGCTATCCGGACCTGGCCGGGGCCCGGGACCGGGTCCTCGGTCTTCTCGTAACTCAGGTTCTCGGCCGGGCCGAAGGCGTGGAGGCGGATGGCGTGCATGGTCAACTCCCCTGTCCGGGCGCCGTGCCGACCGCCCGGGTGGGCGTCGTACCGGCGACTCGGTGATCACTCTCGTACCTCAAGCGCTCTTGAGGTCAAGGCGGCCGGAGGAGTGCGCGGACCACCGGGCGGGGCGGTCCGCCGGGCCGGTGCCGCCGAGCTGCTGGAGGCGGGCGTTCCGCAGGGCGAGGGAGGTGGCTTCCAGGGCGCTGTTGAGGGACACCTCGGCGAGCAGGCCGGGGGCGGCGACCTGGTCGCCCGCCAGGTGGATGCCGTTGCCGCGGTCGATCGCGGGGCGGTCGCGCCAGGTGGTGCCGGGCAGGTCGAGGGCGCCGGTACGGCCGGTGGCCAGCGCCTCGGAGCGGTGGGTGACGCGGGAGCGCCAGCCGGGGAGACCGAGGTCGAGGAGACGTTCGGCGCGGGCGATGCCGGCGGACCTGGACTCGCCGGGGGCGAGCGGGAACTGGGCCTGGACGAGCTGCTCGCCGGCCGGGGCGAGGGAGGGGTCCTGGGCGGTGAAGCGCTCGATCCAGCCGGGGGCGTCCAGGTCGCTGACGATGAACGCGTCGCCGCGCCGGGTGCGCAGTCCGAGGTCGAGGAGGGCGGTCCGGCCGCTCGGCCCGGTGAGCGAGTCGTCGTCCAGGAGGTGCCGGGCGGCGGCGAGGGAGGTCGCGACGACCACCGGGCCGCGGGCGGCGGCGTCAGCGAGTTCGGAGCCGGTGAAGCGGGAGCCGGTCTCGATCCGCACCCCGAGCGAACGGGCGTGCGCGGCCATCCTGTCCACCACCGCACCCCAGCCGCCCACCGGGTACCTGGCCTCGGGCGGCATGGCGAGCACCCGGTGCAGCCGCTCCTGCACGAAGCGGGCGGAGAGCGCGCCGGGGTCGTGGTGGAAGACGGCGACGCCGATGGCGTTGGCCGCGAACTCGGCGTGGCGCTCGCCGACCAGGGAGGCGGCCCAGGTGCGGAAGTCGGTGTCGACGGGGGCGTCCCCGGCCTGCCTGCGGCCGAGCCGCAGCACGGCGAGCGGCGGCATCCGGCGCAGGGCGCCGTCCCGGTGGAACCGGGTGCGGGCGGCGGCCCGCAGCGGGACGGCGGCGGACGGCCCGACGAGGTCGCGCTGCTGGAGCCAGGTCCACAGCGGGCCGCGCGAGTACAGGGCGTGCGGGCCCTCGTTGGTCCGGTACGCCCCCGTGGCGGTGCGGGCGCGCCCGCCGAGGGTGTGGTGGGCCTCGTGGAGGTGTACGGGGGTGCCGGACTCGGCGGCGGTGATGGCGGAGGTGAGACCGGCCAGGCCGGAGCCGATGACGGTGAGCTGCATGGGGGGCCTCCCGGGGCGGGTGGGTCGGTGGGAGCTCTTCGCGTTGCGTGCCTTCGTCAGGGGGACGGATCGGGAGGCCCGGGATGTGACATGGGGCGGTGGCACGGGGCGGTGGCCGGAGTGCCGCGGGGTTGTCAGTGGGGTGGGGCAGCATGGGGAGATGGCACGTGAGGCGAGGAAGAAGCAGGTCCCTGCGGTGCGGCGGGCGGAGGTGCGGCTGCCCGAGCTGACGCCCTTCGCGGACGGCGGACTGGAGACGGAGGGGGACTACGACGGCCTGGAGTTCCGGGACTGCGACCTGACCGGCCAGGAGGGGCGCGGGTCGCGGTTCATGGACTGCGGGCTGTACGGGGTCGTGCTGGACGAGACCCGGCTGGGCAGGGCACGGGTGCTGGACTGCGTCCTGGACAGGGTGCGCGGCGTGGGCACGGACCTGGCGGAGGCGTCGCTGCGGGACGTGGAGATCGTCGACGCCCGGCTGGGCGGGACGCAGCTGCACGGTTCGGTGCTGGAGAGGGTGGTGGTGCGGGGCGGCAAGATCGACTACCTGAACCTGCGGAAGTCGCGGCTGAAGGACGTGGTGTTCGAGGGGTGCGTGCTCGTCGAACCGGACTTCATGGACGCGAAGCTGGAGCGGGTGGAGTTCCGGGACTGCGTGCTGCAGGGCGTCGACTTCAGCGGTGCGGCGATGCGGGACGTGGACCTGCGGACGGTGGCGCGACTGGAGATCGCGCGGGGCGTGGACCGGCTGCGGGGGGCGGTGATCAGTCCCGTGCAGTTGATGGATCTGGCGGGGGTGTTCGCGGCGGAGCTGGGGGTTCGGGTGGAGGGGTAGGCACGCCGGTGCGCTGCGGCCCCCTGCCGGCCCACGGGCGGCGTGCCCTCCACGGCCGGGTGCGTATCCGCGGCTTCGATGTGGCCGCTCGCGCGGTTCCGCGCGCCCCTTCAGGGGCGCGGGGAACCGCGCGGACAACCAACGACGCTCCCGCAGGAAAACCCCGGCCGCGCCCCTCAGGAATCCACTCGCGGGAAGCGTCCCAACAGTGTCCAGATTGCCGGGTTGTCGCCCAGACCCTCGTGCATGTCCGTCAGGTCCGCCACCAGATCGTGCAGGAAGTCCCGCGCCTCGCGACGGAGCAGCCGATGGCCGAAGGTCAGCGGTGCCTCCTCCGCCGGCATCCAGTCCGCCTCCACGTCCACCCACCCGAAGCGCCGCTCGAACAGCATCCGGTCCGTCGACTCCGTGAAGTCGATCTCCGCGTACTGCCGGTGCGCCGAGCGGTTGCCGCGCGGGTCCTGGTCCAGCTGCTCCACGATGTCGCACAGCGCCCACGCGAAGTCCAGCACCGGCACCCATCCCCAGGCTGTGGAAACCTCCCGGTCCGCCTTGACGTCCGCGAGGTACACGTCCCCGCAGAACAGGTCGTGCCGCAGCGCCCGTACGTCCGCACGGCGGTAGTCCGTCTGCGGGGGATCGGGGAAGCGGCGGGAGAGGGAGTAACCGATGTCGAGCACGTTCCCGATGGTCGCACGGCACGGGCCGGCCCGAGGAGGCCGTGCCCGCCTCCCCCCTCACGGCAGCAGCCGCTGCTCCTTCGCCACCGACACCGCTCCCGCCCTCGTGTCCACTCCGAGCTTGGCGTAGATCCGGCCCAGGTGCGTCTTGACGGTGGCCTCGCTGATGAACAGGGCCCGTGCGATCTCCCGGTTGCCCAGGCCGTGGGCCAGCTGGGCCAGGATGTCCGACTCGCGGTCGGTGAGGGTGGGGCGGCCGGTGCCCCGCATCTGGGCCATCACCCGGCTCGCGACCGGCGGGGACAGCGTCGTACGGCCCTGGGAGGCCGAGCGGATCGCGGCGAACAGTTCCTCCGGGCGTTCCGCCTTCAGCAGGTAGCCGGTCGCGCCCGCCTCGATCGCGCGGGTGATGTCGGCGTCCGTGTCGTACGTGGTGAGGACCAGGACGTGCGGGCCCGTGCCCGCGATCCGGCGGGTCGCCTCGACGCCGTCGATGCCCGCGCCGAGCTGGAGGTCCATCAGTACGACGTGGGGGGCCAGCTTGGCAGCCATCGCGACGGCCTCCTCGCCGTTGCCCGCCTCGCCGACGACCTCGATGTCGGGTTCGCTGCTGAGGAGGGCGAGCAGCCCGGCCCGTACCACCACGTGGTCGTCGCACAGCAGGACCCGTACGGGAGTGGCGGGTGTCGTCATGGCTGGGGCTCCAGGGGGATCGCGGCGGACAGGACCGTGCCCTCGCCGGGGGCGGACTCGACGGCCAGGCTGCCGCCGAGCTGCTGGACCCGGGCGCGGATCGCGGGCAGGCCGTGGCCGCGTACGCCCGTGGGGCCCGGTGGCACCGTGGTGTCGAAGCCACGGCCGTCGTCCGCGATGTCGAGGACCACCTGATCATCCAGGTAGGTCAGGGTCAGTGCCGCGGTGGTGGCCTTCGCGTGTTCCGCCACGTTGGCCAGCGCTCCCTGGGCGATCCGGAGCAGGGCCGACTGGACCCGGTCGGGGAGGGGGACGGCGGGGGCCGTCCCGTCGATGTGGAAGCGGGCGTTCTCGCGGGCGGCGACCGCCCGCAGGGCCTCCTCCAGCCCGCCGCCCCTGGCCCCCGCCTCGGCCAGGTCCGCCGGAGCCAGGTCGTGCACGAAACGGCGGGCCTCGGCCAGGTTGCGTTCCGCGATGGAGGTGGCGGTACGGACGTGCCGGCGGGCGGTCGCCGCATCCGCGTCCCACGTGCGGTCGGCGGCCTGGAGCAGCATCTGCTGGCTGGACAGGCCCTGGGCGAGGGTGTCGTGGATCTCCATGGAGAGGCGCTGGCGTTCGGCGAGGGTGCCCTCGCGGCGCTCGGTGGCGGCGAGTTCGCGGCGGGTGCGGATGAGGTCGTCGATCAGGGCGCGCTGACGGGCCGTCTGCCGCTGCATGTACACGAACATCCCGGCGGCGATGGCCGCCACCGCGGGCGGCGCGAGTACCAGGTTCGGATCGAACCCGTCCTCCGCGAGCTGGAGTTGGGCGGCGACCACGAACACGGTGAGCAGCGCCACCAGGGCCAGCGCGGTACGCGCGGGCAGGGTGCGCAGCCCGGTGTAGAAGAGCGGGACCGCGCACCAGGCGAAGCTGGGCGCGAGGACGACGAGGACCATCCAGACGGCGACCACGGCGGCGAGGAGGAGGTGGGCGGTGGGGTGGGTGGTCCGGGCAGGGTGGGTGGTGCCGGTGGTCCGGGCGGTGTGTGCGGTGCCTGCGGTGGGGCGGGTGCGGGTGGGGCGGCCCGGGTGTCCGGGGTGTCCGCGTCCGTTCTTACGGCCGCGGTCGCGTCCCCGGCCGCTCCGTGCGCCGTCCGGCCCCAGGACGTACAGCAGTACGTGCAGTACGGCGAGCGTGATGCTCAGGCCGATGATCCACGGGGTGCGGGCCTCGCCCGGGTGCCGGAGCAGGAAGCGGGCCAGCGAGGCGCCGAGCAGCAGGAAGAACGCCACGTGCATGACGAGGGTGAGCCAGCGGGCGTCGGGGTCGGGGTCGGCGGGGGTGCCGGTGCGCGGGGACGGAGCTCCGGGGATCCGGGCGGCCCGGTCCGTACGGTCGTGCCGTCCGGGTCCGGTTCCGGTTTCGGCTTCGGGTCCGGTCCGGCCCGCGCCCTCGTCCTGCCGCACCGTGTGCTCCTCGCCCGTGTCCCGACTGCGTACATACCGGCTCTGAACAGCACGTACATGCCCATCCTGACCCACCGGGACCACCCCCGCATCAACCGATCGGCTGACCCCCGGGTCGACCGGCCGGGCCGCCGGGAGCAGCCGGTGCACCGACCGTACCCAGGGGTGCGCGGACCCAGGATTGGTTGCAGGACGGAGAGCGGCTCCCCCGCCGCCCTCCCTCCTCCCTCTCCTTCCGTACCGCAGCCCTGGAGCACACCATGAAGAAGCTTTCCCTCCGCACCCGCGTCCTCACCGGTGCCGCCGCCGTCGCCGTCCTCGGTGCCGGTACCTTCGGTGCCGTGTCCGCCAGCGCCTCCGCGCCGGCCGCCGAGTCCGTCGCCGCCGTGAAGGCCGACACCTCGAACCGCAACCTCCAGCAGTCCACGCACCTCACCGTCGCCGCCGCCACCAAGGCCGCCGAGGCCGTGCTCGACGCCGCGAAGAAGGACAACCAGCGCGTGTCCGTCGCCGTCGTCGACCGCAACGGCAACACCATCGTCACCCTGCGCGGCGACGGCGCCGGCCCGCAGTCGCCCGAGTCGGCCGTGAAGAAGGGCTACACCGCCGTCTCCTGGAACGCCCCCACCTCCGAGCTGGCCAAGCGCCTCGCCCAGGCCCCGAACCTGAAGGACATCCCCGGCACCCTGTTCCTCGCCGGCGGCGCCCCGGTCCAGGCCAAGGGCGCTCCGGTCGCCGGCATCGGTGTCGCGGGCGCGCCCAGCGGCGACCTGGACGAGAAGTTCGCCCAGGCGGGCGTCGCGGCGCTGGGGAAGTAACACCCCGGCAGGACGCACGCGACGCCAGGAAGTACGTGCCGCAGGACGCACGCGACGGCAGGAAGTACGCGCCGTAGGACCCGCGCGCACGTACGAGCACCCGCAGGAAGGCCCTCCCATGACTGATCCAGGCACAGGCACCCACGCCCCGGCCGCCGACCGTCTCCTGCTCGACGCCGCCCGCACCGGCGACGTCGACGGGGTGCGGGACGCGCTGCGGGCCGGTGCCCGCGTCGAGGCCCGCGACGAGGAACTGCGCTCACCGCTGTTGCTCGCCTCGCTCGGCAGTCATGTGGAGGCCGCCCGGCTGCTGGTCGCGGCCGGGGCCGATCCGGACGCGCAGGACCGGCGCGAGGACAGCGCCTGGCTGGTCACCGGGGTCACGGGCAGCGTCGCCATGATGCGCGTGCTGCTGCCCGCCCACCCCGACCTGACCCTCACCAACCGGTTCGGCGGGATCTCGGTGATCCCGGCGAGCGAACGCGGTCACGTCGGATACGTAAGGGCCGTGCTGGCCGAGACGGACATCGACGTGAACCACGTCAACAGGCTCGGCTGGACGGCGCTGCTGGAGGCCGTGATCCTCGGCGACGGCGGCCGGCCGCACCAGGAGGTCGTGGAACTCCTGCTCGCGGCGGGGGCCGTCCCCGACCTCGCGGACCAGGACGGCACCACCCCCCTGGAGCACGCCGAACGCCGCGGCTTCGACGTGATCACGGCACTCCTGAGGAAGGCGCAGGCATGAGTACGGACACCCACCCGGGCCCCGGCGGTAAGGGGCCCCGGCACGCCCTCGCGGTGCTCTCCCTCGCCCTGCTCACCACCCTCACCGCCTGTGCCGGGGCCGCCGAGAGCGCCCCGGAGCACCCCCGTACCGCCTCCGTCACCCCTTCCGTACCGGCCGCCACACCCACCCCGTCCGGCACGCTCCTGGTCGCGGACTTCGACGCGGACACCGTCACGTTCGTCGACCCGGCGAAGGGGCCGGTCGACTCGGTCGAGGTCGGCACCGCCCCGTACGGGCTGGTCGTCGGCGCGGACGGGCGGGCGTGGGTGGCCACCGCCGAGGGGGTCGCCGTGGTGGACACCCGGACCCGCGAGAGCCTGGGCCGGATCGCGTACGCGACGAAGGCGGAGGGGCCCGCCGAGATGGGCGAGTACCGGGCGGGCGGCATGGGCATCGCGCTCTCGCCCGACGGCACGCGGGTGTACGTGGGGGTCAACGTGCCGGACGCGAAGGGGGTGCTGGAGGTCGTCGACACCGCCACCCGGAAGGTCGTGGACACCGTCGGCGTCGGCCGCCGCCCCTTCGACGTGGACGTCTCGGCCGACGGCCGCGAGGTGTACGCCACCGGGCACGACTCGTACGACGTGACGGCCGTCGCCACCGACACGCTGCGCGCCCGCCGCCTCGAAGTCGCGCCGTACGGCACGGAGGGCGGGCTGGGCTCCTGGCTCAAGCCGCACTACGCCGCCGTACGCCCGTCCGACGGCCGCCTCCTGCTGCCCTTCGAGGGCGAGCGCCTCGCCGTGCTGGACCCGCGCACCGGGCGCGTCACCGTCGAGCCGATGACCGCCAACACCCACCAGCACGGCACCACGATCACCCCGGACGGCACTCTGCTGGTCGTCGGCACGGGCCCGATCGGCGGCGACGACGAGGACGCGTCGCTGACGGTCCGCGCACCCGACGGCTCGGAACGCGTCGTCCCGCTGGACGGTCCCCACGAGGACGTGGCCGTCTCGCGCGACGGGCGCACGGCGTACGTCACGGGCGGCTTCACCCGGGAGGGCTCCTGGGACGGGATCACGGTGGTGAACCTGGGCGACGGCACGAAGCGGAAGGTGGCGGCGGGGGTGCGGCCGTTGGGGGTCGTGGTCCTGTAACCCACTCCGCCCCCGCCCCCGCCCCCTTGGGCGGCGGGGCCGCCCCCCGGGGGCGGAACGGGCGGGCAAGGGGGGCGGCCCCCGGCGGAGCCGAACCCCCGCACCCCGGACGCCCCGGCGGACCCGCACCCCCCTGCCCCGCCCACCCCGGCGGACCCGCACCCCGATCTCCCGCCCCCATAAACTCGCCGGATGCAGTCCTCGCCCCACCACCGCACCCGCCGCCACCTCACCCTCGCCACCGCCGCGGTGGCCGCCCTCGCCCTCACCTCCTGCACCCAGTCGGACCCCGTCACCGGTACCCCCGGCTCGCACGGGCTTCGTGACCCGCTCTTCCCGAAGCTCGGCAACGGCGGCTACGACGTCTCGCACTACGCCCTCGACCTCGACTACGACCCCGCCGCCCACCACCTCAAGGGCACCGCGGAGATCACGGCGAAGGCGACCCAGGGACTGAGCGCGTTCAATCTCGACCTGGCCGGGCTCACGGCGGACAGCGCGACCGTCGAGGGCGAGCGGGCGGCGGTGAACCAGGCGGGCAGCGAGCTGACCCTGCGTCCCCGGCACGACCTGCGCGCGGGCGAGACCTTCAAGGCGGTCGTCCGCTACTCCGGAACCCCGCGCCCCGTCACCAACACCGACGGCGCCCGCGAGGGCTGGCTGCGGTCGGCGGACGGGAAACTGTCGGTCGCGGTGGGCCAGCCGTCCGGCTCGATGGCGTGGTTCCCCGGCAACAACCACCCCTCCGACAAGGCGACGTACGACATCAAGGTCACCGTCCCGCAGGGGCGGACGGCCATCTCCAACGGCGAGCTGCGCAACCCGCCCACCACCGCGAACGGCCGCACCACCTTCGACTGGCGGATGCGCGAGCCGATGGCCAGCTATCTCGCGATGCTGTCGATCGGCACGTTCAACGTGTGGGAGGGGAAGGCGACCGCCGAGTTCGGGGCGGACGGCGAGACGCCGAAGCGGACCGTGCCGGTGTACGCGGCGGCGGAGGAGTCCGTCGACGCGAAGAGCCTCGCGCTGCGCAAGCAGATCCCGGAGCTGATGGACTGGGCGGTGACCTACTTCGGCCCGTACCCCTTCGACTCCATCGGGTCGGTGGTCACGCGCGGGCGGGGCGACGTCGGCTACGCGCTGGAGTCGCAGACGAAGCCGGTGTACGCGGGCGTCACCGACGGCGAGGGCGCCTCGCTCGACGAGGCCCAGCTGCACGAGATCGCCCACCAGTGGTTCGGCAACTCCGTCTCGCCGAAGGACTGGCGGGACATGTGGCTCAACGAGGGCTTCGCGACGTACGCGGAGTGGATGTGGGACGAGGACGAGGGCGGCGACACGGCCCAGGAGGCGTTCGTGGCGGCCTTCGAGGACGACGACAACTGGGAGTTCCCGCCCGCCGCCCCGCCCACCGCGAAGCAGGTGTCCAAAGCGCCGGTCTACGAGGGCGGCGCCATGGTCCTGCACAAGGTCCGCCAGGCGATCGGCGACGACGCCTTCTTCGAGCTGCTGGAGGACTGGCCCGCCGCCCACCGGGGCAAAAACGCGTCGACCGCCGACTTCACCGCGTTCGTCCAGAAGAGGACGGACGCGGATCTGTCGGCGGTCTGGGAGACGTGGCTCTACGGAGGCGAGAGGCCCGCCACTCCCAACGGCTGAGCGTTACTTGACGTTGACGCCGGTCCAGGCCGCGGCCACCGTCTTGGCCTCGACGCCGTCCGCCCCGTACAGGTCGGTCGCCGCCTTCAGGGTCGCCTCGCGGGCGGCCTTGTAGTCGGTGGTCGAGGTCATGTAGGTCGAGAGGGCCTTGTACCAGATCTTGTAGGCCTTCTCCTGGCCGATGCCGGTGACCTTCGACCCGTCCTTGGTGGGCGAGTCGTACTTCACGCCGTTGATCTCCTTGGCGCCGCTGCCCTCGGCCAGCAGGTAGAAGAAGTGGTTGGCGATGCCCGAGGAGTAGTGGACGTCGACGTCGCCCGCCTTCTCGTCCCAGTAGTCCAGCGACTGGCCGTCCTTGCTGGGCTTGTCCATGTAGCGCAGCGGCGAGCCGTCACCGTTGATGTCGATCTTCTCGCCGATGAGGTAGTCGCCGACGTCCGTCGTGTTCTTCGCGAAGAACTCGACGGCGGTGCCCAGGATGTCCGAGGTGGCCTCGTTGAGGCCGCCGGACTCGCCCGCGTACTCCAGGTTGGCGGTCGCGGCGGTCAGGCCGTGGCTCATCTCGTGGCCGGCCACGTCGATGGCGGTCAGCGGGTGGGTGTTGCCGATGCCGTCGCCGTACGTCATGCAGAAGCAGCTGTCGTCCCAGAAGGCGTTGACGTACGCCTTGCCGTAGTGGACGCGGGAGTAGGCGGCCTTGCCGTCACCGGCGATGCCGTTGCGGCCCAGCTCGGCCTTGTAGAAGTCCCAGGTCATGGCGGCGCCGTAGGCGGCGTCGACGGCGGCGGTCTGGGCGTCGTCCGCCTTGCCGTTGCCCCACTTGTCGTCGGCGTCGGTGAAGAGCGTGCCGGTGCCGGACTGGCCGCCCTTGAGGTCGTACGTCTTGTGGCCGCCGCGCTCGCCGTCGGTCAGCTCGAAGCCCGAGCCGCCCTTGGTGGTGGTCAGCGCGACCTCGCCGCTGTACATGCTGGCGCCGCTGCCGGCCTTCAGCTTGACGCCGGAGCCGCCCTTGGCGGGGGCCTTCGGGGCCTTGCCGGCCTTGAAGCCGTCGTCGATCTCGTCGAACGAGTAGAGGGTCTTGCCGGTGGCCGCGTCGGTGATGGTGTGCAGCCGGCTCGGCGTGCCGTCCTTCTTGACGCTGCTCTTGACGGTCTCGAACGCGAGGGTCGGCTTGCCGCTGACGGCGAAGATCACCTTGCGCGCACCGGCGGCCGACTTCAGCTTCGGCGTGGTGGTCGGCACGGATATCTTCGCGTCCGTCGCCTTGTCGATGCTCTTGAGCTTGCCGCCCTTGGCGACGTGCGTCACGAGGTCGCCGCCGAGGACGGGCAGGCCGTCGAAGGTGCGGTCGTAACGGGTGTGCACGGTGCCGTCGGCGTCCTTGATGACGTCGCGCACGATGAGCTTCTCACCGGCGCCGAGGCCCAGAGCTCTGGCGACCGAAGCGGCGTCGGCCTGGGCGGACTTGATGTCGTTCGCCCGGACGGCCGCGGCGGCGGCGGACGCGCTGGGCGCCTGCGCCTTCTCGGGAGCGGCGGTGGCGGTACCGGCACCGGCCTGCACTCCGACGACGACCATCGCGGCCGCCGCCGCGAGGGCGGCGGCACGCTTGGTGACGCGGGCAGAGCTCTTGCGTGAAACGTGGGGGGTCATGCGCTCTCCATCACTCGATCCGTGGGGGGTTAGAGGCTGAGCGATGTGAGAGTGACACTTCAGTGCCAGAGATGATCGGTTGCCGACAAATACCTCACAACTCTTTGACCATTGCTTGCCGTTCATGGAACGCTTTTGTTGAGGTTGCGGATTTGGTGTGAGGCAGCGGCGGTACGGGGTGAATGCCCTCCGGGCGGTTCACCGAGGCCGAACACCCCGTTACCCGCGGTCACTTGGCGAACAGGAACTTCTCCACCGCGCGCCGGTCGAGGTTCCAGTACGTGACGGCGGGGTTGGGGCCGACGTTCACGAAACCGCCGTCGGGCATCGGGAAGTCGATTCCGTCCCCGGAGGGGGTCGAGGAGTCGGCCGACACGAGCTCGATGCTCGCCGCGCTCACGTTGTCCGTCGGGTCGCCGCCCCGGAAGAGGAACAGCCCCGCGTACCCCTTCTGCTTCGGTCCGATCGTGGCGGTCGCCCGCGGCGTGGACTCCATCGGACCCACGTCGCGGGCCACGGTGTTGAGGACGACGTTCGGATAGGCGTAGAGCGTGCAGGGCTTGTCACCGGTGTTGGTGGCGGTCAGGAGCAGGTGCTGGACCTCGTCGCGCGGATACATCGTCGAGGTGATCCTGACGTCGCGGTGGGTGCAGGCGGTGGTGCCCCTGCCGTCGGCGGGCACGCCCCCGGTCGTGCCGGTCCCGGACTCGCCGCCCGCGTCGCCGCCCTTGCCGTCGGCCCCGCCGGAGCCACTGCCTCCGCCCGTACCCGTACGGGCACTCGGGCCGGTGCTCCCGCCCGTGCTCCCCACCCCTGGCCTGCCCGGACCCGGGGCGTCGGACGGCGGAGCCGACTGCCCGCCACCGGGTACGTCCGAGGCGGCGGGCGGCCCCGCGGCCCCGCCTCCGGTACCGCCGCCGCCCTCCTGGCAGGCGGTCGTCGTCAGGAGCGCGGCGGCGGCCACGACTCCCAGGGCGCAGATCTTCCCGTACTTGTTCCCGCGGGCAGCGCGCATGGTGATCCCCGTACGTCCTCGTGTGTCGTCGGGCACCTCGCGCCTCTTCGGCAGGGCCCGAACGGTCCGCCGTCCGGCCGACACCGGGAATGTGCCCACGCCGGACCGCCGGGCCCGCACGCCGCGCGGGATCGTTACGGACCGCGAACACGGACGCCACCACTCCGTGCCCGGACCTCAGGGCCTGCCCTGAGAACGCCTGCCCCGAGAACGCCTGCTCCGAGAACGGCCGGCCCCGGGGCTCTTCACCCGGAGGCGGCTCGGGCGCGGGAGTGCCGGGCAGCGGGAAAGGGGGAAGCCCCCGGCCGTATGCACCCGGCCAGGGGCTTCCTCAACAGTCGTGCGGAACTCAGACGTTGACGCCGAAGTCCTGGGCGATGCCCGTCAGGCCGGACGCGTAGCCCTGGCCGACCGCGCGGAACTTCCACTCCGCACCGTTGCGGTACAGCTCGCCGAAGACCATCGCGGTCTCGGTGGCGGCGTCCTCGCTCAGGTCGTAGCGGGCGATCTCGGCGCCGCCGGCCTGGTTGATGATGCGGATGAAGGCGTTGCGGACCTGGCCGAAGTTCTGCGAGCGGGACTCCGCGTCGTAGATCGAGACCGGGAAGACGATCTTGTCCACGTCGGCGGGCAGGCCGGCGAGGTTGATGTTGATCTGCTCGTCGTCGCCCTCGCCCTCACCGCTGCGGTTGTCGCCGGTGTGGACGATGGTCTGGTCCGGGGTCGCCTTGTTGTTGAAGAAGACGAAGTGGGCGTCGGAGTAGACCTTGCCCGCCTGGTTCACCGCGATGGCGGAGGCGTCGAGGTCGAACTCGGTGCCCGTCGTCGTGCGGACGTCCCAGCCGAGACCGACCGTCACGGCGGTCAGGCCCGGGGCCTCCTTGGTGAGCGAGACGTTGCCGCCCTTGCTGAGGCTGACTGCCATGGGATGTCCCTTTCCTCGTGGTGTGCGGGCTTCGCCGCGAGTGCCGAAGCTACCGTCACCACCTCTAACGCGGACAGGTGCCCGCCGAGTTCCGGGTTTCTTTACTTTCTTTGCCCGGATGTGCGCGGGGGCGCCCGGCGGGGGCGGCGAAAAGGGTGTGACGGGGCGGCCCGGAAGCGGGGACTATGGACGCATGTCCGGGCCCTACATCATCCGCGGCTCCGTCTCCCTTCCCGAGGCGGAGCTCATGTGGCGTTTCTCCAGGTCGTCGGGGCCGGGTGGACAGCACGTCAACACCTCGGACTCCCAGGTGGAGCTGCGCTTCGACCTCGCCCGCACGGAAGCGCTGCCGGAGGTGTGGAAGGCGCGGGCGCTGGAGCGGCTGGCCGGACGGCTGGTGGACGGCGTGGTGTCCGTACGGGCTTCCGAGCACCGCTCGCAGTGGCGGAACCGGGAGACGGCCGCCGTGCGCCTGGCGTCGCTGCTCGCGGAGGCGAGCGCCCCGCCGCCGAAGCCGCGGCGCGCGACGAAGATCCCCCGGGGGATCAACGAGCGGCGGCTGCGCGAGAAGAAGCAGCGCAGCCAGACCAAGGGTGGACGCTCGGGCAAGGGCTGGGACTAGCCCCACCGCCCCGGGCGGCACACCGCAAGCGCCGCACGCCGCCCGCCCGAGTCCGCTCCGGGCCGCACGCCGCGCCCTCACGCCAGTTGCCGGTACCTGCCCCGGAAGTAGGTGAGCGGGCCGCCGTCCGCGCTCGGCAGTTCCACCGACAGCACCCGGCCGATCACCAGCGTGTGGTCGCCCGCCTCCACCCGCTGCTCCGTACGGCACTCGACCGTCGCCAGCGCACCGCCGACCAGCGGCGAGCCGGACACCTCGCCCCGCTTCCACGGGATGTCCTCGAAGAGCAGCCGGTCGCTGAGCCGGCCCTTCATGGCGAACCGGCCCGCGATGTGGCGCTGGCTCTCCGCGAGGAGCGAGACCGCCCACAGCGGCTGTTCGGCGAGCAGGTCGTCCATCCGGGAGCCGTTGCGCAGGGAGACCATCACCAGGGGCGGGTCCAGCGACACCGACATGAACGCGGTGGCCGTCATGCCGACGTCCTCGCCGCGCGGACCGCCGTCCTCGTCGTGCGCGGTCACCAGCGTCACGCCCGCGGTGAAGCGGGCCATCGCCGCGCGGAACTCGTCATTGCTCACCCCCACAGGATGCGGGGTCGCGGGCGGGCGGGGCGAAGGGACGGCGCCCTGAGGGGTGGTTTCCGGGGTGGCTTCTGTCGTCTGGAACACATGATCAACGCTAGGCGGCACCATGTCCTCGGCACATCGGACATAGGGACCAGACGGGACCTAGGTCCTCCGGCCAGAAACCTTCCGGTCGATGTCCGTTTTCGGCCATGCACCTGCTGTGAGCAGCGCGGGAGCGCTCCCATATGGCAGAGGTCAACTTCCGCTCGGAGCTTGTGACTTGAGTCACAGAGAGGGGTAATTGTTGACCCTGTGTACCGGCGGAGGAGCGCGCTGTGATTCAGTGGCGGTGGCAATCGGACGATGAGAAGCCTGGAGTTGCTGTCGTTGCTGTCGAGGTTTCGGGGAGCGGGTCATGGAGGCCGAGTCGGAGCCGTACGTCCGCCTTGCGACCCTGCGGCAACTGCACCGGGTGGTCGCTGATCTCAACACGGCACGCAGCCTGTCGGACACCGTCCAGGCCGTCGCCGACGGCATCGTCGCCGGCCTCGGGTACGAACTCGCCTGCGTGAATCTGGTGCGCCCGGACGGCGACCTGGTGGTCGCCGCCTTCGCGGGCAACACCGCCGCCGAGGCGCTGATCACCGGCCGCGTCGGCTCCCGCAACTCCTGGGAGCGCCGGCTGTCGATGGGCGAGCGGTGGGGCGACCTCCACTTCATCCCGCACACCGAGGGCTGGGTGCTGATGGAGGACGACGTGCCGCAGTGGCACACCGAGGGCCCCGAACCGCGCTTCGCCGACGAGTGGCACCCCAGCGACCGGCTGTACGCCCCGATGTACGCCTCCGGCGGCGACGGGGAGCTGATCGGCGTCATCTCCGTGGACCGGCCGCGCGGCGGACGCCGCCCCGGCGCGTGGGCCCAGGAGGCCCTCACGATGTACGCCTCCCAGGCCGCCATCGCGATCATCAACGCCCGGCTGCGGTCCAACATGCAGCGTGCCTTGGTCCGGCTGGAGCGCGAGCAGCAGGCCCTGCGCGCCAGCGAGGAGTCCTTCCGGCAGGCCTTCGAGTACGCGCCGAGCGGCATGGCCATCGCGGAGATGGGCGGCGACCAGCACGGGCGGCTGCTGCGCACCAACGACGCGCTGTGCCGCCTGCTGGGCCGCCCCGCCTCCGCGATGCGCCGCTACTCCTTCGCCGACCTGGTCCACCACGAGGACGTGGGGACCCTGCTGCGCACCTCGGCGGAGGGCGGCCGGGCCGAGCTGCGCCTCCAGCGCAGGGACGGCACCTTCGTCTGGGTCTCGCTGCGGAACTCGGTGGTGGCCGACACCGCCGACGGCCCCCGCTTCCTGCTCACCCACGTCGAGGACATCGAGGAGCGCAAGCGGCACGAGCTGCACCTCGCGCACCGGGCCTCGCACGACTCCCTCACCGGGCTGCCCAACAGCGCGGAACTGCGTGCCCGGCTGAGCGCCCGGCTGTGCCGTCGGCCGCACGCGGTGCGGGCGACCGCCGTAGAGGCCCTGGACGCGGCGTACGAGGGCGTCTACGGCGACGGCGTGACGTACGACGACGGCTTCTTCGGGGACCCGATGGGCGAGGGCGACCCCGGGTTCTACGACCACCACGTGCACACGGTCGCACCGCCCGAGGGCGGGGCCGCGACGGCCGACGGGTACGCGGACGACGGCACGAAGGGGCTCGCGGTCCTCTTCTGCGACCTCGACGGCTTCAAGTCGATCAACGACCGCTTCGGCCACGGCGCCGGTGACGCGGTGCTGATCGAGGTCGCCCGGCGGCTGACCACCTGCGTCCGCGACGGGGACACCGTCGCTCGGCTCGGCGGCGACGAGTTCGTGGTGCTGGCGGACGGTCTGGGCAGCGCGGACGCCGCCGACCTCGCGGTCCGGCTGCGGAACGCGATCATTCCGCCGATCCGGGTGGACGGCCGGGCGGTGCGGGTGGGCGCCAGTTTCGGCATCGGCTGGGCCGAGTGCGGCATGTCCGTCGACGAGGTGCTGCAGTCCGCCGACCAGCGCATGTACATCGAGAAGCGGTCGCGGTCCAAGCCGCACAGGCGGGCCGGATAGCGTCGCCGGCGGCGGTGTCCGCCGGGCGCGCGCAGGGGTGCGGGGACAGGTGCAGGGGCCAACGGCCCGAAGGCGGTTCGCCCGCAGCAGGTAGGCTCGCCCGGTCGGCGACGCTGGCGAACATGGTGAGGAGTGACGCTGGGATGACGGCCGGGAACAACGGAGCGAGCACGCCCGAGGACGACGACCCGTTCGGCTACCTCTACGAGGACGGACGTGCGGCGGGCGCTCAGCCGCCCAGCTCGGGCGGCGGCTACGGCTACCCGGGCCCGAGCTCGCGGGGGGTCCCCAGGACGTCGTACAACCAGGTGCGGGCCGTCGGCGAGCGCCAGTACGGACAGCAGCAGGGCGGCTACGGCCAGCAGACGCAGGCCACCCAGCCGTTCCCGCAGCAGCAGCAGGGGCAGTCGCAGTACGGGCAGCCCAACGCGCACTACGCGGCCCCCGAGACGGTGCCCGGCGGTGCGCCGCCGCGGCAGGGCCCGCCGCACGGCGACCAGGGCCACGGCGGGCGCGGGCGCGGCCCCAACACCCGCGGCCTGCTGATCGGCGCCATCGCGGTCGTGGCGGCCGTGGTGATCGGCATCGGCGCGGCGCTGTACTTCGGCAAGAGCGACGAGAAGGGCGACCAGGCGGGCGGCCAGAACGCCGGCGCGACCGGCGGCCAGTCGCAGTCCGAGGACCCTTCGCCGTCGAAGGAGCCCAGCAAGGACACCGAGGAGCCGCCGGCGGAGCTGCCGAAGGCCCAGGCGGGGGAGCTGACGCTGTCCCCGGGGCTGAGCACGGACAAGACGATCACCGGGGCGCGGTCCGACAGCGGTGCGTACGTACCGCTGACCGCACCGGGGTCCTCGGCGACCTGGAAGGTCAACGTGCCCGCGGCCGGCCAGTACAAGCTGTCGGTCGACTACGGGGTGCCGGGCAAGAACGCCAAGGCCGACCTGTCGGTCAACGGCAAGCCGCACGGGACCGGGCTGCGGATGGACAACTTCGCCAACGCCGCAGAGGGCGACTGGCAGAAGGGCTGGACGAACACCTGGGCCACGGTGACCGCGACGAAGGGCGAGAACACCTTCGTGATCTCGTGTCCGGCGGGCTGTGAGGTCAACCTGGACCGGGTCGAGCTGAAGCAGCAGTAGATCTCGCGGAACGCACCAGTGCCCCGCCGGAAGAGGTTTCCGGCGGGGCACTGGTGCGTACGGGGCGAGCGGTCAGCCGATCGTCCGCAGGAAGTGGGTGACCGTCGCGGCCATCGCCTCGCGGCCCGGTACCAGGTACTTGCGGGGGTCGACCGTGGTGGGGTTGGCCTCCAGATAGCCGCGGACCGCGCCGGTGAAGGCCGTGTTGAGGGCCGTACCGACGTTGATCTTGACCATGCCGGCGGCGACCGCGCGGCGGATCTCGTCGTCCGGGACGCCGGAGGAGCCGTGCAGCACCAGCGGGACCGGGACGGCGTCGCGCAATTCGGCGATGAGGGCGTGGTCCAGGGCCGCGGTGCGCTCCGTCATGGCGTGCGAGGAGCCGACCGCGACGGCGAGGGCGTCGACCCCGGTGGCGGCGACGTAGGCGGCGGCCTCCTGGGGGTCGGTCCGCACCCCCGGGGTGTGGGCGTCGAGCGGGGCCTCGCCGTCCTTGCCGCCGACCTTGCCCAGTTCGGCCTCGATCCAGATGCCGCGCTCGTGGCCCCAGCGGACGGCTTCGGCGGTGGCCTTCACGTTGTCGTCGTAGGAGAGCTTCGACGCGTCGAACATGGCCGAGCTGAAACCGGCCTCGTGGGCGGCGTGCAGCAGGTCCACCGAGACGACGTGGTCGAGGTGGAGGGAGAGGGGAGCGGCGGACGCACGGGCCACGGCGGCGGCTGCCGCGGTGACGGCCAGGACGTTGCCGCCGTGGAACTTCACGGCGTTCTCGGAGATCTGGAGCACGGCGGGCGCGTTCCCGGCCTGCTCGGCGCCCGCGGCGATGGCTTCGGCGTGCTCCAGCGTGATGACGTTGAAGGCGGCCAGGGCGCGGGAGGCGGAGGCGGCGTCGGTGACGAGATCGCCGGTGGTGACCAGGGGCATGTGGTGCCAATCCTTGGGCGGGGTGGGACAGGGGGAGTCGGGCGGGGCGGGCGTGCGGGGCGCCCGGTCCGCTCAGACGGGTCCGTGGGCGGACGTGGGCTCGGTGACCTTGACCTGGGGGAGCAGCGACGCGTAGGTCTCCGCGTCGAACTCGCCGGCCGTGGGAGCTGCCACCGTGGCCGCCGAGAGGGCCACCGCGCGGGCCAGCCGCTGCGGCCAGGGCAGGTCCTCGACCAGGCCCGCCAGCAGCGCGGCCACCGCCGAGTCGCCCGCACCGGTGGGGTTGCCCCTGATCGCGGCCGGCGGGTGCGCCTGCCAGGTGCCGGACTCGGTGGCGGCGAGGATGCCGTCCGGGCCGAGGGAGGCGACCACCGAGTGGGCGCCCCGGCGCCGGGCGTCCGCGGACGCGGTCAGCGGTTCGCGGGAGCCGGTGAGCTGGGCCAGTTCGTCGAGGTTCGGCTTGATCAGGTCGGGGCGGGCGGCGATGCCCCGGCGCAGGGGTTCGCCGCTGGTGTCGAGGAGCACCGGTACGCCCGCCGTACGGGCCCGGCGGATCAGGTCCGCGTAAGCGCCCACGTGGATGCCGGGCGGCAGGCTGCCGCAGAGCGCCACCGCCCGCGCGCCGCCGAGCAGCCGGTCGTACGAGGCGAGGAAGGCGTCCCACTCGGCGGGGGAGACGGTCGGGCCGGGCTCGTTGAGCTGGGTGGTGTCGCCGGTGGAGCCGTCGACGACGGCGAGGGTGCGGCGGGTGTTGCCGGAGATGGGGACGAGGGCGTCGATGGGCGCGAGGCGGCGCACGGGCGGGATGCCGGGGGAGTCCGGGCCCGCAGCGGCGCCGGTGTTCCCCGTGGCGTGCGTGACGCTGGTGGCTGCTGTGGCTGAAATGGCCCCGGTGGCCCCGGTGGCCATGGTGACCCGGGCGGCCCCGCCTGCCTCGGCGGCCCCGGTGGCCGCTGTGCCCGCAGTGGACCCGGTGGACCCTGCGGACCCGGTGGCTCCCGTGCCCGCCCCACCTGCCCCGGCGGTCCGGTCGGTGCGGGCTGCCCCGGCTCTCCCGGCTGCCCTCGCGGCCTCGGCTGCCTCGGCCGCCTCGGCGGCCAGCAGTCCCCTCAGTACCTCGCCCGTCGGGCCCCCGGCGAAGCCCGTGACGACCGTCTCGTGGCCCAGGGCGGCCAGTACCCGGGCCACGTTCAGGCCCTTGCCGCCCGGCCGCTCGGTGACGGCGGTGACCCGGTGGGAGGTGTGCGGCACCAGTTGTGGGACGTGGTGGGTGAGGTCGAGTGCGGTGTTCAGCGTGACCGTAAGGATCATGGACACGATCCGCGTTCACCCCCAGTGACTCTGTAGAAAGCGCTTTCTGTACGTCCTGCCACGGGGATCATGCCAAAAAGAAAGTGGCTGGCCCAGGGGGCGGGGCCAGCCACTTCGTATCAATTTGGGAGAGCAATTCGGGCTAAAATCAGCCTACTTGGGGCTCAATGACCCATTCGCCCTTGCGCATCACGCCCGCGATCTTGAACTCCGCGTCGAGCACGACCAGGTCGGCGTCCTTGCCGGGCTCCAGCGAACCGACCTTGTCGTCGATGCCCAGCAGCCGTGCCGGGTTCGCGGACAGGGACCGTACGGCGTCCTCGACCGGCAGCCCGTCGATGGTGACCGAGCGGCGGAACGCGGTGTCCAGGGTGAGGGTCGAGCCCGCGATCGAGCCGCCCTCGACGAGCCGGGCGACCCCGTCGCGCACCTCGACCGCCAGCGGGCCGAGCTGGTACTGCCCGTCGCCGAAGCCCGCCGCGTCCATCGCGTCGGTGATCAGCGCGACCCGGTCGGCGCCCGCGTGGTGGTAGGCCAGCTCGAAGGCGGCCGGGTGCAGGTGGGTGCCGTCGTTGATCAGCTCGACGGTGACCCGCTCGTCCTCCAGCAGGGCGACGATCGGGCCCGGCTCGCGGTGGCCGATGGCCGGCATCGCGTTGTAGAGGTGGGTCGCGACGGTGGCGCCCGCGTCGATGGCCGCGACGGTCTGCTCGTACGTGGCGTCCGTGTGGCCGATCGCGGCGATCACGCCGTGCTCGGCGAGCAGCCGTACGGAGTCCAGGCCGCCGGTCATCTCGGTGGCCAGCGTGAACATCTTCGCGGTGCCGTGCGCCGCGTCCATCAGCTTGCGCACGTCCGCCGGGTCGGGGTCGCGCAGCAGCGCCTCGCTGTGCGCGCCCTTGCGGCACGGCGAGATGAACGGGCCCTCGAAGTGGATGCCGGCCAGGTCGCCCTGCTGGACCAGTTCGGCGAGCAGCGAGGCGCGGGCGGCCAGGAAGTCCATCTCGCCGGTGACGGTGGAGGCGACCATCGTGGTCGTGCCGTGCTCGCGGTGCGTCCGTACGCCCCGCAGCACCTCCTCCGGCGTGCCGGAGGTGAAGGAGGCGCCGCCGCCGCCGTGCACGTGCATGTCGACGAAGCCCGGCACGATCCAGTGTCCGGACAGGTCACGGGCGGGGGACTCGGGCGCGGCACCGTCGGGGAGCGCTCCCGCGATCCTCGTGCCGTCGACGATGACCCGGCCACCGTCGACGGTGCCGGTGGGGAGCACCACCTTGGCGCCGGACAGGACCTGAACCTTGCTGCTGGCCATCAGTCGGATACCTCCGTGGTGTCCATGACGTCGTTGCGCATGGTGGGGTGGGGGGTGCGCTGGTTGTCGTTGTACGTGGCGAGCAGGTCCCAGGCGAGGAGGCCCGCGCCCAGACAGCCCGCCGTGTCGCCGAGCGCGGCCGGCACGATCGTCGGCAGCTTCTGGAACGTGACGCGTTCCTCGATGGCGGCACGGAGCGGTACGAACAAGGTTTCCCCGGCTTCGGCGAGACCGCCACCGACGATGATCGTCCGGGGGTCGAGCAGGGTCAGCGCGGTGACCAGGCCGTCGGCGAGGGCGTCGATGGCGGCGTGCCAGACGGCGGTCGCCCGCTCGTCGCCGCTCTCGACGGCCTTGGCGCAGTCGGCCGCGTCCGCCTCCGGGTCGCCGGCGGCCGCCGCCCAGGCGGCGGACACGGCGGAGGCGGAGGCGTAGCGCTCCAGGCAGCCGCGCTGGCCGCAGCCGCACTCGACGCCGCCGGGGCGCACCACGATGTGGCCGATCTCGCCGGCGCCGGCGTGGGCGCCGGCCTCGATGGTGCCCTCGATGCCGATCGCCCCGGCGATGCCGGTCCCCAGCGGTACGAAGAGGAAGCGGTCGGCGCCCTTGCCCGCGCCGATCCGGCCCTCGGCGAGGCCGCCGGTGCGGACGTCGTGGCCGAGGGCGACGGGGACCGGGGGCCGGTCGGGGCCGCTGAGCCGCTCGCCGAGCAGGGCGCGCAGGGGGACGTCGCGCCAGCCGAGGTTGGCGGCGTACAGGGCGATGCCGTTCTCGGCGTCGACGATGCCGGGTACGGCGACGCCGACCGCCGCCGCGCTCTCGCCGTAGTGCTCCTCGCCGTGCGCGCGGAGATCCTCGGCGAACGCGAGGATCGACTCGACGACTGCGTCGGCGCCGCGCTCCCGGCCGGTGCGGCGACGGGCCTCGTGCAGGAGGGTGCCGTCGGCGCCGACCAGGGCGGCCTTCATTCCGGTGCCGCCCACATCGAGGGCGATGACGTGTTTCACCGGGCCAGTGTCGCGCGTCAACCCCGGACAGGTCTAGTCCACTCACGGGGGGCGTCGCGGCGTACCTCTCCGGCGGCGCGCACCTGTCTCGATGGACGGCCCCGCCGCCCGAGGGGGGCGGGGCCGTCCGGGGGCAGGTGGGGATCAGGGGGTGAGGATTACGCTGCGGGAGAGGTTGCGGGGGTGGTCGGGGTCGTAGCCCTTCGACTCGGCGAGCACCACCGCGAGCCGCTGCGCGCGGATCAGGTCCGCCATCGGGTCCGCGGACTCGTTGGCGACCACCGTGCCGCCGACGGCGGTGACGTCCCCCGCCAGCCCCTCCGGCAGCGTGCCGAACATCCACGCCACCCGGTTCGGACCGGTGATCGAGATCGGCCCGTGGCGGTACTCCATCGCCGGGTAGGACTCGGTCCACGCCCCCGCCGCCTCGCGCATCTTCAGCCCGGCCTCCTGGGCGAGGCCGTACGTCCAGCCGCGGCCCAGGAACGTCCACTGCTCGGCGGCGGTGACCGCCTCCGGCAGCGGCTCGGTGATGGCCAGCTCCGCGTCCACGGCCGCGGCCTCGACCGTCTTCACGCCGTCCGCCAGCCGGCCGCTCCGCTCAAGGCCGGCCCGCAGGAAGGCCAGGGCGGTCGTCGCGAAGCGGGTCTGGACGACCGACTCCTCGTCCGCCCAGTCCAGTACGGCGACGACGTCCGCCGCGTCCATGATCGGCGTCTTGGGGTCGCCGGTGAGGGCGAGCGTGGGGACCTTGCCGCGCAGCTCGCCGAGGAGGGCGAGCACCTCGCTGGTGGTGCCCGAGCGCGTGATTGCCACCACACGGTCGTAGGAGCGGCCGGTCGGGAACTCGGACGACGCGAACGCGTCGGTCTCGCCCTGGCCCGAGGCCTCGCGCAGGGCCGCGTACGCCATCGCCATGAACCACGAGGTGCCGCAGCCGGTGACCGCAACGCGCTCACCAGGCAGGGGAAGTCCTTCGAAGCCGGTCGCGTACTCGGCGGCGCGCCGCCAACAGGTGGGCTGGGTGGCAATCTCAACTGCGGTGCGGGACATGCCGGAGACTCCTCATGTACATAAATCGGGCGTAGTGCGGCGGTGCTGACCTCAATGACCTTGGTCCCGCCCTGCTTAGCAGCCCGTACGCGATTTGCGGAAGGTGTTGCGTAAGAGATACCCAAGTGGTGTAGACCTCGCGGTCGCGCATGGGCGAAAATCGCAACTCATACGGACAAGTGCGCACGTGGCACGGCGTCGGCCTCACAAAGGCTCCCGAATCACTCGCGCAAGATATGCATCAAACTGGGCAAAAAGGGTGGAACGGGCTGTGCAGCGGCGCTACTTGGGTCTGACCGCGGCGATAGCCGCACTCGCTATGGCAACGACCGTCTCGGGTTGCGGAAGCATCGGCATCGGCGGTTCCGACGACGTGACGCTCAAGTTCGTCGCGGCGGACTACAACCTCGACGGCGGCGACGGCACCAAGAAGTACTGGAGCAACCTCGCCCGCGCCTTCGAGGAGAAGAACCCGAAGGTCAAGGTCGACGTCGAGATCTACTCGTGGGACGACGTGGACCGCAAGGTCGCCGAGATGGTCAAGGGCGGCAAGGCCCCCGACATCGCCCAGATCGGCGCGTACGCCGACTACGTGGCCGGCGACAAGCTCTACAGCGTCGAGGACCTGCTCTCCATCCCCACCCAGGCCAACTTCCTCACCCCGCTGGCCAAGGCCGGCGAGGTGAACCTGATGCAGTACGGGATGCCGTTCGTCGGCAGCACCCGGCTGATGTTCTACAACAAGGACCTCTTCGAGAAGGCCAACATCCAGCGCGCCCCCAAGACCTGGGACGACATCGCCACCGACGCGAAGGCGCTCAAGGAGGAGGGCGTGAAGTACCCGTTCGCGCTGCCGCTGGGCCCCGAGGAGGCGCAGGCCGAGACGATGAACTGGATGCTGGCCGCCGGTTCCGGCTACACCGACGACATCGGCGCCTACTCGATCAACTCCGCCGACAACATCGGCGCTTTCACCTTCCTCAAGGACAAGCTGGTCGGCCCCGGTCTGACCGGCCCGGTCGCCCCCGGCAAGCTCAACCGCAAGGCCGCCTTCGAGGCCTTCGCCAAGGGCGAGGTCGGCATGATCAACGGCCACCCGTCGCTGATGCAGCAGGCCGAGAAGAACGGCGTGAAGTACGAGATGGTGCCGCTGCCCAGCGAGGACGGCTCCGCCCGCCCGGCGATGGGCGTCGCCGACTGGATGATGGGCTTCAAGCAGAACGGTCACCGCAAGGAGATCGGCAAGTTCCTCGACTTCGCGTACAACGACGAGAACGTGCTGGCCTTCGCCAACGAGTTCGACCTCCAGCCGGTCACCATCACCGCCACCGACAAGATGGCCGCCGACAGCAAGCACCGCAAGACCCGCAAGTTCCTCGACGCGATGCCCACCTCGCAGCTGTACCCGGTGGGCAAGACCTCGTGGGCGAAGGTCAGCGAGAACATCAAGAAGCAGATCGGCAAGGCGGTCGAGCCGGGGAACACGCCGGGCGGCGTGCTCGGCATCCTCCACCGCGAGGCCGTGGCGACGGACAGCGCCCAGTAGCGCCCCCTCCCGGGAGGGCCCCGGCCCAGGAGCACCCCCGGCCCGGACCGGAGCCGTCACGGCCCGGGTCCGGGCCGGGCCCGTCCGGTCCGGGCCGGTCCCGCCTAGGCTGGGACGTATGCCGTACGAGGACGAGGGCGAGGCGCCCGCCACTGACCCCGCCAGCCCGCCCGCCGCCGGTACCTCTGCCGCCGGTGCCCCCGCCGCCGACCGGGCCCCGGCCCCCGCCCCCGCCGCGGGATCCGCCCCCGCAGGCCGGCCCCCGCTGTCCGCGCGGGAGCTGGCGGTGCTGGCCGTGGAGCGGCAGGGGTGGTCGGGGCCCGGTGCCAAGGAGCGTGCCGTCCGCGAGCAGCTCGACATCTCGCCGACCCGCTACTACCAGATCCTCAACGCCCTGCTGGACGACGTCCGGGCCGAGGCGCACGACCCGGTGACCGTCCACCGGCTGCGCCGGGTCCGCGCCGAACGCCGCGAACGCCACTGACCACGGCACTCCCGCCGGACCCCGCCCCGCACGGGCGCGGCGTGTGCCCGGGGACCCGGCCCCGGTAGGGTCGGGGCCATGGGGACTCTTTTCGAACCGTCCACCGAATCCGGCCGCGAAGCACTCGCCGCCCTCCTCGCGGCGCCCCAACGCGCCCTCGTCGCACTCGACTTCGACGGCACGCTCGCCGACATCGTGCCGGACCCCGAGCGGGCCCGCGCCCACCCCGACGCCGTGCCCGCGCTGGCGGCGCTCGCCCCGCAGGTCGCCTCCGTGGCGATCGTGACCGGCCGGCCCGCCGGGGTCGCCGTACGGTACGGCGGGCTCGCCGGTGTCCCCGGCCTGGAGCACCTCGTGGTGCTCGGGCACTACGGGGCCGAGCGCTGGGAGGCCGTGACCGGCACGGTCCGCGCCCCCGCCCCGCACCCCGGTATCGCCGCCGCCCGTGCCGAGCTGCCCGGTGTGCTGGACGCGCACGGTGCCTGGCGCGGCACCTGGGTGGAGGAGAAGGGGCAGGCCGTCGCCGTCCACACCCGCCGCTCCAGCGACCCGCAGGCCGCCTTCGACGCCCTGTGCGCACCGCTCGCCGAGCTGGCCGCCCGGCACGGACTGATCCTCGAACCGGGCCGTCTGGTACTGGAGTTGAGGCCGCCGGGCGTCGACAAGGGGGTGGCCCTCGCGGACTACGTGCGGGAGATCGGCGCGACCTGCGTGGTGTACGCGGGCGACGACCTCGGAGACCTGCCCGCGTACGCCACCGTCGAGAAGCTCCGCTCGGACGGCGTCCCGGGTCTGCTGGTGTGCAGCGGCACGGCCGTGCCCGAGCTGGCCGAGAAGGCGGACCTGCCGCTGGCCGGACCGGCCGAAGTGGCCGCGTTCCTCGGCTGGTTGGCGGACGCGGTGGCCGCGGCGGGGCAGCCGGGAGAGGGTGCCGGGCAGTAGTCCGGGGCCCGGCCGCGCGGAATCGATTTCCCACCGCACCGGAAACCACGTACTGTCGTGTTCACCGACGCGGGGTGGAGCAGCTCGGTAGCTCGCTGGGCTCATAACCCAGAGGTCGCAGGTTCAAATCCTGTCCCCGCTACTGAAGACCTGGGGCCCGGAACTCGACAGAGTTCCGGGCCCCAGGCGCGTTCGGCGGGCCCCGGTCAGGACCGCAGCGCCTCCAGCTGTTCCAGGAACCACTGCTGCGGCGGCAGCGCCGTGGCCGCGGCGGCGAGGCGCTTGGTGCGCTCCGCGCGTTCGCCCGGCTCCATGGACAGCGCCTCGTGCAGGGCCTGCGCCGTGCCGGTCACGTCGTACGGGTTGACCGTGATCGCGTCGTCGGCCAGTTCCTCGTACGCCCCCGCCTCCCGGGACAGCACCAGTGCGCAGCCGTCGTCGGAGACCACCGGGACCTCCTTGGCGACCAGGTTCATGCCGTCGCGGATCGGGTTGACCAGGGCCACGTCGGCGAGCCGGTAGGCGGCCAGGGAGCGGGCGAAGTCGTCCTTGACGTGCAGGACGACCGGCGTCCAGCCCGGTGTCCCGTAGGTGCCGTTGACGCGGTCGGCGACCTGCTGGACCTCGGCCGTGTAGTCGCGGTAGACCGCCAGGTCCTGGCGGGAGGGGTAGGCGAAGGCGACGTGCACCACGCGCTCGTGCCACTCGGGGCGGGTGGCCAGCAGGTGTTCGTAGGCGAGCAGGCCGCGCACGATGTTCTTGGAGAGTTCGGTGCGGTCGACGCGCACCACGGTGCGGCGCGGGCGGCCCTCGGGGTCGGTGCCGATCTGCTCGCGCAGGGTGGCCGACCGCTCCGCCACGTCGTCGCGGCGGGAGCGCTCGCGCAGGAAGTCCGCGTCGGCGCCGAGCCCGTGCACCCCGATCCGCTTGCCGTCCAGGGCCTCCTCGCCCAGTACGTTCAGCGCGCACGCGGTGAACGCGTCCGCCCAGCGCCGGGTCAGGAACGCCGCCCGGTCCGCGCCCAGGATGCCGCGCAGCAGCTGTTCGGCGATGTCGTCGGGGAGGAGGCGGAAGTAGTCGACCGGGGCCCACGGGGTGTGCGAGAAGTGGCCGATGCGCAGGTCGGGGCGCCGGGCGCGGAGCATTCCGGGGACCAGGCACAGGTGGTAGTCCTGTACGAGGACGACGGCACCGGGCGCCGCCTCCTCGGCCAGCGCCTGGGCGAAGGCCTGGTTGTACGTCTCGTACGAGGCCCACCGGCGGCGGAACTCCGCGTCGAAGACGGGCTCCAGCGGAGTCTGGTAGAGCAGGTGGTGGACGAACCACAGCACCGAGTTGGCGATGCCGTTGTACGCGTCGGCGTGGGTGGCGGCGTCGATGTCGAGCATCCGGACGCCGGGCTCGGAGACTCCGCGGCGCACCGCCTCGCGGTCCCCGTCGCCGAGCGCCGAGCAGACCCACAGGGCGCCCTCGGAGCCGATGGCGCTGAGGCCGGAGACGAGGCCGCCCCCGCCGCGTCTGGCGTCGAGCGCCCCGGTCCCGTCGTCGAGCGTGTACGAGACGGGTCCGCGATTCGACGCGACAAGGATCTGGGCAGCCATGTGCCGAAACCTAGCCCGTCAGGGATTCCCTCAAACGTGGGCGGCCATTCCTGTTTGTCGGGGTTTGCCGGAGTGTGTTGGCTTTTCCCTCCTGTGCCGGCTACGCCGCCCGCCGCGCCTCGTACTCCGCGATCTCGCGCATCGGGGGCCGCTCCTCCGTGTCCACAGGGTGTGTACGGGGCACGAAGGTGTCGCCGTCCCGCTCGAACTGGGTGAGCTGCGGACGGATCAAGTGACCCCGGGACAGACGCAGTTGGGCCGTACGGTAAATGGAGGCCGCCATCCGTCCGAGTGCCTGGCCGTCCTGGTGGCGGTGCTTGCGCACCCCCACGTCGACCTGGGCCAGCGCGTCCAGGCCCACCGTGTGCAGCGAGTCCACCAGCAGGCCCAGCTCGACCCCGTACCCCACCGGGAACGGCAGCCGCTCCAGGAGGCTGCGGCGGGCCGCGTACTCACCGCCCAGCGGCTGTACGAATCCGGCCAGCTGCGGCCAGTGCAGATTGAGCAGCGGGCGCGCCATCAGCTCGGTGACCCGGCCGCCCTGCCCCGCGGTCCGCCCGGCGGCGGGCCCGTCGAACTCGGAGCCGAGCGGACGGTCGTACGTCGCCTTCACGAACTGCACCTCGGGCTCGGTCAGCAGCGGCCCGACGATCCCGGACACGAACGTGGAGCTGAAGTCCCGCAGGTCCGCGTCCACGAAACAGACCACGTCACCCCGTGTGACCAGCAGCGACCGCCACAGCACCTCGCCCTTGCCGCGCACCGCCGGGATGCGGGGCAGGATGTCGTCCCGGTGCACCACCCGGGCCCCGGCCCCGGCCGCCGCCTTCGCGGTGCCGTCGGTGGAGCCCGAGTCGATCACCACCAGCTCGTCCACCAGCGGCACGCCCCCGCCGCCCGCCTCCGGGCCCATCAGCTCCGCGCGGACGGTGGTCACGATCCGGCCGACCGTCGCCTCCTCGTCGAGCGCGGGCAGGACGACGCTGACGGTGGTGCCCCGGGCCGCTTTCGCGGCGAGCAGCAGGTCCAGCGGGCGGTCGGCGGCGGCCCAGGACCGCGCGCCCAGCCAGCGCTCCACCTCTTCCAGCACGCCTGTCACTCCCGACTCTGTGATCCATCTCGCGGTCCGGACGTCTTCCTCAGGCGTCCGGGGGTTCGGTTACAGTCTTGAACAACGCGGACGACCGTCGCATGTCGGGGTCGATGCCGCGTACAAACACCCGGGACCGCTCGCGCGGAGCCCCGGAGTCATAGCGCTCATCCAGAGGGACTGAGGGAAACGGCCCGTTGAAGTCCCGGCAACCCCCCTGCCGACCGCGAGGTCAGGTGGGGAAGGTGCCAATTCCGTCTCGTGGCGAAAGCCGTCACGGGGAAGATGAGGAAAGGACCTCGCCATCATGGCTGTGCAGACCACTGAAGCCGCCACCTCCGCCGTAGACCTCGGCCCCGCCGCCGCCCTGTCGTGCCGCGAGTGCGGCGAGCGCTTCGAGCTCGGCCCGATCTTCGCCTGCCAGCTCTGTTTCGGCCCCCTCGAAGTGGCGTACGACCTGCCCGCCGGTGACCCGGAGGAGCTCCGCAAGCGCATCGAGGCCGGCCCGGACAACATCTGGCGCTACGCCCCGCTGCTCCCCGTCCCGGCGGACGTCGCCGAGCACCCCAGCCTGAACCCCGGCTTCACGAAGCTGGTCAAGGCCGACAACCTGGCCCGTGAACTGGGTGTCACCGGCGGCCTGTTCGTCAAGGACGACTCCGGCAACCCGACGCACTCCTTCAAGGACCGCGTCGTCGCCATCGCCGTCGAGGCCGCCCGCGCCTTCGGCTTCACCACCCTCTCCTGCTCCTCCACCGGCAACCTGGCCGGAGCGGTCGGCGCCGCCGCCGCGCGGGCCGGCTTCCGCTCCTGCGTGTTCATCCCGCACGACCTGGAGCAGGGCAAGGTCGTCATGGCCGCCGTGTACGGGGGCGAGCTGGTCGGCATCGAGGGCAACTACGACGACGTGAACCGCTTCTGCTCCGAGCTGATCGGCGACCCGCTCGGCGAGGGCTGGGGCTTCGTCAACGTCAACCTGCGCCCGTACTACGGCGAGGGCTCCAAGACCCTCGCGTACGAGATCTGCGAGCAGCTCGGCTGGCGGCTGCCGGACCAGATCGTCGTCCCGATCGCCTCGGGCTCGCAGCTCACCAAGATCGACAAGGGGCTCCAGGAGCTGATCAAGCTCGGGCTCGTCGAGGACAGGCCGTACAAGATCTTCGGCGCCCAGGCGGAGGGCTGCTCGCCGGTCTCCACCGCCTTCAAGGCCGGTCACGACGTGGTCCGCCCGCAGAAGCCGAACACCATCGCCAAGTCCCTGGCGATCGGCAACCCGGCCGACGGCCCGTACGTCCTGGACATCGCCCGGCGCACCGGCGGCGCGGTCGAGGACGTGAACGACGAGCAGGTCGTCGACGCGATCAAGCTGCTGGCCCGCACCGAGGGCATCTTCGCGGAGACCGCGGGCGGCGTGACCGTCGGCGTCACCAAGAAGCTGATCGAGGCCGGTCTGCTCGACCCGGCGCTCACCACCGTCGTGCTCAACACGGGCGACGGCCTCAAGACGCTGGACGCGGTGGCCCCGACGACCGGCCCCTCCGCGACCATCCGGCCGAGCCTGGACGCGTTCCGCGACGCCGGACTGGCACGCTGAGTCCCGGGCCCCAGAGCCGCTGAATCCCGTACGCACCGGAAGGCAGAAACACCATGAGCGTCAAGGTCCGCATCCCCACCATCCTCCGTACGTACACGGGCGGCGAGGCCGAGGTCACCGCCGAGGGCGCGACCCTCGCCGAGGTCATCGCCGACCTGGAGAAGAACCACACCGGCATCGCCGCCCGCGTCCTGGACGACCAGGGCAAGCTGCGCCGCTTCGTGAACGTGTACGTGAACGACGACGACGTGCGCTTCGAGAGCGGCCTGGAGACGGCCACCCCGGACGGCGCCGGCGTCTCGATCATCCCGGCCGTCGCCGGAGGCTGAGCGCCGGCCGCGGCCCAAGGCCCGGCCGTCCGTAGAGCCGTCCGCCCGGGGGAGTGCACGCGCCCCCGACGCGCCCCGCGTTAACCCAAGTTGCCCCCTCCGCTCACAAGCGGAGGGGGCAATTCTGCATGGTTGAAAGAGGTAGAGTAGGGGAAGCCCTGTCGCCCGACCGTGCCTCGCGCATATGAGAACGCGACAAGATGGCTCCCGTGTGTTCGCGTCCTTTGTCACCGAAACGCACGCTATGTCCGGCCCGACTTGCCCGAGAACGTTGGCAGTTGACCGATCCGGCCGATCAGGCCTGCCCAGAATTCTCGTCCAATTGACCTGTTGCAGAGGGCAGTTGGGCAGATACATTCAGCCGCGGTCGACGCGCTACGGCGCACATCTTCCGCGCATCTGTCGGAGGGTGGGGTCTGACCCGGGTCCGCGAAGTGCGGCCTCGCGCAAGGGCCAGTAATAGGGGAGTTAGGCATGGCTCAGGGCACCGTCAAGTGGTTCAACGCGGAGAAGGGGTACGGCTTCATCGCGGTCGACGGTGGTGCGGATGTTTTCGTCCACTACAGCGCGATTCAGATGGACGGCTACCGCACCCTTGAAGAAGGTCAGCGAGTCGAGTTCGAGATCTCGCAGGGCCAGAAGGGTCCGCAGGCGGACATGGTCAAGCTCGCCGTCTGATCTCGGCGCGATCGGCCACCGACGCACGCTTCAGCGACTTCATCAGCACTCACGCACCTAGGGCTCGTATCCCGTCATCAGGGGTACGGGCCCTTGGTGCGTCCGGCCCCGGGCATGCTGCGGAGTCCGGGATCTGTGGTAGTCGCTTGCACTCTCCTAGGGCGAGTGCTAATCATTGGCGTTAGCACTCTCCCAGTGAGAGTGACAGAACTTGGACCAGGTCCGGTGAGGCCCAAGGGGCCGGGGGTAAGGAATCCCCCGCTCCCGCGGGCCGTCCGTCGCGGGCACCGAACCCCCGGTCCGGAGAAATCCACCCCGTCCTGGGAGGACCACTTCACATGGCCAAGATCATCGCGTTCGACGAGGAGGCCCGGCGCGGCCTCGAGCGTGGCATGAACCAGCTCGCCGACGCCGTCAAGGTCACCCTTGGCCCCAAGGGCCGCAACGTCGTCCTTGAGAAGAAGTGGGGCGCCCCCACGATCACCAACGACGGTGTCTCCATCGCCAAGGAGATCGAGCTCGAGGACCCGTACGAGAAGATCGGCGCCGAGCTCGTCAAGGAGGTCGCGAAGAAGACGGACGACGTCGCCGGTGACGGTACGACCACCGCGACCGTCCTCGCGCAGGCGCTGGTCCGCGAGGGTCTTCGCAACGTCGCCGCGGGTGCCAACCCGATGGCCCTGAAGCGTGGCATCGAGAAGGCCGTCGAGGCCGTCTCCGCCGCCCTCCTGGAGCAGGCGAAGGATGTCGAGACCAAGGAGCAGATCGCTTCGACGGCCTCCATCTCCGCCGCCGACACCCAGATCGGCGAGCTCATCGCCGAGGCCATGGACAAGGTCGGCAAGGAAGGCGTCATCACGGTCGAGGAGTCGCAGACCTTCGGCCTGGAGCTTGAGCTCACCGAGGGCATGCGCTTCGACAAGGGCTACATCTCGGCGTACTTCGCGACCGACATGGAGCGCATGGAGTCGGCTCTCGACGACCCGTACATCCTCATCGTCAACTCGAAGATCGGCAACGTGAAGGACCTCCTTCCGCTGCTGGAGAAGGTCATGCAGTCGGGCAAGCCCCTGCTGATCATCGCCGAGGACGTCGAGGGCGAGGCGCTCTCCACCCTGGTCGTGAACAAGATCCGCGGCACCTTCAAGTCCGTCGCCGTCAAGGCCCCGGGCTTCGGCGACCGCCGCAAGGCCATGCTGAACGACATCGCCATCCTCACCGGCGGCACGGTCATCTCCGAGGAGGTCGGCCTCAAGCTGGAGAACGCGGGCCTCGACCTGCTCGGCCGCGCCCGCAAGGTCGTCATCACCAAGGACGAGACGACCATCGTCGACGGTGCCGGTGACAGCGACCAGGTCGCCGGTCGCGTGAACCAGATCCGCGCCGAGATCGAGAACAGCGACTCGGACTACGACCGCGAGAAGCTCCAGGAGCGTCTGGCGAAGCTGGCCGGCGGCGTGGCCGTCATCAAGGCCGGTGCCGCCACCGAGGTCGAGCTCAAGGAGCGCAAGCACCGCATCGAGGACGCCGTCCGCAACGCGAAGGCGGCCGTCGAAGAGGGCATCGTCGCCGGTGGTGGCGTCGCTCTCCTCCAGGCCTCCGCGGTCTTCGAGAAGCTGGAGCTGACGGGCGACGAGGCCACCGGCGCCAACGCCGTCAAGCTGGCCCTGGAGGCCCCGCTCAAGCAGATCGCCGTCAACGGTGGCCTTGAGGGCGGCGTCGTCGTGGAGAAGGTGCGCAACCTGGCCGTCGGCCACGGTCTGAACGCCGCCACGGGCGAGTACGTCGACATGATCGCCGAGGGCATCCTGGACCCGGCGAAGGTCACCCGCTCCGCCCTCCAGAACGCCGCGTCGATCGCCGCGCTGTTCCTCACCACCGAGGCCGTCATCGCCGACAAGCCCGAGAAGGCCGGCGCTGCCGCCCCGGGTGGCATGCCGGGCGGGGACATGGACTTCTAGTCCCTCCTCCGGGCTGATTGCCGGTCCTGCACATACCGAGGGCGGTACCCCTGCACAGGGGGTACCGCCCTCGGGCATGTCACGGGCGCTGGATGCAGCCCGCAGAACCTACGCGGCCGAGCGCGCGGTGAACGTCACTTCCTCGTGCTCGGCATCGAGTGCGATGCTGAGGGAAGCGTCCATCGCCGCAGCCAGCCGACGCAGCAGCGGCAGGGTGGGCACCGTATCCGCGCCCTCGATGCGGGAAATCTTGGCCTGAGTGAGTCCGGAGCGCTCGGCGACCTCGGTCTGTGAGAGCCCGAGTTCCTTCCGGCGGTCGTACACGGCCTTGGCGAAGGCCATCGCCAACCGCGTCTCGGCGCGTTCGGCCGTGACCTCGGCGGGTTCGGAGCACCCCTCGGAAAGCTCCTTCTCACGTGCCAGCTTCCAACGTGTGTGGTTCATGAGTCGTCCCCTTTCACGCCACGGCTGTACGTCACATGAGCCGGGCCGTGCGAGCCTTCGCACACCTTACGGGCGGCCAAAGCTCGATCCACCTGTGAGGTCTCCCGTATCCGGGTCTTGCGGAAGACGGTGAGGAGCACGATCCGCCGATCCGGTGCGAACCAGTAGGTGATCCTCGTCGCCTCGCCGTTGAGTGTGGGCCTCAGCTCGAACACGCCGTCGCGCAGCGGGCGTGCGAACGGCATCGGCATGTGTGTGCCAAGGACGGCCAAGAGGTCGGCGTACTCCTCGACCTTGCGGTACGACTTGCCCGGCAGCAGCTCCAGCCACGCGCGTACCTCCGGTTCCAGCTCGATCACGTGGGGCTCGTCCATGGCGCGCACGCTTTATGTCATTGACAGCATAATGGGCCGACTGGTGCAGCCGTCACTGCATCGAGTGATGCGAAGTACCGCCCCAGTGGCGTTCCCAGGTGGCTGAGCTGGGGGTTCGCGTCGAAGCTGAGGCGCATGGACACGCTGGATTCGGTGATCGTCGACATCAATGACGGCTTCTGGAGCTATTTGCTCATCCCGCTGGTGATCGGCGCGGGGCTCTACTTCACCGTCCGGTCGCGGGCGGTCCAGGTGCGGATGTTCCCGGAGATGCTCCGGGTGCTGAGCGACAAGGCGGCGCCGGACGCGCAGGGGCGCAAGCAGGTGTCGTCGTTCGGGGCGTTCACCATCTCCGCGGCGGCGCGGGTCGGCACCGGGAACATCGCGGGCGTGGCCGCGGCGATCACGCTCGGCGGGCCCGGGGCGGTCTTCTGGATGTGGGTGATGGCGACGGTCGGCGCCGCGTCCTCGTTCGTGGAGTCGGCGCTGGCCCAGCTGTACAAGGTGCGCGACTACGACGGCACCTTCCGCGGCGGGCCCGCGTACTACATGGAGCGGGGGCTCGGGAAGCGGTGGCTGGGTGTGCTGTTCGCCGTGACGATCACGGTGACCTTCGGGTTCGTGTTCAACGCGGTGCAGGCCAACACGATCGTCGCGGTCGCGGGGAACTCCCTCGGCGGCGCGGACTCCACCTGGCGGGAGCCGGTGGTGGGCGCCGGGCTCGCGGTCCTGCTCGGGCTGGTGGTCTTCGGCGGCGTACGGCGCATCAGCAGCGTGACGCAGGTGCTGGTGCCGGTGATGGCGGTGCTCTACCTGCTGCTCGGCACGGCGGTCGTGCTGCTCAACCTGAACGACGTGCCCCGGGTGCTGGCCGACATCGTCGGCGGTGCCTTCGGGTTCCGCGAGGTCGCGGGCGGCGCCTTCGGCACCGCGCTCCAGCAGGGCATCCGGCGCGGCATGTTCTCCAACGAGGCGGGGCTCGGCTCCTCGCCGAACGCGGGCGCCGCGGCCGAGGTCTCGCACCCGGTCAAGCAGGGCCTCGTACAGTCGCTGGGCGTCTTCTTCGACACCATCCTGATCTGCACGATGACCGCGTTCATCATCCTGACCAGCAACCCGGAGCTGGCCGGCGCCCGGCAGGGCGCGGACCTCACGCAGAACGCGCTGACCTCCTCGCTCGGCAACTGGTCGGGGCACGTGCTGACCGTGGTCGTCTTCATGCTCGCCTTCAGCTCCATGATCGGGAACTACTACTACGGCCAGTCCAACATCGAGTTCATCACCGGCGACGACAAGCGGTGGGTGCTGCCCGTCTACCGGGTGCTGGTGCTGGCGGTGGTGTTCCTGGGCGCGTTCGGGTCGGTGTCGATCGTGTGGAACCTGGCGGACATCTCGATGGGGTTCATGGCGCTGGTGAACCTCGTGGCGATCGTCCCGCTGTCGGGGATCGCGTTCCGGCTGATGGAGGACTACCGGGAACAGCGCCGGATGGGCATCGACCCGCTGTTCGTCCGGGACCGGATGCCGGAGCTGCCCCGGGTGGAGTGCTGGGAGAAGTAGCCCGCGTACGGGGCGGGAAGAGCGAGAGCGGTGCTCCCGGGTGGGAGCACCGCTCTCGCGTGGTGTTGGGGGAGGTGACGGAGGCAGGGCCCGGGTCAGACCCCGGCGGGCTCCTCGGTCTTCCTGGCGGCCGGGGCGTCCGTACCGGTCGGCGGGGCCATCGCCGCGTCGGCCGCCGGGGCGTTCAGCTCCGCCAGCATCGACTTGGTGAAGCCGAAGTAGTACGTGGCGAGGAAGCCGACCAGGTAGCCGACGAGCAGGCCGCCCGCGTAGATCGCGATCGTGGTGCCCAGGCCGTGGTTGCCCTGGATGAGCGGGAACAGGGCCCAGCCGGACGGGCCGATCGCGGTCGAGCCGACCTTGTCGCCGAGCATCGAGAAGAGGCCGATGAACGCGCCGCCCGCGGCGCCGCCCGCGCACGCCGTCACGAACGGGCGGCCCAGCGGGAGCGAGACACCGTAGATGAGGGGCTCGCCGACGCCCAGGATTCCGGCGGGGAGGGCGGACTTGATGGTGTTGCGCAGGGAGTGGTTGTTCTTCAGCCGCAGGTAGACCGCGACCGCGCAGCCGACCTGGCCGGCCCCCGCCATCGCCAGGATGGGGAGCAGGACGGTGAAGCCCTGCTGCTCGATGAGGGTGGTGTGGATCGGGATCAGCGCCTGGTGCAGGCCGAGCATGACCAGCGGGAGGAAGAAGCCGCCGAGGACCAGGCCGGCGAAGGCACCGGTGTGGGCGAGCAGCCAGTCGGCGCCGGTGCCGATGGCGGTGGAGATCTCACCGGCGACGAACATCAGCCCGAAGATGGTGACCAGTCCGGAGATCAGCACGGTCAGGGTGGGGGTGACCAGGACGTCCAGCGACTCCGGGACCCACTTCCTGCACCACTTCTCGACGTACACCGCGAGGACGGCGGCGCCCAGCGCGCCGAGCACACCACCCTGGCCGGGGGCGAGCGCCTGGCCGAAGACCGTGATCTTGGCGACGCCCGCGAAGACGATGATCGAGGCGACCGCGCCGCCCAGGATCGGCGTACCGCCGAACTCCTTGGCGGTGTTGAAGCCGACGAAGACGGCGATCAGCGCCATGAAGCCGGAGGCGATGGCGGCCAGTGCCGGGGTGACGCCGGTCAGCCAGCCCAGGTTGATCAGCAGGCCGTTGAGGCCGGCGATGATGCCGCAGCCGATCAGGGCCGGGATCAGGGGGACGAAGATGTTCGCGATGCGGCGCAGGAACAGCTTGAACGGGGTGGCGTTCTTCGCCTTCTGCGCGGCCTTGATCGCGGCGCCCTGAGCGGCCAGTTCCTCGGCGGAGCGGTTGTGCTCGGAGGAGTCGGCGGGGGCGGCGTCCTGGACGGGCGCCGGGCCGCTGCTCTTCTGCTCCTCGATCAGCGCCTCGAACTCCGGGGTGACCCGGGCGACCGTGCCCGGCCCCAGGACGATCTGGTACGTGTCGTCCTCGACCACGCCCATGACGGCGGGCAGCGCTTTCAGCGCCTCGTCCTGGACGAGTGAGCGGTCGCGCAGACCCAGCCGGAGGCGGGTCATGCAGTGGGCGACCGATTCGACGTTGTCGGCGCCTCCGACGAGCGGAAGGATCGCGGCTGCGGCGGCGCGGTTCTTGTTTTCCGTGGTGCTCATGGTGCGTGGCCTTGCTGTGCGGGGGGTGGGAGTTCCGCCTTCAGGCGGAGGAGGTACGGGTACGGGCGGCGGCCAGGGCCGCGCGCAGGTGGCCGTGCGCGTCGTCGAGCAGGGCCTTGGCGGTGGGTCCCTCGACGTCGCCGAGGATCACCAGGATCGCGTTCTTCACCTCCCCGTCGGTGGCGGTGAGGGCGGCCTCGATCTCCGGGTCGGAGGCGCCGGTGGCGAGGCCGACGATGCGGCGGGAGCGGGCGCGCAGCTTCTCGTTGGAGGCGCGGACGTCGACCATCAGGTTTCCGTAGGTCTTGCCGAGCCGGATCATCACGATCGTCGAGATCATGTTGAGCACCAGCTTCTGGGCGGTGCCCGCCTTCAGCCGGGTGGAGCCGGTGAGGAGTTCGGGGCCGACGACGACCTCGATGCCATGCTCGGCGGCGGCGGCCAGCGCGCTGTCCGCGTTGCAGGACAGGCCCGCGGTGAGGGCGCCCCGGGCGCGGGCGTGCTCGACGGCGCCGATGGCGTACGGGGTGCGGCCGGAGGCGGAGATGCCGATGACGGTGTCGTCCGGGCCGAGCTTCAGCGCGTCGAGGTCCGCGCGGGCCAGCTCCTTGCTGTCCTCGGCGCCCTCGACGGCCTTCACCATGGCGGAGGGGCCGCCCGCGATCAGGCCGACGACCTCGGAGGGGTCGGTGTTGAAGGTGGGCGGGCACTCGCTGGCGTCCAGCACGCCGAGCCGTCCCGCCGTGCCGGCGCCCGCGTAGATCAGCCGGCCGCCGCGTGCCATCCGCTCCGCGATGCCGTCGATGGCGGCGGCGATCTGCGGCAGCCGGTCGGCGACGGCGGCGGGGACGGTGGCGTCCTCGCCGTTCATCAGCGCGGCCAGTTCGGCGGTGGGCAGCTGGTCGATCTCGGCGAGCTCGGGACGGAACGCCTCGGTGGTCAACGTGGCGAGCTGGGCGCGGAGTTCACCGTAGGTGCGGTCGGTCCGGTCGGTGGCAGTCATGGTGCGCGGCTTTCTCTGCTGGTGCGGGGTGGGGGGTCCGGAGGGCGCGTTCAGCGCGTGGTTCGTGGGTCGTGCCGGTGGGCGAGGGCTTCGTACGAGGCGGCCAGGGCGGGGGCCGCGGTGTCGTACGTCCGCTGGGCGACGCCCACGAACAGGCAGTCCACGACGAGGAGCTGGCTGGTCCGGCTGGACATCGCGGCCGGGCGCAGCTCGCTCTCGCGGGCGGTGGAGGTGGTCAGGATGTGGTCGGCGTACTGGGTGACGGGGGCGCCGGGGCGGCCGGTGACGGCGATCGTCGTCGCGCCGTGCTCGAAGGCGACCCGGAAGGGTTCGATGACGTCGCTGGTGGCACCGGAGTGGGTGATCGCGACGGCGACGTCGCCGGTGCGCAGCTGCACCGCGTTGGTGACGGCGAGGTGCGGGTCGGTGTGCGAGTGCGCGATGACGCCGATCCGCAGGAGCTTCTGCGCGAGGTCCATGCCGACCAGGGAGGAGGCGCCGACACCGTAGATGTCGACGCGCCGGGCGGCGGTCAGCGCGGTGACGGCGGCGCCGAGCTGGACGGTGTCCAGGCCCGCCGCCGTGTCGGCGAGGGTCTGCTGCTCGTCGTGCGCCAGCTTGGCGACGACGTCGGCGATCGGGTCGTCCACGGCGATGTCGGCGGTGACGGCGGGGGCCCGGCCGGACTCCTGCTGCGCGGCCAGACCCGCCAGCGCGAGCCGCAGGTCCCGGTAGCCGGGGTAGCCGAGCAGGCGGGAGGTCCGTACGACGGTCGCCTCGCTGGTGCCGGTGAGCTCGGCGAGACCGGTCACGGTCAGCGCCGCACAGCGCGCCGGGTCGCCCGCCACGGTCTCCGCGACGCGCTGCATGGAGCGGGTCATGGAGGGGGCGAGGGTACGGACCTTGGCGGCCAGGGCGGCGGGTGCCGGGGCCTGGGGCGCGGTCCGCGGTGCGGTCGGCGTCGGCTGGCTGGAAGTTTCCTTCACGGTTTTGCTCACGTCTGAAAGGTATTTTCAGAGCGGGGCGGGGTCAAGGGGCCCAAGGTCCCGACCTGGCGGGGCCGTGCGGCGGGATGCCGTGGGCGGCGGCGGCGGAGGCGGGGCGGGATGCGGCGGAGGCGGCCCGTGGTGGTGGCGGGGCGGGATGCGGCGGGGGCGGCCCGCGGCGGCGGCGCGTGACAATGGGGGGATGGACCACACTGACGCCACCGACCCCACCGCCCCCCTGGAGCAGGCGCTGCACACCGCCCGCGCCCTGGTGATGGCCGACCTCGCCGCCCGCGACGTGGCGGAGGCGGACATCGTGTCGTTCGTCGAGGACGCGGTGGCGCACCGCCGGTGGTGGGTGGAGCAGTGGCCCGAGGGCGTGGAGTTCGTCGCCGGGCTGATCGCCCAGGACGTGCAGGACGCGCTGCTGGAGAAGTACGGCCGGTGGCCGCTGTGCCCGGTGTGCGAGGACGCGCACGCGCTGGAGGTGGAGCCGGAGCTGGGCCCCGACCCGCACTGGGTGTGCACCAAGACGGTGGTGGCGGTGGCCCCGGTCGGCGGGCTGCGCCCATGACCCTCTACATAGACCCGCCGACCTGGCCGGGCCACGGCCGCCTGTGGTCGCACCTGGTCAGCGATGTCTCGTACGAGGAACTGCACGCCTTCGCGGCGTCCATCGGCTGCCCGCCGCGAGCCTTCGAACGGGACCACTACGACGTCCCCGCCGAGCGGTACGGGGACGCGGTGGCGGCCGGGGCGCGCGAGATCGGCAGCAAGGAACTGGTGCGCAGGATCACCGAGGCGGGGCTGCGGCGCAGGAAGTTCACGGGCTAGGCCGGGCCGCCCCCGCCCGTAGCCTGCTCGCCCGTAGCCTGCTCGCCTGCGGACTGCTCGCCCGCGGCCTGTTCGCCCTCGCCCGCCCCCCGCTCGGCCACGGTCCGGCGGTAGTCGGCCGCGACCTGGCGGAACGCCTTGTTCAGCAGGACCAGGAGTTCGACGGACGAGGCGAACCGGGCGCCCGCCGGAGTGTCGGCCCCGAAGACGTCGGCACCGCGCCGGGTGGCGACGGCGAGCGTGTCGTTCATCTCCGCGGCGGCGGTCAGGGAGCGGTACCAGAAGTCGTCGTCGATGACGTAGCGCTCCCTGCGGCTGCCCGCGGGCCGCTCCCGCCTGAGCATCCCCTGCTGTTCGAGGAACGCCACGGCGTGCGAGACCGAGGCCGGGCTGACGCGCAGCCGCTGGACGAGTTCGGCGGCGGTGAGCGCGCCGGAGTCCGTGCTGTACAGGCAGGCCTGCACCCGGGCCATCATCCGGGGCAGCCCCTGCTGCTCCAGCAGATCGGTGTACGACTCGGTGAACTCCCGTACCGCCCCTGGGTCGCGGCCGTGGGCGCCGTCGTCGTCGGCCCGCGGTGCCGGGGTCCGGGCGGGGGCCTGCTTGCCGCGCCGGGCGCGGTCCCGGGTGGCCTCCTCGGCGCGGTGGGCCCGGTAGCCCTCGGGCCCGCCGTTGCGGGTGACCTCGCGCATCACGGTCGAGGCGGGCCGGTCCAGCCGGCGGCCGATCTCCGCGTATCCGAGGCCCTCGGCCAGGCCGTCGGCGATCAGCCGGCGGTCCTCGGTGGTGAGCCTGCCTCCGGGCATGGGCGGGGTCCTCCCTCTGGGAATCTCTGCCGACGGGGGTCCGCCGGCACCTCGCCGAACGGTATGCGCCGACCCGACCCCATTGCAATATCGCCCCACTGCCTGCCTTTGCGTTCACCCCCAATCTCATTGCAATGGAACCCAAGAAGCCCTAAATCTCAGGGGACTTGCTCGCAAATCAATCGTTGACCGATCGGTGAACGCAATGTAGCTTCGTACTCGTTCGGAACTTCCCGAACGACTGCGGGGCCCGGTCGGGCAGCCGCTTCCCTGCCGCCACCGGCGGTCCGAGACCAAGGGGTTTCCTCATGAGCAAGAACCACGGCGGCTTCTCCGAGGCCGGACTGCGCACCATGCGCGAGGTGCTGGCGCGGCACGTCGACTCCGGGAAGATCCCCGGGCTGGTCGCACTCGTCAGCCGGGGCGACGAGACGCACGTCGAGGCGCTCGGCACCATGCGTCACGACGGCGGCGCCGCGATGAGCCGGGACACCATCTTCCGGATGGCCTCCACGTCCAAGCCGGTCGCGGCGGCGGCGGCGATGATCCTGGTCGACGAGTGCAGACTGCGGCTGGACGACACGGTCGAGGAGTGGCTGCCCGAACTCGCCGACCGCAAGGTGCTCAAGCGGATCGACGGCCCGCTGGACGAGACGGAGCCCGCCAAGCGGCCGATCATCGTGCGGGACCTGCTGACGTCGACCTTCGGTCTCGGCATGGACCTGACGGCGCTGGGCGCCCCCATCATGAACGCGATCTTCGAGCGGGGCCTCACGCCGAACCTGCCGGAGCCGATGCCGGGTCCGGACGAGTGGATGCGGCGCCTCGGCGAACTGCCGCTGATGCACCAGCCGGGCGAGCGCTGGCAGTACCAGATCAGCAACGACCTGCTGGGCGTGCTGGTCTCCCGGGTGACTGGCCAGTCGTACGGGGACTTCCTGCGGGAGCGGCTGTTCGCGCCGCTCGGCATGAAGGACACCGGCTTCTACGTGCCCGAGGACAAGATCGACCGCCTTCCCGAGCTGTACGCGCCGGACCCGCAGACGGGCGAGTTCCACGTGTGGGACTCGGCGAAGGGCGGGCGCTGGAGCGCGCAGCCGGCGTTCGAGGGCGGTGGCGGCGGGCTGGTGTCGACGGCGGACGACTTCCACGCGTACTTCCGCATGCTGCTGAACGGTGGTGTGCACGAGGGGGAGCGGATCCTGTCCCGCCCCGCCGTCGAGCTGATGACCACCAACCGCCTCACCGCCGAACAGCAGGCGGTCCGGCACGCGATGGCCACCGACAACGTGCACATGTCCTTCGGCCAGGGCCAGCACGGGGGCTGGGGCATCGGAATGGCGGTCCGCACCTTCCGGGGGGACTACGCGTCGGTGGGGCAGTTCGGCTGGGACGGCGGCAGCGGTACGTCGACGTACGCCGACCCCGCCCAGGGTCTCACCGGAATCCTGCTGACCCAGGTCGGCATGTCCGTGCCGAACTCGGCACACGCGTTCCACGACTTCTGGACGACGGTCTACCAGGCACTGGAGGCGTAGGGGCGCGGGGTCAGTGGGATTTGCGGGGGCGGGACTTGCTCGTGCCCGAGGCCGGCTTCGCCTTTCCCGCCGTCGGCTTCTTCCTGCTGGGGACCGCCGCCACCGACCCCCCGTTCCGGCTGCGCAGGTCGACCGGGCCCACGTACGTCCCCGGATGCGTCGCCCCGTCCTGGAGCAGTACCGGCTGGAAGTCCCACGCCAGCGTCGTGCTCCGCGTCTCGTTCGGCGGGGTGATCACCATCTTGGTGACCTTGAGTTCGCTGTCGGGGCTGTTGCCCTCCGCCGTGTACGGGAGGTACGTGATCGTGAAGGTCGCCGTGGCGCGCGGGCGGAGGGTGACCGAGCGGGGCTGGGCCGAGGTCTGGCGGCCCAGCGACCACTTCCCGTCGGTCAGCGTCCCGGTGGGCGCGCCCACCAGGTCCACTCCCGGGTAGCCGTTCATGGCACAGGGCGCGGTGCCCTTGTTGGTGAGGTTGATGACGACCGCACCCGGCGAACCCACCGACTGCGCGCCGCTCCCCGGCGCCACCGCGAAGGAGAGCCCGTCGGTCGTGCAATTGGCGGACGCGGCGATCCCGCCGCCACCGCTGCCGCCCGGCGGCGTGGCCGGCGCCGACGGGGTCGAGGACGCCGAGGACTGCGCGGGCGCCGGAGTGCCGGTCGCCCTGTCGGAGCCGTCGCTGCCGCAGGCGGTCGCGGTCAGTCCCGCCGCGAGGACGGTGGCGACGAGCGGGGCGGTACGACGGAGGCGGACGCGGCGCATGGTGCTCCTGGTGCTGGACGGTGGCGGTTGCCATGTGCAGGCCATTGTGGGCGCGCGTGTGGGGAGGAACGGGGGAGCGTTGGGGAGGGGGATGCGGAGTTACTGGGGCGGACCGGGCAGCCCCGGGCCCGTCCCCGCCGCGGGGGCCGCCGCTGCCGCCTCCGCGCCCGCTTCCCGCACCCGCTCCGAGCCGCCCGCCGCTGCCGCCTCCGCGCCCGCTTCCCGCACCCGCTCCGAGCCGCCCGCCGCGATCACCCGCGATCGGCCGTCCGTCCGCTGCCAGCGCAGGGCCAGGGCCACCAGGGCGACCGCGACCACCGTCATGCCCGCTCCCGCCCACGCCGTGGACGAGAAGCCCCAGCCCGCGTCGATCACCGTGCCGCCGAGCCACGGGCCGCCCGTGTTGCCGAGGTTGAAGGCCGCCGTGGTGGTGGCGCCCGCCAGGGTCGGGGCGGCGCCCGCCACGTTGAACATCCGGGCGTTCAGCGCCGGGGCCGTGAAGAACGCCGAGAAGCCGAGGGCGAAGGAGAGGGTGACGGCCACCGCCGCCGTGCCGCCGAACAGGGCCAGCGCGGCCAGCAGCACCGTGGACGTGCTGATGCCGCCCAGCAGCACGCCGAACGGCCGCGCGTCCGCGATCATGCCGCCCACCGTCGTACCGGCCAGCGCGCCGAAGCCGAACAGCGCCAGCACCCACGGCACCCACTTCGAGTCCAGCCCCGCCACGTCGGTGAGCAGCGGCGACAGGTAGCTGAAGGCGCAGAAGACGCCGCCGGCCGCGAGCGCGGTGATGGCGACGGAGATCAGGACCTGCCGGTCCCGGTAGATGCCCAGCTCCTTCTTCAGCTGCGGGCGCTCGTCGGGCAGCGGGATGCGGGGGATCAGCGTGACCACACCCACCAGCGCGACGGCCGAGGCGGCGCCCACCGCCCAGAACGCCGAGCGCCAGCCCAGGTGCTCGCCGAGGAACGCGCCCGCCGGTACGCCCAGCACGTTGGCGATGCTCAGCCCGCCGATCATCACGGCCATGGCCTTGGCCCGCGAGCCCACGTCCACCATCGCGATGGCGACCGCCGCGCCGACCGCCCAGAAGCCCGCGCACGCGAACGCGCTCACCACCCGGGACGCGAAGAGCAGCTCGTACGTGGGAGCCAGCGCGCCCGCCACCTGTCCCAGACCGAAGACCGTGATCAGGGCGATCAGCGTGGTCCGCCTCGGCAGCCGCAGCGTCGCCACTGCCAGCAGCGGCGCGCCGATCACCATGCCTATCGCGAAGGCCGATATGAGAAGTCCGGCCTGCGGGATCGTGACGTCCATGTCGGCGGCGATCGGCGGCAGCAGCCCCGACAGCATGAACTCGCTCGTGCCGAGCGCGAAGACGGCGAGGCCGAGCATGTAGACGGCAAGGGGCATACGGGCGCGGGTGCGCGACGGACGCGACGGAGGCGTCTGATCGGAGGGGGGCATAACAGCGTTCAACAATCTGCCCAAGCCTGCCATTCCCGTACCGCCCGATCACCCAAATCGACCACTTGACGAGGCTTTCAACTCCCCTGATGCATAAGCACCATACGGACGGTAGAGATATGGATCATGACGACTACGGAACCAGACATCCGCGCCGCCGAAGAAACGATCCGCGCGCTCCGCGCCGCCCTCGCGGACGTCGGACTGCACCTGCCCTCGCTCGCCCTCGACCCGGGCTCCTGCGCCCGTGACGTGCCCGCGCCGCTGGTGGACCTGGGCCGCTGCGACGTACCGACGGCGCAGCGGCTGACGGACGCGCTGCTGCGGGCGGGCTGCGGCGCGGAGAGTTCGAGCACCTAGCGCGGCCTGCGAGGGTCCCTGCGCAGGCACCAGGTGCGGGGGCCGCCGTCGGGCAGTTCGATGTCGGCGGTCACCCGGAAGCCGAGCCCCTCGTAGAAGGCGACGTTCCGCTCGCTGGAGGTCTCCAGGAACGCCGGGTGCCCGGCGAGCGACGCGGCCTCGATGCCGGGGGTCAGCACCGCGCCGCCCAGTCCCCGGCCCTGGGCCTCCGGCGCGACCGCGACCGTGTTCAGGAACCAGACCGGCTCCTGCGGCCGGTGCGGGGCGATGGCCCGCTCCGCCGACGCGAAGGCGGCGGCCCGGTCCCCGGCAAGTTCACCGAGGGCCGCCGCCAGCTCGGCGAGGGCGGGGGAGGGGTCCTGGTCGGGGGTCGCCCACACGGCGACCGCGCGGCCGTCCCCGCCGACCCACACCCGTCCGTACGTCATCCCCAGGCGCGTCAGGCACAGCTCCTGGAAGCGGCGGATGCGCTCCTGGTGGTTGTCGGCGGCGATCACGTGCCGGGTGAAGGGGTAGTCGGCGAAGGCGCGGGCGAGGGTGTCGACCGCGACGGGTACGTCGGTCTGCGAAATGGGGCGTACGGGAGTGGAGTCGTGGTCGTCCGGCATACCCGGTCAACGGTCCGCGCGACCGCCGCGTTCCCGTCCCCGTTCCCGCAGGTCGTGCCGGATGCGGCGGGCCTTGCCGTGGACCACGTCGGAGGGCAGGCCCGTGCCGTCGCGTTCGTACGGTTCGCTGCGGCACGGGCGGCACAGGCCGCCGGGCAGCGCGGCGGGCTCCCCGGGAGCGCCGCAGCCGGTGCACTCCATGGCCCGTACGCCCTGTCTCGGCGCGGGCAGCACCGGCGGCAGCTCCTTGAGCAGCTTTGACCGCACGAAGTGGAAGGGGCTGTGCACCTTCACCGGGACGACCTGCCCGAGCGCCCGCTGCAACCGGTCCCGGGACGCCCCGCGCCGCAGCCACTCCGCCGCGTACGGTGCCAGCTCCCGGCAGGCGTTCTCGGAGAGCGTCAGCTGCGGCACCTGGTGGGACAGCTCCGCCAGTGCCTCGTACGCCTGCCGCTCCAGGCCCTCGGGGGAGCCGTCGTCGGCGGTGCCGGGAGCCGGGGTGGTGTCCGTGGTGCTCTCGTCGCGCACGAAGGACTGCCACCAGGCGTCCGGGCGCTGGGTCCGGGAGAAGTAGGTGCGCTGCACCCACTTCGCGCTGCCGCCCTCCTCCCACAGCGCTTCGCGGAAACGCCGCAGGTGACCGGCGGCGGAGAGGCGGCGGAGGGCGCTGGCGACGGCGCACTGGCCGTAGGCGGCGATCTCCCTGGCCAGGGTCTTGATGCTGATGTCCGCGCCGTCCGGCAACCGGTCGATGTACCCGGCGATGGCCGCCTCGCGGGCGGGCAGGTGGGAGAAGTCGGCGCGGTGGTGCGGGAGTTGGTCCGGCGCCGAGCGTTTTCCGAAACCGGGTGTGGCCATCGGGTGTGCGGGCGCGTACGGGGCGCGACTAAGCTGCGCAACAGCCATGAGGGGTCCTATAGGGAGGTCTCGCGTGGTCAGACCCCTGTGTGGTGTTCCAGCACCCACGGGGGTCGTTCTGTCTGTCGTGACGCACCGTACACGCCCGGAGCGGTGTGTCGCGACACGATCACGAAAGGTCATGTCGCCTGCCTGTGCGGCAAGTTGGGCCCCCGCGCGGGCGCCCGCGTGTGCGGGCGCCCGCGACGGGGTGGGTGGCCGGGAAAGGCCTCACCGTCCATTCCTCAGAGAAAGCGTCTGGACCCTGGGGTCCCGAGTCTCGCCCCCCGCCCGGGTGGTCAGTGGCCGCCGTTGTGCCGCATGGTCCGGTGGATCCAGTCGGCGTAGGCGGGTGCGCTGGTGTAGAGCCCGGGGCCGCCCGAGCACGGCACGTTCCGGGCGCCGGGTCCCGAGGTGACGCCGACGAGTTCCCACTTGTCGTGGCGGCCCTTCTGGAGCTGCGGGCCGCCCGAGTCCCCGGAGCACGCCATGGCCCCCGGCTTCAGGCTGATCGTGCACAGCCGGGTGCTGTTCGCGTACCCGGGGGCGCACTCGGACCTGGCGCCCAGCCGGGTGTCCAGCTCCTGGAGCCGTTCGGCGAACTTCATCTCGCCGTCGACCGTGGTGCCGAAACCGACGAGCCGGGTCCGGGTGCCGGGCCCGCCCGCCCGGTCCGCGATTTTGACGGGCTGCTGGGCGACCGGCCGGTCGAGGCGCACCAGGGCGATGTCGTCCTTGTTGGCGGTCTTGTTCTCGCCGTTGCGGTACCCGGGGTGGACGAAGGTCCGGTCGATCCCGCGGACCGTGCCCCCGGACTTCCGGTGTTCGCTGCCGATCCGTACGGTGCCCTCCAGTTCGAGCCCGTCGCCCGTGACGCAGTGCGCGGCGGTCAGCACCCACTGCCGGTCGATCAGGGATGCGCCGCAGTTGCCGTCGAGGACGCCGTGCTTCGGCGCGGACTCCGGAATCACCGCCATGAACGGGTAACGCTCCGTGGAATCACGGCCGTTGACGATCGCTTCGGCGCTGCTGGCCATGAGGGTGGAACAGGCGGCGACGGCGAGGACGCCGACGGCTGCGGTACGGGCGGCCCGGCGGCCGGACGACTTCAGGCTGAACACGAAGAGTTCCTTCTGGTGGGGGAGTTCCTACGTGTTCAGCCTCTGCGGTGGAGATCGTTCGGACCACGGGGCCAGCAGGTCAACAGGTGGTCCCGGTAGCGGGTGGGACGCCGGTGGGGATATCCCCCGCCCCCTTTCCCGCAGGTCAGGCGGAGAGGTCCGCGCCCTTGAGCGCGGTCACGAAGGACGCCCAGGCGCGGGGTCCGACGAGGAGTGCGGGGCCGTGGGGGTTCTTGCTGTCCCGGACGGGGACGACGTTCGGGAAGTGGTCGGCGATCTCGACGCACTCGCCGCCGTCCTGGTTGCTGTACGAGCTCTTGCGCCAGACAGCGGTGTTCAGATCGATGGGGGACACTCTGCTTCCTCCGACATCCTCGTGATGAACTTCCGCGACGCCGCCGGGGAGAGAGCCACGTCCCGGACCGAATCGTACTTGAGCTGGAGCTTCTCGACCGAGGCAGTTTCCTGCACGAGGCTGCCCGAGTAGCCGGTCTCGACCCACGCCACGGTGTGGCCGCTCGGCGTGCGCAGGAACATCGTCGTCGTGTTCGTCAGGGCGTGCAGTCCCGCCGCGTACGGCACCACGTGGACCGTCACATTGCGGCGGTCGCTCATCTCCAGCAGGTGTTCCAGCTGGCGTCGCCACGCCGGCCTGTCGTCCAGCGAGGTGCGCAGGACCGCCTCGGACAGGATCGTGCGGAACGGAGGTGCTCCCTCGCGTTCCAGCAACTCGCGCCGTCCCAGGCGTGCTTCGACCTGCCGCGACAGCTCCTGGCCGGTCAGCCCGCCCGCCGACAGGAGGGTGCGGGCGTAGTCCTCCGTCTGCAGCAGACCGGGCAGCGCGCTCACCGCGTAGTGCCACAGGCTCAACGCCTCCGCCTCCAGCGCCATGTACCGCCGGTACTGCTCGCGGAACTGCGTCGGGTCGCCCACCGCCAGCTCCCACAGGGCCAGCAGCAGACCCGGGGTCCCGTAGTGCTGGTCCAGCGCCTGGACCACCTCCGGGCCGCCCAGCGTCTCCCCGCTCTCCATCTTGCCGAACAGCGACCAGTCCCACCCCAGTACGTCGCCCAGCTTGCGCAGGCTGTCGCCGCGTTCGGTGCGCAGGCGGCGCAGCTCCTCGACGAAGCGCCGACGCGGTTCCTGACTCCGGCCGGTGACCACTCGTCTCGTGGGCATCGCGTGGGCCTCCGTGGAGGTGGAAGGTGTGGAACTTGCCGTCCGGCGGGCGGAAGCACGGCCGGTATCCGGTATCCGGACCCTGCCCGTGGGCGATGCTCGTTACGCCACGAACACGCAGCGTAGTTCAACGGATGTGCCGCGCGCGGAAGTTGGCGGAGAAGGAGTCGTGCACCCATGCAAGCGGAACACCACGGGCCGGCAGCGTCGCCGTTCCCGGCCGGAACACTCGTCTACGACCGGGTGGCGGACAAGGTCGCCGAGTACCGGGGCAAGGCGGGCCCGTACGCCATGCTCCGGCCGGTCGGCGGGGGCCGGGAGTGGCAGGCGGAGCCGGGGTGGCTGCGCGAGGCCACCCTCTCCGAGCGGCTGAGCGCCGGAATCCGCGCGGCCAACGACCGTTCCGGCGGTGTGCGGTGAGCGGGCCGGTGCCCGGGGACGGCTACGACATCGCCCGCCCGCCGGAGCCGGTCCCCGGATGCGCGCGGTGCACCGACCTCGGCGTACGCAGGGCGGTGGCACGTGCCGAGTTCGACGGGAGCGCGGAGACCGACATGAACGTACTGCTGCGCAGACACCAGCGGGCGGAGCACCCGAGCACGGTCCCCACCGTGCTGCCGTAGGGGCGCTTCCCGGGCCGCCCGCACCCCGGCGGGTGCTGATCGCGTACGCCCGCGCATAGGCTCCGTCCGGCAACCCGGGCCAAACGGGGCGACCGGGGCCCGAGCGAAAGGCTGGGACCGATGGGCGCGATGGTGTTCAACGTGGCGTTCGACTGCGGGAACGCGTACGAGCTGGCCTCCTTCTGGAGCAGGGTCGTCGGGCACCCCATGGACGCACGCGACCTGCCCGGCGACTCCACCGCGAGCATCGCCCTGCCGAACGGACTGCACCTGTACTTCGCCGAGGTCCCGGAGCGGCAGAACGGCACGGCGGGCGGACCGGCCGCCAAGAACCCGGTGCACCTCTGCCTCCAGCCGGACACCCGGCGGGACGACGAGGTGGCCCGCTACCTCGGGCTCGGCGCCACCCTGCTGCACGACCGGCGCGAGCCGGACGGCAGCGGCTGGGTGGTCTTCGCGGACCCCGAGGGCAACGAGTTCTGCGTGCTGCGCAGCGCCCGGGAGCGGGCCGAGACCTCCGCTACGGGGTGAGCAGGGTCAGCTCCGTGGAGAGGTTGTGGCGGGCCGCGTCCTCCCAGTTCCGGGTGCCGTACGGGGTGCGGAACAGGCGCGGCAGGGCGAGCAGCTGCCTCAGCACGGCGGCCCGGCCCGTGCGGAAGTCGGGGTCCGGCACGAAGGCGTACTCGGCGCGGACCGCCGAGGCGTAGGCCGCGTACGCCTCCGGGGGCGCCGCCAGGATCGCCAGGTCGGCGTCGCAGAGGGCCTCGCCGTTGGTGTCGTCGGGGTCCGGGTCGTGCGTGACGGTCAGCCGCACCAGCCTCGCCACCTCGGCCGTCAGCCCGGCGGAGAGCCCCAGCTCGGGCAGCGCGCGCTCGGCGAGGCGGGCGGAACGGTCCTCGTTGGTGTCCCGCTCGGGCAGGTACACCGCGTCGTGGAACCAGGCCGCCAGCCGCACCGCGTCCGGGTCGGCGGCGTGGTCGGCGAGGGTGTCCAGGTGGCCCAGGACCACGGCCAGGTGGGTGGTGGTGTGGTAGTGCCGCTGGGGCTCCGACCAGCGGGCGAGGAGATTGGCGGCGTACGGGGCGGGGTCGGTGGCGGCCCCGGCCCCGGCCGGCTCCCCGGGGCCGGCCGCCCGGAGTGCGTCGACGGTGGTCGTCCACCGGCGGAGCAGGGCTGCTTCGTCGTACGGCTGCGTCATACGGCCAGTCTGCCGCCTCCGGCCGGGGCACCGCGGCGTGCCCCCTGCCGGATGCGGGGGCTCAGGTCCCTGCGTGGGGGCCGCTGCCCCGTGCGCTGTGGGCCGCGCGCACGTACGCCGCGACCAGCGGGCGGTCGTCGTTCCTGCGCCAGGCCAGCGCGAAGTGCGACGGGCCGATGTCGAGGACCGGCACCGTCACCACGTCGCCGCGCAGCAGCAGCGGCGCGTTGCCGGAGGCGACCAGGACCACGCCCTCACCGGCCACCAGCGCCTCGTACGTCTCGTCCGGGCCGGACACCTCCGCGCCGACCTTCGGCGGGGAGCCGTCGCGGGCGTCGGTGGCCAGCCAGTAGTCGCGCAGCGGCCCCGCCGAGGCGGGCAGGGCCAGGAACGGCTCGTCCGCGAACTCCGCGAAACGCACCGAGGGGCGGCCGGCGAGCCGGTGGCCCGCGGGGAGGGCGACCATGCGGGGCTCCTCGGCGAGCACCACATGGGAGTACCGCGACTGGTCCGGCAGCGGCAGCCAGACGAACCCCACGTCGCTCGTGCCGTCGGACAGCCCCGCCGACGGGTCCGACCAGTCGACCTGGCGCAGCGACAGCGTTGTCGTCGGATGCTCGGCGGTGAAGCGGGAGCGGATCGCGGGCAGCAGCCCGCCCCGGCCCGGACTGTTGCTCATGCCGATCCGCAGCTGCGAGGCCGTCGACAGCCGCAGCTCCTCCAGTGCGGAGGTGCCCAACTGCCAGGCGGTCATGGTCTGTTCGGCGTGCGGGAGCAGGGTCTCGCCCGCCGGGGTGAGCCGCACCTGCTGGCGGTCGCGGGCGAACAGCCGCACTCCCAGGGTGCGTTCCAGCTGGCGGATCTGCTTGCTGAGTGCGGGCTGCGACACGTACAGCGACTCGGCGGCGCGCGTGAAGCTCAACTCCCTTGCGACAGCCAGGAAGTAGCCCAGATCGCGGGTGTGGACCTCGGTGCGGTGATGCATGTCCGATGGTTATCACGAAGGGTCTTGGACCGGGGAGGGGACGGTGGGTGAAGCTCGGTGCCGAGAACGGGTCCGGCAACGGGGCCCGGCCGACGGGAGGAACGCGAATCATGGGCAAGGTCTGGCTGATCACCGGTGCGGGCAGCGGCTTCGGGCGTGCGATCACCGAGGCGGCGGTGGCCGCGGGAGACACGGTCGTCGCCACCGCCCGCCGCACCGAAACCCTCGACGACCTGGTCGCCGCCCACGCCGGGCAGGTCGAGGCGGTCCGGCTCGACGTCACCGACATCGCCGGGATCGACGCGGTGGTGGCCGACGTCGTCGACCGCCACGGACGCATCGACGTACTGGTCAACAACGCAGGCCGCACCCACGTCGGTGCCGTCGAGGAGACCGGCGACGCGGAGCTGAGGTCGCTCTTCGAGGTGCACTTCTTCGGCCCGGCCGCCCTCGTGCGGGCCGTCCTGCCGCACATGCGCGAACGCCGCTCGGGCGCGGTGGTCCAGCTCAGCAGCATGGGCGGACAGCTGTCCTTCGCGGGCTTCGGGGCGTACAGCGCGACCAAGTTCGCCCTGGAGGGCATGAGCGAGGCGCTCGCCGCCGAGGTCGCGCCGTACGGCATCAAGGTGCTGGTCGTCGAGCCGGGATCCTTCCGGACCGGTCTGTTCGGCGGCTTCAGCGCGAGCGAGGAGACGGCGGCGTACCAGGAGACCGTCGGGGGAACCCGGCGGATGATCGAGTCGAGCGACGGCGTCCAGCCCGGCGACCCGGCGAAGGCCGCACGGGCGATCCTGGCCGCCCTGGACGCCGGAACGACCCCGCTGCGGCTGCCGCTGGGCGCGGACGCGGTGGACGCGGTGCTGGGCCACCTGGACGGGGTGCGCGACGAGGTGCACGCCTGGGAGAAGACGACCCGGGACACCGCGTTCGACGCGTGAGGGGGCGGGCGGGCCGCCCGGCTGGCTAGCGTGGGCCCATGACGACACCAAGGGCTTTCGAAGAGCGTGACGCCGGGCTCCCCGAGCGGCTGCTGCACACCGAACTCAAGCCGTTCCTCGCCCTGTTGAGGTCCCGCGCCACCGAGGAGGACTTCGCGATACGGACCTGCTGCCCCGGCTGGACGGTGCGGCACGTGGTCGCCCACTGCTCGGCCGCGCTGAAGCGGGTGATCGACGAACGGTACGAGAAGGGCGTCTTCTCGCCCGAGTCCAACGACCGCGACATCGCCGAACGCGCCGACTGGCCGCTGTCCCGCCTGCTCGACGAACTGGAGCACGGGTACGCGGCGGCGGGCGCCGTGATGGGCGCCTGGGACGGCCGGCTCGACGGCATCGCCCTCGGGGAGTGGGTGCACACCGGCGACGTACGGGAGGCGTGGGGGGTGGGCGACGCGTACGGCGGGGCGGGGGCGCGGCCCGCGGTGGAACTCCTCGCGCACCTGACGTACGTCCGCGAACTGCCCGCGCTGCGCGCGGAGCTGACCGACCTGGGGGAGACGTACCGGCTGGGCGCGGGGGACGCGGAGGCGTCGTACGCCGGCGACCTGCCGACCCTGATCCGTCTCTTCGCGACCCGCCCGCTGACCGGGACGCGGTATCGCCTGGAGGGCGTCGAGGAGAAGCGGCTGGCCTTCTTCGACTGAGCCCGGCGCGCACAGGGGAGAGGGCGGCTCCCGGAGGCCAGATGCCTCCGGGAGCCGCCCTCCGGTGCGGGTCGGTGCGGGTCAGGCCGCCTTGAAGCGGCGCAGGCGCAGGCTGTTGCCGACGACGAAGACCGACGAGAAGGCCATCGCCGCTCCCGCGATCATCGGGTTCAGCAGCCCCATCGCGGCCAGCGGCAGCGCGCCGACGTTGTAGGCGAAGGCCCAGAAGAGGTTGGACTTGATGGTGCCGAGGGTGCGGCGGGAGAGGCGGATGGCGTCGGCCGCCGCCAGCAGGTCGCCGCGGACCAGGGTCAGGTCGCCCGCCTCGATCGCGGCGTCCGTGCCCGTGCCCATGGCCAGACCAAGGTCGGCCTGGGCGAGGGCCGCCGCGTCGTTGACGCCGTCGCCGACCATGGCGACGGAACGGCCCTCGGACTGGAGCTTCCTGACGACGTCCACCTTGTCCTCGGGCATGACCTCCGCGATCACCTGGCCGATGCCGACCTCGGCGGCGACGGACTCGGCGACCGCCTTGTTGTCGCCGGTGAGGAGGATGGGCGTGAGGCCGAGCGCCTTCAGCCGGCGGATCGCCTCCGCGCTGGTCTCCTTGACCGCGTCGGCGACCGTGAGGACGGCCCGTGCCTCGCCGTCCCAGGCGACGGTGATCGCGGTGCGGCCGGCCGCCTCGGCCTCCGCCTTGGCCCGCTCCAGGGCCACCGGGAGGGACATCGCCCACTCGGTGAGGAGCTTGTCGCGGCCGACCAGGACCGCGTGGCCCTCGACGACGCCCTGGACGCCCAGGCCGGGGACGTTCGCGAAGTCCTCGGGGGTGGGCAGGCGCTCGCCGAGCCGCTCGGCGGCACCGGCGGCGACGGCCTGCGCGATGGGGTGCTCGGAGGCGTTCTCCAGGGCGCCCGCCAGGCGCAGTACGTCGGACTCGGTGGTGCCCTCGGCGAGGTGCACGTCGAGCAGGGTCATGCGGCCGGTGGTGACGGTGCCGGTCTTGTCCAGGACGATCGTGTCGACCTTGCGGGTGCTCTCCAGGACCTCCGGCCCCTTGATCAGGATGCCGAGCTGGGCGCCGCGGCCGGTGCCGACCATGAGGGCGGTCGGAGTGGCCAGGCCGAGGGCGCACGGGCAGGCGATGATCAGTACGGCCACGGCGGCGGTGAAGGCGGCGGTGAGGCCGGACCCGTTGCCCAGCCAGAAGCCGAGCGTGCCGAGGGCCAGGGCGATGACGACCGGGACGAAGACGGCGGAGATCCGGTCGGCGAGGCGCTGGGCCGCCGCCTTGCCGTTCTGCGCGTCCTCGACCAGCTTGGCCATCCGGGCGAGCTGGGTGTCCGCGCCGACCCGGGTGGCCTCGACGACCAGCCGGCCGCCCGCGTTGAGGGTCGCTCCGGTGACGCTGTCGCCGACGCCGACCTCGACCGGCACCGACTCGCCGGTCAGCATCGACGCGTCGACCGCGGAGGTGCCCTCGACGACCTTGCCGTCCGTGGCGATCTTCTCGCCGGGGCGGACCAGGAAGCGGTCGCCGGGCTTCAGCTCGGAGGTGGGGACGGTGACTTCCTCGCCGTCGCGCAGCAGGGTGACGTTCTTCGCGCCGAGCTGGAGCAGTGCCTTGAGCGCGGCGCCCGCCTTGCGCTTGGAGCGGGCCTCGAAGTAGCGGCCGGCCAGGATGAACGCGGTGACTCCGGCCGCCGCCTCCAGGTAGATGTTCCCGGCGCCGTCGCTGCGGGCGATGGTCAGCTCGAAGGGGTGCGTCATGCCGGGCATGCCCGCCGTACCGAAGAACAGCGCCCACAGCGACCAGAGGAACGCGGCCGACGTGCCGACGGAGATCAGGGTGTCCATGGTGGCGGCGCCGTGCCGGGCGTTCGTCCAGGCGGCCCGGTGGAACGGCCAGGCCGCGTACGTCACGACCGGCGCGGCCAGCGTCAGCGACAGCCACTGCCAGTACTCGAACTGGAGCGCCGGGATCATCGCCATCGCGACGACCGGGACGGCGAGCAGGACGGCGGTGATCAGGCGCTGGCGCAGCGAGACGAGGGCGGGGTCGTCGTCCTCCTCGTCCTCCGTGCCGCCGTCGGCCGCCGCCGGGTTTGCCGCGGCCGGCTTCACCGGGGCGGGCTCCTTGGCCGAGTAGCCGGTCTTCACGACGGTGGCGATCAGGTCGGCGACCTCGGTGCTGTCGCCGTCGTACGCGATCTTCGCCTTCTCGGTGGCGTAGTTGACCGTGGCCTCCACGCCCTCCATGCGGTTGAGCTTCTTCTCGATGCGGGCGGCACAGGAGGCGCAGGTCATGCCGCCGATGGCGAGTTCGACGTGGGCGGGCGCCGCCGCTTCGGGCGACGGCGCGGATGCCGGTGTCTGGACGGTCATGACCACTCCCTGGGTGACGGTTTCTGTTTCTCTCTCGGGCCTTCGGCTCCGGCTTCCAGCCCTGCTGCTCGGTCCGGTCCTTCTGCCTGCCGGCCGCCTGTTACCCCCTGGGGGTATCGGCTGCTGGGTTCATGTATACCCCCCTGCCCTATGGGGCGCAAGTATTGACTTCATACCCCCTGGGGGTATGGTCGAACTGCTTCACCGCATACGGAACAAGGGAAGGGGAGTCGTGCCATGGGGAACGGACCGAGGGTCGCCGCGTACGCGCTGGTGCTGGCCGTGACGTTCGGAGGCGCGTACGGGATCGGCAGTGCGATCGATCCGGTGGTGGCCACCGAGGAGAAGCCCGCGAAGGCCCCGGGGGAGGCGCCGCCGGGCGCGCCGGGCGAAGGGGGTGGGCCGCACGGGGGGAAGTCGGCCGATCACGGTGCGCACGGGGGTGATGCGCGAGGGGCGCTGGGCAACTAGTCTTGATATTGGACTAGACCAGCGGGATCTACGGTGAAGGAAGCGGAACCCCATGAGTGAGCGTGCAGTCCTGGAGGTGATCGCCCTCAGTGCCGAGGACGCGGTCGCGGCCCAGTCCGGCGGTGCCGACCGGCTCGAACTGGTCACGGACATGGCCGCGGACGGGCTCACCCCGCCCCGCGAGACCTTCGCCGCGATCCGCGCCGCCGTGGACATCCCGCTGCGGGTCATGCTGCGGGCGGCCGACGGCTTCTCCGCGGGATCCCGCGAGGACATGGACGCGCTCGTCGCCGAAGCGCGGGCACTGCGGGCCGAGGGCGCGGAGGAGTTCGTACTCGGCTTCCTCGACGAGGACGGGAACGCGGACCTCGTCGCGGTCGAGCGGCTGGTGGCGGAACTGGACGGGTGCCGGTGGACGTTCCACCGGGCGGTCGACCGGGCGGCGGACCGGGACGCGGTCCGCAAGTCGCTGGCGGACCTGCCGGGCCTGGACACGTACCTGACGGCGGGCGCGGCGGAGGGGGTCGACGCGGGCCTCCCCACGCTGCTCGCCGAGGCGGGGCGGTCGGGGGAGCCGGGGTACGCGGCGCAGATTCTGGTGGGGGGCGGGCTGCGGCTCGATCACCTGCCGGTGCTGCTCGGGGCGGGGATCAACGCGTTCCACATCGGCGGGGCGGCGAGGCCGGGGGGCTGGGGGGAGCCGGTGTGCCCCCGCGCGGTAGAAACCTGGCACACCACCCTCAACCCGTAACACGGGCGGCGGTGTGGCGTGCCCCCCCGCCCCCTGAAGGGGCACGCCACGCTCGCGTCCGCGCGGCGGCAGCCGCCGGTTGGGAGACCCGGGGGTCAGGGGGACAAGGGGGACGGCAGGGGGGTCGTGTGGCGGATGGTGAGGCCGGAGACCGCTCGGGTCAGAGCGACGTACAGCCGCCTCAGACCCGTCCGCTCATCCGCCTCCCCCGCCACAACCGCCGCCGGTTCGTCCAGGACCACGTAGTCGTACTCCAGACCCTTGGCCAGGGACGCGGGCACCAGGGTCAGCCGGGAAGCCGCAGTCGTCTCCTCGCCCGGGGACAGCGGCGCATGCCCCGCCGCCTCCAGCGCCTTCGCCAGCGACGCCACCCGCGCGTCCGCCGCGATCAGGCCGATCGACCCCTCGTGCAGCAGCGCCGCCTCGCACGCCTCGACGACGGCCGCGTCGAGGTCGGCCCCGTCGGGGACCCGTTCGACGGACATCGCCCCCGGGCTCTCCCGTACCGACGTCACCGGCGTCAGCCCCGGCGACATGTGCGGCAGCAGCCGCGACGCGTAGGCGATGACGTCGCGGGGGACGCGGAAGCCCGCCGTGAGTTCCTCCAGGACCGCCTCCGGCTTGCCCAGGTGGTGCAGGGCCTCGGCCCAACTGCCCGTCGCCCACGGCGTGGTGCCCTGCGCCAGGTCGCCGAGCACCGTCGCCGAGCCCGTACTGCACCGCCGCCCCACCGCCCGGTACTGCATCGGCGACAGGTCCTGCGCCTCGTCGAGCACGACATGGCCGAGCGAGTGGGTGCGTTCCACCAGGTCGCGGGCCTCGTCGATGAGCACCGCGTCGGCCGCCGACCACTTCGCCGACCGCACGCTGCGGGCCGGCTTGGCGTGCAGGACCGTGCGCTGCTCCTCCTCGGTGAGGACGCCCTCCGCGTGCGCGGCCAGGAACTCCGGCTCGGCGAGCAGCCGCAGCACCAGTTTCGCCGGGTCGACCGGCGGCCAGATCGCCTTGACCGCCTGCTTCACCGCGGGGGTGCGCGCCACCGCGTCCTGCACCCGGTCGTCCGGTGCCTCCCCCGCCTCCTCCATCCGCACCAGCACCTGGTGGGCGATGCGCCGCGGAAGTGCCTCGCGGGCCGCGCCGTAACGGATGTCCCGGGCCAGCAACTCGCGGACCATCTCCTCCAGTTCGTACGCCGGGACCCGCCAGCGGCGCGAGCCGCGCACGACCACCACCGGCTCGACGGGCATCGTCACGTGCGAACGGATCGCCCGGCGCAGCACCTCCGCCATCCGCGCGTCGCCCTTGACGACGGCGGCGGGCGCCTCGTCCGTACCGCGGATCTCCAGCAGTACGCCCTCGCCGTCGGTGGTGACCAGGTCGTCGACCGTCGCCTGCTTCACCTCCAACTCGCCCAGCGCCGGGAGGACCTGCTCGATGTAGTGGAGGAAGGAACGGTTCGGGCCGATGACCAGGGTGCCGGTGCGGGCGAGGCGCTCGCGGTGGGCGTAGAGCAGGTAGGCGACCCGGTGCAGACCGACGGCGGTCTTCCCGGTACCGGGACCGCCCTGCACGCACACCGAGCCCGACAGTCCGCTGCGGACGATCTCGTCCTGCTCCGGCTGGATCGTCGCGACGATGTCCCGCATCGGACCGACGCGCGGACGCTCGATCTCCGCCTGGAGGAGCTTGCTGGTCAGCGGGTCGTCGGCGTCGGACGGGTCGGACAGGTGCTCGTCCTCGTACGCGGTCAACTCGCCCGCGGTGTAACCGAACCGGCGGCGCAGCCCGACGTCCTGCGGGTCCTTCTTGGACGCCCGGTAGAACGGCTGCGAGACCGGGGCGCGCCAGTCGACGACCATCGGCTCGCCGTCGGAGTCGTGGACGTGCCGGCGGCCGATGTAGAAGTGCTCGCCCGGGGTGCCCTCGGCCCGTTCCGCGCCGACGGTGTGCAGGTAGTCGAGGCGGCCGAAGAACAGCGGGGTGTGGGAGAGGTCCGCGAGGGCCTTGATGCGGTCCTCGATCTGGGCGGTGAGGACGAGGGAGTTGACCCAGTTCGCGGTGACGTCCCGGATGTCCAGGTTCTCGACGTCCTCGCGCATGGCGCGCAGGGCGGAACGGGAGGCGGCGAGATGGGCGCGCTCGCGCGAGAGCGGGTCGTCGGGCGAGAGGTCGGCGGGTACTGCGGATGCGTGCGCGGGCACGGTGAAGCCTCCGGCTGGGTGAGCAGGCCGGGCAGCCGGGTTCCTTGCGGCGGGCCGGGGTCCGGCCGGCCGGACCGCGGAGGCGGGCCGACGGGCGGGGACCGGGGCGGGCCGGGTGTGCGGCACGGCTCGGCGGGGGTCACGTCTGACTGCCGCCCGGTTTCCGTCCGGACGACGCGCGCGCTCCGGGAGGGAGGCGGGGGAAGCAGAGATTCTAACGGCGCCACCCCCCACGAGCGAGCAAATTACACCGCCGCCCCGCCCTGCCCCCTTGGCGGCGGTGCCGCCCCCGTCCCTTTGCGCGGCGGGGCCGCACGCTCGCTCCCCCGCCCCCTTGGGCGGCGGTGCCGCCCCGCCCGAGCCTCCTTGGGCGGCGGGGCCGCCCCCGGGGGCGGAACGGGCGGGCAAGGGGGCGGCCCCCGGCGGAGCCGCACATTCGCCCCCGCCCACCCCGGCGGAGCCGCACCCCCACCGCGGACGCCCCGGCAGAGCCGCACCCCCGCCCCGGATGCCCCCGGCAGAGCCGCACCCCCGCACCCCGGACGCCCCCGGCAACCCCGCTCCCACACCCCCCCCGGGAGGCCCCCACCCCGTAAGACCCTGGGGTGAGCCAGGGGTACGAGGTCAGCCTCTGGGTGGAGGCCCAGGAAGGCCCGGTTCACCCCTTGGTCCGATGCCCCGCCGCACCACCGCAGCCACCATGGATGTATGAGCACAGCAACAGCGACACCAGCGATGACAGGCCCCCGCACCACGGCGTCCCCCCGGCACTCCGGCGCCACCGCGGTCACGGGCAAATCCCACTTCGCCACCCGCGCCCTGCGCGCGGTCCGCGTCTTCACGGGCGCTGCGGTCAGCGTGGTCCTGCTGGGCGACCACGCGGACGACTGGAGGAACGAGCGCGACGCCTGGGCCGACGGCCGCGGCCCCGGCACGGCCTCCGCCGACCGCACCGCGCACTCCGTACCCCAGCAGCAGCACAACCGCGCGTAACCCCCGCACGAGGCCCGGGACGGTTCGGCGCCGTACCCGCGCGCGGCCCCGTCGGGTCCGTCGTCCGACGACGCCCCCGCCGAAGTCCGCGAACGCGCCGACATGGCCCGGCCCCTACATACCGTGGTGCCTGCACGGAGAAGCCTCATAGGGTTGCCGCGTGACGACTGACCGGACCGAGAAAGCCCGCGCCGCCGACCGCGTGAGCTCCCGTGTGACGGAGCCCCGCTCGGAGACGCCCCGCGCCCCCGATCCCCGCCTGCCCGGGTCCCCGAGCCCGCGCACCGCCGCCGCCCCCCGCGCAGTGAGCCCCCGCGCCCTGTTCGGTGCCCGAGCCCTGCTGGTCCTCTCCGTGGCCGCGCTCACCGCGCTCTTCCTGGCCACCCGGGTCCCGATGGGCGACACCCTCGTCTACCGGGCGGAGGGACAGGCCGTCGTCGACGGCACCAGCCTGTACGACTTCGTCACCACCGAGTGGAAGCTGCCGGCCACCTATCCGCCGTTCGCGGCGATCCTCTTCGTACCGACGACGTGGATTCCCGTCACCGCCATGAAAGTGTGCTTCTTCGTCGGGAACATCGGGCTTCTCGCCCTCCTCGTACGTCTCTCCTGGCGCTTCGCCAAGCTGCCCCGGCGGCCCGAGCTGATCCTCGTCGCGACCGCGTTCGCGATCTGGCTGGAGCCGGTCTTCCAGACGTTCGTGTTCGGGCAGATCAACCTCGCGCTGGCCTGCCTGGTCCTGTGGGACCTGACCCGGCCCAAGGGCGCCCTCGGCAAGGGCGTCGCGCTGGGCATCGCGGCCGGGATCAAGCTCACCCCGGCCATCTTCATCGTGTACCTGCTGGTCACCGGCCGGATCAGGAACGGCCTCACCGCGCTGGCCTCGTTCGCCGCCACCGTCCTCCTCGGCATCCTCGTGCTGCCGTCCGCGAGCCTCGACTTCTGGACCCGGCGGATGTTCGAGACCGAACGGGTGGGCAAGGTCTGGATCGTCGACAACCAGTCCCTCCAGGGGATGCTGGCGCGCGCCATGCACACCATGGAGCCGGGCGTGGTGTGGTTCGCGACCGCGGCCGTCGTCGGGCTCGCCGGACTGTGGCTGGCCCGCCGGGCGGTGCGCAGCGGGCACGAGGAGTGGGGCATCGTCGTCGTCGCGCTCACGATGGTGCTGGTCTCGCCGATCAGCTGGTCGCACCACTGGGTGTGGTGCGTGCCGCTGCTGGCCCTGCTGGCGGGCGAACGCCGCTTCCGCGCGGCGGCGGTGCTCGCGGTGCTGTTCACCTGCCGCAGCTTCTGGGTCATTCCGCACAAGGGCGACCTGGACGTGCAGCTGCCGTGGTGGCAGCAGCCGGGCCTGTCGCCGTACCCGATGCTGGGGCTGGCGCTGATGGGGTGGCTGGCGTGGCAGCTGAGGAGCGGGGGCGTGCGGGGGAGTGGGGTGCTGCCGGTGCAGAAGGTGGGGGACGCGGGTACGGGGTCGGGTACAGGGTCGGGTGCGGGTACGGGGGCTTCGGTTCTGGGGTTCCGGACCGGGAGCTGAGTGGCGGGTGCGGTGTGCGGAGTGCGGCGTGCGGGGCCGGGGGTGGCCGGGGCGGGGGGCGTTCGGCTCCGCCGGGGGCCGCCCCCTTGCCCGCCCGTTCCGCCCCCGGGGGCGGCCCCGCCGCCCAAGGGGACGGCGGGGGGAGGAGGGGGCGGGTTAGGGGGTTTCTTCGGGGGAGGAGAGGAGGTCGTCGGCGTCGACGATGCGGTACGCGTATCCCTGCTCCGCCAGGAACCGCTGCCGGTGGGCGGCGAAGTCCTGGTCGATGGTGTCGCGCGCGACCACCGAGTAGAAGCGTGCCTCGTGCCCGTCCGCCTTGGGACGCAGCACACGGCCCAGCCGCTGCGCCTCCTCCTGCCGTGACCCGAACGTGCCCGACACCTGGATCGCCACCGTCGCCTCGGGCAGGTCGATCGAGAAGTTCGCGACCTTCGAGACGACCAGCACGTTCAGCTCGCCCGACCGGAACGCGTCGAACAGCTTCTCCCGCTGCGAGTTCGGCGTCTCGCCCTTGATGACCGGTGCGCCCAGATGCTCGCCCAGCTCGTCGAGCTGGTCGATGTACTGGCCGATCACCAGGGTCTGCTGCCCCTTGTGCCTGGCGACCAGCGCCTCCGTCACCTTCCGCTTGGTGGCCGTCGTGGCACAGAAGCGGTACTTCTCCTCCGCTTCGGCGGTCGCGTACGCGAGGCGCTCGGAGTCCGTCAGGTTGACCCGTACCTCCACGCAGTCGGCGGGCGCGATGTAGCCCTGCGCCTCGATCTCCTTCCACGGGGCGTCGAACCGCTTGGGTCCGATGAGCGAGAAGACGTCCGACTCGCGGCCGTCCTCCCGTACGAGGGTCGCCGTCAGCCCGAGCCGCCGCCGCGCCTGGAGGTCGGCGGTGAACTTGAAGACGGGGGCCGGCAGCAGATGCACCTCGTCGTAGATCACCAGACCCCAGTCCCGGGAGTCGAACAGCTCCAGGTGCGGGTACACACCCTTCCGCCGGGTCGTCAGCACCTGGTAGGTGGCGATGGTGACCGGGCGGATCTCCTTCTTCGTACCGCTGTACTCGCCGATCTCGTCCTCGGTCAGCGAGGTGCGCTTCACCAGCTCGTGCTTCCACTGGCGGGCCGAGACGGTGTTCGTCACCAGGATCAGGGTGGTGGCCTTCGCCTGCGCCATCGCACCCGCCCCGACCAGGGTCTTTCCCGCACCGCAGGGGAGCACGACGACACCGGAGCCGCCGTGCCAGAAGCCCTCCACGGCCTGCTTCTGGTACGGGCGCAGGCTCCAGCCGTCCTCCGCCAGCTCGATCGGGTGCGCCTCGCCGTCCACGTAACCGGCCAGGTCCTCGGCGGGCCAGCCCAGCTTCAGCAGCGTCTGCTTGATCTGGCCGCGCTCGGAGGGGTGCACGGCGACGGTGTCCGGGTCGAGCCGGGCGCCGACCAGCGGCTGGATCTTCTTCGACCGCAGGATCTCTTCGAGGACCGGCCGGTCCGTGCTGGTCAGCACGAGGCCGTGCACGGGGTGCTTGGAGAGGGTGAGGCGGCCGTACCTGGCCATCGTCTCGGCGACGTCCACCAGCAGCGCGTGCGGCACCGGGTACCGCGAGAACTCGACCAGGGCGTCCACGACCTGCTCGGCGTCGTGCCCGGCGGCACGGGCGTTCCACAGGCCGAGCGGGGTGAGCCGGTAGGTGTGGATGTGCTCCGGCGCGCGCTCCAGCTCCGCGAACGGGGCGATGGCGCGGCGGCAGGCGTCAGCCTGGTCGTGGTCGATCTCCAGGAGGAGGGTCTTGTCACTCTGGACGATGAGGGGTCCGTTCACGCGGGTGCCTTTCGGAGAGGCCAAACCTCCAGTGTGCCGCACACCCCCACCCTTCACCGCCGCCCGCCCCGCCCCCGCCTCCTGGAGCGGCCCCTGTGCCCACGGGATGCGGGGCCGTGGCGGAGGGGGTCGCGTAGGGAGGGGAATGGGGGGTAAAGGGATCGGCATGACTGCGGGAGCCGAACGTATCAGTGGAATCAAGGCAGTTGGCCGCCCCCGACCCCGTACCCCCTTGCCCTGGGTCCTCTTCCGGATCGCCGCCATCGCCCTCGGCTTCGTCGCCCTCGTCGCCTTCGCCGTCGTCCTCGCGAAGCTGACCCTCGTCCCCTCGCCCGCCTCCGCGGACCTCGTGCACTCCAACCTCAGGCCGGGCGCCTCCCTGCGGCAGTACCTCCAGGACTACTCCTTCCTCGCCGCCTGCAAGCAGGTCGGCGGGAACATCCTGCTCGGCGTCCCCTTCGGCGTGCTGCTGCCGGTCGTCGGGTCGCGGCGGCTGCGGTTCCTGCGGATGTTCCTGATGACGGTCACCGTGATGGTGCTCGTCGAGCTGACGCAGGGCGCCATCGTCACCGGGCGGGCCTTCGACGTCGACGACGTGATCATGAATACGGCGGGAGCGCTGCTCGGCTACCTGGTGCTGGGGCGGCGGCTGGGCCGGGTGGTGCACCGCCGCCGGTACCGGAACGAGCCGGAGGCAGCGGGCGGCACCGCGGCGGGAGCGGGAAGTGGCACGGCGGGCGGTGCCACGGCGGGCGGTCCCGTCGAGGACTCGCCGCGGCCCGCGTGAGGCGGCACCCCCGCGCCACCCGTGGTCCGGCGTCGCCGCCCCGCCTCACACCGGGTCGTCCGCCAGTTCCGCCACGCCCGTGATCCGGTGCAGCGGGTACGTCTTCACCTCGTCCGCCGTGTGGTCGTACGCCGTCACGAAGCCGCCCTCCACCCGTACCGGTGCGATCACCCGCTGGCTGGCGGCGCCGTCCGCGTTGACGTAGCCGATCCACAGGGCCGAGCCGGTCAGGGCGGCGGCCTGGACGGTGGCGAGGGTCTCGGCGGAGGAGGTGCGGGGGAGGGCGGAGGAGCCGCCCGCGCCGTGGGGCCCGTGGGGGGCTCCCGCGCCGGTCCCGGAGTCCGGGGCGCCCGTGCCGCCGGTCCCCGGCGCTTCCTTGCGTACCGCGTTCGCCGCCATGTCCCCCGCGCGGATCGCCCGCAGCGCCGCGCCCAGCAGTGTCTCGTCCGGTACCGGCGGGCCCTCCGGCACCGGGGCCGGGGCGGTGCGGGCCGGGGTGCGGCGGGCGTCCGCACGGGTGATCAGCACGTCCCCGGCGGCCGACTCCGCGGCCGGCGCGAAGCCCATCGCGCGCAGCCCGTCCAGCAGCGCCACCGGTTCCGTCTGCGCGGCCAGCACGGTCGGGGCGAGGCGGCGCAGGCCGAGCGCGGCGGACCGCTTGTCGGCGAGGATCTCGCCCAGCACCGCGTCGTCGTCGCACCGTACGTACGAGGAAGCGGAACCCACCCGCAGATGCCCGTGGCGGCGCGCCACATCGTCGATGAGGTAGCTGAGCGGCTGCGGTACCGGCGTACGGCTGTGTTCCGCCAGGAAGGCGTGCAGGTCCGACGCCGCCTGACCGGAATCCAGCGCCCGGCGCACCGACCCCGGTGTGAAGCGGTACACCGTCGCCCCGCCCCGGCTCTCCACGTCTGCCAGCACCGCCAGCATCTCCGCGAGCGGGCGCCGCAACGGCCCCGGCGCGACGGCCGTCAGGTCCGCCTGGAGGAGTACGTGGTCGAGCGGCTCCGGGATGAGCGGGGCCAGCAGCCCGGCCGCCCGCAGCGCGTGCGCGGCGGACTCGGTATCGGTGGGGAGGGTGCGGGTGGGGGTGGTCCGGGTGGGGGTGGTTGCGGTGTCGGTACTGGGCGAGCCCGAAGAGTCGCGGGAGGCCGGGGAGCCCGGGGAGGCCGGAGAGGCCGGTTCGTCGGCCAGGCCCGCGAGTGCCCGGCCGTGCGTGGAGAGCGCGCCCCGGCCGGTCACGCCCAGCAGTTCCGCCTCGGAGAGCGTCCACAGGGCGAGGCGGGTGCGCAGGTCGCCGGTGGCGCCGCGCTGCGGGCGCTCCCAGCGGAGCCGGGCCAGGACGGAGTCCGGGTCGGGGGCGGTGCCCTCCGGGAGGCCGGGCGCGGCGAGGAGTGCCAGCACCCGGTGGCGCACCTCGGGTGCCGAGGAGCGGTCCAGGTCCGGGCCCAGCGCGGACAGCGTGCGGCCCTTCGCGTCCTGGCCGCCGACCAGGCCCGCCGTACGGGTGCCGCGCAGCCAGGCGGCGGCGAGACGGGACCAGCGTTCCTGGGGCGGCAGGTCGAGCCACGCGTCGTACGCGGGCGTCGGCGCGTACCGCTCGTCGGCCTCCCCGTCGGACGCCAACAGCCCGGCGCCGTAAGCGAGTTCGAGCCAGAAAGCGGCCGTCGGCTCCGGCAGGTCCAGGGCCGCCGCGGTCCGCTTCAGATCACGGACGCTCAGCCCGCCCGAGCGCAGTACCGGGGGCCCGCCCCGGTCCCAGTCCTTCAGCAGGTCCTCGACCGTCGTCAGCGCGCCGAACGCCTGCCCCGCCGCCGTCAGATCGACCATCTTCCGGGTGTGCTCCGACGCCGCGACCAGCTCCGGAGCAACCGGTTCCGGGGTGCGGTGGGCGCGGCCCGCCCGCAGGTGCAGGGCCGCCTCGCGGGGCAGCACGACGGTGCGCGCGCTGGTCGGCAGCAGCAGCCCGTGGTCCCGCAGCCAGCGCACCGGCGGCGCCGGGTCCGAGCTGACCTCGCCGTACGGCGGTCCCCAGACCAGCCGGTCCAGCACGGTCAGCGCGTCCGACGGCGCGGTGTCGAGCAGCGCGTCCATCCGTGCGCGGTCGGTGAACAGCGAGGTCAGCGCCTGTACGGCGGACACCGGGTCGTGCGTGGTGGGCAGTCCGATGGCGGCCAGGATGCCCTGGAGCCGGGTCGGGGACATCCCGGCGGTCGCCTCCGCGACGCTCGGGCCGAGCCCGGTCGGGGACGGGTGGGTGGCCGACGGCGCGAGCAGCTCGCGCGCGGTGCGCACCAACCGGAGCCGGTCGTCGGCGCCCCACAGCAGGGCCTGCTCGCGCAGCATCCGTACGGCGCCGGGCAGCGCCGCCTCGACCGCGCGGTCGCCCTCGTCACCGCTCATCAGGGCCCGGAGCATGTCGTACGTCGCCGGATCGGGCGCCACCGCGAGCGCCTCGGCGGTCTGCAGCGCGAACCGGTCGAGCCGCTCCAGCGCGCGGACGACGGAGGCCCGGGTTCCGGCCCTGGTGGCCAGCAGCCCGAGGTCCCCGGGCACCGGCGACAGCAGATCGGGCCGGGCGCGCAGCAGCCCGGCGAGGGAGGCGTCGTCCCGGGTGCGGAGCGCCTCGGCGAGGGTGCGGGGTGCGGTGGGGGAGCTGCCGGCGGGTGCGGTGCCGCCGGGCGTGCCGCCGCCCGCCGTGCCGCCGCCCGCCGTGCTTTCGGGCGTGCCGGACGTGCCCGCCTGCGTACCGGCGGCCCGGCCGCCGGTGGTGATTCCTTCGGGCACGTGCGCCTCCCGGTCGAGCTCGCTGGTCCCCATCCGCCCCACGGTAGCGTCTGCGCGACCCGGCCCGGCGCGGCAGGCGCTAACGTCGGAGCAGGGCGGACCGGCAACTGCTCGTGACCGGCGGGCACTTGCCGAGCACCGGGACCGGAACGACCGTAATCATCCGGAAACGCCCGAACGGCAGGGCAAGCACGGGCCGGACGGGGCAGGGGCACGAACATGGCCGGGCAGGGCACTGACTGCGGGAGCAGGGGACGGACGGCGTCGTGGGCATCGAGAGCGACCAGCTGGTCTTCGACTATCTGAGCCGGGTCGGTGACCTCGCCCAGCAACAGCAGCTCACCTCAGGCGACCGGATGCGCCTGGTGTCCTCGCTGCGCACCGAGATCGACCGGCAGCGGGCCAAGGCCATCGGCGGCCCGGACAGCGCCGCCGCCGTGCAGCGCATCCTCGGCAGGCTCGGCACGCCGGACGAGATCGTCGAGGCGGCGGCGGGCGGCAGCGGCGTGGAGGAGGTGCTCTCCTCGCGCACCTCCCGGCGGGTGCTGCCCCGCCAGCGCAGATCGTCGGCGGCCGGCGAGGACAGGGGCGACGGCCGGGGGGCGGCGGACGGCTGGGGCGCGCGGGACGGCCGGGGCGCGAAGGGGGCGGAGGAGCCCGTCGGCTTCGAGAAGGCGCCGACCGGGCGGGCGGGGCCCTCGGGTCCGGAGCCGTTCCCCACCGGGCCGCACGTCGCCGGTACGGACGAACTCGGCCCGCCGGGGAAGGGCCCGGAGGAGTGGTGGCGGGCCGATCCCGGCCCCTTCGGCGGCCTCGGCACCTCCGTGCCCGGCTTCACCGGCGGCGTGGAGATCCCCGAGATACTCAAGCCTCCGCCGGAGGACGACGAGGACGAGGACGGGGACGGGGACAAGGACGGCGAGGGCGGGGCGGCCACCGAGGACGCCGGCGAGGACGAGCGCAGTGTGCTGCGACGGCTTGCCGACCGCCGGGCGCGGCGGCGGGCGCCCGTGGCGGGGAGGAAGAAGGCGGCGCGGGACGCCGAGGAGGCGGAGGAGGACCTGCCGGTCCGGGCCCCGCTGGTGCCGCGCGGCAGTCCGTTCCTGTTGCTGGCGGCGGTGCTGCTGGTCGCGGGGGCGGTGGTGGGGAACCTGCTGGTGCTCGCGGGCGGCTGGCTCCTCGCGTACCTGTCGCGGAAGCTGTCGCGCGCGGAGGCGAAGTGGGCGGTCCTGGGCCTGCCCGGACTGGTCGCGGCGGGCGGTGCGGTGTGGCTGTGGGGCCGGAGCCAGGGCCGGTGGGGGGAGCAGCTGTCGATGCAGGCGGAGGGGGCGCTGACGGATGCGTTGACGGGGTTGTGGCCGGTGCTGGTGCGGACGGCGGCGGTGGTTTCGGCGGTTTATTTGGTGTGGAGGGCGCGGCGGATTGGTGGGTGAGGGGGCCCTGCCGGGGGGAAGGGGTGGGGGGCGTCCGGGGCGGGGGCGTGCGGCTCCGCAGGGGTGGGCGGGACATGAGGTGCGGCTCCGCCGGGGGCCGCCCCCTTGCCCGCCCGTTCCGCCCCCGGGGGGCGGCCCCGCCGCCCAAGGCGGCGGGGGTGGGGTGGGTTAGGGGGTGAGGTGGGATTGGAGTTGGGTGAGGATTTTGTCGGCGGCCGTGTAGCCGATGCCCTGGATCCACAGCTGGTCGTCGACCGCGAAGACCTTGCCCGCCTTCACCGCCGGGATCGACTTCCACAGCGCCGAGTTCAGCGTCGCGGTCTGCTTGGCCTTGGCCGGGTCGCCGTACGTCGAGTGGAGGAGGACGTCCGCGTCCTTGCCCGCCAGGTCGATCTTCTCCGGGCTCACGTCGTACGAGAAGCCGTCCTTCGCCCTGTCCGTGATCGGCGGGCGGCCCAGGCCGACGTCCGCGAGCACCGTCGCGATGTAGTTCCGCCTGCCGTAGATGCGGATGTCCGCACCCTCCACGAAGCGCACCACGTTGACCTTCGTCGCGGCTGCCTTCTCCTTGCCGCCGACCGCCTCGGTCACCTTCGCCGCGTGCGCGGTGTACGCGGCGACCACCCGCTTCGCCTCCGCCTGCCTGCCCAGGGCCTCGGCGTGCAGCTGGAAGTTCTCCTTCCAGGGGAAGCCGGTGCCCTCGGTCATCACCGTCGGGGCGATGGCCTTCAGCTCGTCGTACTTGTCCTCGTGGCGGACCTTGCTGGTGAGGATCAGGTCCGGTTCCAGCGCGGCGACGGCCTCCAGGTTGGGGGTCATCATCTCGCCGACGTCCTTGATGCCGGCGACCTTGTCCGGGGGGAGGTAGCTCAGGAACCCCGACTTGACGTCGGCGTGCGTGGAGCCGACCGGCCTGACGCCGAGTGTGATCGCCGAGTCCAGTTCGGCGGTGTCCAGGACGACCACGCGCTTCGGCGCCCTCGGCACCTCGACCTCGCCCATGGCCGTGCGGACGGTGCGCGTCCCCTGCCCCGCGCCCGACGCCGAGCCGGAGTCGGGACCGCCGGAGGAGGAGCAGGCGGAGAGCGCCAGCGCGGCCACGGCGGTGAGGGCGAGCGGCACGGCGGCCCTCGGGCGCCTACGGGGTCGGGTGCGGCTGCGGTGCGGCGAAGGCGGCACGGAGTTCACGGGCTGCACGGGCTTCATGAGGTGGGTGCCTTTCGGAGAGCGGGCGGAGAGGAGTCCGGTTCCCCTTCCCCGTCCTGGGCCGCGTGAGACGTCGTACCGGCCTTCCCGTCGGAGCCCGCGAGCGAGGTCGCCCCCGACCCGCCACCGGCCCACGGCGCCCCCGGCACCACCAGGGGCGAACCCGTCACCGGGTCCGGCACCACGACCGATTCCAGCCCGAACACCTCCCGTACCAGGTCCGCCGTGACGACCTCGCCGGGCGGCCCCTCGGCCACGATCACGCCCGCCTTCATCGCCACCAGGTGATCGGCGTACCGGGCGGCCTGGTTCAGGTCGTGCAGGACCACGACGACGGTGCGGCCCTGCTCCCGGTTCAGCTGGCGCACCAGGTCCAGCACCTCCACCTGGTGGGCGATGTCGAGGTACGTCGTCGGCTCGTCGAGCAGCAGCAGATCGGTCTCCTGGGCCAGCGCCATCGCGATCCACACGCGCTGGCGCTGACCGCCGGAGAGCGCGTCCACCGGGCGGTCGGCCAGCTCGCTCACGTCGGTGCGCGCCATGGCGTCCACCACCGCCCGCTCGTCCTCCTCGGACCACTGCTTCCACCACGCCCGGTGCGGCTGCCGGCCGCGCGAGACCAGGTCGGCGACGGTGATCGCCTCCGGGGCCACCGGCGTCTGCGGCAGCAGCCCGATCGACTGGGCGATCCGTTTGGTGGGGATGCGGGCCAGCTCCGTACCGTCCAGGAGCACCGAGCCGCCCTGCGGCTTCAGCAGCCGGCCGAGCGCCCGCAGGGTCGTCGACTTGCCGCAGGCGTTGGGGCCCACGATGACGGTCACCCGCCCGTCCGGAACGGCCAGGTCCAGTTCGCGGACGACGGTCCGGTCCTCGTACCCCAGGGTCAGCGAGGCGGCCCGCAGCCGTGTGCCGGAAGCGGTCGAAGGGGCGGACTGGGAACTCATGCCTTGCCTCCATTGCGCCCGCCGTGCCCGCGCACGATGAGCCAGATCAGATACGGAGCCCCGACGGCGGCGGTCAGCACGCCCACCGGCAGCTCGGTGGGCGAGAACAGCCGGCGGGCCAGCAGATCCCCGGACACCACGATGACGGCACCCAGCAGCGCCGAGCACACCAGCGGGATCTGCGCGGTCCGGGTGATCCGGCGGGCGATCTGCGGGGCCAGCAGCGCCACGAAGTCGACCGGACCGGCCGCCCCCGTCGCCACCGACGCCAGCACCACCCCGAGCGCGACCAGCCCCAGCCGCACCCGCCCGAGCCGTACGCCCAGCGCCACGGCGGTGTCGTCGTCCATGGCGGCGGTGCGCTGCGCCCGCGCGGCCCACGCCACGCCCGGCAGCAGCACCAGCAGCACCCAGCCCAGGACGGTCGCCTCGTCCCAGCCGCGCCCGTTGAGCGAACCGGTCATCCAGATCTGCGCCTGCTGCGCGACCAGATAGTCGCCCTTGGTCAGGAACAGCTGGGTGACCGACTTCAGGGCGATGGCGAAGCCGATCCCGATCAGGACGAACCTCGTCGCGTGCAGCCCGCCGCGCCAGGCGAACACGTACACCAGCGCCGCGGCGAGCACCCCGCCGGCGACCGACAGGTACGGCAGCACCCCGGCCGAGGTGACCCCGAAGATCATCGCGCCGACGGTCAGCGCACCGGCCCCCTGGCTGATGCCGATGATGTCCGGGCTGGCCAGCGGATTGCGCGCGACGGTCTGGATCAGCGCCCCGGCCACCCCGAAGGCGAGCCCGACCAGCAGCCCGACGGTCATCCGGGGCAGCCGCAGCGTCCCCACCACCAGCCCGCTGTGCGAGTCCATGCCCAGCAGCACCCGCAGCACCTCGCCGGGCGGTACGAAGCGTTCGCCGACGCACAGGTACGCGACGCAGACCGCCGCGAGCAGCACCGCGAGACCCGCCCCCACCAGGGCGGCCCTGCGGTGCAGCAGGAACGAGGCGCGACCGGCGCGGACCAGGGAGTACCCGGCCGGACGGGTACGGGAGGCGGCCCGGACGGACGCCGTGGTCGCCGTCATGCCGGCACCGCCTTCCGGCGCACCAGCGTGACCAGGAACGGCACCCCGATCAGCGCCGTCATCACACCCGCCGGGACCTCGCTCGGCGGGAACACGATCCGGCCCACCACATCGGCGACCAGCAGCATCACGGGACCGGTCACGGCCGCCATCGGCAGCGTCCACCGGTGGTCGCTGCCCACGATCGCGCGGGCGATGTGCGGCACCGCGAGCCCGATGAACGCGATCGGACCGGCGGCGGCCACCGCCACCCCGGTCAGCACGGTCGCGCCGAGCCCGCCCACCACGCGGACCGCGGCCACGTTCTGCCCGAGCCCCTTCGCGACGTCCTCACCGAGCGCCAGCGCGTCGAGGCCGCGTGCCACGGCCAGCACCAGCACCACCCCCACCAGCAGGAACGGCCACACCTGGCCGACGATCTCGGAGCCGCGCCCGGCCAGCGCCCCCACGTTCCAGAAGCGGAACTCGTCCATCGCTGCGGCCCTCGTGGTGAGTACCGCCATCGTCACGGACACCAGCAGCGCGTTGATCGCCGCACCGCCGAGCGCCAGCTTCACCGGGGTCGCGCCGCCGCGCCCGCGGGACGCGACGGCGTACACCGCGACCGAGGCGACGGCCGCGCCGCCGAACGCGAACCACACGTACCCCGTCAGCGTGTGCACCCCGGCGAACGCGATGGCCAGCACCACCCCGACCGAGGCGCCCTGGCTGATGCCCAGGATGCCCGGGTCGGCGATGGGGTTGCGGGTGATGCCCTGGAGCGCGGTCCCGGCGAGGCCCAGCGCGGCCCCCACCATGATCCCCAGCACGGTCCTGGGCACCCGCATCTGCCGCACCACCTCGGCGTCCGGGCTGTCGCCCCCGTGCAGCAGCGCGTCGAACACGGTCGACGGCGCGATGCCGCGCGCCCCCACGGCGAGGCTCAGCAGCACGGCGACGGCGAGCGACACCACGGCCGCCACCGTCCAGCCGATCCGCCGCGTCACCGTTGCACGACGGGGCCGCGCCGGGGGCGACACGGACGGGGCGGGCCGGGCGGGCGGCGGGGATGACCCGGACACGGGAGGGGCGGCGGTCGGCATCGGTCCCATTTCGAAGGCTGATCTCGGAGCCTGAGCAGGCAACTTAGGCGGCCCTAAGTGTACGACCGGGGGGTTCGGCGGCGCCCCGGCACAATGGCCTGCATGAGTACGCATGCACACCACACGCATCCGGTGTCCGACGAACCCGCCGATTCCACCGGCCCCCTGGCCCCCGGTGGCCCCGTCGTCGGCTTCGACCTCGACATGACGCTGATCGACTCCCGCCCCGGCATCAAGGCCGCCTACCAGCGGCTCACCGCCGAGACCGGGGTGCCGATCGACGCCGACCTGGTCGTCTCCCGGCTCGGCCCGCCGCTGGAGCAGGAGATCGCCAACTGGTTCCCCGCCGACCGGATCGAGGAGATCGCCGACCGCTACCGCGCGCTCTACCCCGAGTACGCGATCACCCCCAGCACGGCCCTCCCGGGCGCCCGCGAGGCGGTCGCCGCGGTACGGGCGGCGGGCGGCCGGGCGGTCGTCGTCACCGGCAAGTGGGAGCCCAACGCCAAACTGCACCTGGAGCACCTGGGCATCGAGGTGGACGCGGTGATCGGCAACGTCTGGGCCGAGGGCAAGGCCCTGGCCCTGCGCGAGCACGGCGCCACCGTCTACGTCGGCGACCACCTCGGCGACGTCCGCGGCGCCCGCGCCGCCGAGGCCCTGTCCGTCGCGGTCACCACCGGCCCCTACGACGCCCGCGCCCTCCAGGAGGCCGGCGCCGACGTGATCCTCCCGGACCTGACGGGCTTCGCGGGCTGGCTGACGCGGCACCTGGGCGCCGGCGCTGCGGCCTAGCCGCCCCTGGCCCCGGGCCACGGGCGGCATCAGGCACGGGCGGCACCACGGCCACGGGCGGCATCACGGGCACGGGAGGCACCGCGGGCATCGGCGGTATCCGGCCGACGGTGCCGCCGGGGCACCCGGCCGCGGGGGCTACGCGCCGCCGCGTGCCTGCTTGCGCTGGACCGCGATCGAGCGCAGCACGCCCGCCGCGGCGATGACGAAGCCCACACCCATCAACATGCACACCGCGTACGCGATCGAGGGGAACGGCTCGGTTCCCAGGAACATCGGCACGAACGTCACCAGCGTCGCGACGGCCCCGACGAAGAAGACGATCCCGCCGACGCGAACCAGCCGATCCCCGGCCCCGGCGGCCTCGGCCCGGTCCCTCTTGGTTTCATTGCTCACCCGGCAAGGGTAGTTCCCTGCCCCGGGGGCCGGTGCGGGGGAAGGCGTCGGCCGGGCTCCGGCAGCTCTTGTCAGCAGCGTGAGGACCATTAGCCTGGTGAGTGGCGGGTCGGTGAAGACCCGCTGTAGTGCTATCCGGAGCCGTTTTCGCGGCTTTCCGGACCCGACGAGTACGAGGACGAGGACAGACGGTGCCTACCGGCAAGGTCAAGTGGTTCAACGGCGAAAAGGGCTTCGGCTTCCTCTCGCGCGACGACGGCGGCGACGTCTTCGTCCACTCCTCCGTGCTTCCGGCAGGTGTGGAGAGCCTCAAGCCCGGCCAGCGCGTCGAATTCGGTGTGGTCGCAGGTCAGCGCGGCGACCAGGCGCTGTCGGTGACGGTCCTCGACCCGACCCCCTCGGTCGCGGCGGCCCAGCGCCGCAAGCCGGACGAGCTGGCCTCGATCGTGCAGGACCTGACGACGCTGCTGGAGAACATCACCCCGCAGCTGGAGCGCGGGCGCTACCCCGACAAGGCCGCGGGCAAGAAGATCGCCGGCCTGCTGCGCGCGGTCGCCGACCAGCTCGACGTATAGCCGCCCCGCCCGCCCGGCGGCGGGTCGGCTCGGCGGAAGGACGTACGGGCCCAGGAGCCGGAAGGACCGGAATTCCTGGGCCCGGGTCCATGTCCGGGCCGGTGCGCCCGCTTTCGTACGGAGGCGGGACCCGGCCCGGGAGCGCTCTTACGGGAAAGTTCAGGGCGCCCTGACCCAGCGGCGGCGTTACGGGAAGCTCAGGGCGTCCGGACCCAGCGGCGGCACCAGGCCCTCGGTCGCCGCCCGCTCCAGCAGGCCGCGCACCGCCGCGTAGCCGTCCTCGCCCAGGTCGGCCGTGAACTCGTTCACGTAGAGCGCGATGTGCTGATCGGCGACCGCGGGGTCCATCTCCTGCGCGTGCGCCGCGACGTACGGGCGCGAGGCCGACGGATCGTCCCAGGCCATCCGCACCGACGCCCTGGCCGCCCCGGCCAGCGCCCGCAGCCGCTCCTCGCCCAGCGACCGCTTGGCGATGATCGCGCCGAGCGGGATCGGCAGCCCGGTGGTGGCCTCCCAGTGCTCGCCCATGTCGGCCAGCTTGTGCAGCCCGTAGCGCTGGTAGGTGAAGCGCGCCTCGTGGATGACGAGACCGGCGTCCACCCGCCCGTCGCGCACCGCGGGCATGATCTCGTCGAACGGCATGACCACGATCCGGCCGACCTCGCCCTGCACGACGTCCGCCGCCCACAGCCGGAACAGCAGGTACGCCGTCGAGCGCTCGCTCGGCACCGCGACCGTCCTGCCGGTGAGGTCCACGTCCCCGTCGCGGGTCAGCACGAGCGGCCCGCAGCCGCGCCCGAGCGCCCCGCCGCACGGCAGCAGCGCGTACTGGTCGAGAACCCACGGAAGCACCGCGTAGGACACCTTGAGCACGTCGAACTCGCCGCGCTCGGCCATGCCGTTGGTGAGGTCGATGTCCGCGAAGGTGACGTCCAGCGCGGGGGCGCCGGGGACGCGGCCGTGCGCCCAGGCGTCGAAGACGAAGGTGTCGTTGGGGCAGGGCGAGTAAGCGATCCTCAGCGCGTCAGCCCGGCCCGCCGGCTCCGTGGCCGTGTTCGTGTGCGTCGTGCTCATGTGGTGTCCAACCCTCCGTGACGGCCCTGAGCTTCCCGAAGGCGCCGGTCAGGGCGGCGAGCGCGTCCCCGATCCGCCAGGCGTCGCGGTCGCGCGGCCCGACGGCGTTGGAGACGGCGCGGATTTCGAGCACCGGCAGCCCGAACAGTGCGGCGGCCTCCGCCACCCCGAACCCCTCCATCGCCTCCACGGCGGCCCGCGGGTGCCGGGCGCGCAGTTCGGCGGCGCGGGCGGCGGTGCCGGTGACGGTGGAGACGGTCAGGACGGTGCCGGTCGTCGCTCCGGTGGCGTCCGCCAGGGCCCGTACGAGCGCGGCGGGCGGGCGGTGCTCCACGGTCCCGAAGCCGAGCCCGGTGACCGGCACGTACCCCTCGGGCGTCTCCGCGCCCAGGTCGGCGGCGACGACCGCGTCCGCGACGACCACCGAGGCGAGCGGCGCGACCGGGGCGAACCCGCCGCCGATCCCGGCCGAGACGACCAGGCCGTACGTACCGGTGGCCAGTGCGCGGGCGGTCGAGGCGGCGGCTGCGGCGGGGCCGACCCCGCCCGCCAGCACGGTCACCGCGCTCTCGTCCGGCCCGAACGCACGCGTGACCGCGTCCCGCTCGGCGGGGACCGCGGTCACTACGAGGATGTTCACGGGGTCGGGGCGCCTGTTCAGGAGGCGCGCTTGACCTTGAAGTGCCAGATGCCGGCGAGTTCCTTGCCGCTGATCTGGCCGATGGTCAGCTGCGCCTCCTTGAGCGCGACCTTCTGGGCCTGGCCCATCTGGTTGGGCTGGCCCTCCTGGGTGAGGATGTCCTCGGCCTTCACCGTGCGGTACGTCTTCTTCGACGTCTCGGCGTCGATCGGACGGCCGTTGACGAACAGCACCCAGCCGTCCTCGGCGACCTCGGGGTCCACCCCGATGCGGAGCGTGTCGCCGGTCGAGGCGTCGATCGTCTCCGTGGCCTTCTTGGTCATGCAGGACGTGAAGGCCTTCTCGCCGAGCCCCTTGCCGTCCTCGTAGCAGGTGGCCTCGGCGTGCACCGAGTCCGAACCCACGGTCACGGTCGCGAGCGGCGTCGGCTTCTCGCAGGCGGAGAGGACGAGCAGCCCTGCGGAGGCGACAGCCAGGGCGGCGGTGGTACGGCGGGCCTTGCCCGAGAACAGCGCAACGGTCATGCGCGAAGGCTATCGCCCGAACCGACCACCACCGCGCCCGGGTGTTTCCCGGGGTGTCCACCCCCCCCGGCCCCCGCCCCCTTGGGCGGCGGGGCCGCCCCCGGGGGCGGAACGGGCGGGCAAGGGGGCGGCCCCCGGCGGAGCCGCACCTTTCCCGCCCGGGACGCCCCCGGCAGACCCGCACCCGCACGGCCCCACCCCCCCACCCCTCACCTCAGCACCCGCCCCCCCGAAGTCCTCCTCCCCGCCGCCCGCAGCAGCCCCCTCGCCGACAGCAGCACACCGAGGGCCACCAGCGCCGCCCCCACCGCCATCCCCAGATGCGCCACCAACGGCAGCGCGATGCCGATCGCACCCCCCGCCACCCACGCCATCTGGAGCAACGTCTCCGAACGGGCGAACGCCGAGTTGCGCACCGCCTCCGGCACGTCGCGCTGGATCAGCGCGTCCAGCGACAGCTTGCCCAGCGCCTGGCACAGCCCTGCCGTCGCGCCCAGCACCGCCACCAGCAGCCCGCTGAAGAACACGGCCGTCAGCACCGACACCCCGAGCGCCACCGCCAGCACCGTCGCGATGATCAGCTCCGGCGCACGGGACTTCAGCCACGCCCCGACCGCCGTCCCCACCGCGTTGCCGAGCCCGGCGGCGACGCCCACGATGCCCAGCGAGACCGCCGCGCTGCGGCCGTCCAGCGGGTGCTGTCTCAGCAGGAAGGCCAGGAAGAAGATCAGGAAGCCGGAGAGGGCGCGCAGGGCCGCGTTGGCCTGGAGGGCGTGGACCACCGAGGGGCCCACGTCGCGCAGCCCCCGGCCGGGCCGCTCGGGAGCCTCTTCCTCGCCCGGGTGGTCGGAGGCCAGATGCGCGCGTTTCTCACCCTTGGCCGAGTCGACCTTGCCCGGCATCGAGAAGGCGAGGAAGGTGCCCGCCACGAAGACGAGGAACGCCCCGTACAGCGGCCACGCGGGCCCCACACGTTGCAGCGCGGCACCGATCGGCGCCGCCGCACCCGTCGCGAGCAGCCCCGCCAGGGTCACCCGCGAGTTCGCCTTGACCAGCGAGAACGCCGGCGGGAGAAGTCTGGGAACCACCGCACTGCGGACCACCCCGTACGCCTTGGACGCCACCAGCACGCCCAGCGCCGCCGGATACAGCTCGATGCCGCCCGTCGCGACCGCCCCCGACATCGCCAGCGCCAGCACCGCCCGCGCCAGCATCGCGCCCGCCATCGCGGCCCGCCGCCCGTGCGGCAGCCGGTCCAGCAGCGGGCCGATGACGGGGGCGAGAAGGGTGAAGGGCGCCATGGTGATCGCGAGGTAGAGCGCCACCCGGCCGCGGGCCTCGTCGGTGGGGACGGAGAAGAACACCGTGGAGGCGAGTGCGATTGTGATCAATACGTCGCCCGCGCCGTTCACGGCGTGCAGTTCGATCAGCTTTCCGAGGCCCGACTCACCGGCCCCGTGGGCGTGCGTGGCACGCCGGATCCCTTTGGCCGTACCGGTGAACGGCAGGTGGAGGGCGCGACCGACCGCCCGACCCGCCTTGCGCAGCGGCCCAGTTGGGACGTACGACCGAGACGACGACCGTGCGGTAGCCACCCCGCAATAGTGCCCCAACGGCACGCGGGCACCACCCGACCCGAACCAGGATTCGGACGTGCAGGTGGGATGGGGGCGGCAGAGGGGGTAGCGTGCGTAGCGCGCCACCGGCGGTTGTACTCGGCCGCGCGCCTCTCAGCGATCCCGCAGAATGGATGGCGGAAGGTGTGCCCGAGGCAGGTAGTCGGGCGCGGACGTCGACGCGGCCCTCAGGTCCGCTCCGCCCGCGGCTCGTACATCTACATCGTCATCGGCAGGCGCACCCGTGATACGGCGTAGGAGAGAAGCGAGACCTGTGAGTGCTGCGACGACGAGAAGCCGTACCCCCGACCGCCTGTGCGCCGAGGCGGTAGACCTCGCACGCGAGGCGGCCGAGGAGGCAGCCTTCCCAGGAGTGGTCGGCGAGCACGTCACTCTTTTCGCCGAGGGCGACCGGGTGGTCACCCATCTCTTCGAGGCGAAGGAACCGGGCTACCGGGGCTGGCGCTGGGCCGTGACGGTCGCGCGGGCCTCCCGCGCGAAGATCGTCACCCTGGACGAGACGGTGCTGCTGCCCGGCCCCGACTCCCTCGCCGCACCCGAATGGGTGCCGTGGAGCGAGCGGCTGCGCCCCGGCGACATGGGCCCCGGCGACCTGCTGCCCACCGAGGCGGACGACCTGCGGCTGGAGCCGGGCTGGACCGGCGAGGACGAGCCGCCGCCGAACTCGGTCCTGGCGGCGGAGGAGTACGCCGCACGGCCGGCGGCCCCGGGAGCGTCGGCTCCGCGGGCCGCGGCCCCGGTGGGGTCCGCGGTGGCCCCCGCATCGGAGGCACTCGCGGAGGTCGCGGACACCGAGGACGCGGAACTGGCCGCTCCGGTGGCGACCGTGACGCCCGCTCCGGCGCGCGGCTCGATCACCTCGGTCGCCGAGGAGCTCGGCATGCGCCGGGCCCGTGTGCTGTCGCGGTACGGGCTGCACCTGGCGGCGGACCGCTGGGACGAGGAGTACGGGGCGAAGACCCCGATGGCCCAGGCGGCCCCGGCCGCGTGCGTCTCCTGCGCGTTCCTGGTCCCGGTCTCCGGCTCGCTCGGCCAGGCCTTCGGCATCTGCGCCAACGAGTTCGGACCGGCCGACGGGCACGTGGTCTCGCTGTCGTACGGCTGCGGGGGGCACTCGGAGGCGGCCGTCATGCCGAAGACGCCGAAGCCGGCGGGGCCGGTGCTGGATTCGATGGCGGTGGACGCGTTTCCGCTGCGGCCGGACCCGGAGGGCGGGTCGGTGCCGGGAGCGGTGGACCCGGCTTCGGAGGACCTGGGCCACTCCTAGGCGGCGCGGGGGGCTGTCCGGCCGGGGTGCGGCAGGCTGTGCCCCTCCCCGCCCCTTCCCTGAACCGCTGCCGCGGGGAACTGCGCGAGCGGGCACGTACGGGCCGCGGACGGGCACCCGGCCCGGGAGGGCCCGCCGCCCCGGGGGCACGTGTGGATGACGGCCGCTCGGGCAGGGGCACCGCCCCAGCGCGATACGTTTCACGCCGCACACACCCCACAGAGCGGAGCACCCCGTGAGCGTCCCGGCCCCCGACGGCGGAGATCCCACCACCCCCGGCGACCCGTTCGGCACCGCCCGTCTGCGGCGCGGGGTGCTCGACGCGTGGGCCGCGACCCCCGTCCGCTTCCGCGAGGACGCCAACGCCGAGGAGGACCTCGCCCTCGGCGGCTACCGCGACCGCCTCGTCGTCGAACTCGCCCAGAACGCCGCGGACGCCGCCGCCCGCGCCCGCACGGCCGGCCGGCTGCGGCTCACCCTGCACCCGGCCACCCCCGACGCCCCCGCCGTGCTCGCCGCCGCCAACACCGGCGCCCCGCTCGACGCCGCCGGGGCCGAGTCCCTCAGCACCCTGCGCGCCTCCGCCAAGCGGGCGGACACCGACACCGCCGTCGGCCGCTTCGGCGTCGGGTTCGCCGCCGTGCTCGCGGTCAGCGACGAGCCCGCCGTGGTCGGCCGGCACGGCGGCGTGCGCTGGTCGCTCGCCGAGGCCAGGGGGATGGCCGACGAGGCGGCCCTGGACAGTCCCGGCCTCGCCGACGAGATCCGGCGGCGGGACGGGCACGTACCCCTGCTGCGCCTTCCGCTGCCCGCCGAGGGCACCGCTCCCGACGGGTACGACACCGTCGTCATCCTGCCGCTGCGCGACCCGGCGGCCCTGGCCCTGGTCGAGCACCTGCTGGCGGCGGTCGACGACGCCCTGCTGCTGACCCTGCCCGGCCTGGCCGAGGTCGTCGTGGAGACCCCGGAAGGGGTGCGCACGCTGTCCCGGGAGGAGCACGGGCCGTACGTCCACATCCGGGACACCGGCGCCGACGGCACCGGCGCCCGCACCACCCGCTGGCGCACCCACGCCGCCGCCGGGGCCCTCGGCCGGGACCTGCTCGCCGACCGGCCCGTCGAGGAGCGGCTGCGGCCCCACTGGTCGCTCACCTGGGCGGTGCCCGTCGACGGCGAGGGCGCGCCGCTGCCGCCCCGTACCGCCGCTGTCGTGCACGCGCCGACGCCCACCGACGAACCGCTCGGCGTGCCCGCCCTCCTCATCGCCTCCTTCCCGCTCGACCCCACCCGGCGCCACCCGGCACCGGGCCCGCTCACCGACTTCCTCGTCGAGCGGGCCGCCGACGCCTACGCCGAGCTGCTCGGCGGCTGGCAGCCGGTCGGCACCGGGACCATCGACCTGGTGCCGGGGCCGCTCGGCAAGGGCGCCCTGGACGGGGCGCTGCGGGCCGCCGTCGTCGGACGGCTGCCGCGCGTCGCGTTCCTGCTGCCCGCCGCGCCCACCGAGGAGCAGCCCGCGCTGCGCCCGTTCGAGGCGGAGGTCGTCGAAGGGGCGGGGGAGGAGACCGTACGGGTCCTCGCCGAGGTCCTGCCGACGCTGCTGCCCGCCGGTCTTGAGCGGCGGGCCGAACTGCGGACCCTGGGCGTCGGACGGCTGCCGCTCGGCGACGCCATCGAGCGCATCGCGGGCGCCGAGCGCGCCCCCGACTGGTGGCGGCGGCTGTACGAGTCCCTCGCCGGCATCGACCCGGACCGGCTGGCGGGGCTCCCGGTGCCGCTCGCCAACGGGCGTACCGCGATCGGCCCCCGGCAGGTCCTGCTGCCGCTCCCCGACTCCACCCCCGAGGCCGCCGGACAGCTCGCCCGGCTCGGACTGCGGGTCGCCCACGCCGACGCCGCCCACCCCCTGCTGGAGAAGCTCGGCGCCCTCCCGGCGACGCCCCGCGCCGTGCTGACCACCCCCCAGGTGCGGGCGGCCGTCGCCGCCTCGCTCGACGGGGCCGACCTGTGGGACGAGGACGCGCTCGACGCCGACGAACTCGTGGAGACGGTGCTGGGCCTGGTCAGGGACGCCGAACTGGCGCCCGGCGACGAGCCCTGGCTCGGCGCGCTCGCCCTGCCCGACGAGGACGGCGAGACCTCGCCCGCCGGCGAGCTGGTGGTTCCCGGCAGCGCCTTCGCCGGGATCATGCGGGAGGGCGAACTGGCGCTCGTGGAGCAGGAGCTGGCCGACCGCTGGGGCGAGCGGACCCTGGCCGCCTGCGGTGTGCTGGCGACCTTCGCGCTCGTACGGGCGACGGACGTCGTGCTCGACCCCGACGAGTTCGAGCCCCGGGACTCCGACTACGCCGAGCCGGACGACGCCGGGCTGCTCGACGCCGTCGACGTGTGGTGCGAGGACCTCCTCGACCAGCTGCCGGACACCCCGGTACCGCCGGTCGCCACGGAGATCGTCGCGGTCCGCGACCTCGATCTGGTCGACGACGACAAGTGGCCGCAGGCCCTCGCGCTGCTCGCGCAGCCGCCGCTGCGGGACGCGCTGACCCAGCAGGTGCGGGTGCTGCTGCCGGACGGCACCACCCGTTCGGTGCGCCCGTACACCGCCTGGTGGCTGCGCGACCACCCGGTGCTCGACGGCCGCCGGCCCGCCGGACTGCTCGCCGCGGGCGGCGACGCACTCCTGGAGGGCCTGTACGACGAGGCGGACGCGACCGGCTTCGACGACGAGCAGGTGCTCCGGGCCCTGGGCGTACGGACGACGCTGGCCTCGCTGCTCGCCGAGCCGGGCGGGGCCGCCGAGCTGCTGGCCCGGCTCACGGACCCGGCGGCGGAGCTGACCGAACGGCAGCTGCACGCGCTGTACACGGCGCTGGCGGCGCTCGACCCCGAACAGGTCACGCTGCCCGACGAGTTGCGGGTGGTCGTCGACGGCGACCTCGCGGTGGTGGACGCGGGCGAGGCGCTGATCGCGGACGTGCCGGACCTGCTGCCGCTGACCGGGGGGCTGCCGCTGCTGCCGGTGGCCCCGGCGCTGGCCGCGGCGCTGGCCGAGCTCCTCCAGGTGCGGCGGGTCAGCGAGACGGTGGCGGCGGAGGTGGCGGAGGCCGGTACGGAGCACGAGGTGCCGGCCGCGGTGCGGGTCCTGCTCGGCCCCGACACCCCGGACGTCTACCGCGAGCACGACGAACTCCGGGCCGGGGGCGTCGAGCTGGACTGGCGGCGGACGCCCGACGGCGTGATCCACGCGGCCACGCTGGAGGGGGTGGCGGCGGGCCTGGCCTGGGCGGCGGGGGAGTGGCCGCGGAGGTTCGAGGTGGCGGCGCTGCTGGAGGATCCGACGCGGACGGGGGAGTTGTCGCGGGACCGCTGGTTCGACTGAGGGAGCGGGGGCGTCGGGGGGTCGGCTCCGCCGGGGGCCGCCCCCCTGGCCCGCCCGTTCCGCCCCCGAGGGGCCCCGCCGCCCAAGGGGGCGGCGGGGCTTCAGGGCGTCAGGCGGGCCACTTCCGGCCGACCCAGCGCCAGACCGCTTCGAGCAGTACGGCGGCGGCCACCGCGATGCCGACGGCAGTCCACGGCATCGTCGTGCCCACCAGCTTCAGCGCGAAGAAGTTCTGCAGCCACGGCACGGCCAGCACCAGCAGGAAGCCCACTCCCATCGTGGCCACCAGGCCGATCCGCCACCAGGTGTACGGCCGGGCGATGATCGCCAGTACCCACATCGCGACCAGGAACAGCGTCAGCGTCGCCGCGCTGGTCTCCGCCGCCAGCGCGTCCGCACCGGTGTAGTGGGACCGGGCCAGCAGGTACGTGGTGAAGGTCGCGGCGGCGGCGATGATGCCGCTGGGGATCGAGTACCGCATCACCCTGCGCACGAAGTGCGGCTTGGCCCGCTCCTTGTTCGGCGCGAGGGCCAGGAAGAAGGCCGGGACACCGATCGTCAGGGTGGAGAGCAGCGTCAGGTGGCGCGGCAGGAACGGGTAGTCGACCTGGGTGCACACCACGAGGATGGCCAGCAGCACCGAGTAGACCGTCTTCGTCAGGAAGAGGGTCGCGACCCGGGTGATGTTGCCGATGACCCGGCGGCCCTCGGCGACCACCGAGGGGAGGGTGGCGAAGCTGTTGTTGAGGAGGACGATCTGCGCGACCGCGCGGGTGGCCTCCGAGCCCGAGCCCATCGAGACGCCGATGTCGGCGTCCTTCAGCGCCAGTACGTCGTTGACGCCGTCGCCGGTCATGGCGACCGTGTGGCCCTTGGACTGGAGGGCGGCGACCATGTCGCGCTTCTGCTGGGGGGTGACCCGGCCGAAGACCGCGTTCTCGTCGAGGACCTTGGCCATCTCGGCCTGGTCCTTGGGGAGGGTGCGCGCGTCGACGGTGTTCTCCGCGCCGGGCAGGCCGAGCTTGCCGGCCACCGCGCCCACCGACACCGCGTTGTCGCCGGAGATCACCTTCGCGGCGACGTTCTGGTCGGCGAAGTAGGCGAGGGTCTCGCCCGCGTCGGGGCGCAGCCGCTGTTCGAGCACGACCAGCGCGGTCGCCGTCGCACCCGCCGACACCTGCGGGTCGTCCAGCTCGCCGGCCGCCCGTGCGAGCAGCAGCACGCGCAGCCCCTGGGCGTTCAGCTCGTCGATCTCGGCGAGCGCGGGGTCGCCCTCGGGCAGCAGGACGTCCGGGGCGCCGAGCAGCCAGGTCGAGTTCTCGCCGGTGCCGTCGCTGAAGGAGGCACCGCTGTACTTGCGGGCGGAGGAGAAGGGCAGCGACTCCAGCACCCGCCACTCGGCCTCGTCCGGGTAGGCGTCCTTGATCGCCTGGAGGCTGGCGTTCGGCCGCGGGTCGGACTCGCCGAGCGCCCCGAGCACCTGCTTCACGTAGCTCTCGTCCGCGCCGCCCAGCGGGCGCAGCTCGGTGACGTCCATGCCGCCCTCGGTGAGGGTGCCCGTCTTGTCGAGGCAGACGACGTCGACGCGGGCCAGCCCCTCGATCGCGGGCAGCTCCTGCACCAGGCACTGCTTGCGGCCGAGCCGGATGACGCCGATCGCGAAGGCGACGGAGGTCAGCAGGACCAGGCCCTCGGGGATCATCGGGACGATGCCGCCGATGGTGCGGGCGACGGAGTCCGCGAAGGCGTTCTCCTTCGCGAACATCTGGCTGAGGATCAGCCCCAGCGCGGTCGGGACCATCATCCAGGTGACGTACTTGAGGATGGTGGAGATACCGCTGCGCAGCTCGGAGTGGACGAGCGTGAAGCGCGAGGCCTCCTCGGCGAGCTGTGCCGCGTACGCCTCCCGGCCGACCTTGGTCGCGGTGAAGGCGCCGCCGCCCGCGACGACGAACGAGCCGGACATCATCGGGTCGCCCGGCTTCTTGAGCACCGGGTCGGCCTCGCCGGTCAGCAGCGACTCGTCGACCTCCAGGTTGTCGGCCTCGGCGACCTCGCCGTCGACCACCACCTTGTCGCCCGGTCCCAGTTCGATGACGTCGCCGAGCACGATCTGGGAGGTGGAGATCTCGGCGGCGACCCCGTCCCGGCGCACCGTCGGCTTGGCCTCGCCGATGACCGCGAGCCCGTCCAGGGTCTTCTTGGCGCGCAGTTCCTGGATGATGCCGATGCCGGTGTTCGCGATGATCACGAAGCCGAACAGGCTGTCCTGAATGGGCGCGACGACGAGCATGATCGCCCAGAGCACGCCGATGATCGCGTTGAAGCGGGTGAAGACATTGCCCCGGACGATCTCCGCCGTCGAACGCGAACTGCGCACCGGGACGTCATTGACCTCACCGCGCGCTATCCGCTCCGCCACCTCGGCGGCGGTGAGCCCTCTCGTGCGCGTCGCCACGGCCACGGCCGGTGCGCCGTCGGGTGGTCCCACCGGGTGTACGGGGTCGAGCTCCGAGCCCGCGTCAATGTGTGTCATGCGTTCGACGGTACGGGTGGAAGTACGCGTTCACCCGTCGAACAGCGGCAAGATCATGCCTCGGCAGGATGAGGACAGGCCAAAGGTCGTACAAAGGCACTTCCCGGTGTCTGCTAAAGCATGACGGAACCGGGCCCGGCCGTGCTAAGGGAGGCCCAGGTGACCGGAGGGGGCCGGCCGGTTCAGGCGGAACCGGCCGCTTCGCGCTCCGCCTTCTCCGCGGCGAACCGCTTGAGCGCCGCGTCGCGTCCGCGCACGTACCAGATGCCGATGAGGCCGAGTCCGGCGCCGGCCAGCGGGGTCCAGTACCACCAGACCAGGTCGCGGTCGGCGAACCAGCCGTAGAACGCGGCCTGCCCGAGGAAGATCACGAACCAGATGACCGTGCCGCCGACGATGGTGCCGACGACGGGCCCCTCCAGGGGCTCGGGTGCCTCGTGCTGCGCTGTCCACTTCGCCATGCGAGTCAGTGTAGGCCGCACCCGGTGAGGGGTCGCGGCAAGGCCGACGGCCCTGTCCGCACAGGGGTCTACGCGCGGAGATACCGATCTTCCCCTTATGCATTCATACTGAATCTGCTTTGGTTTGACTGGTTCCGTTCGTTTAAACCTCCAAGTCAGACCGGATTTCGCCCCGCTCCTGTCTCCCCGTGAGGTCATGCATGCCCCCCGCCAGCTCCCCGGTGGACGCCGCCGAGTCGTCCGCACCGAAGCCCTCGCAGCCGCAGGGGCCGGTCAACGGACTCGACCGGTTCTTCAAGATCACTGAGCGGGGTTCGACGGTCGCCCGCGAGCTGCGCGGCGGTCTCGCCACCTTCTTCGCGATGGCGTACATCATCGTGCTGAACCCGATCATCCTCGGCAGCGCCAAGGACATGTACGGGCACCAGCTCGACAACGGCCAGCTGGTCACCGCCACCGTGCTGACCGCCGCCCTCTCCACCCTCCTGATGGGCGTCATCGGCAACGTCCCGATCGCGCTGGCCGCCGGCCTCGGCGTCAACACCGTCGTCGCCCTCCAGCTCGCGCCGAAGATGAGCTGGCCCGACGCGATGGGCATGGTCGTCCTCGCCGGTGTCGTCGTCATGCTGATGGTCGCCACCGGACTGCGGGAGCGCGTGATGAACGCGGTGCCGCTGGGGCTGCGCAAGGGCATCGCGATCGGCATCGGCCTGTTCATCATGCTGATCGGCCTCGTCGACTCGGGCTTCGTCTCCCGGATGCCGGACGCCGCGCACACCACCGTCCCGCTCCAGCTCGGCACCGGCGGCCACCTCGTCGGCTGGCCGGTCCTGATCTTCGTGCTCGGCGTGCTGCTCACGCTGGCGCTGCTGACCCGCAAGGTGCCCGGCGCGATCCTGATCTCGATGGTCGTGATGACCGTCCTCGCGATGATCATCAACGCCGTCGCCGATGTGAAGAGCTGGGGCCTGACCACGCCCGAGTGGCCCGGCAACCCGGTCGCGATGCCCGACTTCGGGCTGATCGGCAAGGTCAGCCTGTTCGGCGGCTTCGAGAAGGTCGGCCTGCTGACCGGCCTCCTGTTCGTCTTCTCGGTGCTGCTCTCCTGCTTCTTCGACGCGATGGGCACCATCCTCGCGGTCGGCGACGAGGCCAAGCTGACCGACGAGAAGGGCAACCTGCCCGGCGTCAACAAGGTCCTGCTCGTCGACGGCCTCGCGGTCGCCGCGGGCGGCGGCACCTCCTCCTCCGCCACCACCTGCTTCGTGGAGTCCACCGCGGGCGTCGGCGAGGGCGCGCGCACCGGCCTGGCCAACATGGTCACCGGCGGTCTCTTCGCCGTCGGCCTGTTCCTGACCCCGCTGGTCACGATGGTCCCGTCGCAGGCGGCCACCCCGGCACTGCTCGCGGTCGGCTTCCTGATCCTGTCCGGCTCGGTCCGGGCCATCGACTGGTCCGACTACACGATCGCGGTGCCGGCGTTCCTGACGATGCTGATGATGCCGTTCACGTACTCGATCACGAACGGCATCGGCATCGGCTTCGTCAGCTTCTGCGTGCTGCGGCTGGCCGCGGGCCGCGGGCGCGAGGTGCCGGTCGCGATGTACTGCGTCTCGGCCGTCTTCGCCTTCTACTACCTGATGCCGGCCCTGGGCCTGACGTAACCCGCCCTCCCCCCTCGGCTAGGCGGCCCCGTAGAACTTCTCCGTCTCGTCGACCGCGGTCTTGAACCGCTCGTCGAAGTCGTCGCGAATGAGCGTCCGGACCACATAGTCCTGGACGCTCATTCCTCGTTTCGCGGCCCGTTCGCGCAGCCGGTCGTGGAGATCAGCGTCTATGCGCAGGCTGAGCACCGATGAGTCCATCTCCCCAGGGTCGGCCGGTGCTCCCGGGCCGTGCGTCACTTTTCGGCCCCAGCTCACCCTTACGGGTGACGTCGGCCACCCTCGGCACGCCCCCTGTGATTCAGGTGGTCTTTAGAGTGGGTAATGAGTTACGCTAACAAACATGCCTGACCTGTCCCACGGCGACAACGCCGCCGCCGTGAACGCCCTCCGCTCCGCAGTCATGCTGCTGAGCCGGCGCCTGAAGCACCAGCGAGTCGACGAGTCGCTGAGCCCCACCGAGATGTCGGTGCTCGGCACCCTCGCCCGCTGTGGTTCGGCGACCCCCGGGGAGCTGGCCCGCAAGGAGCACGTCCAGCCTCCGTCGATGACCCGCATCGTCGCGCTGCTCGAAGCCAAGGGGCTGGTCAGGCTCGAACCGCACCCCGACGACCGCCGCCAGAAGGTGGTCCGCCAGACCGAGACCGCCGAAGCCATGCTCGAAGAGAGCCGGCGCAAGCGGAACGCCTGGCTGGCCCATCTCGCCGACGGTCTGGACGAGGACGACTGGGCGAAGCTGCGCGCTGCCGCCCCGGTCCTGGAGAAACTCGCCCACCTGTAGCCCACCCGGGCCCCAGGGGGCACACACGACCCCGCGCGCCGCCAAGGAGGCGAACCCACTTTGAGTACGGGAACCGGAGCAGACTCCGCCCCCGCACCGACCGCACCTACTTCCATGTTCAGCTCGCTCAGGAACCGGAACTACCGGCTCTTCGCAAGCGGGCAAGTCGTTTCCAACACCGGCACCTGGATGCAGCGCATCGCCCAGGACTGGCTGGTTCTCTCCCTCACGGGCTCGGCGTCCGCCGTCGGTCTGACCATCGCCCTGCAGTTCCTTCCCATGCTGCTGTTCGGCCTGTACGGAGGCGTGCTCGCCGACCGGCTGCCGAAGCGTCCCCTGCTCCTGGCGACGCAGTCCGCGATGGGACTCACCGGCCTCGCGCTGGCGGCACTCACCCTGACCGGGAACGTCGAGGTGTGGCACGTCTACGCGACCGCCTTCGTCGGCGGTCTGGTCACCGTCGTCGACAACCCGGCCCGGCAGACCTTCGTCGCCGAGATGGTCGGCCCCGACCAGATCCGCAACGCGGTCAGCCTGAACTCCGCGAACTTCCAGTCGGCCCGGCTGGTCGGTCCCGCGGTCGCCGGTGTCCTGATCACCGCCGTCGGCAGCGGCTACGCCTTCCTGCTCAACGGCCTGTCCTTCCTCGCGCCGATCGCCGGTCTGCTGATGATGCGGACCTCCGAGCTGCACAAGGTGGAGCGCACCCCGCGCGGCAAGGGACAGCTGCGCGAGGGCCTGCGGTACGTGGCCGGGCGGCCCGAGCTGATCTGGCCGATCGTCCTCGTCGGCTTCATCGGCACCTTCGGGTTCAACTTCCCGATCTGGCTCTCGGCCTTCGTCGACGACGTCTTCCACGGGGACGCCGGGACCTACGGCCTGCTCAACACCCTGATGGCGGCCGGCTCGCTGGCGGGTGCGCTGCTCGCGGCCCGGCGCGGCACCTCGCGGCTGCGGCTGCTGGTGGGAGCGGCGCTGCTGTTCGGCGTGCTGGAACTGGTGACGGCGTTCGCGCCGGAGTTCTGGCTGTTCGCCGTGATGATGGTGCCGATCGGCATGTTCGGGCTGACGGTCAACGTCACCGCGAACTCCAGCGTCCAGATGGCGACCGATCCCGCGATGCGGGGGCGGGTGATGGCCCTGTTCATGATGGTCTTCACCGGCGGCACCCCGCTGGGAGCGCCGCTGCTGGGCTGGGTCACCGACACCTACGGTGCCCGGGTCGGCTTCGCGGCGGGCGGTGTGATCTCCGCACTCGCCGCCGCCGGAATCGGCCTGCTGCTGTGCCGCGTCGGCGGCCTGCGCCCCAAGCTGGACCTGCGCAGGGGCCACCAGCACCTGACCCTGGTCCCCAGCGCCCGCGCGGCCAAGCACAAAGACCTGGTAGCAGTCGCCTGACCCCCGCCCCCGCCCCCCTGGGGCGACGGGGCCCGCCCTAGCCCCCCGCCCCCACCCCGCCCCCGCCCCCTTGGGCGGCGGGGCCGCCCCCCGGGGGCGGAACGGGCGGGCAAGGGGGCGGCCCCCGGCGGAGCCGAACCCTCCGGCCCCGTCCACCCCGGCGGAGCCGAACCCCCACCCCCGGACGCCCCGGCGGAGCCGCACCCCCACTCCGCCCCGCCGGAGGCCCACCCCTCACCCCTCCGCCGCGTACACCTCCACACCCCCCACGTACGTCCCCTCGACCCGCGCCTCCGCGATCCCCTCCGCCGGCCCCGCGAAGATGTCCCGGTCCAGGACCGTCAGGTCCGCGAGAGCGCCCACCCGGATCGACCCGGTGTCGTCCAGATGGTTCACGTACGCGCTGCCCGCCGTGTACGCCGCGACCGCCGCGCCCAGATCGATGCGCTGTTCCGGCAGGAACACCGGCGTCCCCTCCGCCGCCCCCGGCTCCCGCCGCGTCACCGCCACCTGGAGCGCCTCCAGCGGGTCCGGGCTGCTGACCGGCCAGTCGCTGCCCGCGCACAGCGTCGCCCCGCTGCGCAGCAGGTCCCCGAAGGGGTACTGGTGGGCGGCCCGCTCCGCGCCCAGGAACGGAATGGTCAGCTCGTCCATCTGGGGCTCGTGGGCGGCCCACAGCGCCTGGATGTTGGCGCTCGCGCCCAGTTCCCGGAACCGGGGGACGTCGTCGGGGTGCACCACCTGGAGGTGCGCGAGGTGCGGACGGGTGTCGCGCCACCCGTTGGCCTTACGGGCCGCCGCGACCGCGTCCAGCGCCTCCCGCACCGCCCGGTCGCCCAGCGCGTGGAAGTGCACCTGGAAGTCCGCCGCGTCGAGCGAGGTGACGTACGCGCGCAGCCGCTCGGGGTCGATGAAGGAGATCCCGGAGTTGTCGGAGGCGCAGCCGCACGCGGTGAGGTACGGGCCGAGCATCGCCGCGGTGTGGTTCTCCGCGACCCCGTCCTGCATGATCTTCACGGTGGTGGCGCGCAGCCGGTCCCCGATCGTCAGCTCCTCGCGCCGGGCCAGCAGCTCCGGCAACTGCTCCTCGCCCCTGGCCCGGTCCCACCACAGCGAGCCGACCACGCGCGCGGTGAGCAGACCGTCCCGGGCCGCCCGCGCGTAGGCGGGGGAGGGGTCGGCCATCCCGGCGTGCGCGCCGAGCAGGGCGTCCTGCCAGGCGGTGACGCCCCGCGAGTGCAGCAGCCGCTGGGCGCGGAGCAGTCCGGCGAGGAGCTCGTCGGGGCCCGGCGCGGGGACCCGGCGGGCCACCAGGCCCATCGCGCCCTCCTGGAGCATCCCGGTGGGCACGCCGTCGGCGTCCCGCTCCAGCCGGCCGTCGGCCGGGTCCGGGGTGTCCGCGTCGACCGCGCACAGCTCCAGCGCCCGGGAGTTGGCGAGTCCACCGTGGTGGTCGCGGTTGACCAGGTACACGGGCCGGTCGGGGACGAGCGCGTCCAGGAACCGGCGGGTGGGCGTGCCGCCGGGGAAGGCCTCCATCGACCAGCCGCCACCGGTGATCCACTCCGCGTCGGGGTGGGCGTCGGCGTACCCGCTGATGATCTCCCGGTACTCGTCCGCGGTGACCGCGCCCGTCAGGTCGCACTGGCCCGCCTCGACGCCGCCGCCGACCGGGTGGACGTGCGCGTCCTGGAAGCCCGGGAGCAGCAGCTTGCCCGCCAGGTCCACGACCCGGGTGCGGGACCCGATCAGATCGCGCACCTCGTCGTGGCCGACGGCGACGATCCGGCCGCCGCGCACCGCGACGGAGGTCGCCCGGCTGCGCGCCGCGTCCACGGTGTGCACGGGGCCGCCGGTGAGGACGAGGTCGGCGGGCTGGTCGAAGGTCGGCATACGGGGTGCTCCTTGCGGTTCGGGGTGGTGCGGGGGTGTGCGGTCGGCGCGGGTGTCGTGGGTGTGTGTGGGGGCGTGTGTCGGCGCGGGGTCCTGGGCCCGGAGTGCGGGGCCTTCGGGGGTCCCGTACCCGAGGAGCCTCGTGGGTGGCGGACGGTTGCCTCAGAGCGGGGTGGCCGTGCGGTCCATCGGCAGGACCACCGCGTCCGGGTCGGTGCCCCGGCCGCGTCCCTCGGGGGTGAAGTACGGGGATTTCCGTACCCACTTGGCGACGGCCGCGGCCACGAGGCCGGACCCGACGACCACGGCCGGAATGGTCAGCATGAACCAGCCGTTGTCCGGGCTGGCCTCGAAGTGGTCGCTCATCGTGGCGTAGGTGTAGGCCAGGTAGCCGCCGAGGCCGAAGAGGGCCAGTCCGCTCGCGGCGGGCACGAGCACGGCGGCCAGCGCCTCCCGGGGGCCCGCGCGCAGCGAGCCGCGGAAGCGGACCGCGCAGGCGATGGCGGTCAGCCCGTAGTAGAGGGAGACGGTCAGGCCGATGGAGTTCACGGCGGTGAGGATCATGTCGTTGAGCTTGGGGATGCCGACCGCGAGCACGGAGATCCCGGCCGCGATGGCCATCAGGACGAGGGTGCCGATCGCGGGGGTGCCGAACCTCGGGTGGATCCGGGTCCACATCCTCCCGAGCGTACGGTCGCGGCCCATCGCGAGGTTGCCGCGCGCGGTGGGGATGACGCTGGACTGGAGCGAGGCGAAGGCCGAGCACATCAGGGCGGCCAGCGGCAGCGAGGCCCAGGGCTCGGCGGCGAGGTGCGAGCCGAGGAAGGTGAGGGCCTGCGGGCCGTTCTCCACCAACTCGCCGGTGTTCATGACGCGTTGGAAGGCGATCGAGGCGAAGAGGAAGAGCCCGAGCATGGTGAGGAGCGCGATGAAGCCGCCCCGGGCCGCGTCGCGCGGGTCCTTGCTTTCCTCGTTGACGCTGAACGCCGCGTCCCAGCCCCAGAAGATGAACACGGCCAGCACCAGGCCCTGGGCCAGCGACTGGCCGGAGCCGATCTCGAAGGGGTTGAGCCAGGACAGCGAGAACGGCTGGTCGCCGACGACGATCGCCCAGCCGCAGAAGACGACCAGGACGACGTACTCGAAGACCAGCAGGGCGAGCTGGAGCCGGGTGGCGCCGCGCACCCCGGTGATCGCGGTGACGGTGACGGCGACGAGCGCGACCAGGCCGACGACGGTGCTGATGCCGGTGGAGGACGGGTCCAGGGCGATGCCGAAGGCGGATTCGAGGCCGAGCTTGTTGAGGAACTGCAGGATGACCGAGCCGGTCACGGCCCCGGTGTAGGCCATGAAGATCATGGTGCCGACGAGGACGACCCACCCGGTGAGGAACCCGGGCCAGGGGCCGAGCGAGCGGCCCACCCAGGTGTAGCTGCTGCCGCAGTTGGGCTCGGTGCGGTTGAGCCGGGAGTAGGCGAGGGCGATGCCCGCGATCGGCAGGAACGCGAGGAGCAGCAGGACCGGCGTCTGGCGTCCCGCGTACGCGGCGAGCGTCCCCATGCCGATGCCGATGCTGGTGGTGGCGGCGGTGCTGGAGGCGGCGATGGCCATGCCGTCCTTGACGCCGAGGGAGCGGCGCAGGGCGGGCGGCTGCGTCGGCGACGGTGGCTGCTGCGTGTTCGGGGGCACGGCGCACACTCCTGCGGGGGTCATGGCGGCTGGTGGTGTGCGCCGATGAAACAGGCGCCGTCAGGCTTATGTCAATGGCGTTGACGTAATGCGGTCCGGTGCCGCGGTGGTTAACTGGCGGACGGCAGAAGGCGGACGGCACGGCGCGGTACGAGGCACGGGTGTGCGGCGCGGACCGGGCGCGGGCGAGGCGCGGGGCGAGGGGACGGCACAGTGGCGGCGGCGAACGGCGACGGCGGGACCCGGATCCCCACGGAACGCAAACGCCGGCGGCCGACCCGCTCCGGCGCGGTCCTGTCCGCGGACTCCATCGTCGACAAGGCGCTCGCCCTCGTCGAGGAGCACGGCGCAGAAGCGCTGACCATGCGCAAGCTGGGCCAGGCGCTGGGGGCGGACCCGAGCGCGGTCTACCGCTACTTCCGCTCGGTGGAGGACCTCCACCTCGCGCTGGGCGACCGGCTGATCGGCGAGACGATGGCCGGCTTCACCCCCGACCCGGACCCCGCCAGCTGGCGTTCCTCACTGCGGGAGTTCGGCCTGCGGGCCTACCGCTCGGCACAGCGCCACCCGAGGGTCGCCCTGCTCAGCGGCTTCCGCGTGACGCGCAGGCCGCACGAGCAGCGGGCCATCGACACCGGAGTGGGCCTGCTGCGCACGGCGGGCTTCGACGACGCGTCCGCGGTGCGCCACTACCACGCCTTCATCGACACCGTCCTGGGTCACGCCGCCCTGGACGCGGCGGTGCAGGGGCTGCGTCCCGAGCAGCAGGAGGCGGACGCGGAGGCGTGGGCGTCGAGTGTGTACGAGGGCGTCTCGCCGCAGGAGTACCCGCACCTCTTCGCGGTACGGGAGCACCTGCCGGTGATGGCCGGTTCGGCGTTCGAGGGAGCGCTGGACCTGGTGCTGGACGCCATCGGGACCCATCTCGCCCACCGGGCGGGCCGCTGACCCGCCGCCGGGTCGGGTCCGCGATCACCACGGGCGCGTGTCGTGGGACGCCCCGGTGGCCACAATGGCCGCATGAGACTCTTCGTCGCGGTGCTGCCGCCGCCCGCCGCCGTCGGTGAACTGGGCCTGTTCGTCGATGGGTTGACCGCGATCGAGGGTGCCGGGGCGCTTCGCTGGACCGGGCGGCCAGGGTGGCACTTCACGCTGGCCTTCCTCGGGGAGGTCGAGGAGGAGCGGGTCGCCCCGCTCGAGCGCGCGCTCGCCCGTGCGGCGGGGGAGGCGCGGGCGTTCCGGCTGTCGCTCAAGGGCGGCGGACACTTCGGCGGGCGGGCCCTGTGGGCCGGTGCGGGCGGCGACACCGGTGCCCTCCGGCGGCTCGCGGCCTCCGCCGCCGACGCCGCCCGCGAGGCCGGTACCGAGCCGGACACCGGACTTCCGTTCCGGCCCCACCTCACCCTGGCCCGCACCCGCAGGCACGGCGAGCGGGCGCGGGCGGCGGAGCCGGACCTCGGTCCCTACCTCGCCGCCCTCGCCCCCTTCGCCGGCACCCCGTGGACGGTGGACGAGCTGGCTCTCGTACGCAGCAACCTGCCCGAGCACGGACCGGGCGGCGGCCGGCCGCGCTACGAGACCGTCGCCGCCTGGCCCCTGGGCCGGTGAGCCGGTCCGCCGGGCACTGCGGTTACGCTCGATACCGTGAATCCCAAAATCCGCAACCAGATCATGGCCGGCGTCCTGGTCCTCATGTTCGTCGTCATCGCGGCGGCGTCCATCGCGGGCAACTGACCCGGACCGTCCCCCGCCGCCCGGCCGGGCGGCGGTGACCCACCGGGCTCACCGGCCCACCAGGCCCGCCGGGCTCACCAGGCGAACGCCTCCGGCGAGGCCCCCGGCCCGGGGAAGATCTCGTCGAGGGACGTCAGCACCTCCGCCGACAGCTCCAGCTCGACCGCCCGCAGCGCGGACGCGAGCTGGTCGGCGGTGCGCGGGCCGACGATCGGTCCGGTGACCCCGGGCCTGGTCAGCAGCCAGGCGAGGGCCGCCTCGCCGGGCTCGACGCCGTGCTTCTCCAGCAGGTCCTCGTACGCCTGCACCTGGGCCCGTACGGCGGGCTTCGCCAGCTCGTCCGCGGCCCGGCCCGACGCGGTGCGCGCCCCGCCGCCCTCGCGCTCCTTGCGCAGCGCCCCGCCCAGCAGGCCGCCGTGCAGCGGCGACCACGGGATGACCCCGAGCCCGTACTCCTGGGCCGCCGGGATCACCTCCATCTCGGCGCGCCGCTCGGCGAGGTTGTACAGGCACTGCTCGCTGACCAGCCCGTAGGAGCCGAGCCGGCGGGCGGTCTCGTTGGCGCGGGCGATGTGCCAGCCGGCGAAGTTCGACGAACCGGCGTAGAGGACCTTGCCCTGCTGGATCAGGACGTCGACCGCCTGCCAGATCTCCTCGAAGGGGGTCGAGCGGTCGACGTGGTGGAACTGGTACACGTCGATGTAGTCGGTCCCCAGCCGCTTCAGGCTGGCCTCGACGGAGCGCCGGATGTTCACGGCGGACAGCTTGTCGTGGTTGGGCCAGGGGGCCTCGCCGTCCCCGGCCATGTTCGCGTAGACCTTCGTGCCGAGCACGACCTTGTCGCGACGGCCGCCGCCCCGGGCGAACCAGGACCCGATGATCTCCTCGGTGCGGCCCTTGTTGTTGCCCCAGCCGTAGGCGTTCGCGGTGTCGAAGAAGTTGACGCCCGCGGCGAGGGCCGCGTCCATGATCGTGTGGCTGTCGGCCTCGTCCGTCTGGGGACCGAAGTTCATCGTGCCGAGGACGAGACGGCTGACCTTGAGTCCGGTGCGTCCGAGCTGTGTGTACTTCATGGGACACAAGCCAACGCCTTGGAGCGGACTCCATGCAAGGGGGCGGAGGGCGGGCGGGGGCGTGGTGCCGCCGCCCGGCGGACCGGTCAGCCGCTCAGCCAGCTCGCCGTGTCCAGCTGGAAGCGGTCCGCCGGGGGCACCACCGTGCGGAGCATGTCCTCCAGGTCGCGGACGCGGTCCGGGCCGAGCGTGTGCGCCCACTCCGCGCGGAGGGCGGCGAAGATCGCCGCCGAGCGGGTGAGGGCGTCGATGCCGTGCGGGGTCAGCCGCAGGACCTTGCGGCGGGCGTCGGCCGGGTCCGGGGCCGCCGTCGCGTAGCCGAGGGCGATCAGCCGGTCGGCGGTCTTGCCCGCGGCCTGTTTGGAGACGCCCAGCCGGCGGCCCAGCTCGGACGCGGTGGCCCCGGCCGGTCCGATCGCCTGCATGGCGAAGCCGTGGGCGGGGCGTACGTCGGGGTGGCCCTGGGTCGCGAGTTCGGCGTGCAGGCGGTCGATCAGGGTCCGGAACCCCGCGACGAGCAGCAGCGGGAGCTCGTGGCCCGGGGGGTCGACAGGGGCGGCGGCGGGCCCGGCGGGCTGCCGTCGCGACGGCTCCCGGTCCGGGACGGTGCCCTTGCCAGAATCGACAACCCGGTTTACCTTCTTTTCGTCAACCATGTTGTCGATTTTAGGGGATGGTTCCGTGCCCGACACCCGTACCTCGCCGCGCTTCGCCGCGCACACCGTCGACTCCGCCCCCGCCGCATCCCGGCGGGCCATGGAAGGGGTGGTGCAGAACTTCGGATTCCTGCCGCCGCTGGTGGCCAAGCAGGCCGCCTCGCCCGAGCTGCTCAACGGTTTCCTGCGGCTGAGCGCCCTGTTCGAGAGCGTGACGATGGAACCGGTCGCCCGCGAGGTGCTGATCATGACCGTCGCGGCCCGCAACGAGTGCGGCTTCTGCGTACGGATGCACGCCGGGAAGCTGGAGAAGCTCGGGGCCCCGGCCGCCCTGGTGACCGCCCTCGCCGAGCAGAGGCCGCTGGCCGAGCCGGAGTGGGAGGCGGTACGGGTGTTCACGCACGCGGTCATGGACACGGCAGGTGACGTGCGCGCGGACCAGCTGGAGGCGTTCTACGCGCACGGGTACACCCCGCGCAACGCCCTCGAAGTGGTCCTCGGCATCGGCACCTACACCCTGTCGACCTTCGCCAACCGGCTCGTGGAGCACGGGACCTCCGAAGGAGAAGAGGAAGCGGAAGCAGCTGTTTCGTAGGGGGCCGCTCCTTACTTTCGGCAGGGGCGGGGCCCGGGGTGCGCTTCGTACGGTCCTTCCATGAGCCGAAACAGCAAGCGCAACCGCCGCCTCGTCGCCTCCGCCGCAGCCGTCGCGGCCCTCGCCCTCGCCGCCCCCGCGGCCTCCGCGGGAGCGGGCGCACCCGACGCCTCCGGGGCGAGCGGCGCGTTCGTGGGCGCCGGGCGGGGCGGCGCGCCGGCCGGCTCCGCGACGGCGCGGACGCTGCGGCTGCCCGAGCCCACCGGCGCCTTCGCTGTCGGCAAGCAGGTGTTCCACCTCGTGGACACCGGCCGGAGCGACCCGTGGGAGCCGGCCGCCGGGGCGCGCGAGCTGATGGTGTCGGTGCACTACCCGGCGCGGCCGGGCACCGGGAGCGGACCGGCCCCGTACCTCGGCGAGCGGGAGGCGGAGGCGCTGGTGGAGGGGATCAACCGGCCCGACTTCCCGGCCGCCACGGTCAGCGGGGCGCGCACCAACTCCCGCACCGACGCCCGCCCGCTGGACGGCAGGCACCCGCTCGTCGTGCTCTCGCCCGGCTTCACCCTGCACCGCGGCACGCTCACCGTGCTCGCCGAGGAGCTGGCCAGCCGCGGGTACGTCGTCGCGCTCGTGGACCACGCGTACGAGTCGTTCGGCACCACCTTCCCGGGTGACCGCACGCTCCCCTGCACCGCCTGCGACGGCAGGATCACCGGGCGGGTGCCCGAGGGCAGGGCGGCCGACGTCTCCTTCCTGCTCGACCGCCTGCTCGGCGGCGAGGGCGAGCTCGGCAGGGCCTTCGGGAACCGGGTCGACGCGCGGCGGATCGGCATGGCCGGGCACTCGATCGGCGGCAACAGTGCCGCCGTCGCCATGGCCCGGGACCCCCGCATCAAGGCCGGGGCCAACCTCGACGGCGGCTTCTTCGACGACCTCCCCGGCGCCGGGATGGACGGACGCCCCTTCCTCCTCCTCGGCACCGACGCCACCCACCGCCCCGACGGCGGCGGCAAGTGGCGCGAGGCGTGGGGGCGGATGGACGGCTGGAAGCGCTGGCTGACGGTCGCCGGGACCGGTCACTTCTCGTTCAACGACGTACCGGTGCTCGGCGGGCAGGCCGGGGTGGTCGACCCGGGCGCCCCGCTGTCGGGCAAGCGCTCGGGCGAGATCACCGTGACCTACACGGGCGCCTTCTTCGACCGCCACCTGCGCGGTATGCGGGCCCCCGTCCTGGACGGGCCCACCGCGGACAACCCGGAGGTCACCTTCCACGCGCCGTAGCCGGGGCGGCGGGATGCGGACCGGCGCCGACGGGCGCGGACCCGCCGGGGCGCCCGGGGCGGCAGACCGGGTGCGGGCCGTCCGGGGCCGCCGAGGGGGCGGCGGGCCGGGATGGCGGGGAACGCGCCGGAGGGCCCGGTGCCACGGGTGCGTGGCGCCGGGCCCTCCGGGCGAAGCGGGTGCGGTGCGACGGGTGTGCGCCGTGCCGCGTGCCGTACGGGTGGGGCCGTGACGGCGGGGCGGCCGACTAGAGCTGGCCGGCGGCGGCGATGGTGATCTTCGCCTTGGTGCGTCCGCTCTGCGAGCCCAGGGCCTCGATCTTCTTGACCAGCTCCATGCTCTCCTCGTTGGCGACCTCGCCGAAGACGACGTGCTTGCCGTCCAGCCAGGACGTCACGATCGTCGTGATGAAGAACTGCGAGCCGTTGGAGTCGGGGCCCGCGTTGGCCATCGACAGCAGACCCGGCTTGGTGTGCTTGAGCTGGAAGTTCTCGTCCGCGAACTTCTCGCCGTAGATGCTCTTGCCGCCGGTGCCGTCGCCGCGCGTGAAGTCGCCGCCCTGGAGCATGAACTCCGGGATGACGCGGTGGAAGCCGGAACCGGCGTAGCCGAAGCCCTTCTCGCCCGTGCACAGGGCGCGGAAGTTCTCGACCGTCTTGGGGACGACGTCCTCGAAGAGATTGAAGGTGATGCGGCCCGCGGGCTCGTCGTTGATGGTGATGTCGAAGTACGTCTGAAGTGCCATGGGACAATCCTGACATCCCTTGGCGAAAGCGAGCGACCCGGGCTCCATCGACGCAGGTCAGAGTCTATACGGTTGTCTACCTGGAGCTGCTCGGGGGTGTGCTCGTGGGAGAGGAGTCGAGGCATGGCGGGCGAACAGGGCGGACCGGGCGGACCGGGACCGGCGTCCACCGAGGCGGCCGTGGCGGCCGTCCGGGAGATCGCCGCGGAGTACGGGCGGAGCGTGCGGGTCAGTGACGACATCGGGGCCGACCAGGTCAGCCGGCGCACCGACGCCGGGGTCTTCGCCGTCACCGACCCGGGCGGCGCGCTGCCGCACGACGCGTACGTGGAGCTGAGCGGATCGCCCGCGGTGAGCGTGCGGCTGTACGCGGACGGGGACGCGAAGGTGGTGGTCGACGAGGTGGAGGTGCCGGACGTGCCCCGGGAGTCCGTGCCCGCCTTCCTGCGCTCCGTCTACGGCGGCCTGGCGTACGTGAAGGGCCGCATCTTCCCGCCCGGCTACTGGCTGATCGTCCCGCTGCCGGGCGACGAGACGTACAAGGAGATGGTGCCGCGCGACATGCTGTCGCCCTGGCTCTCCGCCCGCTTCCGCTGACGTGCCGGGTCCGCCCCGCCTCAGCGGCAGTTGGGGCCCGTCCAGTCGGGGTCGTCGCGGGCGGTGGGCAGCGGGTGGTAGCCCTCGGAGTAGTGGTTCGCCCAGCCGCAGACGCCGCACGCGTACCGGCCGTCCAGCCCCGCTATCTCGGTGCCGCAGCGGCGGCAGTTGGTGTACGTGATCTCCGGCTGGACGGCGCGGGCGCGGGGCGCGCCGCGGCGGGTGCGGGGTGTGCCGGAGGGGCCGGGAGCGCCGGGAGTGCCGGGCGGTGGGGGCGAGTTCATGGTGCGAGGAGTATGCGGCACACCGGGCCGGGGCCGGGCCTCGGGGGTGAGTGGTGCGCCGCGATCGGGGGCGTGTCGCGGCGCACCTGCCGGGGCGTCCACGGGGACGCGTACCACGCGCGTCGGACCGCGGGCGCCGGGGCCCGGCACCCGGGGAACTCTGCCAAAGCCGCCTAACGTACGGCCAACGTCCCTCTAACGTCGGTGAGTTGGTCCCCCACTCCCCACGCCTGGCGCATGGCGTCCGCGAAGGCGGCGGCCAGCTTCCGCTCGCCGGTCGGACCCGGGTGGGTGCCGTCGTAGGTGTCGTCACGGATGTCGTACGAGGGGTGGGGCGTGGCCAGCAGGAGGGGCGAGCGGGACTCGTCGCGGTCGGCGACCGTCTTGGCGAGGAGTTCGTTGAAGCGGGCGCACGCGGCGGCGAACGGGGCGTCCCGCTCGGCGCGGACGTTCGGGATGACCGGGTGCACGACGATCGCGACGCGCGGGTCGGCGGCGCGGGCCTCGGTGAGGAAGAGGTCGAGGTTCTCGGCGGTCTGCTCGGCGTTGGTGTAGAAGCCGAGGTCGATCAGGCCGAGGGAGACCAGCAGCGTGTTCGCGCCGGTGGACTCGACGGCCGCGCGGATCGCGGGCGCCATGTGCAGCCAGCCCTCGCCCCAGCCGGCCAGGTGGCGGCGGGCGGGCGCCGGGAAGTCCTCGGCGGCGTACGCGAGCGAGGTGGGGGCCGCGGTGGCGGGGTCGTAGAGCGTCTCCCGGGGGCCGACGATCTCGTACTCCCCGGGCAGCGTCGCCTCCAGGTGCTGCCACATGCGGTAGCGCCAGGTGAAGTCGCCGGGACAGCCGATGGTCATGGAGTCGCCGACGAAGAGGAAGCTGCGCATCCGATCATCATCGGGGATCTTCCGCGGGGGCCGCACCGTGATGCTGGACACGCGGAGCCGGGGCGGCGGGACGGCCGCGCGGGGCGGACGGCTTGGGAGACTGGACCGCATGCGCTCTTCTCGTGCCTCTCGTGCTTCTCGTGGCCGTACGTGGTCCGTTGCCGTGGTCGCCGCCCTCGCGGCCGTACTGGCCGGTGCGCCCGGCGCCGCGGCGGACGAGGACGGCGGGTTCGTGATCAAGGACCCGCGGATCACCGAGTCCAGCGGCCTGGCGGCCAGCCGCGCACACCCCGGCGTGTACTGGACGCACAACGACCAGGACGGCCCCTACGTGTACGCCGTCGACGGGAGGACCGGCGAGACGGTCGCCCGGATCACCCTGCGCGGGGTCGGCAAGCCGCGGGACATGGAGGCGATCTCGGTCGGGCCCGACGGGGCGGTGTACGTCGGTGACATCGGCGACAACCTGGGCGGCAAGTGGGACCACGTGTGGATCTACCGCTTCCCCGAGCCGAAGGTGCTGAAGGACCAGACGGTGGACGCGGCGCAGTACGACGTGAAGTACGCGGACGGCGCGCGCAACGCGGAGGCCCTGATGGTGCACCCGACGACGGGCCGGGCGTACATCGCCAGCAAGGAGGAGAGCGGGGCGGGCCTCTACGAGGGGCCGCAGAAGCTGACCACCGGGCGGACCAACGTCTTCCGCAAGATCGCGGACGTGCCGTGGGTGACGGACGGGGCGTTCTCCCCGGACGGAAAGCGGCTGGTGCTCAGGTCGTACCTGGGGGCCGACGTGTACGACTGGAAGGACGGTGGCCGCGACCTCGGCGAGGGCAGCTCGCTGGGCATCGGCTACCAGGGCCAGTCGGAGTCCGTGACGTACACCCTGGACGGCAAGGGGCTGCTCTTCGGGGCGGAGGGGGAGCGGAGCGCGGTGACGAGGCTGGAGGTGGACCCGTCCGCCCCCTCCTCCCCGGACGGCTCCGCCACCCCGCCCCCGGGCCGCACGGGGGCCACCCCCGCACCGGCCGACGGCGAGGGCCTGTCCGCGAGCGGAATGGCGGTCCTGGCGGTCCTGGGAGTGGCCCTCCTGGCCTGGGCGAGCCTCAGGGGCAAGCGGGGCGGGAAGTAGGGACGCCCTTCCAGGGGCGCGGGGAACCACGCTCCTCCCGCGCGTGCGCACTCTCCTCTGGCGGGCCCGCCACCCTCAGGGGCGCGGGGAACTGCGCGAGCAGGCCCCACCCGCCCGCGCGGTGCGCACTGGCCCCTGGCGGGCCCGCCACCGCCAGGGGCGCGGGGAACTGCGCGAGCAGCCCCACTCCTCCCGCGCGTGCGCACTCTCCCCTGGCGGGCTCGCCACCCTCAGGGGCGCGGGGAACTGCGCGAGCAACCCCACTCCTCCCGCGCGGTGCGCACCCACCCTTCCTCGGCTCGCCACCCGGGGTCCGGGGCGGAGCTCCGGTTTCGGGAAGGGGCGGGGTGGGGTGAGGCTCCGCGCAGCGGCCACTCCGGTACGGAGCGGGACCAAGGCCGGGGCCGGGCGGGGCCGGAAGGGGTTCGGCTCCGCCGGGGGCCGCCCCCTTGCCCGCCCGTTCCGCCCCCGGGGGGCGGCCCCGCCGCCCAAGGGGGCGGGGGAGCGAGCGGGCGGCCCCGTCGCCCAAGGAGGCGGCGGCGGGCCCCGTCGCCCAAGGGGGCTCGGGTGGGGCGGGCCCGCTGTCCAAAGGGGTGGGGGTTATTGGTGGCGTTGGGTGATGAGGGACTGGATTCCGTCCAGGATGCGCTCCAGACCGAAGCCGAAGTGGTCGAAGTCGGCGAACGCGTCCTCCGACAGCGACGCCATCACCGGATACTCCCCGCTCACCATCGCCCGCTCCAGATACGGCTGCTGGCTGCGCCAGAACGTCTCGTGGTCGAGCCCCGTCTCCTCCACCGCCTCCCGCGCCTCGATCTCCGTACGCGCGATGCCCATCGCGAAGCTCTGCACCGCGATGATCACCGAGATCACCTCGGGGTCGGTGATGCCGGTCATGCCCCGCAGCCCGGTCAGCGAGACCTCCATGCCGCGCAGCGTTCTCGGGCCCAGCAGCGCCCGCGTCTGGCTGACCCTCAGCAGCCACGGGTGGCGCCGGTACAGGGCGAGGTGGCCGTGCGCGAGCAGTGAGACGGCCTCGCGCCAGTCCGCTGCCGCGGCGGGGTTGTGCGTGTCGGCGCTCTCGCCCTGGACGCGGTCCAGCATCAGGTCGAGCAGCTCGGTCTTGCCGGGGACGTACCGGTAGAGCGACATCGCCCCGGTGCCCAGCTCGTTCGCGAGGCGCCGCATGGACAGCGTCTCCAGGCCCTCGGTGTCGGCGATGCGGACCGCCGTCTCGACGATGGTCTCCAGCGAGAGGCCGCGCTTGGGGCCGCGGGCCGGGCGCGCGCCGGTGCCCCAGAGCAGCTCCAGGCTGGGCCGCAGCGCCGCGACGCGGGTGGCGGCCGGGTCCTGCGTGCCGTCCGGGCCGGTGGCTTCCTCCGTGCGGTCCGTCCCGTGCGGGTCCGTCGTGTCTGTCATGACCTCACCTTATTTCTCGTCGGGAACTCCCACGGCGCAAAACTGGGTACGCCGTACTCGAATTAGGGTACGGTGTACCCAGTTTGAGGGGAAGGGGTACGCCATGACCGAGGGCGAATGCGCCGTACGTGCGGAAGGGCTCCGCAAGGTGTACGGCGACAAGCGCGCGCTGGACGGCTTCGACATGGAGGTGCGGTCCGGCACGGTGCACGGCCTGCTCGGGCCGAACGGGGCGGGCAAGACCACCGCGGTCCGCACGCTCGCCACGCTGGTGAGGGCCGACGGGGGGCGGGCCGAGGTCGCCGGGCTCGACGTCGCCCGCGATCCGCGAAGGGTGCGGGCGAGGATCGGTCTGGCCGGTCAGTACGCCGCCGTGGACGAGGTGCTGACGGGACGTCAGAACCTGGAGATGTTCGGCAGGCTCTTCCACCTCGGCGGGCGGCGCGCCCGGCTGCGGGCCGTCGAACTGCTGGACCGGTTCGACCTCGCGGAGGCCGCGGACAAGAGCGTCGGCGGATACAGCGGTGGCATGCGCCGCCGGCTCGACCTGGCGGCCTCGATGATCCTGGCCCCGGACGTGCTGTTCCTGGACGAGCCGACCACCGGCCTCGACCCGCGCGGCAGGAACGAGGTCTGGGACTCCGTACGGAAGCTCGTGGCGGGCGGTACGACCGTCCTGCTCACCACCCAGTACCTGGAGGAGGCCGACCGGCTCGCCTCCCGCATCACCGTCATCGACCGGGGCCGCACCATCGCCGACGACACCCCCGACGGGCTGAAGAGCCGGGTCGGCGGGGACCGGATCGAGGTGGTGGCGGAATCGGCGCAGGACCTCGAAGCGGTCGTGAAGGTGGTGGCCGCGGTGTCCGGGGCGGAACCGCAGAGCGACGGTACGGCGCTCAGGGTGCACGCGCCGGTCGGCGACCGGGTGGCCGCGCTGACCGAGGTGGCCAGGACCCTCCAGGACGAGGGGGTCGCGGTGGCGGACATCGGTCTGCGCAGGCCGAGCCTGGACGACGTGTTCCTGCGGCTGACCGGCCACGGCGCGGCGGCGAGCGGCACGGAGAGCGGTTCGGTGAGCGGTACGGAGGACGGCATGGAGAGCGGTACGGAGAGCGGTACGAAGACGGGGGAGGCAGCCGCATGAGCACCTTGCACACGGGCACCGTGGATGTGGATCTGGACGTGCCGGACGCGTCCGGCGGAATCGGCCGGCTGCGCTGGGCGGTGGCCGACGGCCTCAACGTCGCCCGCCGCAGCCTGACCCACTACCAGCGCCAACCGGTCTCCATCCTCTGGCAGTTGGGCTTCCCCATCGTCTCCGTGCTGCTGTACGGATTCGTCTTCGGCCGGGCGATGGCCGTGCCCGGCGGCGGCGACTACCGGGAGTTCCTGATGCCGGGGATGTTCGCCTCGACGATGGCGTTCGGATTCATGGGGACGACGATGGCGATGGTGAACGACGCGTCCAAGGGGGTGGTGGACCGCTTCCGGTCCATGCCGATGGCCCCCTCGGCGGTCGCCACCGGGCGCGGTCTCGCCGACCTGGTCATCGCCGCTGCCGAACTCGCGATCCTGGCCGTGACGGCACTGCTGATCGGCTGGCGGGCGGACGGGACGCCCGGGGAGACCCTGGCGGCCTTCGGACTGCTCCTGCTGCTGCGGTTCAGCCTGATCTGGGTGGGGGTGTGGCTGGGCCTGCTGATCCCCACGCCGGAAGCGGCGGGCGGGCTGTACGCGGTGGCGTTCCCGCTGACGATGATCTCGTCGATCTTCGTGGCCCCGTCCCTGATGCCGGGGTGGCTGGGCACGGTCGCGGCCTGGAACCCGGTGTCCTCGACGGTCACCGCGGCGCGTGAACTCTTCGGCAATCCGGTTGCCAGCGGGGGCACTTGGGTGGAGGAGAACGCGCTGCTGATGGCGGTGGTGTGGCCGGTCCTGGTGACGGCCCTCTTCCTGCCGCTGGCCGTACGCAGGTTCCAGCGCCTGAGCAGGTAACGGCCGCCCGCCCCGCACAGGGCGAACGGCGGCCCCGCACAGGGCGAACGGCGGCCCCGCGCAGGACGAACCGCGGTCCCGGGTACGACGAACCGCGGCCCCGCCCCCCGATCGGGGGGCGGGGCCGCTTGCTCAGGTGCCGCTGGGCGGTGTCAGAGCTGTTCGATGACGTAGTCGACGCACGCCGTCAGCGCCTGCACGTCCGCCGGGTCGATCGCCGGGAACATCGCGATCCGCAGCTGGTTGCGGCCCAGCTTGCGGTACGGCTCCGTGTCGACGACGCCGTTCGCGCGCAGCACCTTCGCGACGGCCGCCGCGTCGATCTCGTCGGCGAAGTCGATCGTGCCGATGACCTGCGACCGCTTGGCCGGGTCGGTGACGAACGGGGTGGCGTACTTGGAGTTCTCCGCCCAGGAGTACAGGGCCGTGGAGGAGGCGCCGGTGCGGGAGACCGCCCAGTCCAGACCGCCCTGCCCGTTGATCCACTTCAGCTGCTCGTCGAGCAGGAAGAGGGTGGCGAGGGCGGGCGTGTTGTACGTCTGGTTCTTGAGGGAGTTGTCGATCGCCGTGGGCAGCGAGAAGAACTCCGGGACGTGCCGGCCGGAGGCGTGGACGCGGGCCGCGCGCTCCAGGGCCGCCGGGGAGAAGGCGGCGAGCCACAGACCGCCGTCGGCGGCGAAGGACTTCTGGGGGGCGAAGTAGTAGACGTCGGTCTCGGTGATGTCGACGGGCAGACCGCCGGCGCCGGAGGTGGCGTCCACCAGGACGAGGGAGCCCTCGTCCGCGCCCGCGACCCGCTTGATGGGGGCCGCGACACCCGTGGAGGTCTCGTTGTGGGTGTACGCGTAGACGTCGACACCCGCCTCCGCCACGGGCTCGGGGTGGTCGCCCGGGTCGGCGGCGATGACGGAGGGGTCCGCCAGCCACGGCGCCTGCTTGGCGGCCTTCGCGAACTTCGAGGAGAACTCGCCGAACGAGAGGTGCTGCGACCTGGACTCGATCAGGCCGTGGGTGGCGACGTCCCAGAAGGCCGTCGAGCCGCCGTTGCCGAGGACGACCTCGTACCCCTCGGGCAGGGAGAAGAGGGCGCGGATGCCGTCCCGTACCGAACCGACCAGGTTCTTGACCGGGGCCTGGCGGTGGGACGTACCCAGCAGTGAACTGCCGGTGGCGGCAAGCGCGTCGAGCGCCTCCGTCCGTACCTTGGAGGGGCCCGCGCCGAAACGGCCGTCGGCGGGCTTGATGTCAGCGGGAATCTGGATATCAGCCACGAGCCGGAGCGTAGCCGCTTCCGGGGGGCGGTAGTGACATCCGTCCGGCGGATGAGACGACCGACACTCCGGCTCGTGGTGTGCGTTCGTACGAGAGATCCCGCGAACGCCTTCGCGGGGTTCCCGCGCACGGGCCCCGCGAAGGGACCCGTCAGGCCTGCTTGTGCAGGTGGACCGGGACCTCGACCAGGTCGTTCTGCGTCACGACCGGCTTGTTGCGCAGCTCGGAGGCGTCGACCGCGAGCGTCAGGTCGGGGAAGCGGGCGTACAGGGCGGGGAGGGCGACGGCCGCCTCCAGCCGGGACAGGGCGGCACCCGGGCACACGTGCGGGCCGTAACCGAAGCTGATGTGCTTCACGGTCTCGCGGGTGATGTCGAAGTCCTCGGCGGTGTCGCCGTGCACGCGCTCGTCGCGGCCGATCGCGCCGAAGGAGATGACCAGCGCCTCGCCCTTGGGCAGCACCGCGTCACCGACCGGGATGTCCTCGGTGGCGTAGCGCAGCAGGACGTGGGAGGTCGGGGTCGACCAGCGGAGGGTCTCCTCGATGACGTTCTCCCACGGGACCTCGCCGGCCAGCACCTTGGCGCGCTGCTCGGGGTGGGTCTCCAGGCCGATCACGGCTTGCAGGATCAGGCTGATCGTCGTCTCGTGACCGGCGATGATCATGACCTTGATCGTGTTGAGGATCTCCTCCTCGGTGAGCCGGTCGCCCTCCTCCGACGCGCTGAGCAGCGCGCTGGTGAGGTCGTCGCCCGGGTTGGCGCGCTTCTCCGCGACGACCTCGGTGAAGATCGTGTCGATCTCGGCCAGCACCTTGGGCATCTCGCCCGGCTCGGTCTCGCTGGAGAAGAACCGGTCGAAGACCGCGGTGAGCCGCGGGCTGACCACCTTCTCGACGCCCATCAGCGCGGTGACGACCTTCATCGGCAGCGGCGCCGCGAACAGGGCCTTCAGGTCGACGGGCGTGCCCGGCTGCTGCTCGGCGAGGGCGTCCAGCAGCCCGTTGGAGATGGCCTCGACGCTGCCGCGCAGGTGCTCGACCCGGCGCACGGTCAGCGCCTGCGCGACCAGCAGCCGCAGCCTTCGGTGCTCGGGGCCGTCCACGGTGAGCATCGAGCGGCCCGGGTTGACCAGGCCGATCAGCGGCCAGTCCATCGCGATCTCGCCTCGCTGCCAGGCGTTCCAGTGCTCGATGTCCTTCACCACGCGCGAGTCGGTGAGCAGCGCGCGGGCCTCGGCGTGGTGGGTGACCGCGTAGCAGGGGACGCCGCCGGGCAGCACCACACGGGCCAGCGGACCGGCCTCGCGCAGCCGGGCGCCCTCGCCGACGAGGTCGCCCACGAACGGGTCGAGGGCTATCGGTTCGGCGGCGGGACCGGCCGCGGTCGCACCCGTCACGGGGCAGGACAGCGCGCCGGAAGCTCCGGTCGTCTCGGTCATACGGTGCCTCCAAGGGCGGGAGTGGGCGTGAACGTCACCGGCAGCGCGGTCAGTCCGCGCAGCCAGGGGGACGGGCGACGGGTGAGGGAGGCCGCCGGTACGGCCAGGTCGATGTCCGGCAGCCGGTCCAGGAGCACCTCCACGGCGGTCCTGGCGATGACCTCGGCGGTCTCCTGGGCAGGGAACGGGCAGCGGTGCTCGCCGTGGCCGAAGGAGAAGAACGCGTTGTTGCCGCCGGTCAGCACGGACGCGTCGGTACGGACCTGGGGGTCGCCGTTCGCGGCGGCCAGACCGAGCAGCAGGAGGTCGCCCGCGGCGATGGCACGGCCGCCGAGCCGGGTGTCCCGGGCGGCCCAGCGGCCCGCCACGTTCTGCGTCGGGGTGTCCTCCCAGAGGACCTCGTTCATGGCCTCGGCGACGCTGTGCCGGCCGCCGGACAGGGAGGCGGTGAAGCGGTCGTCGGTGAGCATCAGGCGCAGCGTGTTGCCGATCCAGTCGGCGGTCGGCTGGTGGCCGGCGGCCATCATCACCATCAGGTCCTGGAGGACCTCCATCGGGCTGAAGCCGTCCGGGCCCAGGGCGTCGGCGTCGGCGAGCATCCGGGACGTCACGTCCTGGCCGGGCGTCGCCTGCTTGGTGGCGAGCAGACCGGTCATGGTCTGGGTGATGTGCTGCTGGCCCGCCAGCGCCCGCTCGCGGCCGTCGATCATGTCGTTGAGCGCCTCGACCAGGCCGGGGCCCTGCTCGTCGGGGATGCCGTAGATCTTCGCCAGCACCCGGACCGGGAGCAGCATCGCGTACCGGCTGATGATGTCGGTCTCGCCCTTGGTGCAGAACGCGTCGATCAGTCCGTCCGCGAACTGCTCGGCGTACCGCTTGAGTTCGAAGGGGTCGACCCCCTCCAGCGCGTCGCTGATCACCTGGGCGCGGCGGGTGTGGCGCTCGCCGACCGTGTAGAGGATCGAGGGCTGGCGGTGGCCGATCATCGGCAGCAGCGGCCAGTCCGCGGGGATGCGGTCCCACTGGTTCCACAGCTCGGAGTCCCGGGAGAAGAGCGCCGGGTCCGAGGTGAGCTGGTGCAGTTCGCGGTAGCCGGTGACCAGCCAGGCCGGGATGTCGCCGGGCAGCGTGACCGGCACGACCGGGCCGTGCTCGCGGCGCATCTCGCGGTAGAGGGCGACCGGGTCGGTCTGGAAGCGCGGCCCGGAGAGCGGGACGGCCCCGGAGCCGGGGGCGTGGGCGGGGCAGCCCGGGGGCGGGGTGGTCGTCACAGGGCTGCGCCTTCTCGCGGAGTGGGTACGGACGGCCCGCGGGCGGCGGTCGACCGGGCGTGCAGGTACTCGACGAGCGTGATCAGCACGTTCTTGCTGGACTCGCGGTCCCGGGCGTCGCAGGTGACCATCGGTACGTCGGCGGGCAGGTCGAGCGCCTCGCGGACCTGGGCGTCGGTGTGCTGCGGTCCGCCGAAGTCGTTGCGGGCCACCACGAACGGGGTGCCGTGGTGCTCCAGCCGGTCGATCGCGTACCAGGAGTCGGCGAGCCTGCGGGTGTCCACCAGGACGACCGCGCCGAGCGTGCCGGAGAAGAGGCGGTCCCAGAGGAACCAGAAGCGTTCCTGGCCGGGGGCGCCGAACAGGTAGAGGACCGTACGGTCGTTGACCGATATCCGGCCGAAGTCGAAGGCGACGGTGGTCGAGGACTTGGTGCTGACGCCTGCCAGGTCGTCGACGCCCTCGCCGGCTCGCGTCATCGTCTCCTCGGTGTTGAGGGGACGGATCTCGCTGACGGAGCGGACCAGGGTGGTCTTGCCGACACCGAAGCCGCCCACGATGACGATCTTGAGACCGTTGTCGGCGGTACGGGACAGGTGGGACCTGCCGGGCGCGGTGGGGTCCGCGGCCGGGGTCCTCGCATCAGAGATTTCGGAGGCCAACGAGCACCTGCTCCAGGAGTTCGGGTTCGGGGAGTTGAGCGGATTCCGGTGCCGAGCGCGGGTGACGGGCGCTGATCCGGCCGGTGTCGAGCAGGTCGGCGAGGAGGATGCGGGTGATGCCGACGGGCAGGCCCAGTTCGGCGGCGATCTCCACGACGGCGATCGGGTAGTCGCACATCCGCAGGATCGCCGCGTGCTCGGACTGCATGCCCGGTGTCGGGTCGCACTCCGCGACGACCAGGGTGACCAGGTCGAACGCGTCCGAGTGGGTGCGGCTGCGGCCCCCGGTGACGGTGTAGAGCCGGTCGGGGGAGTCGTCACGGCCGGGACGGGGCGCGCGTGCCTGGCCCGGCGTGCTCATGCGGAGAGGGTGCTGTCGGCGTTCCTGTCCGGCCCGGCGGCGGTGGCGCGCGGCTCGGCGCTCAGGTGCTCGCCGAGCTGCTCGATGAGTTCGCTCATGTTGTGGCCGATCAGGCCGACGTCGGAGTCCTCGTCGGCGACCACCGCGAGATGGGCGCCCGCGCCCGCCTCGACGATGAACAGGATGCCGCCGTAGAACTCGGCCATCGCCTGCCGCACGCCGCCGCTGCCGTCACCGAACTCCATCGAGGCGCCGTGCGTCAGGCTCTGGATGCCGGAGGCGATGGCGGCCAGCTGGTCGGCCCGGTCGACGGAGAGCTCGGGGGTACGGCAGAGCTTGAGGCCGTCGCGGGAGAGGACGAGGGCGTGCCGGGCGCCGGGGGTGCGCTCCAGGAGGCTCTCCAGCAGCCAGTTGAGCTTTTCGTCGGTGGTGGCGGTCATCGGTTCTCGTTGCCTTCCGGGTGCGGGGTGGCGGTGGGGGAGGGGTCGGTCGGGGCCGGGGCCGCCGGGGGTTGCGGCTGGCCCTGGACGGCCTGGCGGAACGTGCTGAAGCGGGCCGTGGCGGCCCTGCGGTCGGCGGGCGCCGCGGTGGGCCTGGCCGGGGCGTCGGGGCCCGAGGGGTGCGCGGCGGCGAGGGTCCGGCCCCGGCGCCGCTTGGGCAGGCCGCTCTCGCCGAACTGGGGGATGCCGCCGGTGGTCTCGGAGGAGGACTCGGCGATCGGGGCGGCGGGTGCCGGGCGGGTGGCCGGGACGGGTGCCGGGGCCGGGACCGGGGCTTCCGCCGCGGGGCGGTGGGGCCGCTCGGCGGGCAGTTCGCCGGGCGGGGCGGGGCGGTCGGCCAGGGAGTGGCCCGCGGTGGTCTCGCGCTCACGGACCGGGAGTTCGCCCTCGGCGGCGCGCACCGCGCGCGCGTCGTCGGCGCGTACCGGGGCCTCGTCCCGCGTGCCGGGCGCCGCGTCCCGCTGCCCGGCCGCCGGGGCGTCGAGCTCCGCCGGGGAGGGCCGCCGGAGCGAGCCGGTGTCGTACCGCTGGACCGGGGTGGCGGGCTGGGTCAGGAGCTCCTGCGGCAGCAGCATCAGCGCGCCGGTGCCGCCGCGCGCGGACGGCCGGAAGGACACCTTCAGCTGGTGCTTGCGGGCCAGGCAGCCGACCACCGCGAGGCCGAGCCGGGTGCCGGAGAGGCCGGTCAGGTCGAACGGTTCGGCGGCCGAGACCGCGCGCTCCGCACGCCGCAGCTGGACGTCGCTCATCACGAGGCCGCTGTCCTCGACGGTGATGATGAGCCCGGCCGGGACCTCCTCCACGTACACGTGGACCTCGGCGGTGGGCGGCGAGAAGTTGGCGGCGTTGTCGAGGAGTTCGGCGAGCGCGTGCATCACGCCCTCGGCCGCGTGGCCGGCGACGGCGACCTCGCTGGTGGAGTGCAGCCGGACCCGCTGGTAGCCGTTGATGCGGCCCATCGCGCCGCGCAGTACGGACTCCATCACGATCGGCTTCGCCCACCGGCGGCCGGAGCGCGCCCCGGTCAGGATCGCGATGCTGTCCGCGAGGCGGCCGGCCTGGGCGGTGCGGTGGTCCAGGTGCAGCAGGTCGCCCAGTACGTCCTCGTCGGTGTGCCGGTGCTCCATCTCGCGGAGGTCGGCGAGCATGCTCGTGGACAGGGCCTGCATGCGTCCGGCGGCGTTCGCGCAGGCGGCCATCGCGGCGGCGCGGGCGGACTCGCCGCGGCCGACCTCGGTGGCGAGCGTGGTGAGCAGCGACCGGGCGTGCGCGTCGTCCAGTTCCCCCAGGGTCCTCGTGGTGGCGGCCAGCGCGGTGTCCGCGGAGTCCCCGGCGCGCAGCCTCGCGACCAGCTCGGGGACGGTCTCCTGGGTGAACCGCCGGGCGTCCTCGTCCCGTCGGGCCCCTCGGCGCGCGAAGTCGGCGCGCACGCCGCGGGCCTGTACGAGGGCGCGTGCGGCGACGGTGACGGCGGCCGTCAGCAGGACGGCGGCGGCCCCGCCGCCCCAGGCCAGCGGCGCCCGCACCTCCTCGGGGGCGGCCAGCACCGCCCACAGGAGCAGCAGGCCGCTGAGGGCCGCCGAGATCGACAGGGCGAGTGCGGACGCTCGGCGCGTGGACATGAGGAAGCAGGCCTCTTGGGGGGAGAGCGGCAGGTCGGCAGGGCGGTCGAGCGGAAGCGAAAAGTCCGCCTTAAGGCGTGCCCACTATAAGAGAGTTGATGATCAGTTGGGAAAGTTTCTGTTCGTATTTCTTACAGGTGCGGGGGACAAGTCGCCCAACTCGGTCCGATACGTGGCACCGTGCATGCTGGATCCATGGCTGAACAACGGATCGAGACGACCGGGCGGGCCTCCGCGGCGACCGAGTTGGCGGCGGATCTGCGCAAGGCCGTACGCGGCGAGGTGTCCTTCGACGCCGCCGCCCGCGCCCTGATGACCATGGACGCCTCCAACTACCGGCGGGTCCCGCTGGGAGTGGTCGCCCCGCGCGACGCCGACGACGTCGCCGCCGCGCTGGCGGTCTGCCGGGAGCACGGCGTGCCCGTCGTCCCGCGCGGCGGCGGCACCTCCATCGCCGGCCAGGCGACCGGCACCGGCGTCGTCCTGGACACCACCCGCCACCTGCGCCAGATCCTCGACCTGGACCCGGCCGCGCGCACGGCGACGGTCCGCCCCGGCGTCGTACTCGACGAACTGCGCTCCGCCGCGGCCCCGTACGGGCTCACCTTCGGCCCCGATCCCTCCACGCACAGCCGGTGCACCCTCGGCGGCATGATCGGCAACAACTCCTGCGGCTCGCACTCGGTGGCCTGGGGCACCACCGCCGACCAGGTGCGCGAGCTGACCGTGCGGACGTACGGGGGAGAGGAACTGACCCTCGCGCGCGGCGGCTGGGAGGCCGCCCCGAAGTCCCTGCGCACCGCACTGCGCGCCCTCACCGAGCAGCACCTCGCCCTGCTGCGCACCGGATTCCCCGAACTCCCGCGCCGCATCTCGGGCTACGCGCTGGACGCGCTCCTCCCGGAGAACGGCGTCGACCTCGCCCGCGCCTTCTGCGGCAGCGAGGGCACCCTGGGCGTGGTCACCGAGGCGGTGGTGGCACTGGTGGAGGCGCCGCGCGCACGGGCCCTGGCCGTGCTCGGCTACCCCGACGAGAGCGCGGCGGCCGAGGCGGCACCGGGCCTCCTGCCGTACGGGCCGCTGACCGTCGAGGGCATGGCCGCCGACCTGGTCCCCGAGCGCGAGCGGGCACTGCTGCCGCGCGGCGCCGCCTGGCTCTTCGTCGAGACGGGCGGCGCGGACGCGGCACAGGCACGGGAGCGCGCCGCGGAGATCGTCCGGGGCGCGGACGCCGTCGCGGGCACCGTCGTCGCCGACCCGGCCGGGCAGCGCGCCCTGTGGCGGATCCGCGAGGACGCCAGCGGAACGGCGACCCGGATGCCGGACGGCTCGGAGGCCTGGCCCGGCTGGGAGGACTGCGCGGTCCCGCCCGCCCGCCTGGGCGGTTACCTCCGCGACTTCCGGGCGCTGATGGCCGAGCACGGGCTGCGCGGCACCCCCTACGGCCACTTCGGCGACGGCTGCATCCACGTCCGCATCGACTTCGACCTGCTGACCGCCCCCGGCGTCGCCGCCTTCCGCCGCTTCTCCGAGGAACTGGCGGACCTGGTCGTCGCACACGGCGGCTCCCTCTCCGGCGAGCACGGCGACGGCCAGGCCAGGGCCGAACTCCTGCCCCGGATGTACGGCCCCGAACTGGTCTCCCTCTTCGGCCGCTTCAAGGACCTCTGGGACCCGGAGGCCGGTATGAACCCGGGCATGCTCGCCCGGCCCGCCCGCCTCGACGAGAACCTCCGCTTCGCCGTCCTGCCGTCCGCTCCCGTCCCCGGCCTGGCCTTCGCCTACCCGCACGACGGCGGCGACTTCTCGGCCGCCGTGCGGCGCTGCGTCGGGGTCGCCAAGTGCCGTACCGGGAGCGTCGCCGGGGACGGCGTGATGTGCCCCTCCTACCGGGCCACCGGCGAGGAGGAGCACTCCACCCGGGGCCGCGCCCGGCTGCTGCACGAGATGCTCGCGGGCGAGGTGATCACGGACGGCTGGCGGTCCGCCGAGGTCGCGGACGCCCTGGACCTCTGCCTCTCCTGCAAGGGCTGCCGCACGGACTGCCCGGTGGGTGTGGACATGGCCACGTACAAGGCGGAGTTCCTCCACCAGCACTACCGGGGCCGCCCGCGCCCGCCCGCCCACTACGCCCTGGGCCGGCTGCCGGAATGGCTGCGGCTGGCGTCCCCGCTGGCCCGCCAGGCCAACGCGGCGGCAGCCGTCCGGCCGCTCGCCTCCCTCGTCAAACACCTGGCCGGCATCGCCCCGCAACGCCCGATCCCGCCGCTGGCCCCCCGCACCTTCCGCCACTGGGCCCGCACCCGCCCCCGCACCCCCCTCTCCTCCCCTTCCCCCACCGTCCTGCTGTGGCCCGACACCTTCACCAACCACCTCTCCCCGTCGGTGGGCATCGCCGCGGTACGCGTCCTGGAGGCGGCGGGCCTGCGGGTGCGGCTGCCGCGCGCGGGCCTGTGCTGCGGCCTCACCTACGTCTCCACGGGCCAGCTGGACCGCGCCCGCACGGTGATGCGCCGCACACTGGCCGCCCTCGACGCCGACCTGCCCGTCGTCGTCCTGGAACCCAGCTGCGCCGCCGCCCTGCGGACGGACCTCGCCGAACTCCTCCCCGACGACCCGCGGGCCGCCCGCCTCGCCGCCCGCGTCCGCACCTTCGCCCAGGCCCTGGAGGAGTACGCCCCGCACTGGACCCCGCCCCGGCTCGACCGCCCGGTCACCGGCCAGACCCACTGCCACCAGCACGCCGTCCTCGGCGACGGAGCGGAACGCCGCCTGCGCGAGAAGGCCGGGCTGACCGGCCCCCTCGCGGGCGGCTGCTGCGGCCTGGCGGGCAACTTCGGCTTCGAGAGGGGCCACTACGAGGTCTCCGTGGCCTGCGCGCAGGACCAGCTCCTCCCGGCCGTCCGCGGCCTCCCGGAAGGGGGCGAGGTGCTGGCCGACGGCTACTCGTGCCGGACCCAGCTGGACCACCTGGGCGAAGGGGCCCGCGCCCGCCACCTGGCGGAGGTGCTGGCGGACGGGCTGTAGGAGGAAAACCCGTGCGGAGCGGGTCGCCGGGCATGCCACCATGAGGGGTACAGCCCAGTGAACAAGAGGTGCATCACAGTGAACGAGGTTCAGGCTCCCGCCGGAGCCAGCGTCGACGCCGAGGCCGGGGTCCTCGCGGCCGGCAAGGGCGGACAGCGGCTGCGCGGCCGGATGCGCAGCGGTGGGCTGGGTCCCGTGGCGCTCGTGGTGGCCGGCGGGCTGTCCGTGCAGTTCGGGGCCTCGCTCGCGGTCCTCATCATGCCCCGCACCGGGGCGGCCGGGGTCGTCGCGCTGCGGCTCGCGCTCGCCGCGCTGGCCATGCTCGTCATCTGCCGGCCCAAGGTGCGCGGGTACACCAGGGCCGACTGGGGCACGGTGCTCGTCTTCGGCGTGGCGATGGCCGGCATGAACGGGCTGTTCTACCAGGCCGCCGAGCGCATCCCGCTGGGTGCCGCGGTGACCCTTGAGGTGCTCGGGCCGCTCGTGTTGTCCGTCTTCGCCACCCGGCAGTGGATCAACGTGCTGTGGGCCGCGCTCGCGCTGGCGGGCGTCGCGCTGCTCGGGGTCGCCGGGTTCGGCGGGCTGGACCTGGCGGGCGCCGCCTTCGCGCTGTCCGCGGGTGCCTGCTGGGCGGCGTACATCGTCTTCAGCGCGCGCACCGGGCGGCGCTTCCCGCAGGCGGACGGCCTCGCGCTGGCACTGGGCGTGGCCGCCGTGATCAGCATGCCGCTGGGCGTGGTCAGCGCCGGGAGCAAGCTCTTCGACCCGGTGACGCTCGGGCTCGGCGCGGCGGTCGCGCTGCTGTCGTCCGTACTGCCGTACACCCTCGAACTGATCGCCCTGCGGCGGATGCCCGCGCCGACGTTCGCGGTGCTGATGAGCCTGGAGCCCGCCATCGCCGCCGGAGCCGGCTTCCTCGTGCTGCACCAGGCGCTCTCGCTGCTGGACGCGCTGGCCATCGCGCTGGTCATCGGGGCGAGTGTGGGGGCGGTACGGAGCCAGGCGCGGCGGAAGGTGCCTTCGGCGTAGCGCAGGTGGCGCGGTGCGGTGCGGTCCGCCCCGTACCGGCGGGATGCTTCCCCCAGGGGAGTGAGGGTGAATCGCTTCGCCCGGTTTCTTGATCGTTGTCCGTTGTAGAAAGAGCCCGTTCTGTCGACCGTCTGATGGGCTCCCACCATGCTGAAGGCCGCTCTGCGCCTCACCGCCGCCGCCTCGCTCGCCGTCGTTCCGCTGACCCTCACCGCCCCCGCGGGCGCCGTCGCGCCCCCGGCCGCCGCGACCGCGGCTCCCGCCCCCGACACCGGCCCGTGCGGGCCCGTCGGGCGGTACCGCGCGACGGACTGGTGGCGCACCACCACCTCGCCCGCCATCACCCCCGCCGTCCGCCGCGCCGCGGCCCGGGAGAACTGGGAGTGGCGCCACGACACCAACACCCTGTGGCGCGGCGACACCCGGGAGAACGTGTCGCAGCTCTTCGAGGACGGCTTCACCCCGCGCGGCGAGACGCTGACGCCGCTGGCCGAGTACATCGTCAAGGGCGGCGGGCAGAACACCGCGCACGTCAGCACCAGTTGCGAGAAGTGGGTGGCGCAGAAGTTCGCGACGTACGGCACGGCCAGGACCGGCTGGGTCTACGAGATCGAGGCCCCGGGCGGCATCGACGTCAACGCCACCGCCCACCTCAACGGCTATCAGTCGCCGTACCTGTGGAACAAGGAGATCGACTTCCCCGGCGGGATCGACGGCAGCCGCATCAGGAGCGCCTGCAAGTTCCACCTGGTGAGGACCGACCCGGCCACCAAGGTCAACACCTACGAGAACCTCGGCTGCCGCACCAACCCCGACTTCGAGCCGGTACCGGCCGCCGCGCGCTGACCACCGCCCCCTGAACCGCCCCGCCCCGTGCCCGTGCCGCCCCCCCGGGCGCGGGGCGGGGTTCGTGCGTACGGGGCGCCCGCCCCGGTGGCCGTCCCTCGGCGACCCGGCGTCATCGGCCGCTCATCATTCAAGCATGCTTGCTTGTTTCTCGTCCGCCTGCCATGCTCCGGACACGCATTCACGCCCCGAGGGGAGCGTTACGTGTCCGAACTCGACGCCGTGCTGGACGATTTGCGCGACGAGAGCAGTGAAGTAGACGCACTGGTAGGGGAGTTGACGGACGCCCAGTGGCGGCTGGCCACTCCCGCGCCGCGCTGGACCGTCGCCCACCAGATCGCCCATCTCGCCTGGACCGACGCCGTCGCCCTGCTCTCCGCGACCGACCCGGAGACCTTCCGGGAGGAGGTCGGCAAGGCGGAGCGGGATCCGTACGGATTCGTCGACGCCGGTGCCGAGGAGGGGGCCGCGCTGCCGCCCCGCGAACTGCTGGCCGGGTGGCGCGACGGCCGCGAACGGCTGGGGCAGGCGCTGCGCACCGCCCCCGCCGGGACGCGATTCCCCTGGTACGGGCCGCCGATGAGCGTCGCGTCGATGGCCACCGCCCGGCTCATGGAGACCTGGGCGCACGGACAGGACATCGCCGACGCCCTCGGGGTGCGGCGGGTCCCGACCGCCCGGCTGCGCCAGGTCGCCCGGATCGGCGTACGGGCCAGGGACTACGCCTACCTGGTGCGCGGCATCCCCGCACCGGCGGAGGAGTTCCGGGTCGAACTGGCCGGCCCCGGGGGAGAGCTGTGGGCGTACGGGCCCGCGGACGCGGCCCAGCGGGTCGAAGGGCCCGCGCTCGACTTCTGCCTGCTGGTCACGCAGCGGGCGCACCGGGACGACCTCGCCCTGCACGCGGAGGGCACCGACGCCGACCGCTGGCTGGACATCGCGCAGGCCTTCGCCGGACCGCCGGGGAAGGGCCGCGCGCCGAAGGGGGACGCCTCGTGAGCGGGCCCGGCGGCTCCCCCGCCGCGGGACCCCGCGACGTGCTGCGGATCGGGAACGCCTCCGGGTTCTACGGCGACCGCTTCGCCGCCGTGCGCGAGATGCTCACCGGGGGCGGACTCGACTTCCTCACCGGGGACTACCTCGCCGAGCTGACCATGCTCATCCTCGGCCGCGAACGGATGAAGGACCCCGCCCGGGGCTACGCCCGCACCTTCCTCAAGCAACTGGAGGAAGGGCTCGGGCTCGCCCACGAACGGGGCGTACGGATCGTCACCAACGCCGGCGGGCTCAACCCGGCCGCCCTCGCCGCCGCCGTGCGCGAGCTGGCCCGGCGGCTCGGGCTGCCGGTGCGGGTCGCCCACGTCCACGGCGACGACCTGCTGGCGGGCGGACGGTGGAGCCGCGCGTCGGAGTACGGCGACCTCACCGCCAACGCCTACCTCGGCGGCGCCGGCATCACCGCCTGCCTGGACGCCGGCGCGGACGTCGTCGTCACCGGACGCGTCACCGACGCCGCCCTGGTCACCGGACCCGCCGCGCACTGGTTCGGCTGGGGGCCCGAGGAGTACGACCGGCTGGCGGGCGCCGTCGTCGCCGGACACGTCCTGGAGTGCGGCACCCAGGCCACCGGCGGCAACTACTCCTTCTTCGGCGCCCACGACGTGCGGCGGCCCGGCTTCCCGCTCGCCGAGATCCGGGCCGACGGATCGTCCGTCATCACCAAGCACCCCGGGACCGGCGGCGTCGTCGACATCGGCACCGTCACCGCCCAGCTGCTGTACGAGACCGGGAGCGCCCGCTACGCGGGGCCGGACACCACCGCCCGGCTCGACACCGTACGGCTGGAGCGCGAGGCGCCGGACCGGGTGCGGATCGAGGGGGTGCGCGGCGAGGCACCGCCGCCCACCCTCAAGGTCGGGGTGACCCGGTTCGGCGGGTGGCGCAACGAAGTGGTGTTCGTGCTGACGGGGCTCGACATCGAGGAGAAGGCGGCCCTGGTGCGCGGGCAGATCGAGGACGCCCTCGACGCCCCCGGCACCAAGCGGCCCGCCGAGGTGCGCTGGGAGCTGGCCAGGACCGACCGGGCCGACGCCGGCACCGAGGAGACGGCGAGCGCCCTGCTGCGGCTGGTCGTCAGGGACGCCGAACAGGACGCCGTCGGGCGGGCCGTGAGCGGCGCGGCCGTCGAACTCGCCCTCGCCAGCTACCCCGGATTCCACGTCACCGCCCCGCCCGGCAGGGGGACGCCGTACGGGATCTTCGAGGCGCACACCGTCGACGCCGCGGGCACCGGCCACACCGCCGTGCTGCCCGACGGGAGCGAGCTGGCGGTCCCCGGGCCGGTACGGACGCTCGACCTGGCCGACGTACCCGAACCGGAGCTTCCCAGGCCGCTGCCCGCGCACCGGGCCCGGCCCACCCGCCGCGCCCCCCTCGGCCTCGTCGCCGGCGCCCGCAGCGGCGACAAGGGCGGCAACGCCAACGTCGGGCTGTGGGTGCGCACCGACGAGGCCTGGCGGTGGCTGGCCCACGAACTGACCGTCGAAAGGCTGCGGCACCTGCTGCCGGAAGCGGCCCAACTGCCCGTCACCCGCACCGTCCTGCCCCACCTGCGGGCCCTCAACTTCACCCTCGAAGGCCTGCTCGGCGAAGGCGTCGCCGCCCAGGCCCGCTTCGACCCGCAGGCGAAGGCCGTCGGCGAGTGGCTGCGCTCCCGGCACCTCGACATCCCGGAGGTACTCCTGTGACCGTGCTCGCCTCGGGCCTCGATACGGCAGGACCCGAGTACGCCGCCCACCGCACCGCCATGCTCGACAAGCTCGACGCACTCGAAGCCGCCCACGCCCAGGCCCTCGCGGGCGGCGGCGAGAAGTACGTCGCCCGGCACCGGGGGCGCGGCAAGCTGCTCGCCCGCGAGCGCATCGAGCTGCTCGTCGACCCGGACACCCCGTTCCTGGAGCTGTCGCCGCTCGCCGCGTGGGGCAGCGACTACCCGGTCGGCGCGTCCATGGTCACCGGCATCGGGGTCGTCGAGGGGGTGGAGTGCCTGATCACCGCCAACGACCCGACCGTGCGCGGCGGCGCCTCCAACCCCTGGACCCTGAAGAAGGCCCTGCGCGCCAACCAGATCGCGTTCGAGAACCGGCTCCCGTGCATCAGCCTCGTCGAGTCGGGGGGCGCCGACCTGCCGTCGCAGAAGGAGATCTTCATCCCCGGCGGCGCGCTCTTCCGCGACCTCACCCGGCTCTCCGCCGCCGGCATCCCGACCGTCGCCGTCGTCTTCGGCAACTCCACCGCGGGCGGCGCGTACGTGCCCGGCATGTCCGACCACACCGTGATGATCAAGGAGCGCTCCAAGGTCTTCCTCGGCGGGCCGCCCCTGGTGAAGATGGCCACCGGCGAGGAGAGCGACGACGAGTCGCTGGGCGGCGCCGAGATGCACGCGCGGGTCTCCGGGCTCGCCGATCACTACGCGGTGGACGAACCGGACGCGCTGCGCCAGGCCCGCCGTATCGTCGCCCGGCTCAACTGGCGCAAGGCGCAGCCCGATCCGGACCCGCTCACCGTCCTGCCGCCCAAGTACGACGCCGAGGAGCTGGCCGGGATCGTGCCCGCCGACCTCAAGGTGCCCTTCGACCCGCGCGAGGTGATCGCCCGGATCGTCGACGGGTCCGACTTCGACGAGTTCAAGCCGCTGTACGGGCCGAGCCTGGTCACCGGCTGGGCGACCCTGCACGGCTACCCCGTCGGCATCCTCGCCAACGCCCAGGGGGTGCTCTTCAGCGCGGAGTCGCAGAAGGCCGCCCAGTTCATCCAGCTCGCCAACCAGCGCGACATCCCGCTGGTCTTCCTGCACAACACCACCGGCTACATGGTCGGCAAGGAGTACGAGCAGGGCGGCATCATCAAGCACGGCGCGATGATGATCAACGCCGTCGCCAACTCCAGGGTGCCGCACCTGTCCGTACTGACGGGCTCCTCCTACGGCGCCGGGCACTACGGCATGTGCGGGCGCGCCTACGACCCCCGCTTCCTGTTCGCCTGGCCCAGCGCCAAGTCCGCCGTGATGGGGCCGCAGCAGCTCGCCGGGGTCCTGTCGATCGTCGCCCGCGCCTCCGCCGCCGCCAAGGGACAGCCGTACGACGACGAGGCCGACGCCGGACTGCGCGCCATGGTCGAGCAGCAGATCGAGTCGGAGTCGCTGCCGATGTTCCTGTCCGGGCGGCTGTACGACGACGGGGTCATCGACCCGCGCGACACCCGCACCGTCCTCGGCCTGTGCCTGTCCGCCGTCCACACCGCGCCGGTCGAGGGCGTACGCGGCGGCTTCGGCGTCTTCCGAATGTGAGGCCCCCCATGACCAGCCCCGGACGTGAGGCACCCATGATCAACTCCCTCCTCGTCGCCAACCGCGGCGAGATCGCCTGCCGCGTCTTCCGCACCTGCGCGGAGGCCGGGATCGCCACCGTCGCCGTGCACTCCGACCCGGACGCCCACGCGCTGCACACACGCACCGCCGACACCGCCGTACGGCTGCCGGGCGCGGCGCCCGCCGACACCTATCTGCGCGGCGACCTCGTCGTGAAGGCCGCCCTCGCGGCCGGCGCGGACGCCGTGCACCCCGGGTACGGGTTCCTCTCCGAGAACGCCGACTTCGCCCGCGCCGTCCAGGACGCGGGCCTCGTCTGGGTCGGCCCGCCCCCCGCGGCCATCGAGGCGATGGCGTCCAAGACCCGCGCCAAGGAACTGATGGCCGCGGCCGGAGTGCCGCTGCTCGCCCCCGTCGACCCGGCGAAGGCGACCGAGGACGACCTGCCGCTGCTCCTCAAGGCGGCGGCCGGCGGCGGCGGACGCGGCATGCGGATCGTCCGCGAACTGGCCGACCTGCCCGCCGAGCTGACCGCTGCCGCCGCCGAGGCGCGGTCCGCGTTCGGCGACGGCGAGGTCTTCGCCGAGCCGTACGTCGAACGCGGCCGGCACGTCGAGGTGCAGGTGCTCGCCGACGACCACGGCACCGTGTGGGCGCTGGGCACCCGCGACTGCTCCCTCCAGCGCCGCCACCAGAAGGTCATCGAGGAGGCCCCCGCACCCGCCCTCCCCGACGCCCTGCGCACGACCCTCCACGAGGCCGCCACCGCCGCCGCACGGGCCGTCGGATACCGGGGCGCGGGCACGGTCGAGTTCCTCGTCGACGAGGGCGGCCGGGCGTACTTCCTGGAGATGAACACCCGCCTCCAGGTCGAACACCCCGTCACCGAGGCCGTGTTCGGCATCGACCTGGTCGCCCTCCAGCTCCGGACCGCCGAAGGGCAACCGCTGCCCGCCGAACCCCCGGCCGCCACCGGCCACGCCGTCGAGGCCCGCCTCTACGCCGAGGACCCGGCGGCCGGCTGGCAGCCGCAGACCGGTGAGCTGCACACCCTGGACGTCCCCGCGGGCCCCGGCCTGCGCCTGGACACCGGGTACACCGGCGGCGACACCGTCGGCATCCACTACGACCCCATGCTCGCCAAGGTCGTCGCCCACGCCCCCACCCGCCACGAGGCCGTGCGCAGACTCGCCCACGCGCTCGCCCGCACCCGGCTGCACGGCCCCGTCACCAACCGGGACCTCCTCGTCCGCTCCCTGCGCCACCCCGACTTCGTGGCCGCCCGCCTCGACACCGGCTTCTACGACCGCCACCTCGACGCCCTGACCCGGCCCGCCCCCGGCGGCCGGCTCGCCGCCGTGGCCGCCGCACTCGCCGACGCCGCCGGCCGCTCCGGCCGCTTCGGCGGCTGGCGCAACGTGCCCTCGCAGCCGCAGAGCAAGACCTACGGCGGCCACGAGGTCCGCTACCGCAGCGGGCGCGACGGCTACACCGTCGACGGCGTGGACCGGGTCGTCACCGCGACACCCAACCTCGTCGTCCTCGAAGTGGACGGCGTGCGGCAGCGGTTCGAGGTCACCGCGCACGGCGACCGCGTCCACGTCGACACCCCCGCCGGCGCCCACACCCTCGACCTCGCCCCTCGCTTCCCCGACCCCGCCGCCCGCACCGCCCCCGGCTCCCTGCTCGCCCCCATGCCGGGGACGGTCGTACGGGTCGCCGAAGGGCTCGCGGAAGGGGACCGGGTCACCGCGGGACAGCCCCTGCTGTGGCTGGAGGCGATGAAGATGGAGCACCGGATCTCCGCTCCCGCCGCCGGCACGCTCACCGCGCTCCACGCCGCCCCCGGCCGCCAGGTCGAGGTCGGCACCCTGCTCGCCGTCGTCACGACGGACCCCGACGTGCCGGCCGACCCCGCCGCACGGCCGGACACCGACGCAACGGAGGAATCCCAGGCATGAGCACCGACGTCATCGAGACCCAGGAACAGCAGGACCTGCGCGCCGCCGTCGCCGCCCTCGGCAAGCGCTACGGCCGCGACTACTTCACCCGCGTCGTCGACGACGGCGCCCACCCCGACGCCCTGTGGGCCGAGGCCGCCAAACTCGGCTACCTCGGCGTCAACCTCCCCGAGGAGTACGGCGGCGGAGGCGGCGGCATCACCGAACTGTCCATCGTCCTGGAGGAGCTGGGAGCCGCCGGCTGCCCGCTGCTCATGATGGTCGTCTCGCCCGCCATCTGCGGCACCGTCATCGCCCGCTTCGGCACCGAGGCCCAGAAGGCCGCCTGGCTGCCCGGCCTCGCCGACGGCAGCCGCACCATGGCCTTCGGCATCACCGAACCCGACGCCGGATCCAACTCCCACCGCATCACCACCACCGCCCGCAGGGCCGACGACGGCGACGGCTGGGTCCTCAACGGCCGCAAGGTCTTCGTCTCCGGCGTCGACATCGCCGACGCCACCCTGATCGTCGGCCGCACCGAGGACGCCCGCACCGGCAGCCTCAAGCCCTGCCTGTTCATCGTCGAACGCGACACCCCCGGCTTCCAGCGCGCGCGGATAGACATGGAACTCCAGGCCCCGGAGAAGCAGTTCGAACTCGTCATCGACGACGTGCGGCTGCCCGCCGACGCCCTCGTCGGCGACGAGGACGCGGGCCTGCTCCAGCTGTTCGCCGGGCTCAACCCGGAACGCATCATGACCGCCGCGTTCGCCGTCGGCATGGGCAGGTACGCGCTCGGCCGGGCCGTCGGCTACGCCAAGGAGCGCACGGTCTGGAAGACGCCCATCGGCGCCCACCAGGCCATCGCCCACCCCCTCGCGCAGGCGCACATCGAACTCGAACTCGCCCGCCTCATGATGCGCAGGGCCGCCGCCCTCTACGACGCGGGCGACGACATGGGCGCCGGAGAGGCCGCCAACATGGCCAAGTACGCGGCCGGCGAGGCCTGCGTGAAGGCGGTCGACCAGGCGGTGCACACCCTGGGCGGCAACGGCCTCACCCGCGAGTACGGACTCGCCTCCCTGATCGTGGCCGCCCGGGTCGCCCGGATCGCCCCGGTCAGCCGGGAGATGATCCTCAACTTCGTGTCCCACCAGTCCCTGGGTCTCCCCAAGTCGTACTGACAGCGCGCATCCTGCTTCTCCACACCGTCGCACCACCGCGTCGAAGGGGACCGTCCACCATGGTGTTCCACAGCGAGTACGCCGATGTGCCCGACGTAGAACTTCCCGTCCACGAGGCGGTCCTCGGCGATGCCGCCCGGCACGGGGACGCCCCCGCCCTCGTCGACGGGACCAACGGCACCACCCTCAGCTACGCCCAGCTCGACACCTTCCACCGCCGGATCGCCGCCGCACTGGCCGCCTCCGGACTGCGCAAGGGCGACGTGCTCGCCCTGCACAGCCCCAACACGATCGCCTACCCCGCGGTGTTCTTCGCCGCCACCCGCGCGGGGGCCACCGTGACCACCGCGCACCCGCTGTCCACCGCCGAGGAGCTCGCCAAACAGCTGCGGGACTCCTCGGCCCGCTGGCTCGTCACCGTCTCGGCGCTGCTGGACACCGCCCGCCGGGCCGCCGAACTCGCAGGCGGAGTCGAGGAAGTACTGGTCTGCGACAGCGCGCCCGGACACCGCTCCGTACTCGACCTGCTGGCCTGCACCGACCCCGAACCGCGGGTCGACATCGACCCCCGCACGGACGTCGCCGTACTGCCGTACTCCTCGGGCACCACCGCCGCCCCCAAGGGCGTCATGCTCACCCACCACAGCATCGCCACCAACATGGCGCAGCTGCACCCCTTCATCCCGATGAAGCCGGGCGACCGGGTGCTCGCGGTGCTCCCCTTCTTCCACATCTACGGACAGACCGCCCTCGTCAACATCCCCCTGTCGCACGGCGCGACCGTCGTCACGCTGCCGCGCTTCGACCTGGAGCAGTACCTGAAGACGATCCAGGACGAACGCATCAACGCCCTCTACGTCGCCCCGCCGATCGTCCTGGCCCTCGCCAAGCACCCGGCCGTGGACCGCTACGACCTGTCGTCCGTGGAGTACGTCGTCAGCGCGGCGGCCCCGCTCGACGCCGCCCTCGCGAAGGCCTGCGCCGACCGGCTCGGCATCCGCCCCGTCCTCCAGGCGTACGGCATGACCGAACTCTCGCCCGGCACCCACGTGGTGCCGCTGGACGCCGAGAACCCGCCGCCCGGCACCGTCGGCAAGCTCATCCCGCGCACCGAGATGCGCATCCTGTCCCTCACCGAACCCGGCAAGGACCTCGGCGTGGACGAGGAGGGCGAGATAGCCGTCCGCGGCCCGCAGCGCATGAAGGGCTACCTCGGCCGCCCCGAGGAGACCGCCGCCATGATCGACGCCGAGGGGTGGGTGCACACCGGCGACATAGGGCGCGTCGACGCCGACGGCTGGCTGTTCGTCGTCGACCGCGTCAAGGAACTCATCAAGTACAAGGGCTACCAGGTTGCCCCCGCCGAACTCGAAGCGCTGCTCCTCACCCACGAGTCCGTCGCGGATGCCGCCGTGATCGGGGTATACGACGGCGACGGCAACGAAGTCCCCAAGGCGTACGTCGTCCGGCAGCCGCACGCCCCCGGGCTGACCGAGGACGACGTCCTGGACTACGTCGCCGCGCGCGTGGCCCCGTACAAGAAGGTGCGCCGCGTCGAGTTCACCGACGGAGTGCCCCGGGCGGCCTCCGGCAAGATCCTGCGGCGCGAGCTGCGAGAAAGGGAGCGACGACAGTGACACGGCAGGCCCTGGCACCCACCACGCACGACCGGGGGATCACCACCCTCACCCTCGACTCACCCGCCAACCGCAACGCCCTCTCGGCGTCCCTGGTCGGCGAACTGGCCCGGTCCCTGGACCGCTGCGGGAAGGACCCCGCGGTACGGGCCGTGGTGCTCGCGCACACCGGCAACACCTTCAGCGCGGGCGCCGACCTGAAGACACCGGCCAGCCCCTACGCCTTCGTCGCGCTGCTGCGGCAGATCGCCGAACTGCCCAAACCCGTGCTCGCCCGCGTCGACGGACACGCGCGGGCGGGCGGGCTCGGCCTGCTCGCAGTGTGCGACCTGGCCTTCGCCACCCTCGACTCCGACTTCGCCTTCTCCGAGGTACGGATCGGGGTGGCGCCCGCCGTCATCTCCATCCCGCTGCTCACCCGGCTGGAGCCGCGCGCCGCGTCCCGCTACTTCCTCACCGGGGAGGTGTTCGGCGGGGCGCGGGCCCGCGAGATCGGCCTGCTGACCGAGGCGGCACCGGACGTGGACGCCGTGCTCGACCCCGTACTGGAGTCCTTGCGGAGGGCTTCCCCGCAGGGACTCGCGGAGTCGAAACGGCTGCTTACGGCCGGTATGCGGGACGCTTTCGACCGGGATGCGGAAGATTTGGTACAACGCTCGGCAGCGCTGTTCGCGTCCGCCGAGGCGCGCGAGGGCGTGACCGCGCACCTCGAACGACGGGACCCCGCATGGCTACTGTGACCGCCCCCAAACAGGACCGCTCCCGCGCCACCCGGCAGCGACTGCTGGAGGCCGCCGTCTCCTGCCTGGCCGAACGCGGCTGGGCTGGCTCCACGGTGTCCGTCGTGGCGGAGCGGGCGGGGGTGTCCCGGGGCGCCGCCCAGCACCACTTCCCGACCCGGGAGGACCTGTTCACGGCGGCCGTGGAGTACGTGGCCGAGGAGCGCTCCACCGCGCTGCGGGCGCTGCCCGGACAGCACATGGCGGCGGTCGTCCCGGCCATCGTCGAGCTGTACACCGGCCCGCTGTTCCGGGCCGCCCTGCACCTGTGGGTGGCCGCCTCCCACGAGGAACAGCTGCACGCGCGGGTCACCGAACTGGAGGCGAGGGTCGGCCGCGAGACCCACCGCATCGCGGTGGAACTGCTGCACGCCGACGAGTCACGCCCCGGCGTGCGCGAGCTGGTCCAGGGCTTCCTCGACATGGCCCGGGGCCTGGGCCTCGCCAACCTCCTCACCGACGACACGGCCCGCCGCGACCGGGTGGTCACCCAATGGACCACCCTCCTCCAATCCGCCCTCACCGACTAACCCCGCCCCACCGTGCCCTTGGGCGGCGGGGGCCGCACGCTTCCCACCCGCCCCCGCCCCCTTGGGCGGCGGGGCCGCCCCCCCGGGGGCGGAACGGGCGGGCAAGGGGGCGGCCCCCAACGGAGCCGCACCCAGCCGCCCCGGACGCCCCGGACGCCCCCGGCCCCGCAGCACCGGACACGCCCCCGCTCACCACTCAGCCCACGATGTCCTCGAACCCCGACACCTCACGCGGATTCCGCGCCCCCGGTCCCACGTACCGGGCCGACGGCCGCACCAGGCGTCCGGTCCGCTTCTGTTCCAGGATGTGGGCCGACCAGCCCGCCGTCCGCGCGCAGGTGAACATCGACGTGAACATGTGCGCCGGGACCTCCGCGAAGTCCAGCACGATGGCCGCCCAGAACTCCACGTTCGTGGCCAGCACCCGGTCGGGGCGCCGTGCGTGCAGTTCCTCCAGCGCGGCCTTCTCCAGTGCCTCCGCCACCTCGAAGCGCGGGGCCGCCAGTTCCTTCGCCGTGCGCCGCAGCACCCGTGCGCGCGGGTCCTCCGCGCGGTACACCCGGTGCCCGAAGCCCATCAGCCGCTCGCCCTTGTCCAGGGCCTGGCGCACGTACGCGCGCGCGTCCCCGGTGCGCTCGATCTCCTCGATCATGCCGAGCACGCGCGAGGGCGCGCCGCCGTGCAGCGGGCCCGACATGGCGCCCACCGCACCCGACAGCGCGGCGGCGACGTCGGCGCCGGTGGAGGCGATGACGCGGGCGGTGAAGGTGGAGGCGTTCATGCCGTGCTCGGCCGCCGAGGTCCAGTACGCGTCGACCGCCTTGACGTGCTTGGGGTCCGGCTCGCCGCGCCAGCGGATCATGAAGCGCTCGACGACCGACTCGGCCTTGTCGATCTCGCTCTGCGGCACCATCGGCAGGCCCTGCCCGCGCGCCGACTGGGCGACGTACGACAGCGCCATCACGGCGGCCCGCGCCAGGTTGTCCCGGGCGGTCGCCTCGTCGATGTCCAGCAGCGGTTTCAGGCCCCAGACGGGGGCGAGCATCGCCAGCGCCGACTGCACGTCGACCCGGATGTCCCCGGAGTGCACCGGGATCGGGAACGGCTCCGCGGGCGGCAGGCCGGGGTTGAACGCGCCGTCCACCAGCAGGCCCCACACGTTCCCGAAGGAGACGTGACCCACCAGGTCCTCGATGTCGACACCCCGGTAGCGAAGGGCACCGCCCTCCTTGTCCGGTTCGGCGATCTCCGTTTCGAACGCGACGACTCCTTCGAGTCCGGGTACGAAGTCGGACATCAGGCGGCTCCTCAAGATCTGTACGCATGGCGTGCGCGGGAAGCGACGGGAGGCAGGAACGATACTCCCGCTGTAGGGAAGCAACAGGCTCTCCACCGGGGATTTTGGCGGGTTCAGCCGATGCGGGGAAGCGTGAGAACAGGCACACTCCCCGACCCACTTCCAGGAGGATTAACCGGAGTTGAGGGTGGGAAGACTGGGGCTGCGCCGACTGCGGCAGGATGGTCCCGTGCCGAACACACTTCCCGATTCCGACGGGCCCGGCGTCGACCCCGCCGCCGAGGCCGCAGCCTCCGCCGGCGACTCCTACGCACTGCCCGACCCGCCCGTGACCTCCGATCCGTCGGTGATGCGCGAGCAGTACCGCACCGAGCCGTTCACCGAGGACTCCCTCGCGCCCGGACCCATGGACCAGTTCGCCCGCTGGTTCCAGCAGGCCGTCGAGGGCGGCCTGGACGAGCCGAACGCCATGATCGTCTCCACCGCCACCCCGGACGGCCGCCCCAGCTCGCGGACCGTGCTGCTGAAGGCCTACGACCGCGAGGGCTTCGTCTTCTTCACCAACTACCGCTCCCGCAAGGGCGAGGAACTCGGCGCCAACCCGCACCTCTCGCTGCTCTTCCCCTGGCACCGGATCGCCCGCCAGGTCGTCGTCACCGGCACCGCGGCACGCGTCTCCCGCGCCGAGACGGCCGCCTACTTCCGCACCCGCCCGCACGGCTCGCAGCTCGGCGCCTGGGCCAGCGAGCAGTCCCAGGTGATCGGCTCGCGCGACGAACTGACCGCCGCGTACGCCAAGTTGGAGGAGCGCTACCCCGAGGGCGAGAAGGTGCCGGTGCCGCCGCACTGGGGCGGCTTCCGGGTGGTGCCGCGGACCGTCGAGTTCTGGCAGGGCCACGAGAACCGACTGCACGACCGGCTGCGGTACGTCAGCGACGGCGCCGGGGCCTGGTCGGTGGAGCGCCTCAACCCGTAGCCGCCCGCCGGCCGGGGCCGGGGCCCCGGAAAACGCAGAACCCCGCGGGCTCTGGTCCCCTCCGAGGAGGAGGCCGGCCGGACTTACCGGCGAGCCCGCGGGGCGGTGACTGCTTGGGATTGGACCGGCTGCGCCGGTACCGCACTGAGTGCGACGTACGGGCAACTAGCCCGCAGCCACCTCACGAGTCCGGAAAGAAATCACTTCCGAATCACCTCCTTTCAGCGTGAGCCACACACTAGGAGTGCTGCCGGAGCGCTTCAACCGAATTAACGGCGCACGTCGTTTCCCCGGCGATTTCCCCGAAGGGGGTGTGGGCTGCGTCACGTTCGAGTTGAATGATCCTCCGACGTGCGGCAGGGCGGACAGCGGCACGGACGACCACCTGCGGGGGTGCCGGGTGAGTGCTTCTCTGAGCAGTGGGACCACCGATCCCGAGCCGGAGTCGGTACCGGGGGCGGGTCCGGCCACCGGGCCCGGGGACACGGCGGGGACGGCTGGTGCGACGGGTGCGGTGGCGGGCGCCGAGCTGCTCGCCGCCCTCCTCGACGGAATGGACGCGGCCCTCTGCGCCTTCGCCGCGGACGGCACCGTCACCCACTGGAACCGCGAGGCCGAGCGGATCCTCGGCTGGAGCGCCGGGGACGCGGTGGGGCGGCGCGGATTCGCCGGCTGGGCGGTGCGCAGCGCGGACGCCGACGAGGTCGGCCAGCAGCTGATGGCCGCCATGCGCGGCGGCGGCCGGCAGGTCCACGAGTTCGCCCTGCTGCGCAAGGACGGCAGCCGGGTGCTGGTGCGCATGCAGTCGGCGGCCGTGACGGGCGCCGACGGGAAACCGGCCGGGGTCTACAGCGCCTTCGGCGAGGTGCACGCCCAGATCGACCTGGAGCGCGCCATCGCGCTCAGCGAGGTGCTCTTCGAGGACGCGTCGTGGGGAGTGGTGCTGCTCGACGTGGACCTGCGCCCCACCGTCGTCAACGTGCACGCCGCCCGCGCCCTGGGCGGCACCCGCACCGCGCTCCTCGGCAGGCCGCTGGGCGACACCGTCGTGCAGGGCGCCGACGAACTGGAGGGCGCCCTCCAGCACGTACTGGCCGAGGGCACCCCGCCCGCCCCGGTCGACCTCTGGGTCACCCTGCGCACCGCGGAGGGCGAGCGGCGGCGCTGCTGGCGCAGCGGCTTCCTCCGGCTCGCCTCCCCGCTCGCGGAGGAGCCGGTTCCGCTCGGTGTGGCCTGGATCTTCCAGGACGTCACCGAGGCGAAGACCGCCGAGCAGGAGGCGGCCAGGCTCCGCTTCCGCGGCAACCAGCTGTACCGGGCGGCCCGGACGGCCGCCGAGTGCGAGGACCCCATGGAGGCCGCGACCGCCCACGTCGACTACGGGCTCGCCGGGTTCGCCGACCACGCCCTGATCGACGTACTGGCGGGAACCCGGCTGGTACGGGTCGCGGCCACGCCCGCCGGAGAGCCGGGCCCGTGCACCCAGGACAACGCGGAGGCGGGGATACCGGTCCGGTACGGGGAGGGCCACCCGGCCCTCCAGGCCCTCGACCGGTCGGGAGCGGTGCGGGCGAGCGCGGGAGCGCGGGCCGACGCGCGGGCCTGGGCGGCGGAGCGCCAGTGGCCCGAGGACACGGTGCACGCGCTGTGCATGGTGCTGCGCAGCCGCGGCCGGAACCTGGGCACGGTCACCTTCCTGCGCGGCCCCACCCGCCCGGCCTTCGAACGCCCGGACGCGACCTACGCGGAGAACATCGCGTTACGCGTAGCCACCGCCATCGACCTCTCCCAACTCCTCCACCCCACCCCCTGACCCCCTTGCCCGCCCCACCCCCCGCCCCCTTGGGCGGCGGGGCCGCCCCCCGGGGGCGGAACGGGCGGGCAAGGGGGCGGCCCCCGGCGGAGCCGAACACCCCGCCCCGGACGCCCCCGGCAGACCCGCACCCCACTCAGTGCCGGAAGAAGATCCTGTCCCCGTACTCACTCATCACACGCCCGTTCCACTCGTGCCCACCGTCCACGTTCCCCGACCGCAGCATCGGCGGCTCGATCCCCCGCCGCGCCAGCTCACCCGCCGCCGTCGCCACGACCGCCTGCATGAGGGCCGAGGTGACCACGGTCGACGCGGGCGCGAAGGGCGCCTCCACACCGTCCGCCGTCAGCTCCGCGTCCCCCACGGCGATCTTGCTGTCCAGCACGATGTCGCAGTGGTCCTTGAGGAAGGTGCCGGACTTGTGCCGCGACCTGGTGTCCGTCGCGTACGCCACCGACGTCACGCCGATGACCTTCAGCCCCAGGGCCCGCGCGTTCATCGCCATCTCCACGGGCAGCGCGTTGCGGCCCGACAGGGAGACCACCACCAGGACGTCCCCGGGCTTGGCCGGGCTGCTGTCCAGCACGGCGCCCGCGAGCCCGTCCACGCGTTCCAGGGCGGAGCCGAGGGTGGCCGGCATGACGTCGACGCCGACGACGCCGGGCACCGCGAGCAGGTTCATCAGGGCGAGGCCGCCCGCCCGGTACACCACGTCCTGCGCGGCCAGCGAGGAGTGCCCGGCGCCGAACGCGAAGAGCCGGCCGCCCGCGGCGACGGTGTCCGCCATGGCGGCGCCCGCGGCGGCGATGCCCGCCGCCTCCTCGTCGCGCACCCGGTGCAGAAGGCCGATCGCGGCGTCGAAGAACTGATCGGCCAGCTTGTTCTCGCTCATCGCTGTGGGGCCCTTCCAGGGGTGACGAACCGAGGCGGCGTCCGCGCCGCCGATCACGTTGCGGTCTGGACCAGTGGCCTGTCAATACGGCGTCGCCCCGTCGCGGCACGGTTGTCAGTGCGATGCGTCAGAATTGGAACCGGGCCGAGGTGTCCCGCGGAAATCCGCCGGACACCGCCAGCGCAGGACGATTTTCTGTCACAGCATCGAGGGGCACACATGTCCGGACTGATCGACACCACGGAGATGTATCTCCGCACCATCCTCGAACTTGAGGAGGAGGGCGTCGTCCCCATGCGCGCCCGTATCGCCGAGCGCCTGGACCAGAGCGGCCCGACGGTCAGCCAGACGGTGGCGCGGATGGAGCGCGACGGCCTGGTCACGGTGGCGGGCGACCGCCACCTGGAGTTCACCGAGGAGGGCCGCAGGCTGGCCACGCGCGTGATGCGCAAGCACCGGCTGGCCGAGTGCCTGCTCGTCGATGTGATCGGCCTGGAGTGGGAGCAGGTGCACGCGGAGGCCTGCCGCTGGGAGCACGTGATGAGCGAGGCGGTCGAGCGCCGGGTGCTGGAGCTGCTCCGCCACCCCACCGAGTCCCCGTACGGCAACCCGATCCCCGGTCTGGAGGAGCTGGGCGAGAAGTCCGAGGCGGACCCGTTCCTCAACGACGGCATGGTCAGCCTCAGCGACCTCTCGCCGGGCGCGGAGGGCAAGACGGTGGTCGTGCGGCGGATCGGCGAGCCCATCCAGACCGACGCCCAGCTGATGTACACGCTGCGCCGCGCGGGCGTGCAGCCCGGCTCGGTGGTCAGCGTGACGGAGTCGCCCGGCGGCGTGCTGGTCGGCAGCAGCGGCGAGGCCGCCGAGCTGGACGCGGACACGGCGTCGCACGTCTTCGTCGCCAAGCGCTAGGGACCCGTTCGCGCCCCGGAGCCCGCTCCGGGGCGCCAAAGGTCAACTTCCTTCATGAGTGGGGGAGTTGGCTTCCCCTTTCGTGCCGGAATGCCAGCGGCCGGGCAGATCGCGTGCCACGCTGTGTCTGCGGCACTCGAACCGGGGCACACGAGGTGAGCACGGGCTGTTGCCGTCCGGGCCCGCAGCGCTGCCGGGAGGAGGCGGGAATGCGCAACCCGTCGTACGCACGGCCTGTGGCGCGCGCACCGCACAAGGAGGGCCCCGGCGCCCTGAGGCGCCGGGGCCTGTCCTCCCCTGCGTCGACCTGGAGCCCCGAGCTCCCTAGGTCGACTCCCGCGGACCGTCTTCCCCGAGCGGCCCGCCTCCCGCAGAAGATCTCCCCTCGGCAGCGCGAGCCAATCCTTGAGCGCTGTCACTCGAAAGTGGGGTCTTGCGCGGCGAACCAGCATTTTCGAATGGGAGTTCGATAGCTTGGTGTGGCAGGCAGCGACGATCACCCGGAACCGGAAGAGACCGGACGAAGAAGGGGGTGCCAGGCCATATGGTGCGGCGCATCGACGTGACCGGAGCCGGCGGCGTACGCCTTGCCGCCTGGGAGTTCGCCGACCCGCCCAAGGCCGGCGCCGGGCCGGAGCAGGCCCCCGGGGTCTTACTCCTGCACGGACTGATGGGCCGTTCCTCGCACTGGGCGGACACCGCCCGCTGGCTCTCCGAGCGCCACCGCGCGGTGGCCCTGGACCAGCGCGGCCACGGCCGCAGCGAGAAACCGGCCGAGGGCCCGTTCACGCGTGAGGCGTACGTCGCCGACGCGGAGGCGGCCGTGGAACAGCTGGGTCTGGCCCCGGTGACCCTGATCGGCCACTCGATGGGCGCCCTCACCGCCTGGCAGCTCGCCGCCAAGCGGCCGGACCTGGTCCGCGCCCTGGTCGTCTGCGACATGCGCGCCTCGGCCCTGGGGGCCGCCTCCCAGCGGGAGTGGGAGGACTGGTTCAAGGCCTGGCCGGTGCCCTTCGCCCGGCTCGCGGACGTACGGAAGTGGTTCGGTGAGGACGACCCGTGGGTGGAGCGGCCGAGTCCGGCGCGCGGGGAGTTCTTCGCGGAGGTGATGGCGGAGCGGGCGGACGGCTGGCGTCCGGTGTTCTCCCGCCGCCAGATGCTGATGTCCCGCGCGACCTGGGTGCACGAGGCGCACTGGGACGAGCTGTCGCAGGTGTCCTGCCCGACCCTGGTCGTCCGCGGCCTGGACGGGGAACTGGGCCGGGCGGAGGCGCAGGAAATGGTCCGGGTGCTGCCCCGGGGCCGCTACGCGGAGGTCCAGGACGCCGGACACCTGGTCCACTACGACCAGCCGGAGGGCTGGCGCGCCGCCATCGAACCCTTCCTGGAGGAGTCCGCGGACTTCATCCCCTCGGCCCCCTGACCGGCCCCGCCCCCACGGAAGGGGGCGCCCGCCGCAGCGGACGCCCCGTCCCGGTCACTCGCCCCGCGCCGCTCAGCCCTTGCTGACCGCCGCCAGGATCTCCGGCAGCCGCCGCGCCACCCGGGGCGCCGCGGCCTTCAGCCCCGCCCAGCCCACCAGCGCGCCGTACACCACGCCGATCGGCAGCAGCAGCCACGTCGGACCGTCGCTCAGGTGCAGCCACACCGTGAGCACGATCAGCGGCGCGCAGGCCACCGCCGACACGAAGATTCCTCCCAGCAGCGAGATCCACGCCAGCGAGCCCTGCCCGGCCGACACGTTCTTGTGCGTGCTGTCCTGCGGTACGGAGTACGGGTAGGTGGCCGAGGCGACCATGCCCGCCGCGAGCATCGCCCCGAGCAGGGCCAGCGCCATCCCCAGTACCTCGGGCAGCGACCTCCAGTCCCCGACGATCGCGGCCGTCACGACCACCACCAGCACGGTGTACGGAACGGTGATGGCCAGCAGCGCCAGCATCCGCGCCCGCAGTTCCTCGTACGCGTCGCGCACCGTCGAGATCGACATGGCGATCATCCAGAACGCCGAGGTGTCCGATCCGAACTGGTTGAAGGTCAGCATCCCGAGCATCCCGGTCGCGATGCACGCGAAGTACACCGACCCGGTCCCCTGGAGCGCGTTGAACACCGGCACGATCAGGCCGATGACCAGCGAGGAGACCCAGGCGCCCTTCGTCTTGGGGTCGCGCCAGATGTAGCGCAGCAGCCGCTGCGCGGTGGCCGCGGTCCGTCCGTCGGGGAGCAGCCGCGAGAGCAGTCCGGCCTTGGACTCCTTGCGGGCCGGCCCCGAAGCGGCCTGGAGGGTCGAGCCGTCCGGGGTGGTCATCAGCTTGACCAGCCCGCGCTCCCACGACCACAGCAGCCACAGCAGGAACACCGCTGTGATGAGCAGCTGGACCGCCCCGCGCCCGTACGCGCCCTCGCTCGCCGAGTGCACCGCGCCGACCGCCGAGGCGGGCGGCACCCACTGCACCACGTCGGCGACCGGATCGAGCACCTCCAGGCTGCCGCCGGTCCGGCTCAGCCGCTGCCAGCCGAAGTTCACCAACTGGACGCCGACCGCGATGACCAGGCCGCTGAGCACCGCCAGGTCACGGCCGCGCCGGCTGGTGAGCAGCCGTACGTTGGCCGTCGCGACGGTACGGGCCAGCGCCACGCACGTCAGCACGGTCAGCGGTGCCGCCAGCACCGCCACCACGGCCCCCGCGACCCCGTGCGCCACCGCGATCACACAGCCCACCGCGAGGCAGACCGTGAACAGCGGCCCTATGCCCACCAGCGACGCCGCGAGCAGCGCCCGCACCAGCGGCCTCGGCCGCAACGGCAGCATCACCAGCCGCGACGCGTCCAGGGTCTCGTCACCGCTGGGGAAGAACAGCGGCATGAACGTCCAGCCGAGCGCCAGCAGCAGCGCCAGCAGCAGCGTCACCGTGGGCGCCGCGGACACCCCGCGCAGTGCGATCAGCCCGAACAGCTGGAGCGCGGAGAAGAGCACCACCAGCACTCCGGTGGTGATGAACGCGGCCTTGCGCCCGGACGACTGCCGCAGCCCGTTCTTCAGCAGCGCGAGCTTGAGCCGTACGAACAGCGGGGTCAGCCCCGCCGACACGGCTCCCGGCCCGGCGTCGGCCCCGGGAGCGGAACCGGTGACCACCGCACTCATCGCGCAGCACCGGCCCCGGAACCGGACCCGGAATCGGCGGCCCCGGCACCCGGTCCGGTGCCGCCCCCGCCCAGCCAGTCCAGGCTCTCCCCGGCGTCGCGGCCGTTCGCCCCGACCAGCTCCAGGAAGGCGTTCTGCAGGGTCGGCGCGTCGCCCCGCACCTCGGCCAGGGTGCCCTGCGCGCGGATGCGGCCGGCGGCCATCACGGCCACCCAGTCGCACAGCGACTCCACCAGCTCCATGACGTGGCTGGAGAAGATCACCGTGGCGCCGGACGCCGTGTACCGCTCCAGCACGCCCCGGATGGTCTGCGCCGACACCGGGTCGACGCCCTCGAACGGCTCGTCCAGGAACAGCACTTGCGGGTTGTGCAGCAGGGCTGCCGCGAGACCGATCTTCTTGCGCATACCGGTCGAGTAGTCGACGACCAGCTTGTGCTGCGAGCCCGCCAGGTCCAGGACGTCCAGCAGCTGGGTGGCCCGCTTGTCGACCTCCGCCCCGGGCAGTCCGCGCAACCGGCCGCTGTAGGCGAGCAGTTCGCGCCCCGACAGCCGCTCGAAGAGCCGCAGCCCCTCCGGCAGCACGCCGATCCGCGACTTGACCTCCACCGGGTCGCGCCACACGTCGTGGCCGCCGATCTCGACGGTCCCCTGATCGGGGCGCAGCAGCCCGGTCACCATCGACAGCGTGGTGGTCTTCCCCGCCCCGTTCGGCCCGACCAGGCCGATGAACTTCCCCGCGGGCAGTTCCAGGTCGATTCCGGCCACGGCCACCTGCTCGCCGAACCGTTTCCACAACCCCTGGACGCGTACTGCGGCGGGCGGCGCCGTACGCGCTCCGCCCGCCTGCTCGAATGCCTGGTCAGGCATGCCGTTTGCCTTTCGTGGTCCCCGTGATACGGGTCCACCCTAGGGCCTGACCGGCAGTTGTGACCGGTGTGCGGGGCCCCTAGACGCGCGCCCTGTTGCGGGCCGCGGCGGCCTCGCGGCCACAGGCGTAGGCAAGCGGGTTGATCAGCTCCTCCGCGTCCGGCAGCCAGCGGTTCGCCGGGGTGGGGCGGCGCGCCCACTGCACGGCACCCATGGCACCCATCCGGGTCGGCGGGGCCGCCACGTAGTCGCCCTCGCCCCGGGCCACCAGGTCCAGCGTGCTGGGCACCCAGCCCAACTTCCGCACCAGATCCGGGATCTTGGCGCCCGCGCCGGGCAGTACGAAGAAGAGCAGCCGGCGGTCCGGGGTGCTGGTCACCGGGCCGAGGGTGAGTTCCATCCGCTCCATCCGGGCCAGCGCCAGGAAACCCGCGGTCTCGGGCACGTCGATGGCGTCGAAGGTGCGCCCCGTGGGCAGCAGGATCGAGGCCTTCGGGCTCTTCTGCCACATCCGCCGCGCCGCCACCGGGCTGCCCGTCGCCTGCGTCGCCCAGTCGCCCTTCACCGGGTGCGCCCCGGGGGCCGCGCACGCCGCGTCGCCGCAGGAGCAGCGCTCGACCCCTTCCTCGGCCTCCAGCCAGGTGCCGGGGAACACGTCCCAGTGCCGTTCTTCCGCGTACCGCACGGCACTGTCCAGCAGTTGATCTCCGCGCTGCTGGGGGATCTGGGCTGCGTCGACGTCCGTGACTCCGATGGTCTCTTCCACGAACAACTCAACTGTGCGCACCAACTCCGGTTACGGGCGCGCCCGCGCGGGAGATGGCGCATCGATCCTGCATATGGGGCGCACCGGTGCACGGGCGGGGGCGCGCAGGTGGGACCGGTGCGGGGAGCGGGAAGCCACCAACGTGGAAGCGCGGAAGTACCGGCCAATACCTCTGTCTTCCGTCATCTCTCCGCATCTATGCCGTCATCCACCTCATCTACTGCATCTATGCGCATCACTCGCATTCTTTGCATATTCGCAGGGCAGTGATCTCCGCGCGGGACCTCGCAGGGGTTCCGCGCTGACTTCACCGGCGCCCGCACCAGGGGGTACACATGGCAGCCAGGCCGCTCATCGCCCGACAGCCGAACGAACGTCTCCAGGCGCTCATCCAGGAAGCCGGGTGCTCCAACGCCGGGCTGGCCCGACGGGTCAACATGTGCGGCGCCGAGCACGGACTCGATCTGCGTTACGACAAGACATCGGTGGCACGGTGGCTGCGCGGCCAGCAGCCCAGGGGCCGGGCTCCGGGCATCATCGCCGAGGCGCTGGGCCGCAAGCTGGGCCGCACGGTCACCATCGACGAGATCGGCATGGCCAACGGCAAGAACCTGGCCTCCGGCATCGGGCTCCAGTTCTCGCCCACCGTGCTCGGCGCGATCGAGCAGGTCTGCGAGCTGTGGCGCAGCGACGTGGGCCGCCGGGACTTCCTCTCCGGCTCCTCGGTGGCGTCGTCGGCGCTGGTGGAGCCGAGCCGGGACTGGCTGATCACCGGCGCCGACCACCAGGTGGCGCGCACGGCCGGGTCCCGGGTCGGCGCGAGCGACGTCGCGGCGGTACGGGCGACGACGGCCGCGCTGGTGGAGCTGGACCACAAGTTCGGCAGCGGCCATGTGCGCCCGATCGTCGTGCACTACCTGAACAGCGTGGTCTCCGGACTGCTCTCGGGCTCCTACCGGGAGGCCACCGGCCGCGAACTCTTCGCGGCGGTCGCCCGGTTGACGGAGCTGGCCGGATACATGGCGGTGGACACCGGCCAGCCCGGACTCGCCCAGCGCTACTACATCCAGGCGCTGCGGCTGGCCCAGGCGGCCGGCGACCGGGGCTACGGCGGCTACGTACTGGCCGCCTCCATGAGCCACCTGGCGGCCCAGCTCGGGAACCCGCGCGAGATCGCCCAGCTGGCCCGTGCGGCGCAGGAGGGCGCGCGGGGGCGGGTGACGCCCCGCACGGAGGCCATGTTCTACGCGGCGGAGGCCCGCGGCCACGCACTGCTCGGCGACGAACGGACCTGCGGGGCGATCGCGGCGAAGGCGCAGGCGGCGATGGAGCTGGCGTACGACGAGGGGGACTCGGGGGACGACCCGGTGTGGATCGCCCACTTCGACCAGGCATACCTGGCGGACGAGTTGGCCCACTGCCACCGGGACCTCGGCCAGGCGGACGCGGCGGCCCGCCGCGCACGGGAGAGCGTGGCCGGCCACCCCGAGGGCAAGGTGCGCCGCCGCGCCATCGGCCTCGTCCTGCTGGCCTCGGCACAGGTGCAGCAGCGCGAGATCGAGGAGGCGTGCCGCACGGGAGCGAGGGCGGTGGAACTCCTGGGGACGCTGAGGTCGAACCGGGGGGCGGAGTACCTGGAGGACTTCCAGCAGCGGCTGGAGCCGTATCGGGAGGAGGCGGCGGTGCGGGAGTTCGGCGCGAAACTGGAATCCCAGGCGGCGTAGTCCTCGCGGTCCCGGGGGGCGGGCACGGGGCCCCTGGGGACGGCCCCGGCGCGGCCCCACCCGGCCCCACCCGGCCCTGCCCGGCCCGGCGTGGCCCCACCCGGCCCTGCCCGGCCCTGCCCTGCCCTGCCCGGCGTGGCCCTGCCCGGCGTGGCTGACGGCCCGGTGCGGCCGTGCGTCAGGCCTGCGGTGCTGCCCGGCGTCGGGCGGGGGTCCGCTGCGCGGGGCCTCACCCCACCCCGCCCCTTCCCGAAACCGGGGCTCCGCCCCGGACCCCGGGTGGCGGGCCCTCCGGGGCCGAGTGCCCGTCCGCGGCTTCGATGTGGCCGACCGCGCAGTTCCCCGCGCCCCTGAGTACTCAGGGGCGCGGGGAACTGCGCGAGCAACCAACGACGCATCCGCAGAAAAACTCCCCAGCCCCGCGGCGAGCGGTTTAGGGAAGGGGCGGGGAGGGGCATCGGCCGCCGCAGGCGGGACTTCGGTCGGTGGTGGCCGGATGTAGGGGGCGGTCGGGCCGGTGGGTAATCCCGGCCCCATATCAGCGTCAACGTACGGCAATTCGTTACAGCCCCCACCCCCCATCCCGCCACCGCTGACCAGCGATCATGGGGACGTGGCACAGGCCCTGAATCACCCGGTAGCGTGAACCGGTGATTCCGTCCCTCGCTGTTGAGGCGAGGACCCCCTAGGTCCGATGGCAGGAGCCTCCGTTGACGCAGAGCGAACAGGGTGATGAGCCGCAGCATCCCGCTGGCCGCCCCGCACACGAGGGCGCGGGACTGCCCCCGGCCCACCCGCAGTACTCCCAGGCACTGCCCCCGCAGCAGCCTTCGTGGCCTGCCGCGCCGGGGCAGGGGACCGGCCAGGTGACTCCGCCGCCGGGCCAGAGCTGGGACCAGCCCTGGGGCCCGGCGGCCCAACAGCCCGCCGGACAGCAGCAGATGACGGGATCGCAGGCCCCGCAGCAGCACCAGCAACAGGTGCAGCACCAAGCACCGCAGCAGCACCAGCAGCAGGTGCAGCACCAAGCACCGCCCCACCAGGCCCACCCGCTGCCGCACCAGATCCCGCAGCAGCCCGCCGGTGAGCACTACACCGGCCACTCCTACACCCCGCAGCCCTTCGCGGACCCGCAGCCCTTCGCGGACCCGCAGTCCGCCCAGCCCTCCTGGGAGATGCCCGCCGCACCCGGCGGTGACGCGGACGCCACCCAGTTCATACCGCCCGTCGTGCAGGGCCCCGGCGCCCTTCCGCCGGAGAACCCGGTGTCCCCGGTGCCTCCGGCCACCGCTCCGGCTGCGCCCCTGGACGGCACCCAGTTCCTCGGCCAGCAGGCCCTCCAGCCGCCCGCCGGGTCGGACGCGGACGCCACCCAGTACCTGCCGCCGGTGCCGGCGGACTCCCAGTACGCGGCCCAGCCCGCGCAGCCCGTCCAGCCCGCACCGCAGGCCGCGCCCGGCGAGCGGCAGCCGCCCGCCGAGTTCGACAGCCTCTTCCGCACACAGGCCCCGCAGGCCCAGCCCCAGCCCGCCCCGCAGGCGGCGGAGCCGCCGTCCTCCACCCAGCAGATGCCGCGTTTCCTGCCGCCCCGGCAGCAGGAGGCCGAGCAGGAGGAGGCGCGCTACCAGCAGTACCAGCAGCCCGGCGGGGACGCCGAGCCCCGGCGGCGCAAGGTCGGCGCGGTGCCGATGATCGCCGCCGTGGTGGTGGGCTGCTCCGTGATCGGGCTCGGCATCGGCGCGCTGCTGAACTTCGGCGGCGACGGGGACACCAAGGACGCGGACACCAAGACCGTCTCCTCGGACAGCTCGCTGCCGGCCAAGCCGCCCGCCGAGAAGGCCGCCGACCCGGCGAAGGCCCAGGCGGAGGCGCTCGACAAGCTGCTCGCGGACAGCAACAACAGCCGTGCCGCCGTCATCAACGCCGTCGCCGCCATCGGCAAGTGCGACAGCCTGCCCAAGGCCGCCAGTGACCTGCGCGGCGCCGCCGAGGAGCGCCGCGGGCTGGTGACCCGCCTCCAGGCCCTGAAGGTGGACAAGCTGGCCGACCACGCGTCGCTCACCGCCTCGCTGACCAAGGCCTGGCAGTCCTCCGCCGCCGCGGACGACCACTACGCGGACTGGGCGGACAAGGTCGGGGGCGACAAGAAGAAGTTCTGCGGCAAGGGCAGGGCGAAGGCGACCGGGGAGCGCCGGGCGGGCGACCGCGAGAGCGGCAACGCGTCCCGGGCGAAGCAGGCCGCCGTCGGACCGTGGAACGAGATCGCCGGCAAGTACGGCCTCACCAAGCACCAGCCGACGGAGCTCTGAGCCCGCCGGGGCCACCGACGCCGGATGTGTGATTCGTCATCCGTCCGGCGCCGCACCCCCGGGGCATCGAGGCCGAATCGCGGGGGCTTGTCCGAGTTGGATTCGTACCCCCGTACGATCGGCAATCGTGCAAGCTTCAGCGAACCCTTCCCGTCGCGGCCGTCGCTCCACCACCATGGGCGGCATGCCGCTGAATGACATGCCGTGGTGGCGCTGGCGCACTCAGGTGCGTTCCGCGCTGCACATGCTTTCCGACCCCGTCTTCCACCAGGAGTGCTGGCTCGCCGGCGTCGAGGGGTACGGGGACATCACCGATGCCGTGTACCGCCTCGTCGAGGACACCTGGCTCGACAACTGGTCCGCCGAGAAGTACGTCGGCGCGATATTCAGGGACTCGGGCGAGGCGGCCCTCGTGGACGTCGCCGTGCTCCGGGTCCTGCGCATCATGCACCAGGTCGGCGCGGACGCCCCGGTCTCCGCGTACATGGCCCATCACGGCTGGCCGGAGGCGGTACGGGCGGCCCGTGAGGCGCACGTGCGGATGGCGCTGAGCGACGGGGACGATCCGGACACCGCGCCGCGCTCGCTGGAGGCCGTTCGGCTGCTGACGAACCCTTCCTGAGGATCCGTCCCGGTGTGCGATCCTCTGGGGTCATGAGAGACGACCCCACGCCCGATCCCCAGGCCGGCCCCACGCCCGGCCCCGGATCCGCGCCCGCCGCTTCCGACCACTATGTGCTGACCCTGTCCTGCCCGGACAAACAGGGCATCGTGCACGCCGTGTCCAGCTACCTGTTCATCACCGGCTGCAACATCGAGGACAGCCGGCAGTTCGGGGACCACGACACCGGACTGTTCTTCATGCGGGTCGCCTTCTCCGCCGAGTCGCCGGTCACCGTGGAGAAGCTGCGGGCCAGTTTCGCCGCCGTCGGGGACTCCTTCCGGATGGACTGGGAGATCCACCGGGCCGAGGACCGGATGCGGATCGTGCTGATGGTCAGCAAGTTCGGGCACTGCCTGAACGACCTGCTGTTCCGCTCGCGGATCGGCGCGCTGCCGGTCGAGATCGCCGCCGTCGTCTCCAACCACCCCGACTTCCGCGAGCTGGTCGCCTCGTACGACGTCCCCTTCCACCACATCCCGGTGACGAAGGACACCAAGGCCGCCGCCGAGCAGCAGGTGCTCGACCTGGTCGCCGAGCAGAACGTCGAGCTGGTCGTGCTGGCCCGCTACATGCAGGTCCTCTCCGACAACATCTGCAAGCAGCTCAGTGGCCGCATCATCAACATCCACCACTCCTTCCTGCCGAGCTTCAAGGGCGCCAAGCCCTACCACCAGGCGCACGCGCGCGGTGTGAAGCTGATCGGTGCGACCGCGCACTACGTGACGGCCGACCTCGACGAGGGCCCGATCATCGAGCAGGAGGTCGAGCGGGTCGGCCACGAGGTCACCCCGGAGCAGCTGGTGGCGATCGGCCGCGACGTGGAGTGCCAGGCGCTGGCCCGCGCGGTGAAGTGGCACAGCGAGCACCGGGTGCTGCTCAACGGGCACCGTACGGTCGTCTTCAACTAGGACGGCTTCCACCCGTACGGCGCCCGGCCGGCCGCGGCCCGGCTAGAGGCGGGACAGCGAGGCCGCCGCGAACAGCACGTCCCGTACCGCCTCCTTGTCGCCCAGCTGGCCGGCCGCCGCCTCCTGCGGCGACACGTGGCCCGCGGCGAGCTGGCAGAACTCGACGCCGTCCAGCGCGATGTGCGCCACCTTGTGGTCTGGCGAGCCGACCGCCGCGGGGGAGTCGAGCGCGATCCACCAGTCGCCGCCGCCCGGACCCTCCACCTCCAGGTGCAGGGTCCGGCCCGGGGAGCCCGCCGTGACCAGGCCCTGCGCGGGCGGGGCGAGACCGGCCCGGCGGCGGGCGGCGAGCGTGGTGGGCAGCAGCCGGGCGGCCAGGTCGATCAGCTCGTGCAGATGGGCGCCGGACGGCGGCTCGTACGGGTAGTCCACCGCCCGTGCGATGTCGTCCGCGTGCACCCAGCACTCGAAGGCCCGCTCCAGCAGCGCGTCCTTCAGGGGCAGCGAGAACGCCCCGTAGGACACCTCCAGGTCGGCGGCCCCGCCGCCCGCGAAGGAGGCGGTGCGCAGCAGGGTGTGGCTCTGCTCGCGCCACGGGGTGCGGACCACCCGGGTGGGCGGCTGGTGGGAGCCCTGCCAGTAGGCCTCCGTACGGCTGGTGGGGTCGGGGTCCGCACCGGCGTGCGGGGCGAGCGGGTCGTCGAGGCCGAGGGCGGTGGCCACGAGCCCGTCGACGGCCATCAGATGGCCGATCACCGCGGCGACGGTCGCCTTGCGGCGGACCGGCTGCTCGCCCGCGAACCAGCGCAGCTGCACCGGCGCGTGCCACTCGGCCGGGTCGATGTCCGAGAGCAGGGCGTCGAGCCGGGCCGTCTCCGCGTCGTACGGCCGTGCCCAGGCGGGCACCGGGATACGGGCGGGGCGGCGGCCCAGACAGGTGTCCAGGACCCGGGAGCGGAGCTGCGGGTCGAGGTCCAGGCCGCGCTCGGCCTGGAGCAGCCCGACGGCGTCCCGCAGCCGCAGCGCCTCGTCCGCACAGGGCGCGCACTCGGTGAGGTGCTCCTCGACGGCCCGCGTCTCCTCGACGGAGCAGGCGGCGAGCGCCCAGGCCCCGAGGAGGGACTTGAGGGTGCGGTGGTGACGCAGACCGCTGCTGTCGGGGTCGGGGTCGGGGGCGATGTCGGCGCCGGGGCCGGGGTCGCCGAGGTCCGGGACGGCGCCGGGGGCGCTCAGGTCGCCGTCGCTTTCGCTGAGGCCGCTGCCGCTGCCGTCGTCGGTGCCGTCGCCGTCGCCGTTGTCGGCCGCGATGGTGCCGGAGTCCTCGGTGCCCGCCGCACCGGTGGTGCCGGAGTCCGTGCCGTCCGCCGCGCCGGTGGTGCCGTCGGTGCCGTCCGCGCCGGTGCTGCCGTCCGTGCCGTCCGTGCCGCCCGCCGCGCGGGTGTCGTCAGTGGCGTCCTGGGTCGGGTCGTCGCCGTTGCCGGGCCGGTCGGGGGTGGGGCTCACCGGGTGCTCCCGTGCTCCGTGCCCGGCCCGGGGACGCTGCCGGCCGGGTAGCCGGTGGTGGCCGTGTTGGCCGTGGAGAGGAGCTGGAGGCCGAGCCGGAGCCGGCGGCGGGCCTCGTCCTCGGTGACGCCGAGCTGGCGGGCGGTCTGCCGGTAGTCGCGCCGCTGGAAGTACGCCAGCTCCAGGGCTTCCCGCAGGGGCGCGGGCATCGAGGTGACGATGTAGTCGGCGCGGGCCACCGCCGCCGCCCGGTGCACCTTCAGTTCCAGTTCCTCGACCGTGCCCCCGCCCTCCGCGAGCGCCGCCGCTTCGGACTGGCGCAGCCGGTGCACGGCACGGCGGTTGGTGAGCCTGGCGATCCAGGCCCGCATGGAACCTTCCTTGGGGTCGTACGCCTGCGGGTTCTCCCAGACGTGCCCGAAGACGTCACGGGTGATCTGGTCCGCCGCGTCCTCGTCGTCCAGCACCCGCTGGGCGAGGCTGTGCACCAGCGAGGCGAACCGGTCGTACAGCTCGCCGAGCGCAGCCGCCTCTCCCCGCGCCAGCCGCTGCTGCATCCTGCGGTCCCAGCGCGGCGGTGCGTCCTTCGGCATCCGCTTCCCAACCCCCCAGCACGACATTCCCCGCGAAGAAACCCCTGCCCTTTCGAATGTAGTGCGGGGATCGGACAGCGCACGCCCCTTTGCGACAAGTGCGCCCCCGGCGCGGTCCGGGATGGTAGTGATCCGGTCATTACGTACCTCCTGCGTACGGAGCTCACAGACACGCGGTGTTTCATGGGAGGGCGGTAGGGAAGCCGCGATGAGGAAGGTTGACTTCCGGTTAGGTGAAAGGTCCGACGCGTGACGCTGAAGGTGACAGAGGCAGAGCACGGCAGCTGGGCCGTGCTGCACATCTCCGGCGAACTGGACCTGGTGACCTCACCTGCCGTACGCCAGCACGTGCACCACGCCGTCGCGGACGGCCGTCACCGTGTGGTGCTGGACCTCTCCGACGTGCTGTTCTGCGACTCCAGCGGGGTCGGCGTGCTGATCGCGGCCCGCAGACTGATGCGCTCCTGCCAGGGCAGCCTGCGCCTGATCCTGCCGGCCCGCGGCGCGGTGGACGGCAGCCATGTGAACCGGGTGCTCGCGGCCCTCGGCGTACGGCGGCTGTTCGAGGTCTTCCCGGACGTGGCGACGGCGGTGGACGACTCCGCGGAGTCCCTGTCCGCCTGACCGGGCCCGCACCGGCGGCACTTCCCGCCGCAGGCCCGGCGCCCGCCGCCGTCCCCGCGGATGAATTCCCCGCATAACTTGCCTCGTCCACGCGCCCACGTCGTACGCTCACCTGCATGGACAGCGCAGAGTACGAGCGCAAGACAGCGGCCCGTTTCGCCTCCTTCGACCAGGACGGCAACGGCTACATCGACCGCGAGGACTTCAGTGCCGCGGCTGCCGCCATCCTTGCCGAATTCAACACAACCGCCCGATGCGACAAGGGACAGGCCCTCTACAGCGGCGCCGAGGCGTTCTGGCAGGGGATGGCCGGAATCGCCGACGTGGACGGCGACCAGCGGGTCACCCGCGACGAGTTCGTGACGGGCGCGGTCAAGCGCCTGCGGGACAACCCCAAGAGGTTCGCCGAGATCGCCAGGCCCTTCCTGCACGCGGCGATCGACATCGCCGCGTCGTCGGACGGCGAGGGCGACGGGGTGACCGTCGCGGCGGCCACCCGGCTGCTGCGCGTGCTCGGCGCCGACACGCAGGTCGCCGAGCAGGTGGCCGGTGCGCTGGACTCCGACAACGACGGCCGCATCACCGAGGACGAGACCCTCCAAGCCTTCGCCCTGTACTACACGGTGGACGGCCCGGACCCGCAGTAGCGCGCCCGGCTGACCACCACACATCGAACCGGAACGGGGCGGACCCCGTTCCGGTTCCGGGACTTCAGCTTCCGGAGTCCCGACGGACCGCCCCTCAGGTCCCCGCGCCTTCCCCGGTTCCGGTGAAGCGTTCCCTCAGCCGGTACTTGAGGACCTTGCGCAGCGTCTCGTTGCGCGGCATCGCGTCCACCACCTCCAGCTGTTCCGGCAGCTTGTACGTGGCCAGGCCCGCCTCCCGGAGGTACGGGACGACGTCCGCGAGCGTCAGCGGGCCCTCACCGGCGCGCAGTTCCAGCACCGCGCACACCCGCTCGCCGCGTTCCGGGTCCGGCAGCCCGACGACCGCCGCCTCGGCGACGGCGGGGTGTTCGTGCAGCAGGTCCTCGATCTCCTTCGCCGAGATGTTCTCACCCTTGCGGATGATGACGTCCTTGAGCCGCCCGGTCAGCACCAGATGGCCGGAAGCCGTCAGATGTCCCAGGTCACCGCTGATCAGGTAGCCCTCGTCGTCGAAGGCGCCGGCCGTCGCCGCCGGGTCCAGGTACCCCTGGCAGACGGCCTCCCCGCGCAGCCGGATCTCGCCGTCCACCCCGGCCGGAACCGGCTTGCCCTCGGGGTCCGTGATCCGCACGGACATCCCCTCCGGCGGCCTGCCCTCGGTCGTGGCCAGGTGCTCCGGGGAGTCGTCCGGCGCCCCCATTGTGATCATGGGCACCTCGGTCATCCCGTACCCGTGGGTGAGCTGACAGCCCAGTTCCCGTACGACCGCGTGGTAGACCTCCGGCGGTTTGGGCGCGCCGCCGCCCGCCAGCAGCCGCAGGGACGGGATCAGCGGCTGGCCGGGGTCCTTGCGCTGCTCGGCGAGGAACATCGTGTAGAAGGCCGTCGAGCCGCCCGCGACCGTCACCCCGAGACGGCGATATTCGGCCAAAGCTCCGGGGAGCGCGAACTGCTCGAAGAGCACCGCGGGAAAGCCGTACAGCAGCAGCATCACCAGGTAGTCCGGGCCGCCGATGTGGGCGTACGGGAAGGCCACCGAGCCGACGTCGGACGGGGTGAGCCGCAGCGCGTGCGCCAGGCAGGAACCGGCCGCGATCAGCGAGCGGTCGGTGTGCAGCACGCCGCGCGGATCGGAGGTGGTGCCCGAAGTCCAGTAGATCCAGCGGACCCCGGTGCCGTCGGCGGGCGGCGGCGGGAGCACCGCGGGGTCGCCGTCGGGCAGTTCGTCGTACGCGGCGAGGACCAGCAGCGGGCGCGGCAGCGCCAGTGACAGCCGGTGCGCCATCGCGGCGTGGTCGAAGCCCCGCCACTCACCGGGCACCACGAAGTGCTCCGCCCCCGACTCGCGCAGCGCGAAGCCCACCTCGCGGTCCCGGTAGAAGGGGATCACCGGGGACTGCACCGCGCCGAGGCGGGCCAGCGCGAGGGAGAGCAGCACCGTTTCGATCCGGGTGGGCAGCTGCCAGGCCACCACGGAGCCGGGCCGCACGCCGAGGCCGTACAGCCCGGCGGCGACGCGCTCGGAGCGCTCGCGCAGTTCGCCGAAGGTGAGGGTGCGGTCCTCCTGGAGGAGGACCGGGCGGTCGGGGGTGAGTACGGCCCGGCGGCGGACCAGTTCCCAGAGGGTGCGGGAGGCGCCCAGCTCGTGGGCGGTCCGTTCGGCGTCCTTGGCGGTGTGCGGTGAAGTCACTGCGCTCTCCCGGAAGCTGACGACTCGTCAGAACTAGCCGTGAGCGTAGGGCGCCGTGCCTTGTCGGTCCAGGGGTGCGCCGCTAGCCTAAATTCTGACGGGTCATCAGATACGCGAAGGGGACTGCCGGATGGGCCACACCGAACTGCCTCGCAACATCAGCGTCGACCGTGCCCGGGGCGGCGTACGTGACCTGATTCCCGAGCCGCCGTCCTCGTCCTGCAACCGGCAGATCCTCTGCCGCTTCTTCCGCGACAAGCACGGTCCCGACGACGAGACCGTCCACAAGCCGATGCGCGGAAACGCGATCCGGATGCTCGGCCTCGGCCTCGACCGGGACCGGCAGCGCTGATGGACCTGACGTACACGCCCGAGGAGGAGGAGTTCCGGGTGCGGCTGCGGGGCTGGCTCGCGCGGGTGCTGCCCGCGCTGCCGCCCCGCCCCGACCCCCGCGACTGGCCCGGCCGGCGGGCGTACGACACCGGCTGGCAGCGGATGCTGTACGACGCCGGGTACGCCGACCTCCAGCACGAGGCCACCCCCACCCAGCACCTGATCTTCCTGGAGGAGACCGAACGGGCCGGCGCCCCCTACGTCGGCGCCAACTTCGTCGGGCTGCTGCACGCGGGCCCCACCATCGCCGCCGAGGGCACCGCGGAACAGCGCGAGCGCTGGCTGCCGCCGATCCTGCGCGGCGACGAGGTCTGGTGCCAGGGCTTCAGCGAGCCGGACGCGGGCTCCGACCTGGCCGCACTGCGCACCAGGGCGGTCCGCGACGGCGACAGCTACGTGGTCACCGGGTCCAAGATCTGGACCTCGCACGCGGAGGTCGCCGACTGGTGCGAACTCCTCGTCCGCACCACGCCCGTCACACCGCAGACCCCCAAGCACAAGGGCATCAGCTGGCTCGCCATGCCGATGGACGCACCGGGCGTGACGGTACGGCCGCTGCGCACGCTCGCCGGGTCCACCGAGTTCGCGGAAGTGTTCCTCGACGAGGTCCGTGTCCCGGTCGGCAACCGGATCGGCGCGGAGAACGACGGCTGGCGGGTCACCATGGTCACCCTCTCCTTCGAGCGTGGCACCGCGTTCGTCGGCGAGGTGGTCGCCTGCCGCCGCACCCTCGGCCTGCTGGCCCGCGAGGCCGTGGCGAACGGCAGCTGGGACGACCCCGCGATCCGGCGCCGGCTCGGCCGTCTGAACGCCGAGTTCGGCGTCCTGTGGCGCCTCACCCAGCGCAACGTCAGCGAGGCCGGCGCCCACGGCGTGCCCGGCGTCGGCGGCTCCGTCTTCAAGCTGCGCTACTCGCACGCCCGCCAGCAGCTCTACGACACGGCCGCCGACGTCCTCGGCCCCGCGGCCGCCCTCGACCTCGACGACCCGCACGGCTGGAACCTCGACCGGCTCTCCTCGCTCTCCTACACGATCGCCGCGGGCACCTCCCAGATCCAGCAGAACATCGTCGCCGAGCGCATCCTCGGCCTCCCGAAAGGCCGGTGAGCAGCCCCCGTGGACTTCCGACCCACCGACGACCAGCGGGCCGTGCGCAACGGCCTGCGGGACCTGCTGGCCCGCCGCTTCCCCCGGGAGGAACTGCGCGCCGCCCTGGAGCGGGGCACCCTCGACCGCGGCCTGTGGCGCGCGCTCGGCGACGCGGGCCTCTTCGCGCTGCGGCTGCCCGAGGCCGAGGGCGGGGTCGGGCTCGGCCTCCCGGAGGCGGTGCTGCTCTTCGAGGAGGCGGGCCGCGCCCTGCTGCCGGGACCGCTGGTGGACACCCATCTGGCGGCGGGCACCGTGAAGGGCGCGGCGGAGGGGGAGGTGGTGGTCACCGCCCAAGTGGGCGAACTGATCCCGCACTTCGCGGACGCCGACGTCGTACGGGACCTGGAGCGCGAAGCCCTGGCGCGGACGGTGCGCCCGGTGCGTACGGTCGACCCGCTCACCCCGCTGCACCGGGTCCCGGCCGGGGCGGCGGCCCCGCCGGAGCCGTCCGCCGAATCGATCCTGCTCACGGCCGCCGAACAGGCGGGCAGCGCGGCCCGCACGGTCGAGCTGGCCGTCCAACACGCCCGTACGCGCGAACAGTTCGGGCAGGCCGTCGGCGCCTTCCAGGCCGTGAAACACCTGTGCGCACAGATGCTGGTGCGGTCCGAGATGGCCCGCACCGCAGTCCACGCGGCGGCGGTCACCGGGGCGGGCGCCGAGATCGCGGCGGCCAAGCTGCTCGCCGACGAGGCCGCGGAGCACAACGCCCGCGACTGCCTCCAGGTGTGCGGAGGCATGGGCTTCACCTGGGAGTCCGACGTACACCTGCACCTGAAACGAGCATGGGTGCGGGCGGCGCGGGGCCCCTCGCGTGCGCGGCTGGAGCGGGAACTGGCCGACGCACTGCTCACGGAACCGGCCGGACAACCCGCTGATCAGGTGTGATCGGGATCAACCGGGCGGATCGGGGCGGAGATTCAGCAGAACGGATCATTGTTCAAGCAGAAGAAGTCACCCTGTGTCGATATCGGGTTGTGTCCTTCGAGGGAGCCGTCACGGGCCGGAGTCGGCCCCGGGCTCCGGTACGCTCCGTCAGATGCGAGTGGTGGTGGAGCGCGGGATTCCCGGTGCGGTCTGTACGGCGGCTCCGGATCGGGCGAAGCGCGTCGAGGTCACCGTCCCTCGCGTCGGACTACGGCGCCACAAGCGCTCACGTTCGACTCTCCGCAGCGTGCGTCGCACAGTATGCAGGATGCGTACTCCTTCGCGCTGGAATATGCCTGAAGCGCTTGTTGCGGTGACTGTACGTCAACCATGCTGTCGCACAAGGGAATCACGTTCCGTGACCCTGTGGAGACGCGAGGCGTTGTGTCCGCCGGTTCGGATGGTGTGAGCGGTGCAGGTGCTTCAGGTGCAATTGGAGGTCGGGGCCGACCCCGCGGAAGTGGGCCGGGCCCGGCGGTGGGCGCGGTCACGGCTGGTCGGTTCCGGAATAGCGGCCGACGAGCCGCTGGCCGAGACGTTGGTCCTGCTCATTTCGGAGCTGGTGACCAACGCAGTCGTGCACACGGGCTGCCCGGCGGTGCTCCGGATGCTGTTCCCCGGGGATCTGGGGCGCGCGCCCCAAGCGGGCTCCGGCGCCGCCCCCGGCGGGCCGGCCGGGGCGTTCGTCGGCTGCACGGTACGGGTGGAGGTCGCCGACGTCAGCGCGTGCCCGCCCCGGCCGCGCCACGCGGAGGGCGAGGACACCAACGGGCGCGGCCTGGAACTCGTCGACGGTCTGGCCGACCGGTGGGGCTGGCAGGCCGAGGGCACCGGGAAACGGATCTGGTGCGAGGTCGACCGGCAGGCTGTCGAGCCCGCGGGGGCGCGCGCCGAGAATCCGGGGAACGGCCTGTACGAGCCGTCGTGCGCCGTCACAAATCTGGCATAGCGGGGCGTTTGGCCGGGTCGGTGTTGACGCCTGGTGAGCGCCTGCTCACCCTTGCTTGAGTAGACGATTCGTTGCGAGGGGACGCCGAGGGTGCGGGGCCGGACCTCGGCGAATGCGGGTCGGATCGGGGTGGTGGCCGCTGCCGCTGGCGGGGGCCACCCCCTGCACGGTCCCCGCCGCGGGCGCAACCGCTAGAGGATCGCCACCGGGGCAACGGGCGTCCCCGTCCCGCCGACGAACGGCTCCGGCATCGCCGAGAGCAGGAACGCCCACCGCCCCTCCTCCGCGCACGCCGCCGACAGCTCCTCCAGGTTCCAGTTCTGGCCCTGGAGCATCCCCATCTCGACCAGGTCGAGGGCGTGCACCGGCAGCCACAGGTCCTCGATCTCCGGCGGGAAGATCTCGAAGGTCAGCGTGTCGTTGGCGACCGCCGCCACGTCCCGCGCGTGGAACCACTCCGGGGTCCGCACCGAGAGGCCGGGCGACGGGTAGCCGTACCCGTGCTTGTCCCCGGACAGGTACACCTGCAGCTGGCCGGTGCGGACCAGGACCACGTCCCCGGCGCGCACCTTCAGCCCCGCCAGCTCCTCCGCCGCCTCCAGGTCCTCGGGCGTGACCGCGTGGCCCCCCTCCAGCCGCTCCACCTCCCGTGCCCGCGCCACGTCCAGCAGCACGCCGCGCGACACCACGTGCCGGGCCTTGTCGATGCCGCTGAAGGCGGACCGGCCGTGCGGGGTGATCGAGTCGGCGGGGCGGCCGTTGTAGAGGCGGCCGGAGTGCGAGACATGGGTGAGGGCGTCCCAGTGGGTGCCCGCCTGGAGGCCCATGGTCACCGCGTCGTCGCTGGTGGCGACCGTTCCCGGGCCGAACAGCTCCTGGTTGATCTGCACCATCGAGTGCAGCGGGTTCACCCGGCCGGGAATCATCCCGGTCTGTACGCCGTCCTGCTGGAGCGGCAGCGCCAGCGGCACCCGCCGTCCGCTGCGGACCGTGCGCGCGGCGGCCCGTACCACCTCGTCGGTGATGAGGTTGAGCGTGCCGATCTCGTCGTCGGCACCCCAGCGGCCCCAGTTGTTGACGCGCTTGGCGATCTCGTGGAACTCGGCGGGCAGCGGCATTTGCGGAGCCTCCTGGGTCTTGTGCCGGGGCATCGGGGTGGTTCTAAAATCTAACGGTCCGTCAGAAACCTTGGGAAGGCGTGGTGATGGGGAACTTCTTGACCGGCAAGGTCATAGCGGTGACCGGAGCGGGACGCGGGATCGGGCGGGCGGTGGCCCTCGCGTGCGCGGCCCAGGGCGCACGGGTGGTCGTCAACGACTACGGCGTCTCCATGGAGGGCTCCGAGCCCACCAGCGAGGTCGCGGCCGGCGTCGTCAAGGAGATCGAGGCGGCGGGCGGCACGGCGGTCGCGGTCGCCGACGACATCTCGACCATGGCGGGCGGCCAGCGGGTCGTCGACACCGCCCTGACCGAGTACGGACGTATCGACGGAGTCGTCTGCGTCGCCGGAATCCTGCGCGAGCGGATGCTCTTCAACATGTCCGAGGAGGAGTGGGACCCGGTCGTCGCCACCCACCTCAAGGGCACCTTCACCCTCTTCCGGGCCGCCTCCGCCGTGATGCGCCGCCAGGGCACCGGCACCCTCGTCGGCTTCACCAGCGGCAACCACCAGGGCAGCGTCGCCCAGGCCAACTACAGCGCGGCCAAGGGCGGCATCATCTCCCTGGTCCGCAGCGCCGCCCTCGGCCTGCACAAGTACGGAGTGACGGCCAACGCGGTGGCCCCGGTCGCCCGGACCCGCATGTCCGCCAACGTACCCATGGAACTCAAGGAGATCGGCGAGCCGGAGGACGTGGCCGCACTGGTCGTCTACCTGCTCTCCGAACGGGCCAGGGACGCGGGCGTCACCGGGCAGGTCTACACCGTGGCCGGACCCAAGATCGCGGTCTGGGCGCAGCCCAGGGAACTGCGCGCCGCCTACGCCGAGTCCGGCTCCTGGACCCCCGAGACCCTCGCCGACTTCCTGCCCGGAACGGTCGGTACGGACCCGATGCCGATGCTGGCCCAGCTGGAGGCCATGCGGGAGGCGGCGAGCCGGGGCGAGCGGCCGAACGCGGGATAGCGGGGGCCTTCGCCGCGGGGCCGTTCCCTGCCGGGGCGTCTCCTGCTGGGGCGTCCCTTGCCGGGGCGTCCCCTGTCGCGGCGTCCCTTGCAGGGTCGTCCCCTGCTGGGCCGTCCCCTGCCGGGGCGGTGCCCGTCGGTGCCGGTTCGGCCGGTGCGGTTCCCGTCGGTGCGGTTTTCGTCCTCAACAGCTGGGAGTGGCAATGGACTTCGCGTTCGGCGCGGCCGATTCGGACTTCAGGGCCGAGGCGCGCGCCTGGCTGGCCGACCGGCTGGGGCCCTACGCGCACGCCTTGGGCGCGGGCGGCCCGGGGCGCGAGCACGAGGCGACGGACGCCCGGCGCGCCTGGGAGCGGGAGCTGGGCGCGGCCGGCTGGATCGGCATCGGCTGGGACGCCCCCGCCTACGCACGGCGCCGGGCGACGCTCGTCCAGCAGGTCGTCTGGGCCGAGGAGTACGCCCGCTCCCGGGCCCCCGCCAGGATCGGCCACATCGGGGAGAACCTGCTCGCCCCGACCCTCCTCGCGCACGGCACCGCGGCCCAGCGGGACCGCTTCCTGCCCGGCATCGCGCGCGGCGAGGAACTCTGGTGCCAGGGGTACAGCGAGCCCGGCGCCGGCTCCGACCTCGCCGCGGTGCGCACCGCCGCGGTGCGGGACGGCGACGGATACCGGGTGACCGGGCAGAAGGTGTGGACCTCGCTCGCCCAGGACGCCGACTGGTGCTTCGTCCTCGCCCGTACCGAAGCGGGCTCGGCCCGGCAGCGCGGCCTGTCCTTCCTCCTCGTACCCCTGCGGCAGGAGGGGGTGGAGGTGCGGCCGATCCGGCAGATGTCCGGGACGGCCGAGTTCAACGAGGTCTTCTTCGACGGGGCGCGGGCCGAGGAGGTGGTCGGCGGCGAGGGCAACGGATGGGCCGTCGCGACCGCCCTGCTCGGGCTGGAGCGCGGTGTCTCCACGCTCGCCCAGCAGATCGGCTTCGAGGCCGAACTGGGCGAAGTACTGGCGGTGGGGGTGACCGACCCGGTGCTGCGCGAAGCCCTCGTACGCCAGTGGAGCGAACTGCGCGTCATGCGCTGGAACGCCCTGCGCACCCTGGGCACCTCGGGCGCCGACGACCCGGGCGCCCCCAGCGTCGCCAAGCTGCTCTGGGGACGCTGGCACCGGCGGCTCGGCGAACTGGCGATGCAGGTACGGGGGGCGGGCGCGACCGTCGCGGCGGGCGCCTGGGACCCCTCGTACCCGCTGGACCGCACCCAGCGGCTGTTCCTCTTCGCCCGCGCCGACACGATCTACGGCGGTTCCGACGAAATCCAGCGCAACATCATCGCCGAGCGCGTGCTCGGCCTGCCGAAGGAAACGAGGGGATCGCGATGAGGGGTGTCGTCTTCGACGGGAAACAGGTCGAGGTGGTCCACGACCTGGAGATACGGGACCCGGGACCCGGCGAGGTGCTGGTCGGGATCGGCGCCGCCGGGCTCTGCCACAGCGACCTGTCGGTGACCGACGGGACCATCCCCTTCCCGGTGCCCGTCGTGCTCGGCCACGAGGGCGCGGGAGTGGTCGAGGCGGTCGGCGCCGGGGTCACCCACGTCGCGCCCGGCGACCACGTCGCCCTGTCCACCCTCGCGGGCTGCGGGGCGTGCGCGGAGTGCGACCGGGGGCGGCCCACCATGTGCCGCAAGGCCATCGGGATGCCGGGGCAGCCCTTCTCGCGCGGCGGCACCCCGCTCTTCCAGTTCGCCGCCAACTCGGCCTTCGCGGAACGCACGCTGGTCAAGGCCGTCCAGGCCGTGAAGATCCCCTCCGACATCCCCCTCACCTCCGCCGCACTCATCGGCTGCGGCGTCCTCACCGGCGTCGGTGCCGTCCTCAACCGGGCCAGGGTCGGCCTCGGCGAAAGCGTCGTGGTCATCGGCACCGGCGGCATCGGCCTCAACGTCATCCAGGGCGCACGCATCGCCGGCGCCTCCACGATCGTCGCGGTCGACACCAACGAGGCCAAGGCGGAACCGGCCCGCCGGTTCGGCGCGACCCACTTCCTGACCTCGGTGGACGAGGTGCGCGACATCCTGCCCACCGGGGCGGACCACGTCTTCGAGTGCGTCGGCCGCACCTCCCTGATCCGCCGCGCGATCGACCTGCTCGACCGGCACGGGCAGGCGGTCCTGCTCGGCATGACGGCGCCCAAGGAGGAGGCGAGCTTCCTGCCCGCCGCGATGTTCCTCGACAAGTCCATCCTGGGCTGCCGGTACGGCTCGTCCCGGCCGCAGCGCGACGTGCCGCTGTACGCGGAGCTGTACCGGCAGGGGCGGCTGCTGCTGGACGAACTGGTGACGGAGACGTACCCGATCGAGGACTTCGCGAAGGCCGCGGACGACGCGCACCACGGGCGGGTGGCACGGGGGGTGCTGACCTTCTGACGGGAGGGGTGGGGGCGGGGGCGGTTTCGTGGTGCGGATTCGCTTCGCGGTCCGGGTCCGGGGCGGGGTGTGGTGCGGATTCGTTGTGCGGGCCGGGTCCGGGGCCGGGGCCGCGGCGCGGAAAAGGGCTGGGGTGCGGCCGGGGGCGGGTTCTAGGGTCGGACCATGAGTTACCGCGCCCTCGCGACCCGGCCCGTGCTCGTCCTGGCGGGCGTCACCGTCACCGCCCGCCTCCCGGTGGCCATGGCGCCGCTCGCCGTGGTGCTGCTGGTGCGCGAGAGGCCGGGCGGATACAGCGTGGGCGCCGCGCTCGCCGCGGTGTACGTGATCGGCGAAGTGGTCGGGGCCTCCCTGCTGGGGCCCCGGCTGAAGCCCCGGCGGGCCCGCCCCGCGCTCGCCGCCGGGCTCGGCGTGGGCGCGCTCGCCTTCGCCGGACTGGGCGTCTGCGCGCAGGCGCACCCGGTGGTGCTCGGGGTGCTGGCCGCGGTGGCCGGAGCCGCTCCGGGAGCCGTGCCCGGCGGGCTGCGCGCCCTGCTGACCTCACTCGTGGAGGAGTCGGCGGTGGCGCAGGCGTTCAGCGCGGACGCGATCCTCAACTACGGGGTGTGGGCCGCCTCGCCCGCTGTCGCCACCGCCCTGGCGATCGGCGTGGACCCCGTCGTGCCGATGTACCTGGCCGCCGTGCTCATGGCCGTCGCGGTGGCCGGGCTGTGGGGGCTGCCGGCCGGGTGGCCCGCCGACGAGAAGGACCGGCAGGGGGTGTCCATGGCCCGTACGCTCGCCTCCGCCTGGCCGCTGTACGTGACGGGCGCCGCCGGCCTCTCCCTGCTCGCCCTCGCGGAACTCGTGCTCCCCGCACTCCTGGAACAGCGCGGCGTGGCCATCGGCTGGGCGGGCCCGGTGCTCGCCGGGTACTCGCTGGCCGGGGCGATCGGCGCGTACCTGTACGGGCTGCGCACCTGGCCCGGCAGCCCCGAGCGGCAGTCCCTGGTGGTGCTGGTGTGGGTGGCGCTGGTGGTGGGCGCGAGCGCGCTGGCCCCGGGCCTCGGCTGGATCGCGGCGGGTCTGGTGCTGGCCGGGCTGCTCCAGTCCTGCGTCCAGATCGCCCGCAGCCTCTCGCTCCGCAACGCCCTGCCCACGAGCGCCTTCGCCGCCGGTTACTCGATGATGTACGCGGCCGTCGGCGCGGGCTACGCCACGAGCGCGGTGCTGGCGGGCGCGGTGCAGAGCGTCGCGGCACCGTCGACCGCGATCCTGACGGGTGCGGGACTGTGCCTCGTCCTCACGCTGGTGTCGGCGGTGGGGGAGCGGCGGAGGTCAACTAGGGGCGGTGGCAGTGGTGGCAGTGGCGTCGGTGGTTCCGGTGGTTCCGGTGGTGTTGCCGGTGCTCTGGGCGCCGGTGCTGCCGGGGTCGGTGAGGTTCGTGCGGAAGGTGCGGCGGTAGACGGTGGGCGGGACGCCGAGCGCGGCCTGTAGGTGCTGGCGCATCGACTGCGCGGTGCCGAAACCGGACTCGTGGGCGACCTGGTCGATGGACAGGTCGCTCGACTCCAGCAGATGGCGGGCCCGTTCGACCCGCTGCTGGGTCAGCCACTGACCGGGACTCACGCCCGCCTCCTCGCGGAACCGCCGGGTGAAGGTCCGTACCGACATGGACTCCTGCTCGGCCATGTCGCGGAGCTGGATCGGCTCGTGGAGGTGGCCCAGCGCCCAGGCGCGGGCAGTCGTCGTGGTCGCCAACTGCGGTTCCGGCACCGGGCGCTGGATGTACTGCGACTGCCCGCCGTCCCGGTGCGGCGGTACGACGCTGCGCCGCGCCACGTCGTTGGCGACTGCGGCCCCGAAGTCCCGGCGCACCATGTGCACGCACAGGTCGATGCCCGCGGCGACGCCCGCCGAGGTGAGGACGTCGCCGTCGTCGACGTACAGCACCTCGGGATCGACCCGGACGGACGGGAAGAGGCGCTGGAAGCGGTTCGCCCAGTGCCAGTGGGTGGTGGCCGGGCGGCCTTCGAGGTAGCCGGCCGCCGCGAGGACGAAACCACCGGTGCAGATGGAGGCCATGCGGGTGCCGGGGCGTACGTGGCGGAACACGTCGGCGATCTCGTCCGGGAGCACACCGTCCTCGAAGAGCGACGACGGCTCGTACGCGGCCGGGACCATCACCGTGTCGGCGGTGGCGAGGATCTCCGGGCCGTGCTCGACGTACAGGGAGAAGTCGGCCTGGGTGGGCATGAGTTGGCCCGGCGTGGTGCCGAAGGTGACGACCTCGTAGAGGGGCGCGCCGTCGGGGCCGTAGGCGCGGCCGAAGATGCGGTGCGGGATGCCGAGCTCGAAGGGGATGACCTCGGGAAGGGCGAGGACGGCGATGCGGTGCAGCGGACGGGGGCGCTGCGGGGAGCTCGCGCCGCTGTCCTTGGCGTCGCCGGTGGCGAGGTCCGCTCGGCGGTCGGCACGGGGGTCGGCCTGGCGGTCGGCGCGGGGGTCGGTCCGGCGGTTGGTCCGGCCGTCGGCGCGGCGGTCTGAGGTCATGGCCCGATCGTAGCGAATGCTGTCCTTCGGGCCACTCGTTCGGGGTGATCGTGATGCGGATGCTGGGGGACGTGACGCAGACAACGCCTCCCGCGCAGCCCGTTCAGGACGTACCGCCCGTGCCGGACGCCGTCCCCGTTTCCGATGCGATACCCGGGGCGGGAGCCGCTCCTGGGGCGGAGGTGGATGCCGCCGTTGACGCTCCGCCGGTCGAAGAAGGACCGGTGGCCGCCGGAGGGCCCGTGGAGCAGGGTGGGGCGGTGCCCCGGCCGCGGGTCCACCGGGCCTGGTTCGTGGCGGTGGTCGCCTTCGTGACGATCATCGGCGCCGCGGCCTTCGCCTCGCTGCCGGGGCTCCTGATCGAGCCGCTGCACGACGAGTTCGACTGGTCGCGCGGCACGATCGGCTTCGCGGTGTCCGTGAACCTCGCGCTCTACGGGCTGACCGCACCGTTCGCCGCCGCGCTGATGGACCGGTTCGGCATCCGGAAGGTGGTCGCGGCGGCGCTGACGGTGATAGCCGTCGGCTCCGCGCTGACCGTGGTGATGACCGCTGCCTGGCAACTGGTCCTGTTCTGGGGCGTGCTGGTGGGGCTCGGCAGCGGATCGATGGCGCTCGCCTTCGCCGCGACGGTCACCAACCGCTGGTTCGTGGCCCGCCGGGGCCTGGTCACCGGGATCCTCACCGCCGCCGGAGCCTCCGGCCAGCTGGTCTTCCTCCCGCTGCTGTCCTGGCTGGTCGAGCACGACGGGTGGCGGCCCGCCGCGATCACCGTCGCCCTCGCCGCGCTCGCCGTCGTCCCCTTCGTATGGCTGCTGCTGCGCGACCACCCGGCGGACGTGGGGCTGGCCCCGTACGGCGCCACGTCCTTCGTTCCGAAGCCCGCACCCATTCAGGGCGCGGCCCGGCGTGCGGTCACCGTCCTGTTCAAGGCGGCCCGTACCGGCCCCTTCTGGCTGCTCGCCGGTACCTTCGCGATCTGCGGTGCGTCGACGAACGGCCTGGTCAAGACCCACTTCGTGCCCGCCTCGCACGACCACGGCATGCCGGTCACGGCGGCGGCCGGACTGCTGGCCGTCATCGGCGTCTTCGACGTGATCGGAACCATCGCCTCGGGCTGGTTCACCGACCGGTTCGAGGCCCGCCGCCTGCTGGCCGTCTACTACGCGCTGCGCGGCATCTCCCTCCTCTTCCTCCCCATGCTCCTCGCGCCCACCGTCCATCCACCGATGATCTTCTTCATCGTCTTCTACGGCCTGGACTGGGTGGCCACCGTCCCGCCGACCATCGCGCTGTGCCGCGAGTACTTCGGCGAGGACAGTGCGATCGTCTTCGGCTGGGTGCTGGCCTCGCACCAGGTGGGCGCGGCGGTCGTCGCCTTCCTCGGCGGGGTGGCCCGCGACCTCTTCGGCTCGTACGACGTGGTCTGGTACGCCTCCGGCGCGCTGTGCGCGGCGGCGGCCCTGATGGCCCTGGTCATCCGCAGGACCCCCCAGAAGGCCGCAAACCTGGCAGGATAGCAACCCTGACCAGGGGAAACAGGGGGAAACCAGCATGAACGCAACCCACGGCCGCCCTCCCACCAAAGCCGCCGCGACAGCGCTGCTGGTGGCCGTCCTGTGCGGTACGACCCTGACGGCCTGCGGCACCGAACGCGCGGGCACGGCCGGCGATGCGAAGGCAACCGGCATCGTCTGCCCCGACGGCAGCACCCCGGACACCACGTCGGCCGGTGCCCCGGGCGAGGGCGAGGACCTCACCTCGGACGACATCGGCGGCACGGGCGAGGACCTCACCTCGGACAACACCGGGGGCGCGGGGGAGGACCTGACCTCGGACGACATCGGCGGCACGGGCGAGGACCTCACCTCGGACGACGGCGCGGACGCCGGTGAGGACCTCACCTCCGACGACACCGGCGGCACCGGGGAGGACCTGACCTCGGAGGACGGCGGGGGCGCGGGCGAGGACCTCACCTCCGACCCCGCCGCCTCCGGGGACGGGCTCCCGGAAGGGCCGAGCGAGTGCTGGGGGCCGGATGCGGGGACCGGGTCGCAGTCGGGCCCGCCCCGGATCGACGGCGTACCGACGGTCGGCGCGCACCGCTGGTACGGCATGAAGGGCGAGTTCACCGCACATGTGCGGCAGACCCCGTCCAAGGCGGACGACGCCCTGATCGAGGGCATCCGGATGGTGAAGATCCGGCTGCCGGAGACGAGCAAGGTCATGGAGGCCCGCATCGCCTCCGGTTGCGGCCCCGAGCAGGAGACCTGCGACGCCCAGGCCAAGGCCTTCGCGGACTGGCGCCGGGCCAAGTACGGCGACCACGGCCATGTGAAGGTCTTCGGCGGCGCAAAGACGACGGCCGAGACCACCTGGTAGCCGCTCCCCGAGGGCGCTCCCTAGGGCTTACTCCCCGGAGCCCCCGGAGCCCCCGGAGCCCCCGGAGCCCCCGGAGCCCCCGGAGCCCCCGGAGCCCCCGGAGCCTTCGAGGCCCCCGAACGCGCCCCGGTGGAACAGCAGCGGCGCAGCCTCGGTCGCGCCGGCGTCCACCGCTCCCAGCGCTTCCACCCGACCCACCACGATCAGGTGGTCGCCCCCGGTGTGCACGGTCTGGATGGTGCAGTCCACCCAGGCGGGCACCCCGGCCAACCGTGGCGACCCGGTCACCGGCGCCGGGTCGTACTCCACGCCGGCGAACTTGTCCGCACCGCTGCGGGCGAAGCCGAGGCACAACTCCCGCTGGTGCGAACCCAGTACGTTGACGCAGAAGACCCCGGCGCGGGCGATGCGGGGCCAGGTCGTCGACGTACGGGCCACCATGAAGACGACCAGTGGCGGGTCCAGCGACAGGGAAGCGAAGGACTGGCAGGCGAACCCGGCGGGTGGTTCACCGTCCGGTCCCGACGTTCCCGGTGAAGTGACAACGGTGACCCCGCTCGCGAAGTTCCCGAGCACGCGCCGGAATTCGCCCGGATCGAGCGGAAGCCGCTCGTCCGCCCCCACGGCCCGTAGATCGGGGCGTGGCAGCGGCTCGACCGGCTCGGCAACCGTGGCGGCACCGACGGACCTGAGGTATCGGACGGCGGTGGCGGCCATCCCGGCGTGTCCCATCACCTCTCCATTGAAACTGACGAGTCGTCAGATGGGAAGGGCGGATGCCGTGCGACGGGCCCCGAACGTCCTTGCCCACCCGGCCGGTTCTTCACGCGAGGGGTGCCATATCTTCACCCCATGGGGCGGACGGACGACGGAGTTCTGAGCGACACGTGGACCACCCTCGGCTGCGTGGCGGCCACCGTGGTGACCATGGGGCTGACGGCCGTCTACGGGGCCGTGGAAGCGGTCCGGCACGCGAGTGACGACCGCTACGACCCGACGGTCGGCGGCGGCCCGGCCGCCCTGGGCCCCCTGGTCCTCCTCGTGCTGTTCACCTTTCTCGCGGTGCTCCACGCGTGCCTGCTCGTGCTGCCCGTGGAGACGTGCGCCCGCCTCGCGGTGAAACGGTTCGGCGGGCCGCTGTGGGCGTGGGCACTGCCGCCGCTGGCCGTGCTCGGGCTGCTCTACGCGGCGTTCAACTGCCACGTCTTCCCCGTCCTCGGGACGGTGCCCCTCGCGCCGCTCTCTGCCGACCTGGACCCCGAACGGCCCGCCGCGCTCCTCCCGATCGCCGGATGGATCGCGGCCACCGCGGGGCTGGCACTGCTGGGGGTCGGGTACTTCCGCCGCAGGGACCGCCGCAGGCCGGTGACGGCGAAGGCGCTGGTCGGCCGGGTCGCCGCGGTCACCGCGTGCGTGTGCGTACCGCTCCTGGCGTACGGGGCGACCCGCCCCGCGTACGAACCGCCGCGGCTCGACCGGGCCGCGTACGTCGGGGACTGGGGCGAGCAGGGCGGCGCGGGGCTGCTGCGGCTCGGCGCGGACGGACGGGCGACCGCCGTACGGATGCCGTACGACGAGGTGTACGGGGCGGACGAGGTGTACGGGTCGGACGGGGCGGACAGGCCTGGTGAGTCGGGGGAGTCCGGTAGGCCGGGGGAGTCCGGTGGGGCGGGTGCGCTGGGTGAGCAGGACGCGTCGGGAGTGCGGCACTGCGACGGGGTGGGTACGTGGAGGTTCCGGCCGGAGACCACGGCGGCGGACGCGCGCGGTCCGCAACGGGACCGGGTGGAGGTCGAGTTGGAGGGGTGTCCCGGACCGGTGGTCTGGCAGATCACGGGAACGGCCCAGGTGCCGGAACTCTTCTCCTCGCTCGGGGACCCGGACGCCGGGCTGATGGTGATCCTGCGGAAGCGCGGCGGGTGACCGGAGTCAGGGGCCCGCGCCGCCCCGATCGCTCGGGGCGTCCGCCGTGTGCGCCCGCCCGGGGCCACGGGGAGGCTGCTCCGAGCCGCCCCGACAACGAGGGTCTCCGAGCCCCCTATGACGGGGCTCAGAGCCCCCGATAACGCGGAGTCCGTCGTTCCACGAAGCTCCGTACGCCCTCGTTGGCGTCGGAGGTCGTCATGTTGATCTCCTGGGCGGCGGCCTCCGCGGCCAGCGCCGTCGCGCGGTCCGCGTCCAGGGACGCGTTGACCAGCTGTTTGGTGAGGGCGAGGGCCCGGGTGGGGCCGGTGGCCAGGCGTTCCGCCCAGGCGCGGGCCGTCTTCTCCAGGTCGTCCGCCGGTACCACCCGGTTGACCAGGCCGAGCCGCTCCGCGTCGGCGGCCGGCAACGCGTCGCCGAAGAACATCAGCTCCTTCGCCCGCTGCGGACCGACCAGCCGGGGCAGCAGATAGGCGCCGCCGCCGTCCGGCACCAGCCCGCGCCGCACGAACACCTCGATGAAGGAGGCCTGTTCGGCGGCGATGACGAGATCGCAGGCGAGCGCGAGATGGGCGCCGATGCCGGCCGCGGTCCCGTTGACCGCCGCGATCACCGGCTTCTCGCAGTCCAGGACGGCGGTGATCAGGCGCTGGGCGCCGAGCCGGATGACCCGGGCCACGTCGCCGGGCACCCGGTCGCGGGCCGGGGCCGACGACCCCTTCCCGCCACTGCCCGAGCCGCCCCGCAGGTCCGCCCCGGCGCAGAACCCCTTGCCCGTGGCGGTCAGTACGACCGCCCGGATCTCGGGGTCGGCGGAAGCCTCGGAAAGCAGCGAAATTATCCGTTCTCGCTGGTCAGCGGTGATGGCGTTCATGGCTTCGGGGCGGTTGAGGGTGATCCAGGAGACCCCGTTGTCAGTGGCCTGGAGTATCAATGAACGCACGGAGAGTGACGGGTCGGTCGGACTCGGTGAGTCCGTCGTTCCCGTGGCGTTCCGAGAGTTGGCCGAGTCCGTCGGACCGGTCGGGCCCGTCGGTTGTGCTGAGGAGGAAGTCATGGGTGTACGGCTCCAGGGGAAGGCGCGTGCGAAGACACGTGGGAAGGCGCGTGCGGTGTACGCGGGCGGGGGTACGGGCGTGCCGTGCGGGTGGAGCGTGCCGGTGACGGGGATCCCCCTGTCACCGGCACACGGCAAGCGCGTCCAGCGCCACCGCGCCCTGCCCGCGCGGCAGGACCATCAGCGGGTTGATGTCCAGCTCGGCCAGTGTGTCGCCGAGTTCCAGCGCCATCCGCTGGATCCGCAGGACGACCTCGACGAGCGCGTCCACGTCTGCCGGGGGCGACCCCCGGACCCCCTCCAGCAGGGGATGGCCCCGCAGCTCGGTGAGCATCGCGCGCGCGTCCGGCTCGCCGAACGGCGGGACCCGCACCGCCGCGTCCCCGAGCACCTCGACGAGCACCCCGCCGAGCCCGACCGTGACCGTCGGCCCGAAGAGTGCGTCGTGGCCCACCCCGACGACCATCTCCACCCCCCGCTCCACCATCTGGCAGACCAGGATTCCGTCGAGCGGGATGCCCTCGTAGGCGGCGATGTCGGTCAGCTCGCGATAGGCGTCGCGGACCTGGCTCGCGGAGGTCAGACCGACCTTGACCAGGCCGAGTTCGGTCTTGTGGGCGAGCTGCGGGCCGGAGGCCTTCATGACGACCGGGTAGCCGACCTGCGCCGCCGAGCGGACCGCCGCCGCCGCGCTGGTCACCAACTGCTCGCGCGGTACGCGAATGCCGTACGCCCGCAGCAGCTGCTTCGCCGCGTGCTCGCTGAGCTGCTCGCCGGGGCGCAGCAGTGCCTGCGCCTTGCGGAACGAGGGGGACGGTGTGCGCGGCGCCTCGTCGAACGGCGAGCGGTAGCCGGCCGTGAACCGGTGGTGCTCCAGATAGGCGCGCACGGCGGTGATGCAGTTGCCGAAGGTGCGGAAGGTGGCCAGCCGGGACGAGCCGAGGAGGGTCTCGCGGTAGGCGGCCTCGGTGCCCACCGGCGACCCCCACACCACGCAGATCAGCTTGTCGGTGGCCTCGGCGGCCTCCGCCAGGTCCCGGGCCAGCTTGTCGCTCATGGGCGGGAAGGGGCCGGTGATCGGGCAGATCAGCACGCCGACCGACGGGTCCGCGAGGATCGCGTCGATGATCTTCCGGCCGCGCCAGTCGCCGACCGGGTGGCCGCCGTTGTCGATGGGGTTGGCGACCCCCAGGTACTCCGGTATCCACTCGTGCAGCTCCGCCTGCTTGGCGGCGGACAGCGTCGGCAGCCGGAGCCCCGCCGCCGTCGCCAGGTCCGCGAAGTGCGCGCCCGTGCCGCCCGAGATCGAATACACGGCGACGCCGTCGGCCAGCGGAGCGCGGGCGCGGGCCAGCAGGGCGGCGGTGTCCTGGAGTTCGTCCAGTCCGTTCACCCGGATCACCCCGAACTGCCGCATCGCGGCGTCCACCACGTCGTCGGCACCGGTCAGCTTCCCGGTGTGCGAGGCGGCGGTCCGGGCCCCGGTCTCGGTGCGGCCGACCTTGACGGCGACCACGGGCACCTTGTTGCGGGCCGCCCGGTCGGCGGCGAGGAGGAAGGAGCGGCCGTCCTTGAGGCCCTCGATGTAGGCGGCGATGGCGCCGACCTCGGGACGTGAGGAGAAGTACGAGATGAAGTCGGCGGTTTCGAGGTCCGCCTCGTTGCCGGTGGGTGCCCAGTGCGAGAGCCGCACACCGATCTGCTGAAGGGAGAAGACGGGCCGCCCCTGGTGGCCGGACTGGGTGATCAGCGCGATGGCGGGGCCTTCGAGGTCGTCGCGGAAGTTCTCGAAGGCATTGAGGTTGGTGTTCGGGCCGAGGAGACGCAGCCCGGACCCGGTGGCCGAGACGGCGGCGGCCAGCCGGGCCTGGGCGAGAGCGCCCTCCTCCCCGGTCTCGGCGAAGCCGGAGGCGAAGGCGACCGCGAACCTGACCTTGGCGTCGACGAGTTCCTCGACCAGCGGAAGGGGGTCCTTGACCAGGAGTACGGCGAGATCGACCTGCTCGGGCAGGTCGGCGAGGGAGGGAGCACAGGGCAGACCGAACACGGAGTCGCGGGTGGGATGCACCGGGTGCAGGCGGGCCCCGACGCGCTCCGCCCAGGCGATGAGCTGGCGGGTGATGCCGGTGTTGGGGCGCCCCTCGGCATCGGAGGCGCCGACGACCGCGACGGACTCCGGGCGGAAGAAGCGGTCGAGGTCGGGGACGGGGGCGTGCAGCGGCCGGCCGCTGACGTCCCGGTCGTCGGCGGTGGGGGTAGCCCGTGGGGCCGTGCCGTGGACGGCGGCCGACCGGGACTCGTCGCCGCAGGCCACCACGCGATGGCGGAGACCGGAGGTGAGGGTGCCGTGCGTTGATCCAAGCATCGCTGAGCCCGCTCCTGCCCGTTGGGGGACGGTCAAATCACTGACGCATAGTCAGATTACTGAATTGACGGTCCGTCAGGAACAGTGCGGAAGATGCGGGTTACTCGCCCGTCCGTTCCGGGGGTGTCGCTCCGTTATTCATGCCCGCATGGCGGAGCCGGCCAACCCGTGCCCGCACGGGAGTTGCGTGGGGGGTGTCCGGGGCGGGTGCGGAGCCAGGGGTGAGGGCGGTGGCGGGTAACGGGTGGGGTCAGGGGCGGGGGCGCTGGGTGATCAGGGCCTCGACGCCGTCGAGGATCCGGTTGAGGCCGAACCGGAAGTCGTAGTCGGGGTCCGCCGGCCCTTCCAGTTCGCGGGAGTCGAGCAGTCGGCTCACGGCGGGGAAGCGCTCCGGGTCGGTGACGGTGCGCAGCAGCTTGCCGTACCGGGCGAGGGATTCCTCGGCGGTCACTCCGGAGGTGCGGTAGGTCTCGGTCAGGTCGGCGATCAGCGTGGTCTCGTGCCGCACGAAGCCGGCGAGGAGCGTCACCACCGAGAGTTTCTCCCCCTCGTCGAGACCGGTGGCGGACATGGCGCCCAGGGCCTGCTCCATCCACTGGACCTGGCGCGGGGTGACGGGGGGTCCGGAGACCGGGATGCGCAGCACCCAGAGGTTCTCGCGGTAGACGTCCCGGAGTCGGGAGGCCCAGTGGATCAGCCCCTGCCGCCAGTCGGTCTCCGCGTCGAGGGCCGGGGGTTCGGGGGTCACCGACTCCACCATCAGCGGGTACAGCTCGTCCTTGGCCGCGACGTACCGGTAGAGGGACATCGGGGAGGAGCCCAGGTGCTTCGCGATCCGCCCCATCGAGACAGCGGCGACGCCCTCGGCGGCGGCGACGGCGACCGCCGCGTCCACGATGCGGCCGAGGGACAGGGTGGGGCGCGGACCCTTCGTCGGGCGTTCCCGCAGGCCCCACAGGGATTCCAGGCTTGCGGGCAGCCCGGTGTCTCTCTCGTTCACGGTGGGGCTCCTCCTCCTCGGCCTTGACCGCCATCCTAGATATGCGTAACCCTTACGCAGTAAAGCGTATGACTTACGCAATAGATGGAAGGTGTCACCGTGCTCGCCGTGCCCACCCCGTCGTCCCCGTCGTCTCCGCCGCCCCCTGGTGTGGCATCCGCCTCCAACCCCGCCTCCACCTCCGGACCCGCCCCCACCTCCGACCCCGTCCGCGACTCCGCTTCCGCCTCGTCCGCCTCGTCCGCGACGGCCGCCGAGCGCGGGGTCACCGTCCTCGCCACCGGGCTCACCAAGTCGTACGGGGCGACACCCGTTCTGCGGGGCGTCGGTCTGGCGGTTCCGGCCGGGCAGGTGTTCGCGCTCCTCGGGCCGAACGGTGCGGGCAAGACCACCACCGTCCGCATCCTCGCCACCCTCACCACCGCCGACTCCGGTACCGCCCGGGTCGCCGGGCACGACGTCGGCACCCGCGAGGGACGCCGCGCGGCCCGTCGGCGGATCAGCCTCACCGGGCAGTTCGCCGCCGTGGACGAGGCGCAGACCGGACGCGAGAACCTCCGGATGACCGGCCGGCTGGCCGGGCTCGGCAGGGCCGCCGCCCGCGCCCGCGCCGGTGAACTCCTGGACCGCTTCTCGCTCACCGACGCCGCCGACCGTCTCGTGCGCACCTACTCCGGCGGTATGCGCCGGCGCCTGGACCTGGCGGCCTCCCTGGTCACCGACCCGTCGGTGCTCTTCCTCGACGAGCCGACCACCGGCCTCGACCCGCGCAGCCGCCAGGAACTCTGGCAGATGGTCCGGGAGTTGAGCGGGCGCGGCACCACCGTGTTCCTCACCACCCAGTACCTGGAGGAGGCGGACCGCCTCGCCGACCGGATCGCCCTCATCGACGGCGGGCGAATCGTCGCGGAAGGCACCGCCGCCGAACTCAAGTCGCACGTCAGCGGGCACCGGCTGGACCTCACCCTTGCCAGCAGGGCCGCCCACGACCGCGTCGCCGCACTGGGCATCGCCACCCACCAGGACCCGGCCGCCCTCCTGGTCGGCATCCCCACGGACGGCACCGCCGCCCACGTCCGGAGCCTCCTCGACGCCCTCGACCCGGACGGTGCGGACATCGCCTCGTTCGCCCTGCACACCGCCACCCTCGACGACGTCTTCCTCGCGCTCACCGAGTCGGCGTCCCCGCTGACGCCACCGACGGAGACCACCCATGTCTGAGGCCCTGACCCGCACGGGCACCCCGACGCGCGCGAGCGCCCCGGTCCGGCTGGGCGTGCTGACCCGGGCGAGCGTCCTGGCCGGGCGTTCGATCCGTATCTCGCGCCGCAACGTCGACGCGCTCATCACCTCGATCGTCCTCCCGGTGATGCTGATGCTGACCTTCGTGGTCTTCTTCGGCGGCGCCATCGACACCGGTACGTCCACCACGTACGTCACCTACGTCGTGCCCGGAGTGCTGCTCCTGTGCGCGGGCTTCGGGTCGGCGTCCACGGCGGTCTCGGTGTCCGAGGACATGAAGACCGGGATCGTCGACCGTTTCCGTGCCTTGGACATCGGTGGTCTCCCGCTGCTCGCCGGGCACGTGGCCGCCTCGGTCGCCCGCAATCTGCTGGCCACGGCGATCGTTCTCGCGGTGGCCCTGGCGATCGGGTTCCGTCCCTCGGCAGGCCCCGCCGGGTGGGCCGCGGCGGTCGCCCTGCTGGCCGCGTGGATCGTCGCGGTGTCGTGGCTCTCGGCGGCGGCGGGCCTCCTCGCCCGTACGCCCGAGGCGGCCAACGGCTACACGTTCTTCATGATGTTCCTGCCGTACCCGTCGAGCGCCTTCGTCCCGGTGGCCACGATGCCGGTCTGGCTGCACGGGTTCGCCGAGGAGCAGCCGGTGACCCCGATGATCGAATCCCTCCGCGCACTCCTGCTCGGAGAACCGGCGGGCGGCACACCGTGGGTGGCGCTCGCCTGGTGCGGAGGGATCCTGGCCGTGGCGATGCTGCTGACCGGAGCGCTCTTCAGGCGGCGGACGGCCTAGGACGGAGTGCGCCAGGCGCCGAGGCCGCCCGCACAAGGCGGTCGGCGCGTCCCGGACAGCGGGCGGTCCGTCCCAGCAGGTGGGAGGGGGCGGGAGCGGTCTGTCCCACCGGCCGTCGGCCCTCAGCGGGCGGACTGCTTCCTGTCCCGCAGGGTGTAGCCGCCCTCGATCACCGGCATGTCGGCGGCCGGGGCCATGCAACGGGTCAGCAGGGGACTGCCCTTGGCCGTGGCGCCCGAGAGGCCCACGTACGAGGTGCCCCGCGCGGGGACGGAGAGGCTGACGCCCATGCGGGTGTGCGGCTCCAGGAGCTTCGTCCACGGGTGGTCCGGGCTGGTGCGGACCAGGCGGCCGGTCACGGTGGCGTTGGGGCCGCCGGTGGTGAGGCAGTCCACCGCGAACTCGCCCCAGGCGAGCTTGCCCTGCTGGCGGTGGGAGATGCGGAAGGTGCCCCACGAGCGGGTGGGGATGCTGCCGGGGCCGTAGGTGGAACGGGCGTTCACGGACACCCGTACCTCGTCCTCGCCGACCTCGTAACCCACCCTCGCCTCCCCCTTGAGGGCGGAGACCCGGGCCGTTCCGGGGGCGCCGGGTGCGGTGATCGGGGCAGGGGAGCCGGCGGTGCCGGCGGTCCCAGTGGTGCCAGCAGTGCCAGAGGTCCCAGTGGTGCCGGGGGTGAGTGCGGCGGTTGCGGCCGGGGGCGTCGTGGGGCCCGCTTCCGGTACGGGCGCGGGGGCCGCCACCGCGACCGGCGCGGCGACGGCGGCCACCAGGCCCACGACGGCGGTGACGCGCAGGGCCCGCTTCAGAAGAGCGCGGCTCGGCACTTCGGGGCTCGGCCCGGCGGGGCTCAGCCTGGCAGGGTTCGCCGCATCAGGGTTCCGCACGGCGGGATTCGGCGCGGCAGGGTTCGGTACGGCGGGGCTGGGCACGGCGGGGTTCGGCACGGCGGGGCTCCGATCGGACGGTACGGAAGGCGAGTTGGCCGGTGGGTGAGTGGCCGCGTGACCCGTGGTGCACGCGGTGACCCTCACCTCGACCTTCGCCCGCGCCCGTTTCCCCGGACATCGTTCACGGGTACCGGGCGCCTCCGCCGTACGGGCTAGGACCCGCCCCGGGAGCGCGTCGCGAGGCCGCGGGACACCGCCCGCGCGATCCGGTCCGCGTCCATGGCCATCTCGCGGAACATGCCGGAGATCGGGTTGGTGAAGCCGGTGAAGTGGAGGCCGGGGGCCTTCGGGGCGGTGGCCGCGCCGTGGACGGTCGGGCGGCCCCGGGCGTCCAGTACGTCCAGGTGCCCGACCAGGTCCTCCAGTGCGCGCCGGTATCCGGTCGCGGCGACCACCGCGTCGGGGGCCAGCCGCGTGCCGTCCGCGAGCACCGCCTCGCCCGACTCCGGGTCGAAGGACTCCAGGGCGGCGACCGGTTCGACCCGGCCCGCCTGGATCGCGGCGATCAGGCCCACGTCCTGCACCGGGATGGCGCCCTGCTTCACCCGCGAGTAGAGGCCCGCGGTGGGCCGGGGCAGGCCGTGCTCGGTGAGGTCGGGGACCGAGACGCGGCAGACCACGTCGCCGGCCCGGTCCACCAGCCCCACCGGAAGCCGTCTCACCAGGATGCCGGTGCGCTGCGAGGGCCAGCCCGCGGTGGACCGGCGCAGGATGTACGGCGCGGTGCGCACCGCCAGCCGCACCCGGGAGGCGCCGCCCTCGACCAGGTCGACCGCGATCTCCGCACCGGTGTTGCCGACGCCGACCACCAGCACGTCGCGGCCCGCGTACGGCTCGGCGTTGCGGTACGAGGCCGCGTGCACCAGCGTGCCCGGGTACGCGTCGGCGCCCGGCCACTCGGGCAGCCGGGGGGTGTGGTTGAAGCCGGTGGCCACCACCACCGCCGAACCGGTCAGCACCCGGCCGCCGGTGGCGTGCAGCGTCCAGCCGGGGCCGCCGTCCGCGGCCGGTTCGATGCGGGACACCTCGACGCCCGTCACGATCTCCAGCTCGTGGTGCTCGACGTACTTCTCCAGGTAGCGCACCACGTTGTCGCGCGAGACCCAGCGGCCGAAGGAGCGCGGCATCTTCAGCCCCGGCAGCCCGGACAGGGCGCGGGTGGTGTGCAGCCGCAGCCGGTCGTAGTGGTTGCGCCAGGAGGCGCCGACCCGGTCGGACTTCTCCAGGACCACGGCCCGTACGCCCCGCGCGCGCAGTGCCGCGGCGGCGGCCAGCCCGCCGGGGCCGCCGCCGACGACGTACACGGGGCGGTCGTTGGTGGTGGCGATGCCGGGATCGTTGGAGAGGGGAGACATGAGTCGTGAGCGTAACCGCGCCGTCGCTTGATGGGTCTCGGTCAAGGGTGGAATCGGTTGCGAATTGATTACGCAGGGTGGCGTAGGAGTGTGTTGGCGAACGCGCGGACGAGTGGGTCCCGGCCGTACCGGTGAACTCGTCGGCACTGCACCCCTCTTGCGTCCTGCCGCCCCGTCCGCTGAACTGACGTACCGTCAGAAATGAGTGGAGGGGGCCGTCCCTGTGCAGACCATCTGGCTCGGCGGCGCGGAGTGGCTGGCCGTGCTGCGTATCGGACCGGGGCTGTGGTGGCTGGAGAGCTGGCGCCACAAGGACAAGAAGGGCTGGTTCGAGCGCGGGACGGGGATCGCCTGGGCCGCCGACGTCGCGGGCAAGCACAAGTGGCCCGTGGTGCGGAGGGGGTTCGAGAGCGTCGTCGCACCTCGGCCGAAAACGATGGCCTACCTCGTGTGTACGCCGAACTCGCCCTCGGGCTCGGCCTGGTGCTCGGCTTCCTCACCCCGGTCGCGCTCGTCGGCGGGCTCTTCCTCAACCTCCTCTACCTCGTCCTGATGATCCACGACTGGGCCGAGCAGGGGCAGAACGCGATGATGGCGCCGATCTCCCTGGTCGCCCTCCTCGCCATGCCCTGGCAGACCTGGCCCCTCGACCACGCGATCGGACTGTTCTGATGACCACGCCCAGGACGGCGGCGACGACCGCCGCCACCCCCGACATCGACGCCTTCACCCGCCCCTACTGGACGGCGGCGGCCGAGGGCCGGCTGCTGATCCGCCGTTGCGCGGACTGCGGGCGCGCACACCACTACCCGCGCGAGTTCTGCCCGTACTGCTGGAGCGAGGACGTGGCCTGGGAACGGGCGGGCGGACGCGCCACGCTCTACACCTGGTCGGTCGTGCACCGCAACGACCTGCCGCCCTTCGGGGAGCGCGTCCCGTACGTCGCCGCCGTCGTCGACCTCGCCGAGGGGCCCCGGATGATGACGGAGCTGGTGGACTGCGCGGAGGAAGACCTGAAGGTGGGCGCGGAACTGGAAGTGACCTTCCGCCCGTGCGACCCGGGCCCCGCACAGTACGCGGTCCCGGTCTTCCGCATCACCCGGTAGCGGCCCCTCGGCCCAGCCACCCCAGCCGCCCGCGCAGCACCTCCAGCACCCGCAGGCGCACCGGTTCCGCGTGCGGCGGCAGCCCGCCCCCGGCAAGGCCCACGGCCAGGTGCAGGTGCACGCTCTGGAGGGTGGCGAGGGTGTTGAAGTACCGCTGCGCGGGCCTGCCCGTACGCGGTGCGGCCAGCGCCCCTTCCACGATGTCGAGCCACGAGACCGCGGCTTCGGCGGTGAGCCCGGGGCGCAGCAGCACGACGGTGATCGCGCGGGCGAGCCGGGCGTCCTCGGACTGTGCGTACGAGCAGCGGTCGTCGTCCGCCGTCATACGGCGGGCGCACAGCGCGAGCAGTTCCTCGCGGCGCGCGGGGGAGCAGTCCGGGTGGCCGCCGAACGCGGCGGCGGCGTCCGCGCCGTGCGCCACCGCGTGCAGCCAGCCGAGGGAGTCGCTCCAGCCCTCCGTCTCCCGTTCGGCCGCGTACCAGTCGGCGAACGCCCGGTACCAGCGGTCGACGGCGGCAGGCCGTACGAGGCCGGGGGGTGCGGCCGTCGTGCGTTCGAGTATCGAGTCCAGCACGAGCGGCGCGAAGGTGCGGGCCTGCACCTCGGGATGCGTGGCGAGCCGCTCGGCCATCGCGTCGCCCAGTGCCTCCAACGCGGAGTCCAGTTCCCCGGCCCCGATCCAGGTGGCGGCGGCGCTGTAGGCCAGCGCGTCGCGGAGCTCGGGGTCGGGGGAGGCCAGGGCTTCCTTCAGGGCGTGGACGAGCGCGGCGGTCGCGGTGTCCCTGGGGAAGGCGAAGTCCCGCTCCCGCAGGGCGGTCCAGTACGACTTGTCGATCATGGGCCCATGATGGTGCGCGTCCTTCTGAACCCGCAGGGGTTTTCCGCCCGCACGCCAAGCCTCCCCGGAACGCCAAGCCCCCCGGAACACCAAGTCCTCCCGGGCGCCAGGCCCCGGCCCGTACCACCCACCCCCCTTTATCCCCCCTCAAGGCCACAGCAGTTCGCGGGTCCAGCCCGTGGTGGTTCTGCGGTAGTGGAGGCGGACGTGTTGGCGGCGGGGGTCGCCCTGGAAGAACTCGACATGCGTGGCGGCCAGCGTGTAGAGCGTCCAGGTCGGGGAGAGGGCCCCGGGGTCGGCCTGGGCGCGGGTCCAGGCGGCTTCGGAGGCTTCGGCCAGTTCCTCGCGGGAGCCGAGCACCTCGCTCATCCGGCCCGTGAGGGCGGCGGCCAGGGCGCCGGTGGAGCGGGCGTGCAGGTCGGCCGCGCTCTCCTCGGGGGTGCCGGAGACGACCCGGCCCTCGACGCGGACCTGGCGGCCCTGGACCGGCCAGTAGAAACCGAGTGCCGCGTCCGGCCGGGCGGCCAGTTCGCGGCCCTTGCGGCTGGTGCTGTGGGTGCCGAAGTGCCAGCCGCTCTCGTCGGCGTCGTGCAGCATGACCGTACGGACCGAGGGGCGGCCGTCCCCGTCGGCGGTGGCCAGGCTCATGGTGTGCGGCTCCGCCTGGCCGGCCGCCGCCGCCTCGCGCAGCCAGGCGCGGAACAGCGGCAGGGGCGCGTCGGGCGCCGTGTCGGGGTCGAAGTCCGGGAGGGCCGCGCCGTCCCAGACCCGGAGCGTGTGCAGCAGGGCGCGGAACTCGCGGGCGGCCGTGTCGTCGGGCCCGGGGGCCGGAGCACCGGCCCCTCGCCCGCCGTCCGTAGCGCCGGGTTCGTCGTGTGTCGTCATGGGCCGATTGTGCCCCTGGGGCGTTCGGGGTCAGGCCCGCTGGAGGCCGGACACCCGCGCGTACTCCTTGACCGGTACGGCGTGCGCCATCCGCTGCACGTCCTGGGTGATCTTCTTCGCGACGAGGTTGCGCCAGGGCATCTTCGGCAGCATCCGCATCATCAGCATCCGCAGCCGGATCTTCCACTTCCGGTCGACCGTCATCTCGCCGACGAACTTCTCCGCGAACCGCTGGCAGTGCTCGACGCCCGGCCGCATGTGGCGTTCGTACGCGGCGAAGGCCGGCTCGAAGTCGCCCTGTGCCGCCGCGAGTTCACCCGCCAGGTGGTACGCGCCGAGCAGGGCCAGACCCGTGCCCTGGCCGGACGCCGGGGACGCGCAGTGCGCCGCGTCCCCCAGCAGCACCACCCGGCCCCTGGACCAGCGGTCCGTCTCGATCACGCCGATCGAGTCGAAGTAGAAGTCGTCGGCCGACTCGGCGTTCGTCAGCAGCCGGGGGATCTCCCAGCCCCGGTCCCCGGCGAAGGCGTCGGCCAGCAGCCGCTTCTGGGCCGCCGTGTCCCGGTGGTCGTACGCCAGCTCGGGCGAGGCGAAGACGAACATGTTCTTCGCGGTGGTCTGGCCCCGCGAGCTGTACGCGCACACCAGCTTGCCCGGGAGCGCGTGGTACGCCTCGTGGCGGTCCAGTTCCAGGTCGTTGGGCGCGGTGAAGATCGAGATGTAGGCGCCGAGGTGCCGGGCGAACCGCGCCTCGTCGCCGAAGACCAGACGGCGGGTGTGGGAGTGCATGCCGTCCGCGCCGACGACCAGGTCGAAGCGGCGCGGCGGCGCGTGCTCGAAGGTGACCAGGACGCCGTCCTCGTCCTCGGCGAGGGAGGCGATCGAGTCGCCGAAGAGGTACTCGACGTCCGCGCGGGTCCGCTCGTGGAGGATCGCGGCCAGGTCGCCGCGCATGATCTCGTCGTCGTCCCCGGCCCGCCCGCCGAAGAACTCGGCCGGCATCTCGCCCACCACCCGGTTCTCCGCGTCCACGTAGGACCCCGTGCGCATGTCCGTGGAGCGGGCGCGGACCTCGTCCATGATGCCCATTCGTTTGCACACCTCGACGGCGGTGCCGCGCAGGTCCACCTTGTAGCCGCCGGAGCGGAGTTCGGGGGCGCGCTCGACGACCGTCGGCACGAATCCGTACCGGTGCAGCCACAGGGCGAGGGCGGGGCCGGCGATGCTCGCGCCGGAGATGAGGACGGTGCGGGCGGGCTTCCTGGTGCGCGTCATGTCGGGCTCCTCGTGGTCGGGTCGGTCCGGCCGGGGCGGATGTGCTCCACCGGCCGACAACTCGACTGTACGAGTGTGTAAGACGCTTGTCTATGACGGCTGTATAGATTTATTCGGAGGGTGGGATTCCGATTGGTGGGGGGTGTGCGTCCGTTTCTCCGGGGGGCTCCCACTCCGGAGTGGGAGCCCCCCGGAACGCGCGCCCCCGCCCCCGTCACCGCCCCAGCAGCACCGTCCCCGCCGAGCAGAACCAGCCGCCCGTCCCCGAGGCGACGGCCACCTCCGGCAGTCGCCCGCCCGCCTTGCGCACCTGGCCCTCGCCCGCCTCACCCCGCAGCTGCCGTACCGCCTCCACCAGCAGGAACAGTCCGCGCATCCCGGGATGGCAGGCGGACAGGCCGCCGCCGTCCGTGTTCACCGGCAGCTCGCCGTCCCGCAGCAGCCGCCCCTTCTCCACGAACGCCCCGCCCTCACCCTTCGCGCAGAACCCCAGGTCCTCCAGCGTCACCAGCGTCATATAGGTGAACGCGTCGTAGATCTCGGCCACATCCACGTCCGCGGGCGTCAACCCGGCCTCGGCGAAGGCGAGCCGGCCGCTCCGTGCCGCCGGGGAGACGGTGAAGTCGTCCCATTCCGACATCGTCGTGTGCGACACCGCGGCCCCCGACCCCAGCACCCACACGGGCGCCTTCGCCGTGTCCGGTACGTACTCCTCGGCGACCAGCAGCACCGCGCAGCCGCCGTCGCTGCGGATGCAGCAGTGCAGCTTGGTGAAGGGGTCCGCGATCATCGGCCCGTCGAGCACGTCGTCCACGGTGATGGGGTCGCGGAACATCGCGTCCGGATTGGTCGCGGCGTTCGCCCGCGCCTGTACGGCCACCGAGGCGAGCTGCTCCAGGGTCGTGCCGTACTCGTGCATGTGCCGGCGTGCGGCCATCGCGTACTTGGCGACGAGCGTGTGCCCGTACGGCACCTCGAACTGGAGCGGGCCGCGCGAGCCGAAGGAGAGGTTCGAGGTCCGGCGGCCCGCCTTGATGTCCGCGCGCGCCGTCGACCCGTACACCAGCAGCACCGCGTTGGCGTGACCCGCGGCGATGGCGTCCGCCGCGTGGGCGGCCATCACCTCCCAGGTGGCGCCGCCGACCGAGGTGGAGTCCACCCAGCGGGGCCTGAGTCCGAGGTACTCGGCGACCTCGACCGGGGCGAGCGTGCCGAGTCCGGCCGAGGCGAAGCCGTCGATGGCGGAGCGGTCCAGGCCGGAGTCGGCGAGTGCGCGGCGGGCGGCCTGGGCGTGCAGGGCGTACGGGGTCGCCTCGTCGACCCGGCCGCAGTCGGCGAGGGCCACCCCCGCGACGGCGACCCTGCGGCGTCGGCCGCCCTTCCGGTCCTGGCGGGAGTCGCGCGGCGTGTGCGGGGAAGCAGTCATGAATCTGACGGTACATCAGATATGGCGGCCGGATCCGGCTCGGTGAGGGACCGGCCATCGGTGGGCAAGTACGCACGCGGCTATGGGCATTGAGGGGGTCCGGCCCTAACATGACGCACCGTCAGATCAGGGGAGGAGCACACGAGATGGACGCCGCCTTCACCGCGGAACAGGACGAGATCCGCCGCACCCTGCACGAACTGCTCACCAAGCGCTGCGGCCCGGACGACGTGAAGTCCGCCGCAGCGACCGCCGAGGGGTACGACCGCGAGCTCTGGCGGCAGCTCGCCGAGGAACTGGGACTGCCGGGGCTCGCGCTGCCCGCCGAACACGGGGGAGCGGGCGCCGACTGGGCCGACCTGGTCCTGGCCTGCGAGGAGACCGGTCGGGCGCTGCTGCCCTCCCCGCTGTTCGCCACCTCGGTGCTCGCCGCACCGCTGATCGGGGCGCTGGGCACCGAGGCCCAGCGCGCCGCCCTGCTGCCCGGCATCGCCGCGGGCCGCACCTCGGCGACGCTCGCCGTCCCCGGCGGCGCACTGTCCCTCGCACTCGGGCTGACCGGCGACAACACCGCCCACGAGTGGGCCGGCGGCGGACGCTCCGGCGGCGTGCAGGCGCGGCACACCGCGCAGGGCTGGGCGCTGTACGGGCAGGCCGATCAGGTGCTCGACGGGCACGGCGCCGCTCTGCTGGTGGTCGCCGCGCACACCGGCGGCTTCGCGCGCAGCCGCACCCTCCTGTTCGTGGTGCGCGCGGCGGACGCGGCCGGGCTCGCCCGGGTGCGGCAGGTGTCGCTGGACGAGACCCGTCCGCAGGCGGTCCTCCAGTTCCGCGACGTGGAGGCCGAGTTGCTCGGCGACGAGGACGCGGAGCAGGCGGTGGCGCGGGCGCTGGCCGAGACCGGCCGGGGTGCCGCCGCGGTGCTCGCCGCCGAGGCGGTCGGGGCCGCGGACCGGGCCCTGGAGCGGACCGTGGAGTACGTGAAGGCGCGCGAGCAGTTCGGGCGGGCGATCGGCTCCTTCCAGGCGGTGAAGCACCGGCTCGCCGATGTGTACGTGCAGGTCGCGGCGGCCCGCTCGGCCGCCTGCTACGCGGCCTGGGACCCGGCGGGCGGCGGCCCGCTGGCCCTCGCGCAGGGCCTTCAGGCGCTGCGGGCCGCGGCTTCGGAGGCGATCCAGCTGCACGGCGGGATCGGTGTCACCTGGGAGCACGACGCGCATCTGTACTTCAAGCGGGCGGCGGCCGACGAGCTGCTGTTCGGCCCGGTGCACCGGCTGCGCGGACATGCCGCGGACCGGGCGGGCATCTTCGGCCCGCCGCGGTCGCGGGAGGGCGACGGGCCAGGCGGCCCGGACGGCGGCCACGGCACGAGGGCGGAGGCCGTCTGATGGCCACGGCGACCGGCGCGAGCGCCGGTGTGAAGCTGATCCGGAAGGTGTCCTCGACGCGGGCCTTCGCACGGGTCGCACCGCACGTCATCCCCGCGATGGACCGCGCCGTGCACCGGCTCACCAAGGGAAAGGTGCTGCTCAGCGCGCGCATGCTGCCCGGTGTCATCCTCACGGCGCGCGGTGCGAGGACCGGGCTGCCGAGGGCGACCCCGCTGGCCTGCATGCCGGAACCGGAAGCGGGGACCTGGATCCTGATCGGGTCCAACTTCGGCCGCCCCGGCCACCCCGCCTGGACCGGGAACCTGCTCGCCCACCCCGACGCCGACATCAACTGGCAGGGCCGGGACATCCCGGTGCGGGCCCGGCTGCTCGCGGGGGAGGAGCGGGCGCGGGCATGGCGCGCGGTGCTCGGCTTCTGGCCGCCGTACGCCACGTACCAGCAGCGCATCGAGCGGGAGATCCGGCTGTTCAGGATCGAGCGGCGCTGAGGGCGGCGGGTCCGGGTACGCCGATGGCGGACCACATGCGTGATCCGCCATCGGGTGACAGGACTTGGTGGGGTTCGTCCGGTACGGGTGCCTTCGTGTACCTGCGCGTACTTGCGTACGGTGCCTACTTCGTGGGCTTCTTGCCCGTAATTCCGAGATGCACCAACTGCGCCAGGTTCGGCCGCAGTTCCGCCTGCTTGACGCCCCAGGTGGTGAAGCCCTTCTGGTGCGAGGCCACGGCCGCGAGCATCGCGACCAGGGAACCGGCCATCGCCGCCGGGCTGATGTCCTTGTCGACCTTGCCCTTGGCCTGGAGTTCCTTCACCGAGTCCGTAAGGGAGTTGGTGACGGAGTTCAGGATCTTCATGCGGATCTTGTAGAACCGCTTGTCGCCCTCCGCGGCGCCGAGGTCCACGACCCGCAGGATCGCGTCGTTCTTGCGCCAGAAGTCGAGGAATCCGTCGACCAGATCCTCGGCGGTCTGCCAGCCCGCCTTGCCGACCCAGGAGCGGCCGGAGACCAGTTCGGTCAACCCGGCCCCCTCCTTTGCCATTTCCTCCGCGATTTCGAGGACGGCGCCCTCGACGTCGGGGAAGTACTGGTAGAAGGTCGCGGGCGAAGTCCCGGCCTTTCGTGCCACATCGATGACTTTGACGTCCCGGTAAGGGGACGAGCTGAGCATTTCGCTGAGGCAGTCGAGCAGCTTCTGCCGCGTCGCCTGACCGCGTCGACCGGCCACGCGGCCGTCGACGGTGCGTACTTGTCCTGTCATGCCGTCAGCTTACCGAGGGGTGATCGGAGCGCGATTCGGCGAGTGCAAATGGGTTTCCGGCCAGAGTTGGCCATGTGTCCGGCCGGTTGTGAGTGGTGCGTGGGGTTGTGGGCCACTCCTGGGGTGTTCGTACCGGATGGCGGTATGTGGGAGGGCGCTCCACGGCATCCCCCAATAGTGTTATCAACAGCCTGTGGACAACATCGGTGGATATCCCCGGGCGGGGATCTCCGTGAGCGGGAAGGATCGGTCCATGACCGCATTCGCAGAAGGCGTGCCCTGCTGGATCGACGCGACGCTCCCCGATGTCGCCGCGGGCAAGCGCTTCTACGGCGAACTGTTCGGCTGGACCTTCGACGATCCGGCCGGCAAGGAGTACGGCTACTACACGCAGGCGTACTCCGGCGAGGGCGAGGAGCGGAGGAACGTGGCCGCCCTGGCCCCCAAGTCCGACGGCCGGATGCCCACCGCCTGGGGCGTCTACTTCGCCACCCCGGACGCCGCCGCCCTCGTCTCCCGGGCGAAGAAGGCGGGCGGACAGGTCGTCATGGACGCCATGCCGGTCGGCCCGTTCGGCACCATGGCGCAGATCGCCGACCCGGGCGGCGCGGTCTTCGGCGTCTGGCAGGCGGGCACCCACCCGGGCTTCGAGAAGACCGCCGAGCCGGGCTCCTTCTGTTGGACCGAGGTCCTGGTGCGCGAGGCGGACAAGGAGCGGGTCGACGCCTTCTACGAGTCGGTCTTCGGCTTCCGGGGCACCGACCTCACCGAGGAGACCGGGGCGGACTACCGTGCCTGGGCGCCCGAGGGCAGCGAGCCGGGCGACGAGAGCGTCATGATCGGCGGGCGGTCCGTCATCTCCGGGGCGTTCCCCGCCGAGCTGCCGCCGCACTTCCTCTCGTACTTCGCCGTCGAGGACTGCGACCGGACCGCGGCCGAGGTCCAGCGGCTCGGCGGGCGGGTCACGCACCCGCCCTTCGACATCCCCTACGGCCGGATGGCCATCGCGGTCGACGACCAGGGCGCCGTCTTCGCCGTGCTGGAGGCGCCGGAGCAGGACCCCGGGGGCGGGCGGGCGTAGGAAACGGGGAATGCACCGGGGGAGGGTGCCGGGAGAAGGACTGCGGGATGAAGAGCGCCGGGAGAGGGCGTCGGGAGAAGCGCACCGGGGAAAGGAAGCCGTTTATCAGGAGAAAGGGGCGAATTAGGGGGAAACACTCCATTCCGGCCCCGGGTTAGCCACCACGCCGGGAGACAGGAAGAATCAGGGGAGCGCACCGCTGGGGGTGCCCAGCGGATGAGACGCTGCACAGGGCTGTGCGTTGCGGCCGGTGCACGGGGAGGTGGCAGGCAAGTGGAGCAGCTGACGCAGCACGATCCGCGGCGGATCGGCCCGTTCGAGGTCCTGGGACGGCTCGGTGCCGGCGGGATGGGGCTCGTCTATCTCGCGCGGTCCGCGTCCGGGCGCCGGGTGGCGATCAAGACGGTGCGTACGGAGCTCGCCGAGGACCAGCTGTTCCGGGTCCGTTTCACGCGGGAGGTCGAGGCGGCCCGCGCGGTCTCCGGCTTCTACACGGCGGCCGTGGTCGACGCCGACCCGCGCGCGGCGGTGCCCTGGCTGGCGACGGCGTACGTCCCCGCCCCCTCCCTCGAAGAAATAGTGAACGAGTGCGGGCCGATGCCCGCGAACGCCGTGCGCTGGCTGGCCGCCGGCATCGCCGAGGCCCTCCAGTCCATCCACGGCGCGGGCCTGGTCCACCGCGACCTGAAGCCCTCCAACGTCCTCGTCGTCGAGGACGGTCCGCGCGTCATCGACTTCGGCATCGCGTCCGGCGTCTCCAACACCCGCCTGACCATGACGAACGTCGCCGTGGGCACCCCCGCCTACATGTCCCCCGAGCAGGCCAGGGACTCCCGCAGCGTCACCGGGGCGAGCGACATCTTCTCGCTCGGCTCCACCCTCGTCTTCGCCGCCACCGGGCACGCCCCCTTCCACGGGGCGAACCCCGTCGAGACCGTCTTCATGCTGCTGCGCGAGGGTCCCGACCTCGAAGGACTCCCGGACGAACTCCGTCCGCTGATCGACTCCTGCATGGGCATGGAGGCGGCACTGCGCCCCAGCCCCGCCGACCTCCAGGCCCAGCTCGCCCCGCACCTCTTCTCCTCCGGCGGCGACGACAGCGGCACCGCGTCGGCCTGGCTGCCGTCCCGGGCCACCGCCATGATCGAGGAGCGCAGGGGCGGCGGCCGGGCCCCGGCCGCCCCGGTCGCCGCACCCCGGCGCGACCCCTCGCCGCCGCCGCGCCCGCAGAACCCGCCGCCCTATCCGCCCCCGCCCTCCTACGCGGACCCCCGCACCGGGCACGCGTCGCCGCCCCCGCCCTCCTACGCCGACGGCCCCGTCCGGCTCGCCGGGGCGCAGGTGCCGATCGGTCCCGGCCCCCGGGTGGCCGACGGGCAGGGCGCCGCCGCTGCCGCCGCGGTCGCCGAGGCCACCGGGCCCGCCACCGGATGGGTGCGCCCGCCGGGCGGGATGACCGGCGGACTGAACGGCGTACCGGCCCCGGCGCACGCACCGCCCGCGTCGCCCCCGCCCGGCGGCGCGCCCGGCGCGTCCCCCGAAGGCCCCGCGGCGACCGGCTGGCGCCCCTGGCGGTTCCGGATGTCCAACGACGTGTGGGGGACACCGGCCGTCGCCGGCGACCTGGTGTACGTCACCTCCTTCGAGGTGCACGCGCTGGACGTGGCCTCGGGCCGCCGCCAGTTCAAGACGCGGGACGTGGCCTGGGCGATGGCGGTCTCCGGCGGCCGGATACACGCCTCCGACGGGCCCACGCTCTACGCCCTGGACGCGACCGACGGCTCCGAGCGCTGGCGGCTGCAGACCGACGCCTGGGTGTACTCCCTGAAGGCGGCCCGCGGCACCGTCGTCACCGGCACGCGCGGCGGCGGCGTACAGGCCTGGGAGGCTTCCAACGGCCAGAAGCTCTGGGAGATCACCGGCGCCCAGACCGACTTCGAGACCCCGGAGGCCGGGCCCGCCGTCCACGACGACACGGTCTTCGTGTGGCAGGACGCCAGGCTGCGGGCGCTGGACGCGCGCTCCGGCATCGAACGCTGGTCGTACCCCATCGGGGACGCGGCGTCCTGCGGGGGAGCCCCGGTCCGGGTCACCCCCGCCGAGGACGGGTACGCCTACATCTCCGCCGGCACCCGGGTCCTCGCGGTCGACCTGGCGTCGGGCCACGTGCGGTGGCACTTCGAGGCCCCGGCGGTCTTCCTGTCCGCCCCGGCCTTCGCCCCCGGCCCCGCCGTCACGGGCGGCGGCATCTACCTGGCCGACTACCTCGGCACGGTGTACGCCCTGGACGCCTCCACCGGCAAGGACCGGTGGCGGATCGCGACGGAGTCCCGGCAGTCCATCGAACCCGTACTGGTCGCCGCGGGCCACGTCCACGTCGGCAGCGGCAGCGCGCTCTACACGCTCGACGCGGTCACCGGCACGCCCAAGTGGCGGTTCGCGGCGGGCGGGGAGGTGGTCGGCGCGCCCGTGGTCGCGGACGGCCGCGTCCACTTCGGCTCCGCCGACCACTGTCTGTACACGGTGGACGCGGCGGGCGGACAGCTGCGCTGGAAGCTGAAGACCGGCGGGGAGATCACGGGGTCGCCGGTGGCGGAGGCGGGGATCGTGTACGCCTGCAGCAAGGACCGGTGTGTGTACGCGTTGGACGCGGTGAAGGGGACGGCCACGGGGCGCACGGCACGATAGGCCGGGCCGCCCGCCCCCCACTCCCGGGCCCCGGATCTCGGCCCGGGGCCGTGCCGCCCCGGCCTGCGGCGGGCTGTGCCCCGCCCCTTCCCCAGGCCGCCGGCCGCGGGGCTGTCGTTCGCCTGCGGGTGCGTTGTTTGTTGCTCGCGCAGTTCCCCGCGCCCCTGAAGGGGCCTGGGAACCGAGGGGGTGTCGCCCTGCGTCTGTGACCCCGTTGAGAAGATCCCGTGCCCTTGTCAGGGCCCCTGCCCGGCCCGCCGGGTTCGGGGCTACGCCGCAACGCTGGCGCTGCTAGGGTGTCATGCACTCGTCCTTACGGGAAATTTATTCCTGCCGGAATGTCCCAAACCGCACCAAACCAACGGGGGTTGGAAGCATGAAGCTTCGCCATGTCCGTGCAGTGGCCGTCTTCGGTATCGCAGTGGTCGCGCTCACCGGCGCCCGCGGCTCGCACGGCGGAAGTTGCAGCGGCGGTTCCAGCAGCCACGGCTCCAGCAGCTCCAGCAGCGGGGGCAGCGACTCCAGCTCCAGCTCCAGCTCGTCGAGCGGCGGCGACTACCAGGCGTCCACCGGCGGCTACGACGGCTCCAGCTCGTCCAGCGGCAGCTCCAGCACGTCCTCCAGCGGCAGCTCGGACAGCAGCTCCTCCAGCAGCGGCACCGTCGGCTCCGTCCCCGGCGTCGGCGGCAGCGGCAACGCCTCCCGCGACCTGCGCATCTCCGAGTGCAAGTACGACCCGTCGCGCGGCCTGGTGGCGCGCATCTCCGCCACCAACAGCAGCTCCTCGCAGACCTACACCTACCGCTTCACGGTGAAGTTCACGAACAGCGGCACCACCGTCGGCACCCGCAGCGGCAGCATCCTCTTCGTCGCCCCGGGCCAGAACGAGTCGCGCGACTTCGCCACCCCGTACGTGAAGAAGGACACCGAGTCCCTGATCGGCCGTTGCGAGGTCAACAACGTGACCCGCAGCAGCTCCTGATCCGGGAGCGGCCGGTCCGGTACGCGAAGGGGCCCCGGCCGCGGCTTGTGCAAGCCGCGACCGGGGCCCTCGTGCGTGTACCGCCGCCCCCAGTCCTCAGTCGGCCAGGTTGGCCCGTACCAGCGCCAGCAGGTCCTCCTCCGGCATGCCCAGCCTGCGCGCCTCGTCGACCAGGTCGCCGATCCGCTCCAGCAGCCGGGCCCTTCCCGGTGCCACCGGCGCGTCCACCACCACCGCTCCCCGGCCCCGGCGCAGCTCGATCAGGCCCTCCTCGCGCAGCCGCTGGTAGCCGCGCAGCACCGTGTGGACGTTGATGCCCAGCGAGTCCGCGAGGACGCGGGCGGCGGGCAGGCGTTCGCCCGGTTCGACCGTGCCGTCGGCGATCGCGCCGCGCACCGAGGCGGCGATCTGGTCGCCGAGCGGTACGGACGAGGCGGGATCCAGTGTGAACAGCATGTGGTCAGCGGCTTTCTCGGGGCCCGTGGGTCCCGCGGCGTTCGATGAGGGTGGCGAGGAGGGCGGCCCCGGTCGCCGAGTCGTCCACGGTGACCGCGAACTCCCGTCCGTTGGTGCGCCGGACGACTATCGCCTCGCCGGAGCGCACGATGAGCCCCGTGCGATTGTGCCTGATCCGGTAGCCCCAGCCGCCGTAGTCCGCGACGGGGTCGATGTCGCGGAGGTCGGCGGTGCTCATGCCGCCCAGGGGGATGTGCAGCGCGGGCCGGTGCAGCACCGCGGGGGCGATCGTGAGGCCCCGGCGGTCCACGACCACGTACGCGGACACGAAGAGCAGCATCAGGGCGCCGACCAGCAGCAGCGGCACGGCCGCCGGCCAGTACCCCACCGCGCCGCACACCGCCCCCGCGACGACGGCGGCCGTGGCGGACAGCACGGCGGGGCCCGAGCCGAGCCGGTGCGACCAGCTGGCCACCTCGCCGTCCGCCAGGTCGATCCGGCCGGTCGTCGTGGTGGGGCCGTCCTGGGCGGGGGAGTCGGGCAGCGCGAGGGCCAGCAGGAAGCCGACGGCCGCAGCGGCGAGCGCGACACCGAGCGCCACCGCCAGGTGCCACAGCGGGAAGCGGGCGTCGGCCGCGTCGGCCACTGAGCGCTGGACGGCGGTGCTCACCGGCAGCAGATAGCCGAGGAAGGCCGCCAGACCCCAGCCGACGGCGAGCAGCCCGCGCAGGCCCCCGGGGCGGGAGCGCCCCCTCGCGACGTTCAGCGCGACGAAGGCGAAGACCGCGCCGAGCAGGGTGAACATCCCGATGCCGGTGAGCACCGCCACGGGCACGGAGAGATAGCTGACCGGCCTGCCCGAGGCGTCGAAACGACTGGCCATGGGGTCGGGCAGCCGGTCGCGGGCGGCCAGGAACACGGTGAGGTGGACGAGCAGGGCCAGGACGTACGGGGCGACGCCCAGGGCCAGGAGACGCAGGCGTCCCGAAGTCGTGCGCAGGGTCATGGTGAACCTCCAGTTGTTTGCATACTACTAGAACAACTGGAGGTGAGGAAAGGAGTTGTTCGCATCCAAGGCGAACAATGGTCGGGCGGCGCCGTGATGCTGTGATGTCGCGGTGCCGCGGTGCTGCGCCGCCGAGTCCCTAGCGAATGCGGAAATCTCCCTTCCGGTTCCCGAACAGTTCCGACTGCCGCTCCGCCGGCAGGTTCCCCAGCGCGATCAGCTGCGGTGCCCGCGCGAACGCCTGCGCCATCGCCGCCTCCTTCGTCGCCCACACCGCCCGCACCGTGCCCTGCACCGCCTCCGTCGGGCAGCCTGCGATCACCTCGGCCGAGCGCAGGGCGGCGGCCAACTCCTCTCCGTCCGCCGTCAGTTCGGAGACGAGGCCGACCTCGTACGCCCGCCCCGCCGACATCCGTTCCGCCGTGCCGAGCAGTGCCATCCGGGCGATCTCGCCGTACGGCATCCGCTGTGCAAGCAGTGCCGTCTCGTACGCGCTGACCATGCCGTACGTGGTGTGCGGGTCGAAGAAGGTGGCGCTCCGGCCCGCCACCACGAACTCCGCCTCGCCCAGCAGGTAGAACGCCCCGCCGCAGGCCATCCCGCGCACCGCCGCGACCACCGGTTTCCAGAGGTCGTTGGCCTTGGGCCCGATGGTCAGCAGGGGGTCGTCGACGGAGTACGGGGACGACGGCTGCGGCACCTCGACCGTGCGGTCGATGCCGGTGCAGAACGCCTTGTCGCCCGCGCCGGTGAGCACGGCCGCCCGTACCGTGTCGTCGTAGCGGAACTCCCGCCACACGGCGGCCAGTTCGGCGGCGGTCGCCAGGTCGATCGCGTTGAGCCTGTCCGGCCGGTCGAGCGTGACGACCGCGACCCCGCTCTCCTTGTCCCGCTCCACCCGCACACCGGACGACGTGCCCGCCGCGGCCCCGCTCACGGCCGCTCCAGCAGCCAGCGCGGCACCGTCGTCCCGTCCGGCAGCCGCGTGAAGGCCACCTGCACCTTCGCCCCGATCCGCAGCCGTTGCGGATCGACCGAGTCCAGTCGTGCGTCCGGTTCGGCGACCACGTTGCCGACCAGCCGCACGCGGGGCGCGTCCGCCAGCTCCACGATCACCGCGTTGTACGGGGCCTGGGCGGCGTACGCGGGCAGCAGCGGCGGATGGGGGACGACGTACGACCAGATCGTGCCCCGCCCGCTCATCAGCTGCCAGTCGCTCGCGAAGGAGTGGCAGTGCGGGCAGCACGGGCGGGGCGGGAAGCGCAGCTCCCCGCAGTCCGCGCAGGACTGGACGCGCAGCTCGCGCCGGGCGGCGTACTCCCAGAAGGGCGCGCCGTCGTCGTCCGGGACGGGGCTCAGCAGGCCCTCGTGGACGGTGTCCCGGCCTTCGTGTGCAACGCTCATCGCAGGTCAACTCCTCAGCAGCAGAGCGGAAGTGGGGACGCCCTCGCCCGCCGTGACCAGGCAGGTGGCCGCGTCCGGAACCTGGGCGGTGGAGGTGCCGCGCAACTGCTTCACACCCTCGTTGATGAGGTTGAAGCCGTGCACGTACGCCTCGCTGAGCCCGCCGCCGCCGGTGTTGATCGGCAGCCGGCCGCCGCTCTCCAGCGCGCCGCCCTCGGTGAACGCGGCCCCTTCGCCGCGCCCGCAGAACCCGTACCCCTCCAGGGAGAGCGGGATGAGCGGGGTGAACGCGTCGTAGATCTGCGCCACGTCCACGTCCTCGGGGCCGAAGTCGGCCTGCTTCCACAGCTGGCGGGCGGCGGTCCAGGCGGGGCCGGTCAGCGGGTCGTCGTTCCAGTAGTTGACCATCCCGTGGTGCTGGGCGGGCAGGCCCTGGGCGGCGGAGTGCACGTACACCGGCCTGCGGCGGCAGTCCCCGGCGCGCTCGGCGCTCACGATCACGCACGCCAGCGCGCCGTCGGTCTCCAGGCAGTTGTCGAAGAGGCAGAGCGGCTCGCTGATCCAGCGGGAGGTCATATACATGTCGCGGGTCAGCGGGCGTTCGTACATCATCGCGGCCGGGTTCTGGTTCGCCCGGTTGCGGCAGGCGAGGGCCACGTTGAAGAGGTGGTCGCGGGTGGCGCCGTACTCGTGCATGTAGCGGCGGGCCAGCATGCCGATCTCGTCGGCCGGGCGCAGCAGGCCGAACGGGCGGGTCCACTGGGCGGGGGTCGGCAGCTGCACCGTCGTGTTGCGCCAGGGCCTCGGCCCGCTCCCGCGCTTGCGGGAGCGCCAGGCGACCCCGACGCTCGCCTGGCCGGTGGCGACGGCGGAGGCCAGGTGCGCGACCGTCGCGCACGAACCGCCGCCGCCGAAGCCCACCTTGGAGAAGAAGGTGAGGTCCCCGGCCCCGATGGCCTTGGCCACCTCGACCTCGTCCGTCTCCTCCATCGTGTACGAGGCGAGGCCGTCCACCTCGGCCGGGTCGATGCCCGCGTCGTCGAGCGCGGCCAGGATCGCCCGGCAGGACAACTCCTTTTCGCTCTGGGGGAGTTGTTTGGCGAAGGGGGTCTGTCCGATCCCGACTATCGCCGTCGCGTCCTTGAGTCCTGTCATGCGTGCCGTCATGATCCGGGGCCACCTCCGCGAGCGTCCTGACTGCTGACAGCGCGTCAGGCTACAGCTAATCTGACGGATAGTCAGCTAGTGGTGGTAGGGAGTACTCGCGATGCGAAGTGGCAAGCAGATGCAGTGGAACACCATCCCGGAGCTGGTCCAGCAGGCCGCCGCGGACCACGGGGACCGCGAGGCCGTGGTCGACGGCCGCACCCGGATCTCCTACGCGGAACTGGGCGAGCGCGTCGAGCGGGCGGCGGCGGCCTGTCTGGCCCGCGGTGTCCGGCGCGGGGACCGGGTCGCGATCTGGGCGCCCAACAGCCTCGACTGGATCGTCTCGGCCCTCGGGGCGGTCACGGCGGGGGCGGTCCTGGTGCCGCTCAACACCCGGTTCAAGGGCGCGGAGGCGGCGTACATCTGCCGCAAGTCCGGGGCCAGGCTCCTCTTCGTCACCGGCACCTTCCTCGGCACGTCGTACGTCGCCTCGCTGCGCAGGGCGGCGGCCGAGGGGCCCGGGAAGCGGCCCCTGCCCGGCCTTCCCGACCTCACCGACGTGGTGGTCCTCGCCGACGACGCGGCCCCGTCGGCCTTTCTGACCTGGAAGGACTTCCTCGCGGGCGGTGAGCAGGTGAGCGGTGCGACGGTCCGCGCCCGCGCGGGCGAGATCGCCGCCGAGGACCCCTCGGACCTCATCTTCACCTCCGGCACCACCGGCCGTCCCAAGGGTGCGGTGATCACCCATGAGCAGACGCTGCGGGCGTACGACATCTGGGCCGAACTCGCGGGGCTCCGGGAGGGCGACCGCTATCTCGTCGTCAACCCGTTCTTCCACACCTTCGGCTACAAGGCCGGCGTCATCGCCTGTCTGACCAGGGGCGCGACGATGATCCCGCAACCGGTGTTCAACGTGGACACCGTGCTCGCGAACATCGCCGCCGAGCGCATCTCCGTCCTCCCCGGCCCCCCGACCCTCCACCAGTCCCTGCTGGACCACCCCTCGCGCGGCTCCCACGACCTGAGCGCCCTGCGCCTGGTGGTCACCGGAGCCGCGGTGGTCCCCCTCCAGCTCGTCGAACGCCTCCGCACGGAGCTGCGCATCGCGACCGTGCTCACCGCGTACGGCCTGTCCGAGGCCTCCGGCTTCGTCTCCATGTGCCGCCGCGGCGACGCCCCGGAGACCATCGCGCACACCTCCGGCCGCGCGATCCCCGACACCGAGATCCGGGTCGAGACCGCCGACGGCACCCCGGCCCCGCCCGGCACCCCGGGCGAGGTCCTGGTCCGCGGCTTCAACGTCATGCAGGGCTACTACGAGGACCCCGACGCCACCGCCGCCGCCCTCACCCCCGACGGCTGGCTCCGCACGGGGGACGTGGGCGTACTGGACGAGGAGGGCAACCTCCGCATCACCGACCGGATCAAGGACATGTTCATCGTCGGCGGCTTCAACGCCTACCCCGCCGAGATCGAACAGCTCCTCGGCCTGCACCCGCAGATAGCGGACGCGGCGGTCATCGGCGTCCCCGACCCCCGCCTGGGCGAAGTGGGCAAGGCCTACGTGGTCCGCCGCCCCGGCACCACCCTCACCGCCGACGACGTGATCGCCTGGTCCCGCCGCGAAATGGCCAACTACAAGGTCCCCAGAGAGATCGAATTCGTCACCGAACTACCGCGGAACGCGAGCGGAAAAGTGGTGAAGGGGGAGCTGAGGGGGCGGACGGGGGGCTGAACTTGGTCCTGGGCCGGGGAGTGTGCCGGAGCGCGGGCTGGGGCGCAGGGCGCTTCAGCCCAGCCCCAGCGACTCCCTGGCCGCGTCGTGCAGGTCCTGGATCTCCTGCATCGCCGTGCGCCAGGCCGGGTCGTCCGGTCGTACCGCCCGTGCCGTGTACTCCGCCTCCCGCAGCCGGGACGCCGCCGAGGGGATGCGGGCTATTTCCACCGTGACCGCCCAGGCGTCCAGGAACTGGGTCAGGGGGGCCAGGCTGCCCGTGCGGGCCGAGAGGGAGAGGGACTCCTCCATCTGGCGCTCCAGCTCCGGCAGCTGGTGCGGGGTCAGCAGGGCGACCGCTCCGCGCAGGCCCGCCGTGCTGCGGTCGGGGCGGGGGAGGAGCGGTACCGCGGCGGAGCCGGGCCGCTCGCCGGTGGTCTGTTCGGCGGTGGCAGCTGCTCGCGCGGCGGGGCGGTCGGCGGTCATTCCGGTCCTTCCGGGTCTTGCGGGACGTGCGGTCCGGCTGCCCCGGGCCGGTGAACGGGCTCCTGGCCTGGGGTTTCGTCGCGCGCTGATCCTGCTGTCTCGTACGGGAGGAGGGTGGAAAGGCGGTACTGGTTGCGTCTGATCTGTACGTGTATGTCACACGGATGCTGGGCCGGTCACCGCGGGTCCGGGCAGCGGAAAACACGACGGCCGCGACGGCTCCCCCTCCGCGCCGCCGCGGCCGTTCCCCCGTGCCCCCGTGTCCCCCCCCGGGGTCCCCCGTGCGGTGGTGCGGTTCTTAGTTGGCCGGCTCCGAGGTGGTGTGCTGGTCACCCTGGGTCTTGGCCGGCTCGGTGGTGGTGTGCTGGTCGCGCTGCGTCTTCACCGGCTCCGACGTGGTGTGCTGGTCGCCCTGAGTCGTGGTGTCGGGCTTCTTGGCGTCGCTCATGGCTTCTCCTGAAAATGGGTTTTCGAGCGGTCGGGTGAGCCCTTCCCTGCCCGAGGGCACGGGGGAAGGGCTCGGTAGGAGACATCCGCACCCCCTGTGCGGGCACCTCCCGGCGCCGCCGCCCGTCTGCCCCCCGACGCGACGGATGCGGCAAGGACGACGATGCCGTACGGCGATAAACAAACGATGAATGGCTAGCCGGCCGGCTGTGCGACGGAGGCGAGCAGGGCCTGGACCTCCCCGGCTTCCTCGGCGCCCGAGGCCTCGAAGACGCCCAGTGCCTCGCGCCAGCACACCTGCGCCCGGCCGGGCTGCCCCACTCCGTGCAGGGCGCGGCCCAGCAGGCTCAGTACGTTGGCACGCCGCCACTCGCCGCCGATGTCGTACAGCACGGACAGCGCCTGTTCGGCCTTCGCCGCTGCCGGGGCGGGCTGACCCGACGCCAGGTCCAGCTCGGCGAGCCGGAAGATGGTCATGCCCTCCCACAGCCGCTGACGGCAGCTGCGGAACACCTCCAGGCTCTCGTTGAGCTGGGCCGTCGCCTCGTCGTGCCGCCCGTCCTCCGTCAGCGCCATTCCCAGCGCGTACCGCGCGTTCGCACCGCGCAGGGAGTGCCCCATGTCCACGTAGATGTCGATGCCCTGCTGGGCCAGCGCGACGGCGCTCGACGTGCGGCCCGTGGCGAGGTGGTTGCGGGAGAGGTTGCACAGCGCGCTCGCCTCGCCGGGCCGGTCGCCGATGCTGCGGAAACTTGCGATCGCCTCGGTGAGGTGCCGTTCCCCGTCGGGGAAGCGGTTCTGGTAGTACGCCAGGATGCCGCGCACGTTGGAGGCCCAGCAGCGCGGCAGCGGGTCCTGGTCCTCCGGCGACAGCAGGACGACCTCCGCCGCCGCCTGGTCCGCCTCGGTGAACCTCCCCGAGGCGTGGTGCACGACCGTCAGCGCCACCAGTGCCCGTGCCTGTGCCCGCTCGTCCCCGCTCTGCCGGGTCGCCGCCAGCAGTACCCGCGCGGTGGACTCGAACTGTTTGACGTTGGCCCCCGACTCCCCGAGGTCGAGCGCGGCCCACATCAGGTCGGCCGCCCGGCGCAGCGACGCGGTGCCCGTGGCCGAGCCCGCCGCCTGGTGCGCACATGCCAGCAGCGGGTCCGCCTCCGCGTAGAGCCAGTCCTCGCCCGCGCGGCGGTCGGCGAAGACCAGGCCGGGGTACGAGGTCTCCGCCAGGTGGTCCACCAGCCGGTCGCCGGGACGCTCCAGCGCGTACACCCCGGCCGCTGTCGCCAGATAGAAGTCCAGCAGCCGCGACAGTGCCAGCTCCCTCTCCTCCGGCAGCTGTTCGTCCCGCTCGGCACACGCACGCGCGTAGAGCCTCACGAGGTCGTGGAAGCGGTAGCGGCCGGGGGCGGCCGACTCCAGGAGCGAGGTGTCGACGAGGGCCTCCAGCAGGTCCTCCGTCTCGTGCACCGGCAGTCCCACCACCGCCGCCGCGGCGGCCAGCGAGATGTCCGGGCCGTCGGCGAGTCCCAGCAGCCGGAAGGCCCGTGCCTGGGCGGGCTCCAGCTGCCCGTAGCCCAGCTCGAAGGTCGCCTTCACCGCGAGGTCGCCCGCCTGCAGCTCGTCCAGCCGCCGCCGCTCGTCCGCCAGCTTCGTCGCCAGTACGGACACGGTCCAGGTCCGCCGGGCCGCCAGCCGCGCCGCCGCGATGCGGATCGCCAGCGGCAGGAAGCCGCAGGCGCCGACCACGTCCAGCGCCGCCTCGCGTTCCGCCCGTACCCGCTCCTCGCCCACGATCCGGGTGAAGAGCTGGAGGGCCTCCTCCGGTGACATCACGTCCAGGTCGACCAGGTGGGCGCCTGCGAGATCCACCATCCTGGTCCGCGCGGTGACGAGTGCCGCGCAGCCCGCCGTACCCGGAAGGAGCGGTCTGACCTGCGACGCGTCCCGCGCGTTGTCGAGGAGCACCAGCACCCGTCGTCCGTCCAGCGTCGAGCGGTAGAGCGCGGCCCGCTCGTCGGGGGAGTCGGGTATCGCCGAGTCCGGGGTGCCGAGCGCGCGCAGGAACGCGCCCAGCACGGCCTCCGGCTCGGCCGGGCGCGAGCCCGCTCCCTGGAGATCGACGTACAACTGCCCGTCCGGAAAGTGCGGCCGTGCCGCATGGGCCACGTGGACCGCCAGTGTCGTCTTGCCGACGCCGCCGATGCCGGCCAGGGCGGAGACCGCCATGACGCTCGTCTCGGCGCTGGCGAGGCGTTCGCCCAGTTCGCGGACGAAGGCGTCGCGGCCGGTGAAGTCCGGTACGGACGCGGGCAGCTGGGCGGGGCGCACCGTCGCCGGGGCGGCGGCCGTGGTGGGTTCGGCGGGCTGGGCGAGTTCCGCGTCCGCGGCCAGGATGCGCTGCTGGAGGCGGGAGAGTTCGGCCCGCGGGTCGACCCCCAGTTCGTCGGCGAGCAGCCGGCGGGTGTCGGTGTAGACGGCCAGCGCCTCCGCCTGCCGCCCGCACCGGTACAGCGCCAGCATCAGCAGTTCGCGCAGTCTCTCGCGCAGCGGGTGGGCGGCGGTCAGCGCGGTCAGCTCCGGTACGGCCTCGGAGTGGCAGCCGACCTCCAGGTCCAGGTCCAGCCGCGCCTCGGTCAGCTGGAGGAACCACTCCTCCAGCCGCACCCGCTGCGACTCCGCGTAAGGGCCGGGGACGGAGGCCAGCGCCTCGCCGTCCCACAGCCCCAGCGCCTTGCCGAACAGGGTCCGCGCCAGGCAGCGGTCGCCGCTCGCCCGCGCCTTTTCCGCGTCGGCGGCCAGCTCCTGCGCCACCGCCAGGTCCAGCGCGTCGGCGGCGGGCCGGATCGCGTATCCGCCGGACTCGCTCACCAGCACGTCGGCGCCGAGCGCCTTGCGCAGCCGGGAGGCGTACGTGCGCAGCGCCGACAGCGCCTGCGAGGGCGGCTCGGCGCCCCAGATGCCGTCGATGAGTTCGGCGGCGGTGGCGGTGCGGCCGTCGCGCAGCAGGAGCAGGGCGAGCAGGGCGCGCTGCTGCGGCGAACCGGCCGGCACGTGCGCGCCGTCCCGCCAGGCCCGGACGGGACCCAGCACGCTGAAGCGCACCCCGGTGGGCGGGGCGGCAGCCGTCGCGGGTTCTCCGTGGGCCGGGGCGTCCTCGCCCTCAAGCCCTCCGGCGGCCGGGGTGTCCTCGCGTTCGGTCCCCCCGGAACCCTTCGACATGCTGTCGTCCATCGCACTCCCCCTCGCCCTTGCCGAGCCTGTGTCGTTCCCTTGCCGGACCATTGCCGAACCCTTGCCGAATCCGTGCCGGTACGCCGGGCGGAAGTGCGTCTTCCGGCCTCGTACCGCCCCTTACGGCACTTGTCGTACTAGTTCAGTCTGCCTTGCTCATGCGGGGTGCGTCAGTACACAAACCTCAGAGGAACCTCAAGTTTCGGGGGCGGGCTGGGGTGTTCCGTGCACGGTCCGTGCGCAGAAAGTGCACTCGCCCCCACCTGACGGATCGTCAGATCGGCGGTACGGTGACGGACATTGCCGACGTTCGACGTACCTCTGAGTCCCCCGGCGCGCGCAGGGAGATGGGTGGAGATGCACATGGACAGCTTCCCGAAGATCATTTCGGTGGACGACCACACGGTGGAGCCCCCCGGCGTCTGGCAGGACCGGCTCCCGCGCAAGTACCGCGACGTAGGGCCGCGCATCGTCCGCGCCCCCCTGAAGGAAATGACCTTCCTGGGCGGCAAGTTCGCCCCGGTCATGGGCCAGAAGGGCGACGACGGGCCGATCGGGGACTGGTGGGTGTACGAGGACCTGCACCGCCCGCTCACCCGCCTCGACACGGCCGTCGGCTACTCCCGCGACGAGATCAAACTCGAAGTCATCACCTACGAGCAGATGCGCCCCGGCTCCTTCTCCGTCCCCGAGCGCCTCGCCGACATGGACGTCAACCACGTCCAGTCGGCGGTCTGCTTCCCCACCTTCCCGCGCTTCTGCGGCCAGACCTTCACAGAAGCCAAGGACCGCGAACTGGGCCTGCTCTCTGTGCAGGCCTACAACGACTGGATGGTGGAGGAGTGGTGCGGCCCGCAGGCCCGGGGCCGGCTGATACCGCTGACCCTCATCCCGCTCTGGGACGCCCGGCTGGCGGCGGCCGAGGTCCGCCGCAACGCCGCCCGGGGGGTCCGCGCGGTCGCCTTCTCCGAGATCCCCCCGCACCTCGGCCTCCCCTCCATCCACACCGACGAGTGGGACCCGTTCCTGGAGGCCTGCGCCGAGACGGGCACGGTCGTGGCCATGCACATCGGCTCCTCCTCGAAGATGCCGTCGACCTCGCCGGACGCCCCGCCCGCCGTGGGCTCCACGATCACCTTCGCCAACTGCTGCTTCTCGATGGTCGACTGGCTGATGAGCGGCAAGTTCGAACGCTTCCCCGGGCTGCGGATCATGTACGCGGAGGGGCAGATCGGCTGGATCCCGTACATCCTGGAGCGCGCGGACGTGGTGTGGGAGGAGAACCGGGGCTGGGGCGGCGTCGCGGACAAGGTGCACCGCCCCCCGTCCGAACTCTTCGCGGAACACGTCTTCGGCTGCTTCTTCGACGACGCGTTCGGCCTGAAGAACCTGGACGCGATCGGCGTCGGCAACGTCCTGTACGAGACGGACTACCCGCACTCGGACTCGACGTGGCCGAAGTCGAAGGAGGTCGGCGAGGCCCAGATGGGACACCTGGCACCGGACGTGGTGGACCGCATCGTGCGCGGCAACGCGATCGACCTGCTGGGCCTGACACCGGACGGCCTGTGGCCGGGGGCGGGCAGCGCGTAACCCGCCGTACGGAGCGCGGGACGGGCCCCCGGGTGCGACCCCATGGCACCCGGGGTCGTGTCCCCGCGCGGGGCTGTCCCGCGTGGCCCGGGGATTCTTGCGCGCGGTCCCGGGGTGCCGCCCGGGGCCGCCGTCCTCAGCCCAGCGACTCCAGCAGGTCCTCGCGCACCTTGCGGGTCGCCGCCGCCGTCTCCTTGAGCCCGTACGAGCCGGCGAACGTGACGCGCGCCGCCGTGTTGGAGTCGCCCCAGGCGCACAGGGTGGTGACGGCCGTCGTCGACGACAGCCGCAGACAGCTGAACTCGATCTTCGACCCGGGCACGCGCACCTTCTTGCGCTCGGTGACGGTCTCCTCGTTCGGCGTGATGTCGGCCGCCAGCTCGGAGTCCCGGTGCGCCAACGGGTTCTTGAACTGGCCGTACGTGCCGGAGACCGTCAGCTCCGTGAACGGCAGGGTGTCCGAACTCCCGGAGTAGGAGCCGCTGACGCTCCGTACGCCCCTGCTCTTGTCGGTGTCGGGAAGCGGGTCCTTGCTCTCGACCGGGTACCCGCTCAGCGTGTACTTGCCGCCCAGCACCGACGAACCCATCGTGAGCTTGTACTTCGCCTGAGGGAAAGAGGTGCTGTCGGAGCCGCCCTGGCCCCGCAGCAGGTACGCGGTCAGGGCGCCGCCGGCCACGAGCAGGGTGGCGAGCGCCCCGGCGACGTACCGGGCGGTGGGCTTCCTCGGCGGGGGAGCGGGCGCCGCTCCCGGACCCCCGTCGGAGGGACCGGACGCGGGGCGCGGGGCGGCCACGGTCGCGGCACCCGCGAGGGCCTGGCCGGGCGACGATCCGGCGTTCGAGGGACCGGGTGCGGCTTCGGTGGAGCCCGGGGCCGTCCCGCGCGGGTCGGCCGCCGGGCCGGGCCCGGGACGTACCGGTGCCGTGCCCGGCCCGGCAGGCGCAACGGACGCGCCAGACGTGACGGATGCAGCCGTGGTGACGGACGCGGCAGGCGTGACGGACGCAGCAGGCGTGACGGACGTAGCCGGGGTGCCCGGCCCGACCGGCCCCGCAGTTGCAGCGGGCGCCCGCACGGTCGGCGGGTGCGGGTCTGCGGCGTCCGGGTCTGCGGCGTCCGGGTCCGCGGCGTCCCGGGCTGCGGCGTCCGGAGCCGCCTGCGGTGCCGTCTCGGGGGCGAAGAGGTCCAGCAGCCGGTTCAGCGAGGGCCGCTTCGCCGGGTCCTTCGCCAGACAGTCCGCCACCACCTCCCGCATCCCCTCGGGCACGGCGGACAGGTCCGGCTCCTCGTGCACCGAGCGGTACATCAGCCCCATCGGCGCGCCCTCGCCGAACGCGCTGCCGCCCGCCGCCGCGACCAGCACCACCCCCAGCGCGAACACGTCCGCCGCGCCGCCCACCTCCCGGCCCTGGGCCTGCTCGGGGGCGAGGTAGCCGGGGGTGCCGAAGGCCGCTCCGGTGGAGGTCAGCCGGGTCGACTCCACCGCTCGCGCGATGCCGAAGTCGAGGACCCGGGGGCCGTCGTCGGCCATGATGATGTTGCCCGGCTTGAGGTCGCGGTGGACCAGCCCGCAGGCGTGGACGGCCTGCAGCGCCTCGGTCAGCGCGGCGCCCAGCCCGCGCAGCCGGGGCTCGTCCATCGGGCCGCGCTCGGCCAGCAGCGCCGACAGGGTGGGCCCGGCGATGTAGGCGGTCGCCAGCCAGGGGGCGGGCGCGTCCGGGTCGGCGTCGACGACCGGCGCCGTGTGGAATCCGCCGACCTTCCGGGCCGCCGCCACCTCGGCACGGAACCGCGCCCTGAAGTGCGGATCGGCCGCCAGGTCGGGCCGGGCCACCTTCACGGCCACGCTGCGACCGCCGCGTGACCTGGCCAGGTACACCGTCCCCATGCCGCCCGCGCCCAGCTCGCGCTCCACGACGTACTGACCGATGCGCTCCGGAAGTTCCGCGCCGCCCGCTCCCCACGCCATGTGCCGCCCCACGCTCCCCGTCGAGATCCGCCGCCCCCAGCGCGTTCAGTATGCCTGCGGGGACGCGCGGCCACCCGGTGATCACAGGTGCCGCGCCCGGCTCAACTGCGGCCCTCTTGAGTGCCTTTGGTCCGGGCAGGGCGGGGGCGGCCGTCCGGGCGGCCGTTCTCCCGCGCGCCTAGGCTGCACCCATGAGCTCCCCCACGAACATCACCGAAACCGGCATCCGCATCCGTCCCGGCGGCCCCGCCGACGTCCCCGCCGTGCTCGACATGCTCGACGGCGCGGTCGCGTGGATGAACGCGCGCGGCAACACCGAGCAGTGGGGGACCACCCCGTACTCGCAGAAGCCCGGCGGCGTGGAACGCGTCCAGCGGTACACCACCGACAACGACCCGTACATCGCCGAACTCGACGGCGTCCCCGTCGGCACCCTGGTGATCGCCACCGGCCCCAACCCGCAGGTGACGGCCATCCCCACGGCCGAGGAACCCGAGCGGTACGTCCGGCTGCTGGTCTCCGACCGGGAGCGCGCCGGGCTCGGCATCGGAGCAGTACTGCTGGAGCACGCCGTCGAGGTGACCCGGCAGGCGGGCGTCGACCTGCTGCGGGTGGACTGCTGGGCGGGCGGCGGCGGCGAACTGGTCGCCTTCTACGAGCGCTGCGGCTTCACCGCCACCCACCCCTTCCTCGCCGGCACCTGGCCGGGCATGGTGCTGTCCCGGCGGGTGGGCTGAGGGGAGCGAGCCCGACGGCCCTCTTGGTCCGGCCGGGGCCTCAGCCCGACGACCCCACCCGCAGCAGCCGCACCGCCTCCGGCGCCGAGTGGGCCGCGCGGCCCTGTGCGATGCGGGACTCCACGTCCGCCACCGTGCGGTCGAACCAGTCCGTGCGCACCCCCGCCTCGCGGGAAGCGTCGCCCATGTTGCGGGCGGCGGCCAGGATGAGTTCGAGGGTCTGCTCGTAGGCGGGCGGGCCGTCGGAGTCGATGTCGGCGGCCATCGAGGGCAGCGAGTGGAGCATGCTCGTCAGCCAGTTCACCAGCAGTTCCGTGAAGCCGACGGCGGTGGTCCCCTGGTGGGAGGTGGCCATCGCGACCGCGTGGAAGAAGCCCGCGAACATCATGTCCATGCCGGTCAGCAGCGACAGGTCGTACAGCGAGGCGGTGCCCACGTCCGTGCCCAGGTACTTCGCCTCGGCCAGCACCTCCAGCGCCGGCCGGTGCGCGTCGAAGGGGTCCTGCGCCCCGCTGTAGAGGATGAACGCCCGGGGGCCGGCGATCATCGAGGGGATCGCCATGATGCCGCCGTCGAGGTACGCGCCGCCGAGCGCGTGCACCCACGCCTCGGTGTCGCGGGCCTGGGCGGGCGAGCCGTTGGTGAGGCTGACGAAGGTGCGGCCGTGCAGGGCGCCCGCGGCGGGCTCCAGTACGGCGCGCTGGGAGTCGTAGTCGAGGAGACAGGCGATGACCAGCGGACTGGCCTCGATCGCCGCCCGTACGGAATCGGCGCGCACCGCCCCGCGCGCCACCAGCGCGTCCGCCTTCGCGGGGGTGCGGTTCCACACGGTGACCGGGTGCCCGGCCGCGACCAGTGCCCCGGCCAGCGCCGAGCCCATCAGGCCCAGGCCGAGAACGGTGACGGGTGCCTTGCTGCTCACAGAAGCTCCTTGAGGTATGTGCCCGAGTGGGCTGCCTCCACCTTCGTATCGCTGCCCGGAGCCCTCAAGTACGCACTAAATAGTGGGTGGTTACCCCGAGGTGCGTGGTGGTGTCACCCGTTGGTGTCCGGCGTGTGGAGCGATCGTGCGGGCGGTGTTCGGGTACACGGGAGGAAGAGGGGCCGCCCGCCGACGCAAGGAGTCCGCATGAGTGACGGGTTGACGATCGTGCTGGTCGTGGTGGGGGTGCTGGCCCTCGCGACGCTGGTGGGCGCGGTGTTCGTGCTGGTGAGGATGGTCAAGGCGCGCAAGCTGCTGACCGACGCCGGGATCCCGGTGGAGAACAAGTTCCTGTTCTGGGCGGCGGTGGTCTATCTGATCAGTCCCGTCGACCTGATCCCCGACCCCGTCTATCTGGACGACATCGGCATCATGCTGGTCGCCCTCCAGTCCTTGCAGGCCGCGGCCGAGAAGGCGGGCGTGCGGCCGGGGCGGCGCGAGCGGCAGCAGGAGAAGCGGCTGGAGAAATAGTCGGGGCGCCGGACCCCTTGCCTGACGGTCCGTCAGGTATGAGTATGACGACTCGTCAGGTTGCGTCGGTCGACCGTACGAGGGGTCCTCATGGTTCGAGTCCTGCCCGAAGGCCGGCTGTCGTACGGAATGCAGCTCCCCATCCAGTCGCAGAGCCGGATCTACGCGGAGGCGTGGGAGGCGACCGCCGGCCCCGACGACCTGGTGGCGGTGGCGAGGGAGGCCGACCGGGACGGCTTCGCGTACCTCGCCTGCTGCGACCACGTCGCCATCCCGCGACGGCTCGCGGAGGGCATGAGCACCGTCTGGTACGACCCGGTGGCGACCCTCGCGCACCTCGCGGCCGTCACCGACCGCGTCCAGCTCCTCACCCACGTCGCGGTGCTGGGACTGCGCCACCCGCTCGCGCTCGCCAAGCAGTACGCCACCCTCGACCACCTCAGCGGCGGACGGCTGATCCTCGGGGTCGGCGCCGGGCACGTCCAGGAGGAGTTCGACGCGCTCGGCGCCGACTTCGCCGGGCGGGGCGCGGTGCTGGACGAATCCATCGACGCGCTGAGGGCGGCGCTGGGCCCCGAGGAGTTCCCGGAGTTCGCGGGGGAGCGGTACGCGTTCAGCGGGCTCGGCCAGCTGCCCCGCCCGGCGCGCGAGCGGGTGCCGGTCTGGGTCGGCGGGTCCTCGCCCGCCGCCGTGCGCCGGGCCGCCGTGCGCGGGGACGGCTGGCTGCCGCAGGGCGACCCGCGCGACCGGCTGCCCGCCCAGATCGCGAAGCTGGGGCGGCTGCGGGAGGAGGCGGGGATCACCGGCCCGCTGGAGATCGGCGCCATCGCCGAGCCCCTGTACGTCGGCGACGCGGGCTGGGACGTCGGACGCCGCACCCTGAGCGGCAAGCCCGAGGCGCTCGCCGAGTCGCTGCGCGCGTACGCGGCGATGGGCGTGCACCAGATCCAGGTCCGGTTCCGCAGCCGCGGCCGAGCCGAACTCACCGACCAGATGGCGGCGTTCGCCGCCGAAGTGGCTCCGCACCTCGACCGGTAGCCGGCGCGGCCGGCGGCCGATCGGCGGTCGACCCGTAGGAGGGACACGCACATGGGCAAACTGGACGGACGTGTCGTCGTCGTCACCGGCGCCGCGCGCGGGCAGGGCGAGCAGGAGGCCAGGCTGTTCGCGGCGGAGGGCGCGCGGGTCGTGCTCGGTGACGTGCTCGACGACCAGGGCAAGGCGCTGGCGGCCGAGCTGGGCGAGGACGTGGCCCGCTACGTCCACCTCGACGTGAGCAGCGAGGAGGACTGGGCGGCGGCCGTCACCGCCGCCAAGGACGCCTTCGGGAAGATCGACGGCCTGGTCAACAACGCCGGGATCCTGCGCTTCAACGAGCTGGTGAGCACCCCGCTGGAGGAGTTCCAGCAGATCATCCAGGTCAATCAGGTGGGCGCGTTCCTCGGCATCCGCACCGTCGCACCCGAGATCGAGGCGGCCGGCGGCGGCACGATCGTCAACACGGCCTCGTACACGGCGCTGACCGGCATGGCGTACGTGGGCGCGTACGCCGCGACCAAGCACGCCATCCTCGGGCTGACGCGGGTCGCCGCGATGGAGCTGGCGGGCAAGGGGATCCGGGTGAACGCCGTGTGCCCGGGAGCCGTCGACACCCCGATGACCAACCCGTCGGCGCTGGACCCGGCCGCCGACCCCGAGGAGTCGCGGGAGGCCGTCGCCGGGCTCTACCGGAAGCTGGTGCCGCTCGGGCGGATCGGCCTGCCCGAGGAGGTCGCCAAGCTGGCCCTCTTCCTCACCGGGGACGACTCCTCGTACATCACCGGACAGCCCTTCGTCATCGACGGCGGCTGGCTGGCGGGCGTCAGCATCCTCTGAGCGCCGCCCCGGCCATTTCTGACGAAGCGTCAGGCATTGACGGCGCACCCCGCCGGTGGAACAGTCGGCCATATCAAAATCTGACGATGCGTCAGATCAAGAGTGATTGCACACCACTCGACACCCCAAGGACGGTGAACTTCCGTGGAGTTCGGTCTCTTCGTACAGGGTTACGTGCCCGCCGCGCGCGCCAAGGTCGACCCCGAGGCAGAGCACAAGGCTCTGATCGAGGAGACCGAGTACGTCATCGAGGCGGACAGGTCAGGGTTCAAGTACGCGTGGGCCTCCGAGCACCACTTCCTGGAGGAGTACTCGCACCTCTCCGCCAACGACGTGTTCCTCGGCTACCTCGCGCACGCCACGGAACGCATCCACCTCGGATCGGGCATCTTCAACCCGCTGGCACCGGTGAACCACCCGGTGAAGGTCGCCGAGAAGGTCGCCATGCTCGACCACCTCAGCGGCGGACGCTTCGAGTTCGGCAGCGGGCGCGGTGCCGGGTCGCACGAGATCCTCGGCTTCATGCCGGGCATCACCGACATGAACCACACCAAGGAGATCTGGGAGGAGACGATCGCCGAGTTCCCCAAGATGTGGCTGCAGGACGAGTACGTCGGCTTCCAGGGCAAGCACTGGTCGCTGCCGCCGCGCAAGGTCCTGCCCAAGCCGTACGGGAAGGGGCACCCGGCCATGTGGTACGCGGCCGGCTCGCCCGCCTCCTACGCCATGGCGGGGAAGAAGGGGCTCGGCGTGCTGGGCTTCAGCGTGCAGAAGGTCTCCGACATGGAGTGGGTCGTCGAGTCGTACAAGAACGCGGTGAAGGACGCCGAGCCGGTGGGCGCGTTCGTCAACGACAACGTGATGGTGACGTCCACCGCGATCTGCGCGGAGACCCACGAGAAGGCGGTGCAGGTGGCGGTGAGCGGCGGCCTCAACTACCTCCAGTCGCTGCTCTTCCGCTACCACGACACCTTCCCCCGCCCCGAGGGCATCCCGGAGTGGCCGGAGCTGCTGCCGGAGTACACCGAGGAGATCATCGAGCTGCTGATCGCCGAGGAGCTGATGATCTGCGGGGACCCGGACGAGGTGCTCACGCAGTGCAAGAGGTGGGAGCAGGCGGGGGCCGACCAGCTGTCGTTCGGGCTGCCGATCGGGGTGTCGCCCGAGGACACGAAGAACACGATCAGGCTGATCGGGGAGCACGTGATTCCGAAGATCGACACGGATCCGGTGCACCGGACGACGCGGATGCGGGGCCAGGCGGGCTGACGGGCGGGGGCAACCCCCTCCCGGGTGCGGTGCCGGTAGGCCGCGCGGTTCCCCGCGCCCCTTCAGGGGTGCGGGGAACCGCGCGAACGGCCGCGTCGAAGCCGCGGACACCGAAGCCGGCGAACCGCACCCGCCCGCCCGCGCGAGCGCCGCGCGACGCACGGAGAACCCCTCCCCAAGAAGGGACGCACATGCTCGACCACCTCATCCTCAACGCCACCCTCGTAGACGGCACCGGCGCCCCCTCCCGCACCGCCGACCTCGGCATCCGGGACGGGCGCATCGCCGTCGTCGCCGAGCCGGGGACCGTCACCGAGGACGCGGCGACCACCGAGGACGCCACCGGCCTCGTCCTCGCGCCCGGCTTCGTCGACCCCCACACCCACTACGACGCCCAGCTCTTCTGGGACCCGTACGCCACTCCCTCCCTCAACCACGGCGTCACCACCGTCGCGGGCGGCAACTGCGGGTTCACGCTCGCCCCGCTGCACCCCGACCGGCCCGAGGACGCCGACTACACGCGGCGGATGATGTCCAAGGTCGAGGGCATGTCGCTGGTCGCCCTGGAGGAGGGCGCGCCCTGGAACTGGTCCTCGTTCGGCGAGTACCTCGACGCCCTCGAAGGGCGGATCGCCGTCAACGCGGGCTTCATGGTGGGGCACTGCGCGCTGCGCCGGTACGTGATGGGCGCCGACGCCGTCAGCGACCGCGCCCCCACCCCCGACGAACTCGACGCCATGCTGCGGCTGTTCCACGACGCCATGGAGTCCGGCGCCTGGGGCCTGTCCACCACCCAGTCCTCCACCCACTCCGACGGGGACGGCGAACCCGTCGCCTCCCGGCACGCCCGCCCCGACGAACTCCTCGCCCTGTCCCGCGCGGTCGGCGAGCACGAGGGCACCCAGATCGAGGCCATCGTGGCCGGCTGCCTCGACCAGTTCGACGACGACGAGATCGACCTCTTCGTCGAGATGAGCGCCGCGGCCGGCCGCCCGCTGAACTGGAACGTGCTCACCATCGACGCCGCCGTCCCCGAGCGGGTGCCCCGCCAGCTGATACCCAGCGAGCGCGCCCGCAAGGCCGGCGGCCGGATCGTCGCCCTGACGATGCCGATCCTCACGCCGATGAACATGTCGCTGGGCACCTTCTGCGCCCTCAACCTCATCCCCGGCTGGGGCGACGTCCTCGCCCTGCCCGTGCCCGAGCGGATCGCGAAACTCCGCGATGCGGACGTACGCGCGGAGATGCTGCGGCGCGCCCGCTCCAAGGAGGCCGGGGTCTTCCGCAGGCTCGCCAACTTCGGCCGGTACGTCATCGGCGACACCTACAGCGAGGCCAACGCGGGCGTCAGCGGGCGCGTCGTCAACGACATCGCCGCCGAGCGCGGCCTGGAACCCTTCGCGTGCCTCGTCGAGATCTGCGCCAACGACGACCTGCGCACCGTGCTGTGGCCGATGCCCACCGACAACGACCCGGCCTCCTGGGCGCTGCGCCGCGAGACCTGGGAGCACGAGGACGTCATGCTCGGCGGCTCCGACGCCGGGGCGCACCTGGACCGGATGTGCGGCGCCCCGTACACCACCCGATTCCTCGGCGACTGCCTGCGCGGGCGCAAGCTGGTCGGTCTCGAAGAGGCGGTGAAGATGCTCACCGACGACCCGGCACGGCTCTTCGGGCTGCGCGGGCGCGGGCGGATCGAGGAGGGGTTCCACGCGGACCTGGTCCTCTTCGACCCCGAGCGGATCGACGCCGGGCCCGCCACCCTCGTCCACGACCTGCCCGGCGACAGCCCGCGCCTGGACTCCAAGGCGCTCGGGATCGTCTCGGTGCGGGTCAACGGCGTCGAGACGATACGGGACGACCAGGTGACGGGCGCGGTGCCGGGCACGGTGCTGCGCTCGGGCCGCGACACGAGGACGGTGTCCACCCAGTGACGGACCGGGCGACGGACGAGCAGCGGCTGTACATCGGCGGCGAGTGGGTGGAGCCCCGGGGCGGGCACTACGAGGTGATCAACCCCGCCACCGAGGAGGTCGTCGGACTCGCCCCCGAGGCGAGCCCCGGCCAGGTGCGCGAGGCCGCCGACGCGGCCCGCGAGGCGTTCGCCTCCTGGTCCCGTACGAAGCCGGAGGAGCGGGCGGCGATCCTGGACCGCGCGGCCGGGGTGATCCGGCGCGAGGCGGCCCCGTACGCCGCCCTGGCGCAGGCGGAGACCGGGGCGACGGCCGGGACCGCGCGCGGCATGCAGGTGGCGGTCGGCGAGGCGCGCTTCCGGCGGTACGCGAAGGGGGCGCTGGAGCCGACCGAGACCGCGATCCCGCCGCAGATCAACGAGGCGGGCCCGATGGGCAGGGCGGGCGTGTTCGGCGCGCTGGAGGTGCGCCAGCCGGTCGGGGTGGTCACCTGCATCACCTCGTACAACAACCCCTGGGCCAACCCCTCGGGGAAGATCGCCCCGGCCCTGGCCATGGGCAACACCGTGCTGGTCAAGCCGGCCCCGCAGGACCCGCTCTCCGTGTTCCGGATGGCCGAGGCACTGGCGGAGGCGGGAGTTCCGCCAGGGGTGGTCAATGTGGTGGGCGGCCGTGCGGTCGCGGTGGGGGAGACGGCCGTGGACTCGCCGTCCGTCGACATGGTCAGCTTCACCGGCAGTACGCAGGTGGGCCGGGCCATCGCGGAGGTCTGCGGGCGCGGCATGAAGCGCCAGCTGATGGAACTGGGCGGAAAGGGCGCGGCACTCGTCTTCGACGACGCCGACCTGGACTCGGCGGCGATGGGGATCGGTACCACCTTCTCCTTCTACAGCGGGCAGATCTGCACCGCCCCGACCCGGGTGATCGTCCAGCGGCCGGTGTACGAGGCGCTGCTGGAGAAGCTGACCGCGTACATCGGGTACCTGAAGGTGGGCGACCCGGCCGACCCGCGCACCGTCGTCGGACCGGTCATCTCGGCCGCGCACCGCGAGCGGGTCGAGTCGTACGTCGAACTGGGGAAGAAGGAGGGCGCCCGGCTGGTCGCGGGCGGCGAGCGCCCGGCCGGCCTCGACAAGGGCTTCTACGTAGCGCCGACCCTCTTCGCCGACTGCACGAACGACATGCGGATCGTCCGCGAGGAGATCTTCGGCCCGGTGGTCGTGGTCGTGCCCTTCGACGACGAGGAGGAGGGCGTCGCGCTCGCCAACGACAGCGACTACGGGCTGATCGACTACGTGTGGTCCGGGGACGTGGCCCGCGCCTTCCGGGTCGCGCGGCGGCTGCGCGCGGGCGGCGTCGGCATCAACAGCATCGGGCGGAACATGGAGGCGCCGTTCGGCGGCTTCAAGCAGAGCGGGGTGGGCCGGGACGTGGGGTCCTACGCCCTGCACGCGTACAGCGAGACCCAGGCGGTGGTCTGGCCGGGGTGAGAGAACGCACGGGAAAATTTGGAAACGGGACAAATCGGGTTGAGCTGCGGTTTTCGCATGGCGAAAGGAGAGGTCCACGCCGATGTTCGGAAGGTGATCCGGCCTTTGGTCCCTGGATATCCTTGATCCATGAGGTATTTGTACCTCTCAACTCAAGGATTTCGTAACGGACTTTTGTCCTCCGGATGTGGAAACCGCAGGACTTAACGTCCTGTTCATGACTCAGGTGGAAACGAAGCCGCAGACCGGAGACCCGGTAAGGGGCGTCTCCCGAGGGGGCGCCCCCGACAGCTCCGGCGACGGCGTACGCGACAAGGGCCTCGGCGGGAACTCCGTGGGCCTCCTCGGCAGCGCCGTCATCGGCATCTCCACCGTGGCCCCCGTCTACTGTCTGACCTCGACGCTCGGCTCCACGGCCGGCGAGGTCGGCCTCCAGATGCCCGCGATCTTCCTCGCCGGGTTCCTGCCGATGCTGCTGGTCGCCTTCGCGTACCGCGAGCTGAACCGGGTCATGCCCGACTGCGGCACCTCCTTCACCTGGACCGTGAAGGCCTTCGGCCCCCGGGTCGGCTGGATGTGCGGCTGGGGCCTGGTGGTCGCGACGATCATCGTGCTCTCCAACCTCGCCGGCGTCGCCACCTCGTACTTCTGGCTGCTGGCGGGCGAGCTGACCGGCAGCGACCGGATCGCGGCCCTGGAGGACAACAAGGCCGTCCACATCCTCACCTGCCTCGCCCTGATCGCCCTGGCGACCCTGGTCAGCTACCGGGGCATGACCGCCACCAAGGGCGTCCAGTACGCCCTCGTCGGCCTCCAGCTCGTCGTCCTCGCGCTCTTCGTCGCGATGGCCTTCAGCAAGGCGGGCAGCGACCTTCCCGGGTTCGCGGGCGGCCTCGACTTCTCCTGGTCCTGGTTCAACCCCTTCTCGGTCGGCTCCTTCGCCGCCTTCACCGCGGGCCTCTCGCTCTCGATCTTCATGTACTGGGGCTGGGACGCCTGCCTGACCGCCAACGAGGAGACCACCGGCAGCGAGAAGACGCCCGGCCGCGCCGCCCTCATCGCGATGGTCGTCCTCGTCGGCTCGTACCTGGCCACCGCCGTCGCCGCGCAGATGGCCGTCGGCTCCGGCGACAAGGGTCTGGGCCTCGGCAACCCGGACACCTCCGACAACGTCTTCGCCGCCCTCGCCGGCCCCGTGATGGGCCCGGTCCTCGGCATCCTGCTCTTCGTCGCCGTCCTGGCCTCCGCTACCGCGAGCCTCCAGACGACCTTCATCCCGGTCGCCCGCACGGTCCTCGCGATGTCCGCGTACGAGGCCCTGCCCGCCTCGTACTCCCGGGTGCACCCCCGCTTCAAGAGCCCGGGGCGCGCCACCGTCCACGCGGGCGTGGCCACCGGCATCTTCTACACGGTGATGACCCTGGTCAGCGAGCACGTCCTGGTCGACACGATCTACGCGCTCGGCCTCATGATCTGCTTCTACTACGCGCTGACGTCGTTCGCCTGCGCCTGGTACTTCCGCCGCGACCTGACGAAGTCCGCGCGCGACGCGCTCTTCAAGGGGGTCTTCCCGGTCCTCGGCGGCACCCTGCTGACCGGCGTCTTCGCCAAGACGCTGTACGACATGTGGGACCCGGCCTACGGCAGCGGCTCCTCCGTCTTCGGCGTCGGCTCGGTCTTCGTGATCGGCGTCGGCCTGCTCCTGGTCGGCTTCCTGATCATGCTGGTGATGCAGCGCCGCAGCCCGGCCTTCTTCCGCGGCGAAATCCTCACCAAAGAAACCCCCTCCCTCACCATCCAGGACTAACCCCCTCGCCCCGCCCCCGCCCCCTCGCCCCGCCCGAGCCCCCTCGGGCGGCGGGGCCGCCCTTTCCCACCCACCCCCGCCCCCTTGGGCGGCGGGGCCGCCCCCGGGGGCGGAACGGGCGGGCAAGGGGGCGGCCCCCGACGGAGCCGCACCACCCGGCCCCGCCCGGCCCCCGCCCCGTACCGCACACCCCCCGTACCGCCCCCGGAGGCCCCCGCCTACCGCCCCACCCCCACGAACACCGGATTCGTGAACGCCGCCACCGCCCCCGGCAACCCCACCCCCGGCACCCCCACCGGCACCGGCCGCCTCACCTCCGCCCGCACATACCCCGCGTACGACCCGCTCGTCGTCCACGAGAGACCGCCCGGACCCCCACCGCACACCGTCCCCTGATCCGTCACCAGGTGCGTCGTCCAGTCCGCCCCGGCCCCCGTCACGGCCAGCCGTACCGTCACCGCCTCGCCCGCCGCCACCGACAGCCGCTCGCCGAGCCCCGCCGACCGCCCCCGCGCCCCCGTGACGCGCAGGTCGACGGAGAGGTCCGCGGACTCGGCGACGTACGACCGCCCGGCCCGGATCCCCTCCAGGACCGCCCCGCGCGACAGGCCGTCCGCCAGGACGACCGTCTGCGGCAGCCCCACCCGGTCCGGATCGCGGTGCGCGTCGCTGTTGCCCATGGCGGGCACCCACCGCCCGCCCCGGCCCAGCGTCCTGTCCCACGCCTGCAACGACACCTCGTCGTCCGGCGTCCAGGGCCCGTTCCACACCTCCACCGCGTCCGCCTCCGCGAACCCGAACTGCCAGGCGCAGCCCAGACAGGTGGCATGGGGGTGGGCGGGCACCACCAGGCCGCCCGCCCGCCGGATCTCCCGGGCGAAGTGCCCGAACCGGTTGTCCCGCGCCCGGTACCGCCAGTCGACGTGCGTGCCCGGCGCGGTGCCCAGCGCCAGCACGTGCCCGTTGCGCGTGGTGACCTCCTCGCCGGTCAGCACGAGCAGGTCGTCGCCCCACAGCCCGTCCCAGTGCCGGTGCGAGGAGGGCGTGTTGTGCTCCGTCGTGGTGATGAAGTCCAGTCCGGCGGCCCTGGCCAGCGCGGCGATCTCCGCGGGCGTGCGTCTGCCGTCCGAGTGCACGGAGTGCAGATGGCAGTCGCCCCGGTACCAGGCCCGCCCGCGTCCCGCCGCCCGCTGTGGCGGGTACACCGGCCGGGGCGTGGGCGCCGTCGGCCCCGGCACGAGCGTGATCGTCACCGAGTACGGCAGCCCGCCCGGCGCCACCGTGTACGGCGCCAGCGCCACGTGCCAGGTGCCGGGGCGGACCGGGCCCGGCAGATAGCCGGGCGTCGCCGCGTCACCCCGGAGGAAGAACTCCGTGCGCGCACCGCCCGACCAGCCCCGGAACCCCCGGCCGCCCAGTGCCGTGCCGCGCTCGTCGAAGACGCCGATGTCGAGGGCGTTGCCCGGCGTCCCCGGCGGCACGGGCGGCCGTTCGTAGCGGTAGGAGACCCGCAACTCGCCGATTCCGCGCGGCACTTCGAAGGGCAGGTGCACGAAGTCCGGCGCCCCGGGCGGCAGCGTCCCCGACACGGTCCGGCTCAGCGGCCCGTCGCCCGGCGCGGCACCCGCTCCGCCGCCCGGCGCCGCCCGCGCGAAGCTCACCGTCCCGAGAGTGAGCGCCGCCGCCGCACCCACGGTGAACAGGGCGCGGCGGCTCGTCGGCGCGGAGCCCGCGGCGGGGCTCTCCGCGGCATCGGCGGCAGGGGATTCGGCCGGGACATCGGATGGAGTCATGGGCCGGGATTCTGGCGCACTCAGGTGCTGCGCCGGTTGCGGCGGACCAGCCACAGGATGACCAGTACCAGCACGATCACCACGAGCACGCCGATGATGAGCCCGGCGCCGAAGCCCTTCTTCTTCTTTTTCTTCTTCTTCGGCTTGGACTTCGAGACGGTGGCGCTGTCGGCGAGGCCGCTCTGCGCCCGCGTCACGACGGCGGTGCCCGGGTGCGCGCCGGCGTGGCCGGTGACCGCGCCCGCCGTGCTTCCCGTGCTCGCCGCGCTCGCCGTCGCCGTGCGGGGCGTCGCCGCCGCCGTAGACAGCGACATCGCGGGTGCCGCCAGCAGCAACGTGCCGGCCAGCAGGAATGTGGTGGTGGTCCTGGTGTGCATGCGCATGGTGGCGCGCCTTTCCCCGTCCGTGCCGGGTCCTCGTGGACCTCTCGGCTTTCGGCACCGTACGCCCTACCGTGTGACCGCCAACAGGCGCTCGACACAGGAGGTTGTATGCGGATCGCTGCCACCATCTTTCTGACGGACGAGACGATCACACCGGTACGGCTGGCGACGGAACTGGAGCGGCGCGGCTTCGCCGGGCTCTACCTCCCGGAGCACACCCACATCCCGGTCAGCCGGGAGACGCCCAACCCGTCGGGCGGCGAACTGCCGCGCGAGTACGGGCGGACCCTCGACCCGTTCGTGGCGCTCGGCCAGGCGTCGGCGGTCACCGAGCGGCTCGGGCTCGGCACCGGCGTCACCCTGCTCGCCCAGCACGACCCGATCGACCTGGCCAAGCAGATCGCCACCCTCGACCACCTGTCCGGCGGCCGGTTCACCCTCGGCGTCGGCTTCGGCTGGAACAAGGAGGAGGCCGCCGACCACGGGGTGCGGTGGTCGACCCGGCGCGACCTCGCGCGCGACCGGATGGCGCTGATGCGCGCCCTGTGGAGCGAACAACCGACCGCCTACAAGGGCGAGTTCGGTTCGGTGCAGGCCAGCGAGGCGCACCCCAAGCCGCACGGCGGCGCCCCGCGCGTGCTCGTCGGAGGGGCCGCCGGGCCGAAGATGTTCGACCACATCACGCAGTACGCGGACGGCTGGATGCCGATCGGCGGGCGCGGCCTCGGCGAGGCGATCCCGGCGCTGCGCCAGGTGTGGGAGGCGGCCGGGCGCGACGCGGCGGACCTCCAGGTCGTGCCGTACGCGGTGCTGCCGACCCCCGGCAAGCTGGAGCACTACGGGCAGTTGGGCATCGGGGAAGTGGTGCTCCAGCTGCCGCCCGCCGGGGAGGACGAGGTGCTGCGCACGCTCGACGAGTACGCGCGCTACCTCTGAACCACGCCCACCCCGTGCGCCCCTACCGCACCGCGCCGTCGCCCATGCCCGACGTGGGCGGCAGCAGCGGGCGCATCGCGTCCCACCGGGCGATCTCGCAGCCGTTGGTGCGCCGGTAGTCCGTGTCCACCGGGCGGCCCGCCCAGACGCCGGTGACGCGGGCGGTCTCCGGGCCGCCGTAGACGTCCGTGCAGAGCGCGTCCGGCGGCACCGGTGCGAACGGGTCCTTGCCCCACACCGTCGCCCCGTCGAGGCTGTCGCAGGCCTCCTGGGGCTCGGGGTGGGTGCCGGCCGCGGGGTGGCAGAACAGCTCGTACGCCCCGTCGGAGGGACCCGTTCCGGTGAGCGTGACGGTCAGGTGGTCCCCGGCCCGCCCCGCCGCGCCGGGCGCCGGGTGCGCGACGGCGGAAGCGGAAGCGGCGCTGGTCAGCAGGGCCAGCACGGGCAGGGCGAGGACGGCGGTACGGCGCAGCATACGGGTCTCCGAAGGACGGAAGGGACAGCTCGGTGTGCTGCGTCTAACGCCCCCACGTCCCGAATGTCACGCAGGCATCGAACGTATCCTCGGGGGATGACGAGCTCCGCAGCGCAGCCCACCGGACCGACCGGAACGCCCCCGACCGAGAACTCCATGCGCCGCGCCCTCAAACGTGCCCGGGACGGTGTCGCCCTCGACGCCGCCGAGGCCGCCGTCCTCCTCCAGGCGCGCGGCGACGACCTCACCGACCTCTGCGCGTCGGCGGCGCGCGTGCGGGACGCGGGACTCGACGCCGTCGGACGGCCGGGCGTCATCACGTACTCCAAGAAGGTCTTCATCCCGCTCACCCGGCTCTGCCGCGACAAGTGCCACTACTGCACCTTCGTCACCGTCCCCGGCAAGCTGCGCCGGGCCGGGCACGGCATGTACCTGTCGCCGGACGAGGTGCTGGAGATCGCCCGCGCGGGTGCGGAAATGGGCTGCAAGGAAGCGCTGTTCACGCTCGGCGACCGGCCGGAGGAGCGCTGGCCGGAGGCGCGCGAGTGGCTGGCGGCGGAGGGGTACGACGACACCCTCGCCTATGTGCGCGCCATGGCCATCAGGGTCCTGGAGGAGACCGGACTCCTGCCGCACCTGAACCCCGGCGTCATGTCCTGGACCGAACTCCAGCGGCTCAAGCCCGTCGCGCCCTCGATGGGCATGATGCTGGAGACCACGGCGACCCGGCTGTGGTCGGAGCCCGGCGGCCCGCACCACGGCTCCCCGGACAAGGAGCCCGCGGTCCGCCTGCGCGCGCTGGAGGACGCGGGCCGCTCCAACGTCCCCTTCACCACCGGCATCCTCATCGGCATCGGCGAGAACTACGAGGAGCGCGCCGACTCGCTGTTCGCGCTGCGCAGGACGGCACGGGCGTACCACGGCATCCAGGAAGTGATCGTCCAGAACTTCCGGGCCAAGCCGGACACCGCGATGGGGCGGATGCCGGACGCCGAGCTGGAGGAACTGGCGGCGGCCATTGCCGTCGCCCGGCACATACTCGGCCCCTCGGCCCGCATCCAGGCCCCGCCGAACCTCGTGGACGACGAGTACGCGCTGATCATCGGCGCGGGCATCGACGACTGGGGCGGCGTCTCCCCGCTCACCCCCGACCACGTCAACCCCGAGCGCCCCTGGCCGCACATCGACCAACTCGCCGAACGCACCCGCGAGTCGGGCTTCGAACTGCGCGAACGGCTCACCATCTACCCGGAGTTCGTCCGGCGCGGCGAGCCGTGGCTCGACCCGCGGCTGCTGCCGCACGTGGGCGCGCTCGCCGACCCGCAGACCGGGCTCGCCCGCACGGACGTCACGCCCACCGGCCTGCCCTGGCAGGAGCCCGACGAGGCGTTCACCGCCAGCGGGCGCACCGATCTGCACCACACCATCGACACCGAGGGCCGCACCGGCGACCGGCGCGACGACTTCGACGCCGTGTACGGCGACTGGGAGGCGCTGCGCGAGGCGGCGGCACCCGGCATGGTGCCCTCGCAGCTGTCCGGCGACGTCAGCCGCGTCGACGGCGAACTGAAGGCCGCGCTCTCGCAGGCCGCCGACGACCCCACGAAGCTGAACGACGCCCAGGCGCTGGCGCTGCTGCACGCGGACGGCCCGGCGCTCGACGCGCTCTGCCGGATCGCGGACACCCTGCGCCGGGACGTGGTCGGCGACGACGTGACGTACATCGTCACGCGCAACATCAACTTCACCAACGTCTGCTACACCGGCTGCCGTTTCTGCGCCTTCGCGCAGCGCCGCACCGACGCCGACGCCTACACCCTCTCCCTGGACCAGGTCGCCGACCGGGCCGCCCAGGCGTGGGACGTCGGCGCCGTCGAGGTGTGCATGCAGGGCGGCATCCACCCGGACCTGCCGGGCACCGCGTACTTCGACATCGCGAAGGCCGTGAAGGACCGCGTGCCGGACATGCACGTGCACGCCTTCTCGCCGATGGAGGTCGTCAACGGGGCCACCCGCACCGGGCTCTCCTTCCGCGAGTGGCTGACCGCCGCGAAGGAGGCGGGCCTCGGGTCGATCCCCGGCACCGCCGCCGAGATCCTCGACGACGAGGTCCGCTGGATCCTCACCAAGGGCAAACTGCCCACCGCCGAATGGATCGAGGTCGTCAGGACGGCGCACGAGGTGGGACTGCGGTCCTCCTCCACGATGATGTACGGGCACGTGGACCAGCCCCGGCACTGGCTCGGCCACCTGCGCACGCTGGCCCGCATCCAGCAGGAGACCGGCGGCTTCACGGAGTTCGTGACGCTGCCGTTCATCCACACCAACGCGCCCGTGTACCTGGCCGGCATCGCCCGGCCGGGCCCCACCGTCCGCGACAACCGGGCCGTCACCGCCATGGCCCGCCTGCTGCTCCACCCGCACATCACCAACATCCAGACCAGCTGGGTCAAGCTCGGCGCCGAGGGCGCCGCGGAGATGCTGCGGTCCGGGGCCAACGACCTCGGTGGCACGCTGATGGAGGAGACCATCTCCCGGATGGCCGGGTCGAGCTACGGCTCGTACCGCTCCATCCAGGACCTGGTCGCCATCGCCGACGCCGCGGGCCGGCCCTCCCGGCCCCGTACGACGCTCTACGGCGAGGTGCCCGAGGAGCGGATCGCCGCCGCGCACGCCTCCGACGGCCATCTCCCGCAACTGCTGCCGGTACTGGGCGACTGACGGCGCAACCGGACGGGACAGGAGGGCGTCGTCGCAGCAGCGACGACGCCCTTCGTGCGACCGCGGTTCCACGGGTGTCCGGCATTAAGAACGCGTAAAGACTGCCGGGATCCGGCAACGACGGATGTCAGTGCGATGTGCGACCCTTCGGTTACGTCAAGGAACCGGCGCGCACGGGGGGAAGGAGCGGGAATGACACTGTTTCTGGGTCTCGGCATCGCGGGTGTGGTGCTCCTGCTCCTCGCGCTGGTCTTCGACGGACTGCTGGAGGGTCTGTTCCACGGCTTCTCCGCACTGGAGGGGCTGTTCGACGGATGGCTCTCCCTGCCGGTCGTCGCCGGATTCACCGCGATGCTCGGCTTCGGTGGTGCGATCACACTGGGCACCACCGGCCTCGGTGCCGGCGCCGCAACGGGGGTCGGCGCCGTCGCCGGGGTCGTAGCGGCCTGGCTGACCTGGAAGTTCAGCCGCGCTCTGATGCGGGATCAGACCGACGCGACACCACGCGGGGAGGACCTCGTCGGCACTCCGGGATCGGTCGTCACCGCGATCCCGGCCGGCGGGTACGGCGAAGTGCTCGTCCACCTCGGCGGCCAGCCGGTGAAGTACGCGGCGAAGAGCGAGAAACCGGTGCTCCGGGGCGCCGACGTGTGGGTCGAGGCGACGCTGTCGTCCACCTCCGTCTCCGTACGCCCCGTCGAGCGCTGAGCGCCCGCCTCCCCACGGACCGGCGCCCCCTCCCGCACGCACACAACCGCTCAACCATCACGAGGGATTGCCCATGAGCCCAGTCGTCATCGCGGTCGTCGGAGTCGTCGTACTCCTCGTCCTGCTCGGTCTCGTCGTCGTCACGCGCTACAAGGTCGCGGGGCCGAGCGAGGCGTTCATCATCACCGGGCGGCGCGGCAAGAAGTCCACCGACCCGGTGACCGGCCGGGTCGTGACCGACAACAGCGGCCAGAAGGTCGTGGTGGGCGGCGGCGTCTTCGTCGTCCCGTTCGTCCAGCAGAAGTCCACCCTCGACCTCTCCAGCCGGCAGATCCCGATCTCGGTGCGCGGCGCGGTCACCCTGCGCGGTGTGAAGGCCAACCTCGAAGGCGTCGCCATCGTCAAGGTCGGCGGCAACGAGGACGCGATCCGGGCCGCCGCCCAGCGCTTCCTCCAGCAGCAGGGCCAGGTCGTCAGCTTCACCCAGGAAGTGCTCTCCGGCGCGCTGCGCGCCATCGTCGGCCGGATGTCGGTCGAGGACATCATCCGGGACCGGGCCGCGTTCGCCGGCCAGGTCGCCGAGGAGGCCGAGGCCAGCCTCTCCGGGCAGGGCCTGGTCCTGGACGCCTTCCAGATCCACGACATCACCACCGAGGGCTCCTACCTGGAGGACCTGGGCCGGCCCGAGGCCGCCCGCGCCCGCCAGGAGGCCGACATCGCCGAGGCCATCGCCAAGCGCGCCTCCGAGCAGGCCCGGCTGAAGGCCGCCGAGGAGATCGCCGTCGCCGAGCGGACCTACTACCTCAAGCAGGCCGAGATCCGCGTCGAGACCGAGGCCGCCGCCGCCAAGGCCAACGCCGCCGGTCCGCTCGCCGAGGCCGCCCGCCAGCAGGAGGTCCTCTCCGAGCAGGAGAAGGTCGCCCAGCGCCAGGCCGCCCTGACCGACCGCGAACTCGACACCAAGGTCCGCAAGCCCGCCGACGCCGCCCGCTACCAGGCCGAGCAGGAGGCCGAGGCCCGCAGGATCAGCCAGGTCAAGGAGGCCGAGGCGGACGCCGAGCGCTCCCGGCTGACCGGTGAGGGCGAGAAGCTGCGCCGTGCCGCGCTCGCCGAGGCCGTCCGGATCGAGGGCGAGTCCGAGGCCGCGGCCATCGCCGCGAAGGGTTCGGCGGAGGCCGAGGCCATGCAGAAGAAGGCCGACGCCTTCGAGCGGTACGGCGACGCGGCCGTCATCCAGATGCTCGTCGAGGCGCTGCCGCAGGTCGTCGCCAAGGCGTCCGAGCCGCTCAGCGCGGTCGACAAGATGACGGTGATCTCCACCGACGGCGCCTCCCGCCTCTCCCGCACCGTCACCGACAACGTCGCCCAGGGCATGGAACTGCTCAGCTCCACCACCGGCGTCGACCTCGCGGAACTCCTGAAGGGGGTCGCCGCCAAGGGCAAGGGCGGCGACCGGGTACCGGCGCAGCCCGCCGCGGCGGACCCCGGCAACGGTCAGATCTCCATCACCGACTGACCCCGAACCGCAGAGCCCGTGTCGGGTTTCGACACGGGCTCTGCGGCTATGACCGACTTGTGGCTGGTGGGGACCTGTAAGGGACCTGAGGAGTCACAAGCCGATCGGATACCGATCAAGTAGCGTGTCGCGCCATGAGCAGTACAGCCGTCCCCGCCGACACTGCCACCCCCGCGAACCCCGTCTGGGGCCGCGCGGAGCAGCAGGACTTCCGCAGCCGGGTGCGCGGCGCACTGCTCGGCGGAGCCATCGGCGACGCGCTCGGCGCCCCCGTCGACGCCCTGCCGCTGAGCGCCGTACGGGAGATTCACGGCGTCGCCGGGCTCCTCGACCTGGCACCCGCGTACGGCAGGCGGGGCGCGGTCACCGCGGCCACCCAGCTCACCCTCTTCACCGTCGACGGACTCGTCCGCGCCCAGGTCCGCCGCGACACCGGCGCCTGGCACCCGCCCACCGACCTGCACCGCGCCTACCTGCGCTGGTCCGCCACCCAGCACGACTGGGGCCCCGACGAGCGCCGCGCCGAGGACGGCTGGCTGGCCCGCGAGGAGTGGCTGTACGCCCGCAGGTCGCCCGGCCGCGAATGCCTCAACGCCTTCCGCGAACCGACGATGGGCACCCTCGAAAACCCCCGGAACCCGGACTCCACCGACCCGGCGGCGGTCGCCCGCTCCGCCCCCTTCGGGCTGCTCGTCGGCTGGGAGCCGCAACTGGTGCTCCAGCTCGCCGTCGAGTGCGCCGCCCAGAGCCACGGCCACCCCGCCTCCACCCTCGCCGCGGGCGCGCTCGCCGTCCTCGTGCACGGGCTGGCCCGCGGCGAGGGCCCCGCCACCGCCGTCCAGCGCACCCTCGCCCTGCTGGCCACCCGCCCCGGCCACGAGCCCGTCACGCACGCGCTGCACACCGCGCTGGGGGCGGTGCGCCGGGGCACGCCGACCCCGGAGCGGGTGGCGGAGCTCGGCGACGCACGCACCCCGCAGGGAGTGCTCGCGGTCGCCCTGTACTGCGCGCTCGTCGGCGAGGACATCCGGCACGGACTGCGGCTGGCGGTCAACCACGACGGGGCCTCCGCCACCACCGGCGCACTGTGCGGGGCCCTGCTGGGCGCCCTGCACGGCGAGACGGCGCTGCCGCCGGGCTGGCTCGCGGAACTGGAGGGCCGGCCGACCGTCCTGGAGCTCGCCGACGACTTCGCGATGGAGATGACCCAGGGCCCGGCCCTGCACGGCCCGACCGCGAGCGCCCCGGGCTGGCTGGCCAGATACCCGCGCGCCTGAGCGACCCGCGCCCGGCGGGCAACTCCCGGCGCTCAGCGCATCAGCTCCCCGGCGTTCACCAGCAGCTGCTGTCCCGTGATCGCCCGCGCCCGGTCCGAGGCGAAGAAGAGCACCGCGTCCGCTACGTCCGCGTCGGTCGCCATCTCCGGCAGCGCCATCCGCGCGTCCAGCCGCTCCCGCACCCGCGCCTCCTCGACACCCTCGGCCTGGGCCGCGTACGCCACGAAGCCCTGCACCGGCGGGCCCCACATCCAGCCCGGCAGCACCGTGTTGACCCTGATCCGTGACGGCCCCAGCTCACGTGCCAGGGAGTACATCGCCGAGGTCAGCGCCCCCTTCGACGCCGCGTACGCGGCCTGCCGCACCTCGCTGGGGCTGGCGATCGCCGACTGCGTACCGATGAGGACGACCGAGCCGCCGCGCTCCTTGAGCGCGGGCAGGCAGGCGCGCGTCATCCGCAGCGTGCCGAGCAGATTGACGTCCAGGACCTGCTGCCAGGCATCGAAGTCGGCGTCCTGGAGACCGCCGAAGTGGGTGTCGTACGCGGCGACGTGGACCACCGCGTCGATGCCGCCGAAGCGCTCCACCGCCAGGGCGGCCAGCCGCGCGCAGGCCTGCTCGTCGGTGATGTCGGTCGGCAGGTACGCGGTCCGTGTGCCGTCCGGGTCCAGTTCGGCGGCGGCCTTGGCGAGGTTGGCCTCGGTGCGCGCGCCCAGCACGGCGTTGCCGCCGTCGCGCAGCACCGCCGCGGCCACCTGGTGACCGAGCCCGGCACCCACCCCGGAGACGACGACGGTCTTTCCCTCGACGAGCTTCACGCGGTTGCCTCCGGACTCTGGCCGAATGTCTGACGGACCGTCAGAGTAGGTGTCTTCGGTACGGGTGGGAAGACACCCGTGCGGACACCCAGCCGGAGGGGACGGGCATGAGCGAGGACACCCGGAGCGAGACCTACGCGGAACTTGCGGCCGTCGGGCCCTACGGAGTACGGCCCGGCCACGCCCTGATCACCATGGTCGAGCCGCACCCGGGCCAGGAGTACGCCTACAACCGCTGGTACGAGGACGACCACTTCGTGGCGGGCGCGATGGCCATGCCGTGGATGTACGCCGGGCGCCGCTGGGTCGCCACCCGCGACCTGCAACTCCTGCGCTACCCGGCCGAGTCGGCGGTCGCCGACCCCGTCACCGCCGGCTGCTACCTCAGCACGTACTGGATCACCGAGGGCCGCTACGACGAGCACATGAAGTGGACCGTCGGCATCAACAAGCGGCTCAACCGGGACGGCCGGGTCCATCAGGCCCGCACCCATGTCTTCACCGCGTTCCAGGACCACGAGGCGACCGTCTACCGCGACGGAGCCGCGGGACCGCGCGACTTCCACGTCCTCGACCACCCCTACCGGGGCCTGGTGCTGGAGGTGATCGACGCCGAGAGCCCCCAGCGGCGGGCGGAACTGGTGGAGTGGCTGCGCTCGGCGCACCTGCCCAAGCAGCTCGCCGGTTCACCGGCGGCGATGGTCACGGTCTTCCGGCCGACCCCGCTGCCCGGCGACCGGATGACGTACGTCAAGCAGGTCGAGGGCGTCGACACCCGGCTCACGCTGCTGTGGTTCCTGGAGGAGGATCCTCGCGAACACTGGCAGGAACGCTTCGGCGGACTCGGCGAAGCGGTGGCCGGGGCGGGGCTCGGACGGGTGGAACTGGTGGCACCGTTCATCCCCACCATGGTGGGGACGGACCGGTACGTCGACGAACTTCGGTAGGGCGGTTCAAACGATCGGGAGCCGGAACCGGAGAGTGGAAAAGCCCCCTCGGCCAGGACGGCGGGCCGGTCGAGAGGGCTCCGTTGCGCTGCTCTGTCGGTGCCCGCGGCACACGCGGATCAACTGCGTGCCGCACGCGGCGACAAGGGGATCAACGTCCGAGGGAACCCTGGCCGACCTCGGCGATGAACGACATCCACGCGCCCGGGACGAAGGAGATCGAGGGGCCCTCGGGTGCCTTCGAGTCACGCACGTCAATGGCGTGCGAAACCGGGGACTTCACTTCGACGCACGCGCCGTTTCCGCCGGAGTAAGAGGACTTCGTCCACTCGGCCGTCGCGCCCTTGAGAATTGCCATGTCCGTTCCGCCTTCACCAGTCGTTGTGAGCTGCCAACGCTCTTGCTTGGCGTGATCGACGCTACGCCGGAACTCTTCCGGGCACAGGGGACGTTCACTCGACTGGATGGCATATTCCGGCGGATCTTCCACTGGCCCATGCGGAAGGTGTACGGTTCGCAACCTCCGTTGGCCGTACCCGTGTTGAGCGGTTCGTGCGGGCTATCCCTCGCGCTCCGCGCTCGCGTACTCCTTGGCGATCTTCTCGATGAAAAGGTGCGAGTCCTCGACGCTCAGCGCCTTGGCCCGCAGGTGCTCGTACATTCCCGTGTACTTCTGCACGTCGGGCGTCTTCTCCAGATAGAGGTCGCTCGTCACGCCCTCGATGTAGACCACGCTGGAATCGGACGTCTCGGGGAATTCGAGAATGGCGTAGTGACCGCTGAGCCCGGTGTGGGCGCCCGCCCTGAACGGCAGTACCTGGATGGTCACATGGGGCAGCCGGGCCAGCTCCTGGAGATGCTCCAGCTGCGCCAGCATCAGGTGCCGGTCGCCGACGACCCGGCGCAGCGCCGCCTCGTCGATCACCGCCCACAGCCGCAGCGGCGACGTGCTGGTGGTGACGCGCTCCTGCCTGCGCAGCCGTACGCCGACCCGCTTCGCCCACTCCTCGGGCGGGTTCTCGGGCAGCGCGCCGGAGATGACCGCCTCCGCGTACTGCGGCGTCTGGAGCAGACCGGGCACGATCTGCGGCTCGTACACCCGCAGGTTGTCGGCGTCGGTCTCCAGACCGATGTAGACGCTGTACGGGATGTCGCCGAACGCGTGCCACCAGCCCTGCTGGCGCGAGTCCTTGGCCATCTGCATCAGCGACTCGACCACCCTGGGGTCCTCCACCTCGTACACCCCGCAGAGGTCGCGCACATCGCGCGGGCTGATGCTGCGGCGGCCGTTCTCCAACCGGCTGATCTTCGACTGGGAGACCAGGAGCCGCTCGGCGACGCCTTCCGCCGTCATGCCTTTGAGCTCTCGGAGGCGACGCAACTCCTGGCCCAGTCGGCGTCGCCTGACGGTGGGATTGACATTGGGGGACGCCACGGGAACTGCACCTCCGGCTGCGTGCTGCGCGTATCTACTGTTCAGCAGACTGCCACCAACCGGCCTGGCCGCGCTGCCGAATGGACACACAGGGTGCCGCGACGGGCACGCATCCGCAGGAGCCCGGAGGGCCGCCGTGGCCGGAAACCCGCGCCGGGGGCGGGAAACGCGCGCCGCGGAAGCCGAACACGCGCGGGGCGGCGGCCCGGCCCTCGTCCGGACGGCCGGTCCACTGCCCCGCGCGTGGGGTGCGGCGGTGGTGCGGTGATGCGGTTGGTGCGTGTGCGTGTGCGTGTGCTCCTGCGGAACGACGCCGACCGCGCAGGGCGCGCCGATCGCGCCGGTGCCGCCGTCGGCGACGTGTCAGTGCGCCACGGCCCGCGCCATGCTGCCGCGGTGCGGCTGCACGGGTACGGAGGCGGTCTGACGTGCTCCGCCACCACTGCCGGCCGGACTGCCCGGACCCGCGGACGAACCTGGTGCGGCGCGACGTGGCGCGGCGGCCACCCCGTTCTGGACGTCCATCACGGCGTGCGCCACGAGACCGCCCATCGGGTCGTGCCGGATCAGGTCCCGCAGACGGGACCTCGACGACCGGCCCTCGTTGCCGGGATACAGATGCTTGCCGAGACCGACCGCGTGGGCCAGAGCGGCGAGCGCCGCGGTCCGCGGGTCCGGCGGTACGCCGGTGCGGATCGCGCTGTCCAGCCGGGCTCGGATGTCCCGGCTGATTGCCGTGTCCGTCGCCTGGTAGCGAGTCGTCGGCAGCACCCCGCACATCTGACCCGACACGGCATGCACCATGCCGCACCGCTCCAGATGCGCGAGATAGATCTGGCGCAGCCCCAGTCGGGGCCCGCCAATCCAGTGGACCGCCCGGACCGGGCTGCCGCGTCGGCGCAGCAGTTCCAGTGCGGAGTCCAGTGTCGGATCTCCGGTCGGCCGTGGCATCACCACGGCGATACGATCCCCGTCAGGGGCTATCCGTCCTGCCAGAGCCAGCTCCACTAGCTGTGCCCCGGCCAGGCCGAGGTCGAGCGACTGCGGCTGCGCTGTGGTACCCGTTGCCGGGTCCAGAGCGAGCAACAGAAGCTCCTCCGGAATTGTTCTGCGGCTCCTGCCCATCCATGCCTCCCCGCGTGGATGAATGACAGGGTGACCCCTCTCACATTCATCTGTCGAGAGTGCCTGGGTGCTTTGAGCGGGAACCAGTAGGTATGTCGTTCTCGTCTAGCACGTGGGGCCGGTGCCCGTAGCAGGACACTGGTTCATGGATCGGACAGCGGGGGCGGGCCCCGTTGCGGTGTGTGTGGCGTAGACGTACGCGTTGAGGAGGCATCGGTGGCGGGCGAGTCCCCCGACAGGTCGGAGCAGCGGAAGTCGTCGGGGGAGACGGCGGGCGAACGCGACCCCCGGCTCGCGGTGTTCCGTGAGAGGACGCCGGAGGCGTCGAAGTCGGTTCCACCGGACGCGAAGGCGGCTGCGGAAGCGGACGAGGTCACCCACGAGACGGCGGGCGCGGACACGGCGGAAGCCGTCGAGGGCCGCGACCGTCACGAGGTGGACCGGCCCACGGGCGTCTTCAGGACCCGCCCGAGGGTTACGGGCACGGGGTCCGGGGCGGCGGACGCCGCGGCCGACGGCGGTGCGGCCGAAGACGCCGCGGACGGCACGGCCCCGGACGACCGGTCCGCCGGTGCTTCCCGGGGTGCCGAAGCGGAATCCGGTGCCGAGGTACCGGCGGCGGACGGCGGCGGGGCCGCGGGGGCCGGCGCGGGCGCCGGTGCCACGGGCGCGCGCGGCGCGGTCGGCGGCTCGGACGAGGCGGACGCCGCGGAGGGCTCCGAGAGGGGCGCCAAGGGCACGGAGGGCGACCTGGCGGGGCAGGAAGCGGAATCCCGCTCCCAGGCCGCTGAGGAGCCCGTGGAGGGCTCCGAGCCGGGAGACTCCCGGCTGCGCGCCGCGGTTGCGGCGTGGGTGGCCACGGCCGACGACTCCGAGGACGGCTCCGGGGACAACTCCGGGGACGGCCCGGTGACGGACGGGAACGCCGACGCGACGGCTGCGGACGACCGCGGCCCGGCCGCTGGTGCGGGTGCCGCGAAGACCCCGAAGCGGAACGCGGGCACGGACACGGCTGCGGACGCCGGAGCGGACTCCGCCCCGGACGCCGACGCGGACTTCGCCGGGGACGAGTCCGGTGCGGCCAACTCCGCCGCCATCGCGGCTGCCGCGTTCTCGGGCGCCCGCGCGGCTCGCGAGGCCGGTACGGCCGACAGTGCGGCGCAGGACCGTTCCGCCGCGGAAGCGGAGGGCGAGGAGAGGACCGCGTCCAAGCCGTCCGGCAAGGCCCCCTCATGGGCCGCCAGGGCTGCCGCGGGAGCCGACGGCAAGGACGCCGAGCGCACGGGCGGCAAGCCGTCCACGGCCGAGGAGAAGCCGGAAGCGAAGTCCGCGAAGGACCGGTCCGCGAACACCGGTCCCGACTCGGCCTCCGGCACCGACTCTGCCGAGTCCGAGTCCGAGTCCGAGTCCGAGTCCGAGTCTGCGTCTGAGTCCGCGTCGGGCCGGTCGGCTTCGGGGAAGGGCGCCGGGTCCGCGTCCGGCGGAGCGGCGTCGGGCCGGTCGGCCGAGTCCGGGTCCCCGTCCTCGTCCGGTGCGTCGGCGTCCGGCAGGTCCGGCTCCGCCGCGTCCGAACCGGCCGGGTCCGCCCCGGAGTCCGGGGCCACGTCCCGGTCCAGCGAGTCGGCGACCGGCTGGTCCGGGTCCGCCGGGTCCGCATCCGGCAGTTCCGCGTCCGCCAAGTCGGCAGCGGCCAAGTCCGGCGACGAATCCGGCAAGTCCGGCGACGCGTCCGGCAAATCCACCTCCGCGTCCGGCAGGGCCGCGGGAGCCGCTTCCGCTGTCGCCGCGTCCGCCGCCGTGAAGTCGGCCGGGGCGGGGGAGTCGGCGGAGTCCGGGGGCGACGCCAAGTCGGGTTCCGGCTCCGCGGCGAAGTCCGGTTCCGGGACCGGGGCGCAGGCCGAGTCCGAGCCGAAGGGCGGGTCCGGTTCCGGTGCCGGGAGCAAGTCCGGGTCCGGGACCCCGGCCAAGTCCGGCAGGGCCGCCGGTGGTGACCGTCCGGGCGATGACGGCAACGGCGTCGACCAGGCCACCGCCGTCTTCAAGACCATGCGCCCCTCGGCGCCCAAGGTCGACCAGCCGACGGCGATGCTCAAGCTGCCCGCCACCGACCCGAAGGCGCCCAAGTCCCCGCAGGGCGGACCGAGTTCCCGGACGTCCCGGCCCGAGTCGGACACGGAGCGCACCAGCACCTTCGTACCGCTGAAGCCCGACGACGTACGGTCGCCGAAGCCGCCGCGCCGGCCCGGGGCCACCGGTTCCGTGGGTGCGGCGGCCGGGGCGCAGGCGCGTCCCGACGGTCCGCCGATGCCTCCCGCGCAGGCCGGTCAGGGCCGGGCGCCCGGCGGTTTCCCGGAGGCGGAGCTGACCAAGCAGCAGCCGCTGCCGCCCAAGCCGCCGCTGGACCTGCTCGCCGAGCTGACCAACAAGCCCGCCCCGCCGGAGACCCCGGTCCGCACCACCGTCCGCCGGCTCAAGATCTGGACCCCGCTGGTCCTGCTCCTGCTGGTGGTCTTCGCGGTCGTGCAGATGGTCCGTCCGCTGCCGGACCCGAAGATCGCGCTGACCGCTTCGCCGTCGTACACCTTCGAGGGCGGGAAGATCGAGATGCCGTGGCCCGGCGAGGGCCAGTCCGCCATCGAGGTCGAGGGCGTCGGCTCCATGGGCACGGAGGGCGCGCAGAAGGCCGCCCCGATCGCGAGCATGGCGAAGGCCATGACGGCGTACGTGATCCTCAAGGACCACCCGATCACGGGCAAGCAGGACGGTCCGAAGATCACCGTCGACCAGGCCGCCGAGGACGACGGCAACAAGGGCGACGAGTCCACCGCGAAGGTCAAGAAGGGGCAGGAGTACACGCAGCGCCAGATGCTGATGATGCTCATGATCCCGTCGGGCAACAACGTGGCACGGCTGCTCGGGCGCTGGGACGCGGGTTCGGAGGAGAAGTTCCTCGAAAAGATGAACGCCGCCGCCAAGGACCTCGGCATGACCAACACGAAGTACACCGACTCCAGCGGCTTCGACAAGGGAACCGTCAGCACCCCCGTCGACCAGATCAAGCTGGGCCGCGCGGTGATGGAGAACGACGTGTTCCGCAAGATCGTGGACATGCCGGACGTCAAGATCCCCGGTCTGCCGGGCACGATCTACAACAACAACAAGATCCTGCTGAAGCCGGGCGTCAACGGCATCAAGACGGGCTCGACCACTCCGGCGGGCGGCAACCTGCTGTTCACGGCGAGCACGATGATCGACGGCAAGGAGCGCCGGATCATCGGCGCGGTCATGAACCAGACGACCGGGGCCGTGCTGAACGACAAGCTGGACAAGGCCATCTTCGGCAGCCTGAAGCTGATCGAGAAGGCGCAGGAGACGGTCACCTCGGCCACGGTCGTCAAGAAGGGCGACGTCGTCGGGTTCGTGGACGACGGACTCGGCGGACAGACGCCGGTCGTGGCGACCAAGGACCTGAAGGCGGTCGGCTGGCCCGGTCTGAAGGTCGAACTGGCGGCCGGTGCGGCGGAGGGCAAGAGCGTGCCGCACGCGGCGAAGGCCGGTGACGTGGTCGGCGAGGTCACCGTCGGCACCGGCCCCGGCCAGGTGAAGGCGCCGGTGGCACTCAAGTCGGACCTGGTGGAACCGGGCTTCGGCGCGAAGCTGCGCCGGCTGGGCTGACCGGGACACCTCGACCCGGATACCTCGGCCCGGACACATCGACAGGGACAGATCGGCCGGGACACCTCGCCGACGACACCCCGGGGACGGCGCCCGGGACGCCGGGCGGGCCGCACGAGCGGCCCGCCCGGCGCGTTTCCCGGGTGAACTCGCCGCCCCGGAAAGTGATCGTCGGGCAAAGTCTTCGTGCCGGAGCGGTTGCCGTCCTGATCGCCGGGGTACATTCCCTCCGCACTGCGCCCCGGACCGCCGATGTGAACACACGGAAGCGACCGGAGCGAAGTCGGGTGAATACTCGCCGTGCCGGAATGCTCTCGGCGTGCTACGGTTATTCACAGTTGCAGTTGTGGTTCCCGAAAAGACTTACAAGTGCTCTCCCCGGAATTCACTCGTTTTCCGGTGGGCGCACTTTTCTTTTGTATTTCCGGTGCTCTTCTCCCGGACGGGGTCATCATCGCGCGACGTGGAGCACGCACAGTGTGTGTTCCTCGGGTCTTTACCCCGAAGGAGATTTGACATGGCTACTGGCACCGTGAAGTGGTTCAACTCTGAAAAGGGCTTCGGCTTCATCGAGCAGGACGGCGGCGGCGCCGACGTCTTCGCCCACTACTCCAACATCGCCACCTCGGGCTTCCGTGAGCTCCAGGAGGGCCAGAAGGTGAACTTCGACGTCACGCAGGGCCAGAAGGGCCCGCAGGCGGAGAACATCGTCCCCGCCTGATCATTGGCCTCGGCCTGATCAGTGGTGACAGCGCGGCTGGGACCTGCACCTCGGGTGCGGGTCCCAGCCCGTTTTTGCGTCCGGGAATGCATGGGTCACACTCGTTGTTGAAGCGACGCGGCCTCCGGGCCGCGGCCCCCGGGAACGCAAGATCGTCCCAGCTGTGCAGGATCGCCGTTCCACGGGTTCGCCCCCGGCCCCCCGGGCCGTCCCGCCGGAACGTGCGACAGGGCCCCGGGCCGTCTTCTGTTTTTCATTCATTTCGGCTCGTTCTTGAAATGCGGCCCGCTTTGCGGTGGGTCCGGGATTTCCTCGATACGTGCCGGTATCGAGGAGGATTCTCCGTTGAGTACGAACTATGCCCGCTTCGGCGGGAATCGCGACACGAGTGCCGGAAAGCGCGGAAATGGCGGCGGGAGTGGTAGTGGCGGCGCCTCGAAGCGCGGCTCGGGCTCCGGCGGCCGTACGGGCGGCAGTTACGCGGCCGGTGGCCGTCCGGGTTCCGGAAACGGCGGCCGTTCCCGCCGCCCGGTAACCCTGAAGGGCGAATTCGCCCTCCCCGTGACGGTCACCCCGGGCCTTCCCCCGGTCGCCGCCTTCACCGAACTCGACATGCCGGACGCGGTGCAGCGGGCGCTGGCCGCCGAGGGGGTCACCGAGCCGTTCCCGATCCAGGCCGCGACGCTCCCCAACTCGCTCGCCGGACGCGACGTGCTGGGCCGTGGCCGCACCGGTTCCGGCAAGACCCTCGCCTTCGGCCTCGCGATGCTCGTGCGCACGGCCTCGTACGGACGCAGGGCGCAGCCCAAGGCGCCGCTCGCCCTGGTCCTCGTACCGACGCGGGAACTCGCCCAGCAGGTGACGGACGCGCTCACCCCGTACGCCGAGGTCCTGAAGCTGAGCATGGCCACCGTCGTCGGCGGCATGTCCATCGGCCGGCAGTCCTCCGCGCTGCGGCGCGGCGCCGACGTCGTCGTCGCCACGCCCGGCCGGCTCAAGGACCTCATCGAGCGCCGGGACTGCCGCCTCGACCAGGTCCGCGTCACCGTCCTCGACGAGGCGGACCAGATGGGCGACATGGGCTTCATGCCCGACGTCACCGAACTCCTCCAGCAGGTGCGGGAGGACGGCCAGACGATGCTCTTCTCCGCCACCCTCGACCGCAACGTCGACAAGCTGGTGCGCACCTTCCTCGACGACCCGGTCGTCCACTCCGTCGACCCGTCGGCCGGGGCGGTCACCACCATGGAGCACCACGTCCTCGAAGTGCACGGCGCCGACAAGCACGCCACCACCGTCGAGATCGCGGCCCGCGACGGACGCGTCCTGATGTTCCTGGACACCAAGCAGGCGGTGGACCGCCTCACCACCGACCTGCTGGCCAGCGGCGTCCGCGCGGCGGCCCTGCACGGCGGCAAGTCCCAGCCGTTGCGCACGCGCACGCTGGACCGCTTCAAGAAGGGCGAGATCACCGTCCTGGTCGCCACCAACGTCGCCGCCCGCGGCATCCACATCGACGACCTCGACCTCGTCGTGAACGTCGATCCCCCCACCGACCCCAAGGACTACCTGCACCGCGGCGGCCGTACCGCCCGCGCGGGCGAGTCCGGGCGCGTCGTCACCCTGGTGACCCCCGGCCAGCGCCGCGACTTCGCCCGGCTGATGCGCGAGGCGGGCGTCACCCCGTACACGGCCGCGGTCCGCTCCGGCGACGCCGAACTCACCCGCATCACCGGTGCCCAGGCCCCCTCCGGCGTCCCGGTCCGCGCCACCGCCCAGCGCGCCGCCACCCCCGACCAGCCCCGCAGCCGCCCGACCCGCTCCCGCCGCTCCCCGGCCCCCTCGCGGGGCCGCCGCGAGTCCGCGGAAATGGCCGCGGCCCGCAAGGCGGCGGCGATCCGCAGGTCCTCGTAACCGGTACCGCCCCCGGACACCGAGAAGCCCCCCGACCGGTCGCGGTCGGGGGGCTTCGGGCTGTGCCCCCGGCAGGATTCGAACCTGCGACACCAGCTTTAGGAGAGCTGTGCTCTATCCCCTGAGCTACGGAGGCCGGTCTTGCGGGTGCGTGGGGCCTCCGGGTGGGAGATCCCTTGCGCGGGGCAAGAGCCAGGGCTGCTGCTGTGAGCGGCCCAGCACAGCCTAGCGGATGGGGCGGGCGTGGGGGGATGGGGTGGGGCCGCTGGTCCGGCGGCGGGTCGGGCGGGGGTCAGGAGCGGGTGACGCGGATGCGGTGGTCGCCGGTGGCCTCGTCCGCGTCGAGCACGTCGATGCGGATGCCGCGCGCCTTGTCGGTGAAGGACGTGCCGGGGGTGAACGGAGCGTCGGAGAGCTCCAGATGGACGTTGGGGCGGCGGGTGCAGCCGCCGCTGTTGCGTTCGCTGTCGGCGACCGTGATGGGGCCGTTGCCGGTGTCCACGTCCGCGTCCACGCGGTAGATGAGCACGCCCGGTTTGCACACCGCGTCGTCGTTGCCCGCGCGGGTGCGCACCTCGACCGCGTACCCCGAGGTCTCGGAGAGCGGTACGAAGGCCAGCTTGCGGGCACCGGTGGGGGCGGCCAGCGGGGCGAGGGTGAGGTCGGTGGTGCCGCGGCGGGCGGCGCAGCCGACCTGCCGGGTGTCCAGCCAGCCGAGCTTCCACTTGTGCCAGCCCAGAAGGTCGTTGTTGGCCCCCCAGTCCTCGGACATGATGTCCCAGTGGCCGACCGCGCCGCCGCCGTCCGGGGTGTAGAGGTCGGGCAGGCCGAAGACGTGGCCGTTCTCGTGCGGCAGGACGCGGAAGCCGGTCTCCGCGTAGCTGCCCGAGCCGTCGTCCTGGCGGCTGTAGACGAACGAGGTGTTGGCCAGCGGGACGCCGTCGGCGACCGGAGCCTCGCTGTTGCCGGAGAAGGTGACGGACAGGACCGTGTCCAGGGCCGAGGGGCCGGCGTTCGGGGTGACCAGGATGTTCACCAGGTCGTACGCGGAGAAGTCGACCCGGGGGTCTGCGAGCGTCACGATGTCCTGCACCAGCCGCTGGTAGCCCGGCTCGAACGGGGCGCCGCGCTCTATCCCGTACTCGGCGAACGGCAGCGGCATCCGCAGCCAGTCGGTGATCGGCGCCCGGGGCACGTATCGCAGCCGGCCGTAGCTGCTGGCGTCGAACCAGGCGGCGGTCTGCGGCGCGAACTCCTGGAAGCGGGCCAGCGCGGTGCCCTGACCGGGCGCGTCCGGAAAGTCGATCATCAGGTTGAGGGCGCGCACCTCGCCGGTGGACCGGGTGTAGCCGGGCGCGGTGGGCATGCCCTCCGACATCTGCACGCCGCGGGTGCCGGTGATGCGGCACGGCTGCACGGCGGCCTCCAGTGCCTCCGTCGAGCCGGGCGGCCCCGCGGGCTCCGGCTGCGTACGGACGGACCGTGCGGAGCCCTCGGCGGCCCGGAGGTTTCCGGCCGGGCCCGAGGAGGCGTGGCGGGAGTCGCCGAGCGGGGTGCTCGCGCTGGTCACGACGGTGAGGGCGAGCGTGGCCAGGGCGGCGAGGCCGAGGACGCGGCGCGGGGCGCGGGTGGAGCGGGGGCCGCCGCGACGGCCGCCGGGAAGAGGGCCGCCGGCCGGGGTTCCGTGGCCGGTGCGGGGGCCGCCGGTTATGCCGGGGCGGGGGCGCGGCTGCTGCATGGATTTTCGCCTTCCGCTCCACGCAGCCCTGTCCGTTCCGTCCCGGACAGTCCTGACTGCTCCTGTTCGCTCACCCTCCGGTGACGGGCGGAGGGGCGCGCGTTGGGTGGGCCGAAGGTGGTGCGGCTTGTGATTCAGGTCACATGAAGGAAGTGGGGGCAGGTGGAAATAAACGGGGAGCGTCTCCCCGTTTGAAGGTGAGTCCGCAGAAAGTGGGGAAGCCCTCCCCGTTTTCGTACGGGCCGCCCCGTCCCCGTACGGAAGCGGCAGTCGAAGGGAGAGTTGTGGTGGTCAGCGAAACCGGTGCCTCCGTCGCGCAGCGGCGCGTCCCGCGCCCGCGTGCCGACGCACTGCGCAACCGGGAACGCATCGTCACCGCGGCGCGCGAGATGTTCGTCGAGCACGGACCGGACGTGCCCCTCGACGAGATCGCCCGCCGTGCCGTGGTCGGAAACGCCACGCTCTACCGGAACTTCCCCGACCGCGAGGACCTGATCCACGAAGTGGTGGTGTCGGTCCTGGCCCGTACCGCCGAGCGCGCCGAAGCGGCGGTCATGGAGATCGCCGAGGAGCGGGGCGACGCCTTCGGCGCCCTGCGGCGCTTCGTCCACGAGGCCGCCGACGAACGGATCGGCGCACTGTGCCCGATGCTTTCCGAGGGCTTCGACTCGCAGCACGCCGACCTGCTCGCCGGCCGCGAACGCCTGGAAGTGGCCGTCGAGGACCTGATGGGCCGCGCCCGCGCGGCCGGCCGGCTCCGCTCCGACGTCGCCGTCGGCGACCTCATGGTGGCGCTGTCCCAGCTCACCCGGCCGCTGCCCGGCAGCGGCTGCATCAACTTCGACCAGTTCGTCCACCGTCATCTGCAGCTGTTCCTCGACGGTCTGGAAGCACCCGCACGATCCGAGCTGCCCGGCAGCCCGGCGACCCTGGAAGACCTCCGCCGACCTCAGTGACCCCGTCCCGGCGCCCCCGCCGAGGACCACCGCACACCACGTACCGGCAGTGCCCCACGGGTGCCGCTCATGTCCGTTTTCTGTCTTTCGCACCCCAAGGTGGCTACTCCCATGCCTGAAACAGGCCCCTCCCTCGCCAAGCGGGACGGCGCGATACCCGCGCCCGCGCCCGCCGCCGACCCCAACCGCTGGAAGGCGCTCGTCTTCATCGCGCTCGCCCAGCTGATGGTCGTCCTCGACGCGACGATCGTGAACATCGCCCTGCCGTCCGCCCAGCAGGACCTCGGCATCTCCGACGCCAACCGGCAGTGGGTCATCACCGCCTACGCCCTCGCCTTCGGCGGACTGCTGCTCTTCGGCGGACGTCTCGCCGACCTGTGGGGCCGCAAGCGCGTCTTCGTCATCGGCCTGACCGGCTTCGCCGCCGCCTCCGCACTGGGCGGTGCCGCCACCGGCGAGGCGATGATGCTCGGTTCGCGCGCCCTCCAGGGCGTCTTCGGCGCCCTCCTCGCGCCGGCCGCACTGTCACTGCTGGCCGTGACGTTCACCGACGTGAAGGAGCGCGCCAAGGCGTTCGGCATCTTCGGTGCCATCGCGGGCGGCGGCGGTGCCGTCGGCCTGATCCTCGGCGGGTTCCTCACCGAGTACCTCGACTGGCGCTGGACGTTCTTCGTCAACATCCCCTTCGCCGTGGTCGCCGCCGTCGGCGCGTACTTCTTCATCCGTGAGCCGGCCGGCGGCCGCAACCGCTCGCCGCTCGACCTCCCCGGCGTGGTCCTCTCCACCCTCGGCCTGGTCTCCCTCGTCTACGGCTTCACGCGCGCCGAGACCGACGGCTGGAGCGCCGGGATGACCCTGGGCATGTTCGCCGCCGCGGTCGTCCTGCTGGCCGCCTTCGTGGCCGTCGAGGCGAAGGTGAAGCACCCGCTGCTGCCGCTGCGCGTCCTGTTGGAGCGCAACCGCGGCGGGGTCTACCTGTCGCTGGGGCTCGCCGTCATCGGGATGTTCGGACTGTTCCTGTTCCTCACGTACTACCTCCAGGTCATCAAGGGCTACTCGCCCGTCATGACCGGCTTCGCGTTCCTGCCGATGATCGCGGGCATGATCACGGGCTCCACCCAGGTCGGCGCCCGGCTGATGACCCGGGTGCCGCCGCGCCTGCTGATGGGCCCCGGCTTCCTGCTGGCCGCGACCGGCATGCTGCTGCTCACCCAGCTGGAGATCGGTTCCTCGTACGCCGGTCTGATCCTGCCCGCGCAGCTGCTGCTGGGTCTGGGCATGGGTACGGCGTTCATGCCGGCCATGTCGCTGGCCACCCACGGCATCGAGCCGCGCGACGCGGGTGTCGCCTCCGCCATGGTGAACACCTCGCAGCAGGTCGGCGGCGCGATCGGCACCGCGCTGCTGAGCACCGTCGCGGTGAGCGCCACCCGCGACTACGCCCTCACGCACGCGGCCGACGGGCTGCCCGCGAAGCTGCTCGGGGCGCAGGCCGCCGTGCACGGCTACTCCAGTGCCATCTGGTGGGCCGTCGGCATCCTGGTCGTCTCGGCGGGCATCGCCTTCACGCTGATCACGGCGGGCAGGCCCGGAGTGACGACCGTGTCGTCCGGCGACGGCCAGGGCGCCGAGGACGAGGTACGGATCCCCGTCGTGGCGCACTGACACCCGGTTCGGCCGGCGGTCACGGTCCCGGTTCCGCCGGCACTCCCCGCCCCGATTCCGCCGCTTCTCGCGGCGGGGCCGGGGCGGAGTGCTGTCCGGATGCTCCGTACCGCCTCGTCCGGTGCGGTGCGGATACGTCGTTGGTACGTGTCACCGCAGCCGGGCAAGAGGGCTACCGCAGCCAGGGCAGGTCCGCGCCCGTGCCCGTGGGCTCCAGGCCCTCGGCGATGCTGCACATGATCTCGCCGAGCTGCCGCACCTGCTCCTCGCTCAACCGGTCGAACATCGCCCGGCGGACGAGTTCCACGTGGTCGGGAGCGGCCTCCCGCAGGACCTCGTACCCCTCGTCCGTGAGGAACGCGTTCTGGCCGCGCTTGTCCGAGGGGCAGTCCTGGCGGCGCACCCAGCCGTTCTTCTCCAGCCGGGCGACCGCGTGCGAGAGCCGGGAGCGGGTGATCTTCGCGTTCTTCGCCAGCTCCGTCATCCGCAGTTTGCGGCCGGGCGCCTGCGCGAGCTGCACGAGCAGCCCGTAGTACATGTGGGGCATGCCGGCGTCGCGCTGCAACTGGCGGTCGAGGGTGTCGTCGAGGAGGGTGGTGGCATGGATGTACGCGCGCCAGACGCGCTGCTCCTCGTCGCTGAGCCAGCGCGGTCCGGTGGCGGCGCCGACCCCTGCCCGGGTGCTGCGGGCCGCCTTCTTCGATGTGCTCATGCGCTCCACTGTAAAGCCCCTCATTGAAAGTTAAACTAGAGCGCATGACATCCACCACCGCGCGCATGCCCGCCCTGTACCTCAGCCACGGAGCTCCGCCGCTCGCCGATGATCCAGTGTGGCCCGGCGAACTGGCCGCCTGGTCCGCCGACCTGCCCAGGCCGCGCGCCATCCTGGTCGTCTCGGCCCACTGGGAGGAGTCGCCGCTGGCCCTCGGCGCCACCCGGACGGTCCCCCTCGTCTACGACTTCTGGGGCTTCCCCGAGCACTACTACGCCGTCCGGTACGCCGCCCCCGGCGCGCCCGAGCTGGCCGAGTCCGTACGGAACCTGCTGCGCGGCGCCGGGCTGCCCGTGCAGGACGTCGAGGACCGTGGGCTGGACCACGGGGCGTACGTGCCGCTCGTGGAGATGTTCCCGCAGGCGGACGTTCCGGTGCTCCAGGTGTCGATGCCGACGCTCGACCCGCAGCGTCTGATGGAGGTCGGGCGCAGGCTGGCGCCGCTGCGGGACGAGGGGGTGCTGATCGTCGGCAGCGGCTTCTTCACCCACAACCTGGCGGCCCTGCGGCACACCGGCCCCGGGGTGCCTTCCTGGTCGGCGGAGTTCGACGACTGGGGGCAGCGGGCGCTGGCCGCCGCCGACGTCGACGCGCTGCTCGACTTCGAGCACAAGTCCCCGGCGGGCACCCTGGCCCACCCGCGCACCGAGCACTTCGCCCCGCTGTTCGTCACGCTCGGCGCGGCCGAGGACGAACTGGCCGGCGCGCGCAGCGTGATCGACGGGTTCTGGATGGGGCTGGCGAAGCGGTCGGTGCAGTTCGGCTGAGGGCCGGGGCCGCTCGCCACGGGCCGCGCTAGACCAGCGGTTCGCTGATCTCCACCGCGTACAGGGCCGCCGACAGGGCGCGTTCGTCACCGACGTCGAGGGCGGTGTCGGCGAACTTCACCACGTGCTCGTCACCGTGCTCGGCGGCCCGCTCGAAGACCTCCATCGCGGTGAGCCCGGCCGCCCGGGGCCGGTAGGCGACCGGCTCGTCGGGCGCGTACATCGCGGTCACCGCGGCCGTCACCCGCCACGCGGTGTGCAGGCTGGGTACCCACAGGGACCGCGGCAGCGCGGGCAGGACGCGCAGGACGGCGTTGGGGGCCGTCGAGGCGTGCACGAGCATCGTCTCCTCGCCGTGCCCGTGGGTCGCGTACCGGTGCACCGCGGCCCGCACCAGCTCGGTCAGCCTCTCGCGGGCCTCCTCGGGCGTCGCCGGAGCCGCCGCCCACACGGGCACGCGCGCCACGCGCGCCAGCCGGTCGGGAAAGCTCCCCTCCCGTACGTCGACGGGCGGTACGGAGCCCAGGGCCGCGGCGGCGGTGACCGCTCCCGGCAGCGGCGCCGGTTCGGGGGCGCGGTGGTGCCGGGCCGCCCAGTAGCCCAGGCCGTGCGCCAGCTCCGTCAGCCTGGGCGCCGTCCGCCCGTCGTCGTCCCGCAGGTTGCGCACCGCGTGCCCGACCCGGATCACCGGATGCGCGGAGCCGCCGGCGATGCCGGGCAGCAGCCGCGGCCACCACTCGGCCAGCACGTCCCGCCAGGGCCGCTCGGCGAGCAGCCGCTCGAAGTACGCGATCCAGTCGGCTGCCCGGCGCGGATCGCCCAGCGCCTCCTGCCAGTTGTCGTCGGTCACCCGGGCGTGGCTGCCCGGGAACTCCTCCAGCTTGTCCGCGTACAGGTCGAGCCAGCGGTGCACATCGCCCGCGCGGCCGTGCGCGGCGAGCGCCTCCACCGCCATGGGGGCGTGGTTGGAGAGCCGTCCCAGCCGCTCGGGCCCCGTGCCGTGCAGCCGGACGAGTGCTTCGTCGTACGTGCCTGTGGTGTCCATGCGCCGGACACTAGGCGCCCGCCCGGCGCTCGGTAACGGGCTCGGGACCTAGGGCGTGCGGCGGAGGAACGGGGGTACCTGGCGCCCGGGGCCCGTTCGCCGCGCACGCCGGATCCATGCCGGATCCGGGGCAGAGGGGGCATCCTGAGCAACCTTGCGGGGGCCCGCGCCGTCTTCACGGTCGAAGGGCGGCCGGGAGCGACCGGCAGGGCACGAAAGTGGCCGCCCGGAAGGTGATGGACGTCTCACCGGTGAAGGGGCCATAAAGACCGCCGCGCACCGTCGGACCGTCCTCAATACCTGCCCTGACCTGCGTTTTCATGGTGATTTGGACCAAGTTTTTGCCCCGGCGGGGCGACAGGATACTGCAAGATCACGAAATTGAGTGCGGCCGAGGGGAATTCTGTCCGGATTCCAGCCGTTGGATCGAATGGAAGCGGGGAACCCGAGAGGGATCCCGGCAGCCACAGCCGCACCACACGCGACCTACTCACGCAAGGGAGCACCAAGCATGGCAACCCGTGCCGTCGCCCGTCGGTCCTCGACCGGAACGACCCGGGCAAGCAGCGTTCGCGCCGTAGGCGGGGAGATCGCCGACCGCGACCTGGTCGGCATGTACCTCGACGAGATCGCACGGACGCCACTGCTCGACGCCGCCAAGGAAGTGGAGCTGTCCCAGACCATCGAGGCCGGTGTGTACGCACGCCAGATCCTCGACGGCGAAATAGCCGACTCCAAGGAGGCGGGTGCCGCTTCCCGCGAGGAGCTGGAAGCGCTGTACGAGGCGGGGGAGCGCGCCAAGGACCTGTTCATCCGGTCCAACCTGCGCCTCGTCGTCGCGGTCGCCCGCCGCTACCCGCGCAGCGGTCTGCCGCTCCTCGACCTGATCCAGGAGGGGAACGCGGGCCTGGTGCGCGCCGTCGAGAAGTTCGACTACGCCAAGGGCTTCAAGTTCTCCACGTACGCGACCTGGTGGATCCGTCAGGCCATCACCCGGTCCATAGCCGACCAGTCCCGCACCATCCGGCTGCCCGTCCACCTGGTGGAGGAGCTGGGCCGGATCCGGCGCGTGCAGCGCGAGTTCAACCGTGAGAACGGACGCGACCCGGAGCCCGAGGAGATCGCGGCCGAGCTCGACAGCAAGCCCCAGCGCGTCAGCGACGTACTGGACTGGGCGCGCGACCCGGTCTCGCTCAACATGCCCGTCGACGACGGCGGCGAGACCCAGTTCGGCGACCTGCTGGAGGACACCTCGGCGATCTCGCCCGAGCAGTCGGTGCTCTCCATGCTGCGCAGCGAGGAACTGGACGACCTGATCGGCAAGCTCGACCAGCGCACCGCCTCCATCATCAAGATGCGGTACGGCATCGAGGACGGCCGGGAGCGCACGCTCACCGAGGTCGGCAAGGAGCACGGGCTGACCCGCGAGCGGATCCGGCAGATAGAGAAGCACGCCCTGCTGGAGCTCAAGAAGATGGCCCACGACACGGGCTTCGACGCGGCGGCGTAACCGCCCGGCCCACACACCACGACGCGGGGGCGAACCGGCCGCTGCGTCCTACCCGGGAAGAAGCCCCGGCGCACTCCCCCCGGCGCCGGGGCTCCCCATCAGCATGCCCGCGGGCCCTCGACGCCCGCGGGTTCCGTACGTTCGAGGGGCCTTGACGCCTGCGGGTTCCGTACGTGCGCGCGTCCGCCACCTCCGTGGATTCCGTACGGGGCCTCTCGGGCGGCGTTGCGGCCGTGCGGTCGTCCGGTCGCCCGGTGGTTTCCCGCGGGGTCACTCCGGCGGGGTCACCGCCCTGCCGATGCGCGCGCCCAGCGAGGTCAGGAAGTCCACCAGCTGCGGCGGCTGCTCCACCGCGAACTCGCAGTCCACCATGGCCAGTCGGACCCCCAGCCACTCCAGTGAGTCCCGGACGTCCGCCTCCATCCGGCAGCTGTGCTCGCCGGTCGCCACCGGGGTTCCCAGCGAGGCCGGCAGCCGCGCCGCCACGAACTCGGCCGGCGCCTCGAACGTCACCGCCAGCCGCACCGGCTCCTGCCGCCCGTTGCCCAGCGCGTGCATCGACTGCCGGATGAAGTCGGCGGCGTTGCCCGTCGGCAGCCCGCGCGGCACGAACCGCGCCCCCGTCGCGAAGGGCTCGCTCACCCGGTCCACCCGGAAGGTCCGCCAGTCCTCTCTGTCGATGTCGTACGCGACCAGGTACCACCGGCGCCCGGTGCTGACCAGCCGGTAGGGCTCGACCAGCCGCTTGCTCGGCGTACCGTCGCCCGCGCGGTAGCCGAACCGCAGCCGCTCGTGCCCGGTCGCGGCCCCCGCCATCACCGTCAGTGTCAGCGGATCGATGCTCGCCCCGTCGCCGCTGGTCAGCGGGATCGTCGCGGCCTGGAGGGTGGCGACCTGGTGGCGCAGCCGGGACGGAAGGACCTGTTCCAGCTTTGCCAGCGCCCGTACCGACGCCTCCTCGATGCCCTCCACCGCGTGCCCGGCACCGGCCCGCAGCCCGACCGCGATGGCCACCGCCTCCTCGTCGTCGAGCACCAGGGGCGGCATCGCCTTGCCCGCGACCAGTCGGTACCCGCCCTCCGCGCCCATCGTGGCCTGCACCGGATAGCCCAGGTCACGGAGCCGGTCGATGTCCCTGCGCACCGTACGGCGGGACACCTCCAGCCGATCGGCGAGTTCGCTCCCGGGCCATTCGCGGGGCGTCTGGAGCAGCGAGAGCAATTGCAGCAGCCGTGCCGGTGTGTCCGTCATAACACCCAGGATGACGGGCAACTGGGCCACAGTGTGACCTACATGAGGACTAACGTCTTCGACATGACTTCAGCACCCCCGTCGGGGACTCCGGCGGCGTCCCCGATACCCGCCGCACCCTCTGTCGCCGTAACGAAGGCCGCACCCGGCACCGCCCCGGATGCCGCGCCGGAGCCCGCGCCGGGAGCCGCCGCGACCGGCCCCGGGGCGGCTCCCACCGACCGCCGCCGCTGGTTCGCGCTGGCCATCGTGATGACCGCCGCCTTCATGGACCTGGTGGACGTCACGATCGTCAACATCGCGATCCCCAGCATCCAGAACAGCCTGGGCGCCACCTTCAGCGCCATCCAGTGGATCACCGCCGGCTATGCGCTCGCGTTCGCCGCCGGTCTGATCACCGGCGGTCGCCTCGGTGACATCTACGGCCGCAAGCGGCTCTTCCTGATCGGCATCGGTGGCTTCACCCTGGCCTCCGCGCTCTGCGGGTTCGCCGCCAACCCGGACGTGCTGGTCGCCTCCCGCATCCTGCAGGGCGCGACGGCGGCGCTGATGGTCCCGCAGGTGCTGTCGATCGTGCACGCCACCTTCCCGGCGCACGAACGCGGCAAGGTCTTCGGGCTGTTCGGGGCGATCGTCGGCCTCGGCGCGGTGACCGGGCCGCTGCTCGGCGCGCTGCTCACCGAGTGGAACCTGTTCGGCCTGGAGTGGCGCCCGATCTTCCTGATCAACCTGCCCGTCGGCATCGCGGGCCTGCTGCTGGGCCGCAAGTTCATCACCGAGTCCAAGGCCCCGCGCGCGCTGCGCCTGGACCTGCCGGGCGTCGTGCTGGTCACCCTCGCGCTGCTCGCGCTGATCTACCCGCTGACCCGCGGCCGGGAGCTGGACTGGCCGGTGTGGGGCTATGTGTCCATGGGCTGCAGCCTGCTGGTGCTCGCCGTGTTCGTCGCGTACGAGAAGTACAAGACGCGGCGCGACGGCTCGCCGCTGGTGGAACTGTCGCTGTTCAAGGTGAAGAGCTTCGCCGCCGGTATCGCCGTGCAGCTCACCTTCGGTGTCTTCAGCGGCATCTTCTTCATGGTGTGGACGCTGTACATGCAGATCGGGCTGGGCTGGAGCGCGCTGCGCGCGGGCGTCACCGGCATCCCGTTCTCCGTGGCGGTGTCGGTGGCGGCCGGTGTCTCGGTGCAGAAGCTGGTGCCGCGCTTCGGCCGCAAGGTGCTGCAGACCGGCGCGCTGACCATGGCCGCGGGCATGCTGATCTACATCTGGGAGGCCAGGCACTTCGGTGCGCACATCACCTCCTGGCAGATGGCGCTGCCGCTGATCGTGATGGGCCTCGGCATGGGCCTGATCGTGGCGCCGCTGACCGACGCGGTGCTGTCCGAGGTGCCCAAGGAGCACGCGGGTTCGGCGTCCGGGCTGATCAACACGACCGGGCAGACGGGCAACGCGTTCGGCATCGGCCTGGTGTCGGTGGTCTTCTTCGGCGTCGTCGACGACCGGCTCGACGGGGTGCGCTTCGGACTGCCGCCGGTCGGCCCGGCCTACGTCGAGGCCTTCGAGAACGCGCTGGGCTGGACGGTCGCGGTACTGCTGGCCATCTTCCTGCTGATGTTCGCGCTGCCGAAGAAGGCGGCCGGCCACGAGGTGCCGCAGACCGGTGGGGCTGAGGGTCCCGGCGGGGCCGGAGGGGGTGCCGGGAGTGGTGCCGTTTCCGTTGCCGGTGAGCCCGGCGACGTATCGAAGGAGCCCGCGCTGACGTCGTGACGGCCGTCGGCGGCCCGCCGGTCACCGGCGGCCCGGCCGGCCCGGCGTCGAGGCGCCCAAAGCCCGCCCCCGCACCGAGGAGTGCGGGGGCGGGCTTTTCCGTTCGGGCAGGACCAAAGTCCGTTTGTGCCCGGGATGGGCCCGGTTGTGTTTACTTGCGGGGATCGGGGGCGTACTCTGCCAGAGAAACCACAGGTTCGGGCATCGAACGGACGTAAACCCACATGTACGCACCGGAGCGCCAGCAGGAAATCCTCCGTCTCGCACGGGACGGCGGGCGGGTCGACGTACTGTCCCTCGCGGACACCTTCCAGGTCACCGCCGAGACCATCCGCCGCGACCTCAAGGCCCTCGACCGGGCCGGTCTGGTGCGCAGGGTGCACGGCGGGGCGATCCCCGCGGGCCGCCTCGACTTCGAACCCGACCTCGCCGAGCGCGAGTCCACCGCCGCCGACGAGAAGGACCGCATCGCCCGCGCCGCCGTCGCCGAACTGCCCGACGAGGGGAGCGTGGTGCTCGACGCGGGTTCCACCGCCGTCCGGCTCGCGGGCGCCGTCCCGCTGGAGAGCGCGCTCACCGTCGTCACCCACTCGCTGCCCGCCGCCGCCCGCCTCGCCGACCACCCCGGCATCGACCTGCACCTCGTCGGCGGCCGGGTCCGGCACCGCACCCGCGCCGCAGTCGACGCCTGGGCGCTGCGGGCGTACGACGAGATCCGCGCCGACGTGGTCTTCCTCGGCACCAACGGTTTCTCCCTGGCCCACGGACTGACCACCCCCGACCTCGCCGAGGCCGCCGTCAAGCGCGCGCTGGTGGCCGCCGGCCGCCGGGTGGTGCTGCTCGCGGACTCCGCGAAGCACGGGCAGGAGCACTTCGCCCGTTTCGGCGACCTCACGGACATCGACCTGCTCATCACCGACACCGGCCTCAACCCGGCGGACGAGGTCGCCCTCGCGGCGGCGGGCGTGGAGGTGCTCTGTGTCTGACGTACGACCGAGCCCCGGCCCGCGCGAACCGCGGCCGACCCCGCCGACCAACCCGGACCGGCACCCGAGCGAAACCACGAGTGAGCCGACGATGATCCTTACCGTCACCCCCAACCCCAGCCTCGACCGCACCTACGAGGTCCCCGTCCTGACGCGCGGCGAGGTCCTGCGCGCCACCACCGACCGCATGGACCCCGGCGGCAAGGGCGTCAACGTCTCGCGCGCCGTGGCCGCCGCAGGCCACCGCACCGTCGCGGTCCTCCCGCTGGGCGGCGCCCCGGGCGCCCTCGTCGCCGAACTCCTCGCCGCCGACCGCATCGAGGTCGCACCGGTACGGGTGTCCGGGCAGACCCGCTCCAACATCAGCATCGCCGAACCCGACGGCACCCTGACCAAGGTCAACGCACCCGGCCCCGAACTCTCCGCCGCCGAGTCCGAGTCCCTCCTCGCCGCCGTCCGCGGCCACTCGGCCGACGCCGACTGGATCGCCTGCTGCGGCAGCCTCCCGCGCGGCCTGTCCCCGCAGTGGTACGCCGACCTGGTCGCCCGCGCGCACGCGGCGGGCGCCCGCATCGCCCTCGACACCTCCGGCCCCTCGCTCCTCGCCGCCCTGCGGGAACGCCCCGACGTGGTCAAGCCGAACGCAGAGGAACTCGCCGAAGCCGTCGGCCGCCCCCTCACGACCGTCGGCGACGCCGTCAAGGCCGCCGAGGAACTGCGCGCGCTCGGCGCCGGCGCCGTACTCGCCAGCCTGGGCGCGGACGGCCAGCTCCTGGTGGACGGCGCCGGTGTGCACTTCGCGACCGCCACGGTCGAGGTCGTACGCAGCAACGTCGGCGCCGGCGACGCCTCGCTCGCCGGGTTCCTGGCGGCGGGCGGCGAGGGCCCCGGGGCTCTCGCGTCGGCCGTCGCGCACGGGGCCGCCGCCGTGCAGCTGCCCGGTAGTGTGATGCCGACCCCGTCCGACCTGGACCCGGCGGCGGTCACCGTCACCGCCGACGTACCGCTGGACCGCGTACTGACGGAACCGGCCGCATGACGCGCCCGACGACCGCCGCCCGCGCACCCGCCCGGCCGGCGGACGCACCCCCCGAACCCGCACCACCCGCTGTGTCCGCAGCACCGTTTTCCCCTGCCGCCCCTTCCGTATCTGCCCTCCCATCCGTGCGAAGGAGCCCGCGATGAGCCAGATGATCACCGCGGACCTGGTCGACCTCGACCTGGCCGCTGACACCAAGGAGGAGGCCGCCCGCCTCCTCGCGACCCGGATGGTGGCGCTCGGCCGGGTGACCGACCTGGACGGGTTCCTCGCCGACGTCGCCGCGCGGGAGGCACAGATGCCGACCGGCCTGGAGGGCGGCATCGGCATTCCGCACTGCCGCAGCGCGCACGTCACCGAACCGACGCTCGGCTTCGGCCGCAGTGCCGCGGGTGTCGACTTCGGCGCCACGGACGGGCCCGCCGACCTGATCTTCCTGATCGCCGCCCCCGCCGGAGCGGACGACGCCCATCTGACGATCCTCTCCAGCCTGGCCAGACAGCTGATGAACGCGGAGTTCACGGACGCGCTGCGCGCCGTGGGCACGCCGGAGGATGCCGCCGCGCTGATCCGCGGCGACGAGCCGGCGGCAGCGGGGAACGCGACGGCAGGGGCGGCAGAGGCGACAGGGGCGGGGGAGGACGTGACACCCGCGGCCACCGGCGCCACGGCTGCGGACGCCACATCGGCCCCGTCGGCCCCGTCCGACCCGGCGGCCACCTCGGCCCCGGAAACCGCGTCCGCACCGAGCGGTGCCCCCGCCGCAGACGATGCCGCAGCAGCCGCAGAAGCCCCCTTCCGTATCGTCGCCGTCACCTCCTGCCCCACCGGCATCGCGCACACCTACATGGCGGCCGAGGCCCTCGAACAGGCGGGCAACAGCGACGGGGTGCGACTCACCGTCGAACCGCAGGGCTCCTCCGGCTTCACCCGCATCGACCCCGCGGTCATCGCCGCCGCCGACGCGGTGATCTTCGCGCACGACGTGCCGGTACGGGACCGCGAGCGGTTCGCGGGCAAGCCGACCGTCGACGTCGGGGTGAAGGCGGGCATCAACCGGCCGCACGAACTGATCGCCGAGGCCCGGCAGAAGGCCGCCCGCGGCGAGACCACCTCCGCCGCCCCCAAGGGCACCCCCGTCGAAGAGGCGGGCGAGCCGGGGGAGGGCTACGGCGCGAAGCTGCGCAAGTGGCTGATGAGCGGTGTGAGTTACATGGTGCCGTTCGTCGCGGCCGGCGGTCTGCTGATCGCCCTCGGCTTCGCGCTCGGCGGCTACCAGATCGACAAGGCGCCCTCCGTGATGGAGCACTTCGCCTGGGGCGACCGCACCAGCTGGGCCGCGCTGATGTTCCAGATCGGCGGCCTCGCCTTCTCCTTCCTGGTGCCGGTGCTCGCCGGATACATCGCCTACGGCATGGCCGACCGGCCCGGACTCGTCCCCGGCTTCGTCGGCGGGTCGATCGCCGTCTCGATCAAGGCGGGCTTCCTCGGCGGTCTGGCCGCCGGTCTGATCGCGGGCGCCGTGGTGATGGCCATCCAGCGGGTGCGCGTCCCGGCGGCGCTGCGCGGGATCATGCCGGTGGTGGTGATCCCACTGATCTCCTCGATCGTCGTGGGATTCCTGATGTTCCTGGTGATCGGTGAGCCGATCGCCAAGCTGCAGACGGCACTCACCGACTGGCTGTCCGGTCTGTCCGGCAGCAACGCGATCATCCTGGGCATCGTCCTGGGCCTGATGATGTGCTTCGACATGGGCGGCCCGTTCAACAAGGTGGCGTACACCTTCGCGGTCGGCGGTCTCGCCACCCCGAACGACGGCAGCCTCAAGGTGATGGCCGCCGCGATGGCCGCGGGCATGGTCCCGCCGCTGGCCATGGCGCTCGCGACGACCGTGCGCGGCCGGCTCTTCACCCGTACCGAACGGGAGAACGGCAAGGCGGCCTGGGTGCTGGGCGCCTCGTTCATCACCGAGGGCGCGATCCCGTTCGCCGCGGCCGACCCGCTGCGGGTCATCCCCGCCGCGATGGCGGGCGGCGCGGTCACCGGTGGACTGTCGATGGCGTTCGGCAGCACGCTGCGCGCCCCGCACGGCGGCATCTTCGTGGTCCCGCTGATCGGCAACCCGTGGCTCTACCTGGTGGCGATCGTCGCGGGTACGGCGGTCAGCGCGGCCCTCGTCATCCTGTTCAAGGGGATGCGCAGGAAGCCCGTCGAGGCCGCGACGACGACCGCGGCCGGGGACACGTCGGCCGCACCGGCCGAGCAGCGGACCGCGGCCACGGTCTGAGCCCCACCGCCCGCCCAACGAGGCGAGTACGTGCGGAAGTCCTGCCCCGTGTCAGTACGACGGGGCGGGACTTCCTCGCGTGGGGACCGGCCGCGTACGGGCAAGCCGCGCAGGGGCGAGTCTCGTACTGGCCCGCCTCGTACGGGACCGGCCCGGTGCGCTCGTCCCCGCCGCGGCGTACCAAGCCCGCCTCAGCACACCCGCCCGCGCAGCTCCATCGCCTGGCGGGCCGTCTGCTGGGCGTCGTAGACCTCGCACATGTGGCGTCCGTCGGGCGTCGCCGTGTGCTCGACCTCCCACACGCTGGCCTCGCTGCCGTCCATCAGCAGGAACGCGTGCTCGTACAGCGTGAATCCCACCTCCCTGTCCTTGATGCGGTACTGCCGTCCGTAGACCTGCGTGATCTCGTGGGCCAGGGCGTCCGCGAGCCGGCGTGCCGTCTCCTCGCCCGGCCGGTCCGCGTTCTCCGCGCGGCGCAGGACCCGGCGCGCGTGATCGGCGGACCGGTCCGGCACGAAGGCCCGCCGGGCCTCCTTGCGCGGCTGGGCCAGCAGCTCCGCCATGGCGTCGGGACCTTCCGCGTACTCCGGGAAGAGCGGCAGGTCGTCGGCGCGCGAACCGGCCGCGCCGGGCAGCCGGTTGGCGGCCAGCCGCGCCTCCTCGATCCCGGTGTACAGCTCGTGCTCGATGCCGCGGTCGCGGCCCGCGTTGTGCACCAGCTCCCAGAGGGTGAGGGAGGAGCCGTCGGTGAGCAGGAAGGTGTGCCGGTGCAGGGCGCGGCGCAGCCCGGCGCTGTGGTGCGAGGAGCGCAGCGAGGAGCTGTGCGCCAGCGCCGATTCGAGCCGCTCGACGGTCGCGTCGGGCAGGTCGAAGGAGTTCAGCGCGCGGCCCAGGAGCAGCCCGAGGTGGTCCTCGGTGGTTTCGAGGCCGTCGCTCTCGTACTCGTCCGAATCGTTCAAGGGCTTCTCCAGGCCGTCGCCGCGTGTAACGCTTCCTGCACTCAAAGTAGCCAAAGGGTCTGACATCGCGCCCCGGTTTGGTGAAAACGTAGGACGGCGTACGGGAGGTTCCCGTAAAGCGGCCCGGAATTCGGTCAGTTCGGCGGTTGGTTCCGTGGCCGGAGAGGGTGTGGGGGCCGGGCGGTGCGGGAGTTGTCCGAAGTGGCGGGCGGGGCCGGGGCTGCCGGGGGAGGGGGGAGGTTCGGGGCGGCGGTTCTGGTGCGCCCGCGGGCGCCGCGGAACCCGTCGGCCGCCGCCCGGCGGTGCGCGCCAGGAGTCCCGGCGGCGGCCGGCCGTGGCGAAGCCGCCCGGCGGGGGCGTACGGAATCGGAGTACCGGCGGACGGTGTCTCCGCGAGCCCGCCCCGCACACCGGGGAGCCCCGGGCGTACAACCCTGCCCTCCGCGCCGACCGGGGCCCAGGAGGCCGGGGGAGCGGGGCCGGGCTGCCGGTCGCCGCGGACGCGTCAGGTCACGTCAGGTGCGGCTTGCGCAGGGTGTCGGACTCCGGCCGCGCGGACAGCAGCGTCCCGATCGTCACGGACAGTGCCATCACGAGGCCCGCCGCGAGCACTCCCCAGGTGCCGAGGAAGGTGCACGCGAGCACGACGAACACCGTCACCGGCATCAGCGCCAGCTCGGCGGCGTCCCGCTTGAAGTGCCTGGCCTGCAGGTACCAGCCGGTGAGCAGGTACAGCGCCGTCGGGATGGTCACCGCGGCGGTCGCCGCCACGGCGGAGATGTGGGCCTTGCCCGTCACCTGTTCCACCGCCACCTCGATGCCGGCGCCGATCGCCGCCGCCGACCCCAGGATGAACAGGTGGCCGTACCCCCACTGGAGGGCCCGCTTCATGGAGGTGAGCCGCTCCTGCGCGGGGTTGGCGAAGTAGATCCACCAGGCGGCGAAGACGATCAGCAGGCCGCCGCCCGCGATCGACAGCAGTTCGCCCAGTTCGTCGTGCTCGTCCAGCGCGTTCTGCACGGCGATGGTCGCCGCGGTGAGGGACTCGCCGAGCACGATGATGGTGAACAGCCCGTACCGCTCGGCGATGTGGTGCGGGTGCCAGGAGCTGCGGTAACGCCGCTCGGCGAGCGGCGGCACGCTCAGCTCGGCCAGTGCCAGCACCACGAAGAGGTACGGGCGTGCGTCCGCCGGGACGAGGAGCAGGGCGAGCCAGCCGAGCTGGACGACGGTGAGCCCGGCGGCGTACGTCAGCGCCATGGACCGTTCCGCACCCGAGTTGTGCCGGGCCGCGCGCAGCCACTGGCAGGTCATCGACAGGCGCATCACCACGTAGCCGGCGATGGCGACCGCCCAGTTGCCGTGGTCGAAGGCGCGGGGCACTCCGGCGGCCAGCACCAGGACGCCCGCGATCTGCACCAGGACGGCGACCCGGTAGAACACGTCGTCGTTGTCGTAGGCGGAGGCGAACCAGGTGAAGTTCATCCACGCCCACCAGATGGCGAAGAAGACGAAGAAGTAGCCGGCGACGCCCGACGCGAAGTGCCCCTCGGCCACCGCGTGCACCAGCCGCACCCCCGCCTGGGCGACGGCGACGACGAAGCACAGGTCGAAGAACAGCTCCAGGGGGGTGGCCGCGCGGTGTCCCTCGTCGGGGCTGCGCGACGTCATCCGGCGCAGCAGGCCGCTGCCGACGGTGGTCTTCTCGGTCATGTGTACACGAGACCAGAAGAGGCAACGCGGCGCGCGCGGAACGCGGCGGAGAGTTGCTCCGCATTACCTCGGGGGAAAACATTGTGAAAGTTTTCACGAGCGAAGATGTGGCTTTGGTCCTTCACGAAAGACCAGGTCAGCGCGGTTAAACCAGGGCTTCGGAGAGGGAAGTCGGGACCTATGGTCCCGTTTTGAGGACCAATGCGGGCTGCCGGAAGCCGTGTACGGGAGTCAAATGAAGTAAGCGGAATTCGCGACGCGGCACAGGCGTCACGCGAGCCACGAGCGAAAGGTGTGGTCATGACTGCGACCCAGGAAGCGACAGTCGGCGGGGAAGCCGGGGAGGCCGTGGCGGCCTGGGACGGTTTCCAGGACGGCCCGTGGCGCGAGGCGGTCGACGTCCGCGACTTCGTCCAGCGGAACTACGCCCCCTACGAGGGCGACGCGGCCTTCCTTGCAGGCCCCACCGAGCGCACCACCGCCGTGTGGGAGAAGCTCCTGTCGATGTTCCCCGAGGAGATCTCCAAGGGCATCTACGACGTCGACGTGAAGACCCCGTCGCGCATCGACGCCTTCGCCCCGGGCTACATCGACGCCGACAAGGACCTGATCGTCGGCCTCCAGACCGACGGCGCCCTCAAGCGCGCGATCATGCCCAACGGCGGCTGGCGCATGGTGGAGACCGCCCTCAACGCGTACGGCTACGAGGCCGACCCCGAGGTCCGCGACATCTACACCCACCTGCGCAAGACCCACAACGACGGCGTCTTCGACGCGTACACCCCCGAGATCCGCGCCTGCCGTTCCTCCGGCATCATCACCGGCCTGCCCGACGCCTACGGCCGCGGCCGCATCATCGGCGACTACCGCCGCGTCGCGCTGTACGGCGTGGACCGCCTGATCGCGGCCAAGGAGGCCGACAAGGCGCGCCTCGGCGAGGAGTGGGCCACCGAGCACGTCATCCGCGACCGCGAGGAGATCTCCGAGCAGATCAAGGCGCTCAAGGAACTCAAGTCGATGGCCGCCTCCTACGGCTACGACATCTCCGGCCCGGCGACCACCGGCCGCGAGGCCGTCCAGTGGCTGTACTTCGCCTACCTGGCCGCCGTGAAGGAGCAGAACGGCGCGGCCATGTCGATCGGCCGCATCGACAACTTCCTCGACATCTACCTCCAGCGCGACATCGACAAGGGCCTCATCACCGAGGAGCAGGCGCAGGAGTTCATCGACGACTTCGTCATCAAGCTGCGCATCGTGCGCTTCCTGCGCACCCCGGAGTACAACGAGCTGTACTCCGGCGACCCGACCTGGGTGACCTGGTCGATGGCCGGCATCGGCGAGGACGGCCGCCCGCTGGTCTCCCGTACGACCTTCCGCGCCCTGCAGACCCTCTACAACCTCGGCCCGGCCCCCGAGCCGAACCTGACGGTCTTCTGGTCGCAGCACCTGCCCAAGGGCTTCAAGGAGTACGCGTCGAAGGTCGCCATCGACACCTCGGCGATCCAGTTCGAGTCCGACGAGCTGATGCGCCCGAAGTACGGCGACGACACCGCCATCGCCTGCTGTGTGTCGGCCATGGCGGTCGGCAAGCAGATGCAGTTCTTCGGCGCCCGCGTCAACGTCGCCAAGGCGCTGCTGTACGCGATCAACGGCGGCCGGGACGAGAAGTCCGGCAAGCTCGTCGTCGAGGGCTTCGAGCCGATGACCGGCGAGTACCTCGACTACGAGGAGCTGGCGACGCGCTACGACGCGATGCTGGAGTGGCTGGCCAAGACGTACGTGCACGCCCTGAACGTCATCCACTACATGCACGACAAGTACGCCTACGAGCGCATCGAGATGGCCCTGCACGACCAGGAGATCCTGCGCACCATGGCGTGCGGCATCGCCGGTCTGTCGGTGGCCGCGGACTCCCTGTCGGCAGCCAAGCACGCCAAGGTCAAGGTCATCCGTGACGAGACCGGTCTGGCCGTCGACTACGAGATCGAGGGCGAGTACCCGGCGTACGGCAACAACGACGACCGCGCGGACGAGATCGCCCGCCGCATCGTCGAGGACTTCATGAAGAAGATCCGCAAGCACCCGACGTACCGCGACGCCGTCCACACCCAGTCCGTGCTCACGATCACCTCGAACGTGGTCTACGGCAAGAAGACCGGCAACACCCCCGACGGCCGCCGCGCCGGCACCCCGTTCGCCCCGGGCGCCAACCCGATGAACGGACGCGACGAGCACGGCTACATCGCCTCCGCCCTGTCGGTCGCCAAGCTGCCGTACGACGACGCCGAGGACGGCATCTCGCTGACCAACACCATCACCCCGGACGCGCTCGGCCGCACCGCCCAGGAGCGGGTCGACAACCTGGCCGGCGTGCTCGACGGCTTCATGGCGAGCAACGGCTTCCACATGAACGTCAACGTGCTCGACAAGAAGATGCTGGAGGACGCCATGGAGCACCCGGAGAACTACCCGCAGCTCACCATCCGGGTCTCCGGGTACGCGGTGAACTTCGTGCGGCTGACCCGCGAGCAGCAGCTCGACGTCATCAACCGCACCTTCCACGGCTCCCTCTAGGAGCCCCGGCTCCGCCCGGAGCCCACCAGCTGTACGGCGCCAGGACCAGTCCCCCCTGACCGCACCCGGTCCCGGCGCCGTACGAAACCCCTACCGCCTTCCCTCCCAGGAGGTCCTGCCATGACCGCTGTACTGCTCGGAACCGACATTCCGGTGAGAGCCACCGCCCCGGCCCTTTCCGCGGGCGCCACCCCGGCAGGTGCCGCCACCATGCGGCCGATCAGCGGAACCGTGCACTCCTGGGACCTGTCCACCGGCGTCGACGGGCCCGGCACCCGCTTCGTCACCTTCCTCTCCGGCTGCCCGCTCGCCTGCCTCTACTGCCACAACCCCGACACCATGCGGATGCGCAACGGCAAGCGGTACGCGGCGGACGACATCGTCGCGGAGGCCGCCAAGTACACGACGTTCATCCGGGCGGCCGGCGGCGGTGCCACCATCAGCGGCGGCGAACCCCTCCTCCAGCCGGTCTTCGCGGGCGAGCTGTTCCACCGCTTCAAGCACGAGCTCGGCCTGCACACCGCGCTCGACACCTCCGGCTACCTCGGCGCCCGCGCCACCGACGCGCTGCTGCGCGACGTGGACCTGGTGCTGCTCGACATCAAGTCGTGGGACCCGGCGACCTACCGGAAGGTCACCAGCCGCGAACTGGCGCCCACCCTCGCCTTCGGCGAGCGCCTCGCCGCCCTGGGCAAGGAGGTGCACGTCCGCTTCGTGCTGGTGCCCGGACTGACCGACGACCCGGCCAACATCGAGGGCGTCGCCGCCTACGCCGCCTCCCTCGGGGTGGTCTCGCGGGTGGACGTACTGCCCTTCCACAAGCTGGGCGAGGCGAAGTGGGAGGCCCTCGGCAAGGAGTTCACCCTGCACGACACGCCGAGCCCCGGGCCGGAGCAGGTGGCCGCGGCGCGGGAGATCTTCACGGCACACGGCTTGTACGCCATCTGAGTCCCCCAACCAGCAGAACCTTCACATTCGCCCTAATTTGGGCGTGTGACCGAGCCTCCCACCTTCCCCCCGCCCCCTCCGCCCCCCAGCCCCGACGGTGAGGGCGCCACCGCCACAGCCGCGGGCGGCGCGGCCGCCGGGGTGGCGGAACGGAACGGCACGGGGCCAGCGGCAGCACCCACCCCGGCCCCGCCCTCCGGCCCCTCCGTGGCCCGCCGCGCCACCCTCGCCGGGGCGCTCGTGTCCCTCCTGCTCATCCTCGCCATCTTCTTCGGCAGCCGGATGCTGAGGGACTTCGACTCCGCCCTGCTCCCGTACGCGGTCGCCACCGTCTTCCTCGCCTTCGGCGTCGCCTACCGCTACACCGTGTGGGTCTCCGCCCCCGGCGCCCGCCGCCTCTTCAAGAAGGGCTGGGGCAGCCTCTTCTCGGCGGAGAACTTCCGCAAGGCACCCACCGCCCTGCCGAAGATGATCGCCACCTACCTCGGCTTCCAGAAGTTCCTCGGCGCCCGCTCGCACGCCCGCTGGGCCGCCCACCAGCTCATCTTCTGGGGCTGCATCCTGGCCGCCGCGATCACCTTCCCCCTCACCTGGGGGTGGTTCACCTTCACCTCCGGCACCGGCTCGGGCCCCGGCTACGAGATGCGGATCTGGGGCTTCAAGGTCCTCGGCTTCAACTCCGCGAACATCATCGGCTGGCTGATGTTCCACGGCCTGGACATCGCCGCCGTGCTGGTCATCCCCGGCGCCTCGTACTTCCTGTGGCGCCGGATGAAGGACCGCGGCGCGATGACCGGCCAGCGCTTCGCCTACGACCTGGTGCCGCTCATCGCGCTCATCGTCATCTCCGTCACCGGCCTGCTGCTGACCTTCTCGTCGATCTTCCTGCACGGCGGCGGCTACGAGTTCCTCGCGATCCTGCACATGGTGTCGGTCGTCTTCACGCTCATCTACATCCCCTTCGGGAAGTTCTTCCACATCGTGCAGCGGCCGGCCGCCGTCGGCATGCAGCTGTTCAAGTACACCGCCCGGCAGAAGGACGAGGTCTTCCACTGCCGCCGCTGCGGCACCCCGATCGACACCGCGCCGTACGTCGAGAACCTCGAAGCGACCATGCGCGACCTGAAGCTCGACTTCGCCCAATGGGCCGAGTACTGCCCGCGCTGCAAGCGCGAACTGCGCGGCAACGCCTACCTCTCGCACGTCAAGAAGGGCTTCAAGTGACGTCCCCGCAGCCCGCTCCGCAGCCCGCCTCCCGCACCGCCCAGCAGGCCGCGCCGCACAGTCGGCCGCGGATCCCGCTGGACCCCTCCATCGCGCCGCCCGGCACCCGCGGATTCCGCGACGCGGGCGGCATCCCCGCAGACCAGTGGCACGCCGACCAGAACGGCGAAACCCTGGTCCCCACCCACTGCTGCTTCTGCGGCGTGCAGTGCGGCATGTACCTGCGGGTCGACAAGGGCGGCAAGGTCTTCGGCGTCGAACCCCGCAACCACGACATCAACCGGATGCGGCTGTGCCCCAAGGGCATCAACGCCTACCAGCAGATCAACCACCCCGACCGGCTGACCGCGCCCCTGATGCGGCGCTCCCGCGACGAGGAGTTCCGGGAGGTCTCCTGGGAGGAGGCCCTGGACTTCACCGCCTCCGAGGTGCGCCGCATCCAGCAGACGTACGGCAACGACGCCTTCGGCATGCTCGGCGGCGCGAGCCTCTTCTCGGAGAAGACGTACCTGGTCGGCAAGTTCGCCAGGGTCGCCCTCAAGAGCCGACATGTCGACTACAACGGCCGCCTGTGCATGGTCTCCGCCGCAGGCGCCAACAAACTCGCCTTCGGCATCGACCGCGCCGGCAACCCCTTCTCCGACATCCTCCTCACCGACTGCCTGCTCATCGCCGGCTCCAACGTCGGCGAGTGCTTCCCGGTGATGACCCAGTACCTGTGGGGCGCGCGCGACCGCGGGGCGACGCTGATCGTCGTCGACCCCCGCGAGACGGCCATCGCGCGCACCGCCGACATCCACGTCGCCCTCAAACCCGGCACGGACTCGGCGTTCTTCAACGCCGTCCTGCACGTCGTCGTACGGGAGAACCTCGTCGACGAGGCGTACCTGGCCGCGTCCGCGACCGGCTGGGAGGAGGTGAAGGCGAAGGTCGCCGAGTACCCGCCGGAGCGCTCCGCGGAGATCTGCGGCGTCCCGGCCGCCCAGATCGAGCAGGTCGCCCGCGTGTTCGCGACCGCGGGCAAGGCGATGGCCTGGCACGCCCGCGGCATCGAGCACCACTCGCAGGGCGTCGAGAACTGCCTGTCCGTCATCAACCTGTGCGTCGCCACCGGCAACATCGGCAAACCGGGCGCCGGCTACGGCACCATCACCGGCCAGGGCAACGGCCAGGGCGGCCGCGAACACGGCCAGAAGTCCGACATGCTGCCCGGCGGCCGCTCGATCATGAACGACGAGCACCGCCGCCAGATCTGCGAGATCTGGGGCATCGAGGAGTCCGAACTGCCGCCCGCCGGCACCTCCATGATGGAGATGGTCTGGCAGATGCAGCGCGGCGAGATCCGCGGCCTCATCGGCGTCTGCAACAACCCCTTCGTCTCCCTCCCCAACTACCGAGTGGTCAAGGAGGGGTACGACGCCACCGAGTTCCACGCCCAGTTCGACTTCTTCCTCTCCGAGACTGCCGCCAACGCGCACGTCGTCTTCCCCGTCACCACCTGGGCCGAGGACGAGGGCGTGATGGCCAACGCGGAGGCCCGCGTCGTCAAGCACAACAAGGCCCAGGAACCCCCGGCCGGGGTACGCACGGACACCTGGGTGCTGTGCCAGCTCGCCCAGCGCCTGGGCGCCGGCGACAAGTTCGCCTTCGCCGGCTCCCGCGAGGTCTTCGAGGAACTGCGCGTCGCATCCGCCGGCACCGTCAACGACTACTACGGCATCACCTACGAGCGGCTGGAGGACACCGGCGGCATCGCCTGGCCCTGCCCGGACACCGCGCACCCGGGCACCCCCCGCCTCTTCGAGGACGGCAGGACGTACCACCCCGACGGCAAGATCCACCTCCAGGTCGTCGAGTGGCACCTGCCGATGGACCCGTACGACGACGAGTTCCCCATGTCGCTCACCACCGGCCGCACCGTCGCCCACTTCCTCTCCGGCAACCAGACCCGCCGGCTCGGCGCACTGGTCGAACAGACCCCGCGCCCCTGGGTGGAGGTGCACCCCTCGCACGGCTTCCGCAACGGCGACCCGGTACGCGTCGTCACCCGCCGCGGCAGCTCCGTCCACCCGGCACTCGTCACGGAGGCGATCCGCCCCGACACCTTCTTCATCCCGTACCACTGGCCCGCCCCGACGGCCGCCAACATCCTCACCATCGACGCCCTGGACCCCCGCTCGAAGATCCCCGAGTACAAGGTCTGCGCCTGCCGCATCGAGCCCGCCGAGCACATCGACGAGGTGCCCGCGCCGCCGGTGGCCCCCGGCCACCAGGCGTACCCAGAGACCCAGGTGTCCCGCACCGACCCCCTGCCGCCCACCGCCCCACAGGGCCGGGCAACCGCAGAAGAGAGGAGCTGACCAGCCATGATGGGTAAAACGATCTTCATTGATCCGGGTCGCTGCATCGGCTGCCAGGCCTGTGTCTCCGCCTGCCGCGAATGCGACTCGCACCGCGGCAAGTCGATGATCCACCTCGACTACACCGACCCGGGCCAGTCCGTCGCCTCCCTCCCCACGGTCTGCATGCATTGCGAGGACCCGGTCGCGCCCTGCGCCGAGGTGTGCCCCGCCGACGCGATCCTGGTGACCGCCGACGGCGTGGTGCAGCAGGCCGACACCACCCGCTGCATCGGCTGCGCCAACTGCGTCAACGCCTGCCCCTTCGGCGTCCCCAAGATCGACCTCGAAGCCAAGCTGCAGATGAAGTGCAACCTCTGCTACGACCGCACCGCCTACGGCCTCGCCCCCATGTGCGCCACCGTCTGCCCGACCGGTGCCCTCTTCTACGGAACCCTCGAAGAGCTCCAGGCCGAACGCCCCGGCGTCCAGGTCGCCGACTCCTTCGCGTTCGGCGACGTGATGGTCTCCACCGGGGTTGCGATGGTCGTCCCCGCCGACAAGGTCCAGTGGCCGGTGCCCGGCGGGCTCCCGGTCGTCGAGGTGAACGGAGTCGACGTCCGATGAGTACCGTCCAGCCCCCACCACCGGGAACCACCGACACCGCCGCCGGCGCTGCCGGAACCGACGCTCCGGGCGGCGGCGAAGCCAACGGCGACGACGCACGCGCCGCCCTCCACGACCGGCTCAGCGCCGACTCCCTCACCACCCGGCGCGACTACCTGCGCATCGTCGCCACCGTGTCCGGCGGCCTCGCCGTGGGCGGCCTGGCGGTCGCCGGGGGAGTGCTGCACCGGCACGGCGAACCCGAGGGCGACGGCGTACCGAAGGCCAAGCGCATCGCCGACGGACTGCCGCCTGGCGAGTCGATCTCCTTCCGCTACCCCGGAGACGAGGACCGCGCCGTCGCCGTCCGCCTGGAGGACGGCTCCCTCGTCGGCTACTCGGCGGTCTGCACCCACCTCGCCTGCGCCGTCCTGTGGCGCAAGGAACGCGGCACCGAGGGCGAGCTCTACTGCCCCTGCCACGAAGGCGTCTTCGACGCGCGAACCGGCGAGGTCACCGCCGGCCCGCCGCCCCGCGGGCTGCCCAAGGTGGTCGTCATCGAGGAGATCGACGGCAGCATCTGGGCGATCGGCACCACCCGCTCCGGAGAGAGCGTCGAAGCCGGCCTGTGCCGCCAGATCCTCGACGAACGCCCCGAATTCGCGGCCCGCATCGGCTGCCCCGGCGCCGCCGCCCGCCCGAAGACACCCTCCGAGCCCCTCCGACAGGGGAGGCAGACATGACCACCCCGGCCCCGCCCCCGAACCCCGGCCCCGGACCGGGCCCGCACTCCGCACCGGAACCCGTCCCGGCCGCCGGAGTACCGCGCCGCCCCGACTACCACCCCGGCAGCGCCGAGCCGCGCCTCAACCGCCCGGTCCACGAGCGCTACCCGCAGATCCGACCCACCAGCGGCTACGGCGACCCCCGGGTCCGTCACACCGGCCCCGGACCGGGCGCGGGAACCGAGCAGGAGCCGGAACGCTCGGCCAAGCTCTCCGCCCGCCTGGTGCTCGCCCTGTCGGTGGTCATCGGTCAGCTCTGGGCACTGACCATCACCGTCAACGAGTGGATGAAGGGCGACACCGGTACCGCCTGGTGGGGTGCGGGCTTCCTGTGTCTGTCCTTCCTGGCCGTCCTCCTCCTCTGGCTCCTCGACCCCAAGGACCGGTGATTCCCATGTCGACAGCAACCCCCGCAGGGCCCGGCAGCGGGCCGGGAACCGACACGTACAGACCCGGGACGACGATCAACGACTGGCGCCCCGAGGACGAGACCTTCTGGCGGACCACCGGCCAGAAGGTCGCCAAGCGCAACCTGTGGGTGTCGGTCCCCGCGCTGATGCTCGGCTTCGTCGTCTGGCAGGTCTGGTCGGTCACCGTCGTCAAGCTCGGCGACGTCGGCTTCGACTACTCCAAGTCGCAGCTCTTCTGGCTGACCGCCATCCCCGGCATCACCGGCGGCACCTTCCGGATCCTCTACACGTTCATCGGGCCGATCTACGGAGAGCGGAAGTTCACCGCGTTCTCCACGATCATCCTGATCGCCCCGATGCTCTGGCTCGGCTTCGCGCTCCAGGACACGAGCACCCCGTACTGGGAGATGTGCCTGATCGCCGCGGTCTGCGGCCTGGGCGGAGCCAACTTCGCCTCGTCGATGGCGAACATCGGCTTCTTCTTCCCCAAGCGGGAAAAGGGCAACGCCAACGGCATGAACGGTGGCCTCGGCAACCTCGGAGTCTCCGTCGTCCAACTGGTCGCCCCGCTGGTCATCACCGCCGCGGTGCTGTTCGCCCCGGCCGGCGGCCCGCTGAAGAGCAAGAAGACCGGCGAGGACGTCTGGCTGCAGAACGGCGCGTTCCTCTGGGTGCCGCTCCTGGTCATCATGGCGCTGCTCGCCTGGTTCCTGATGAACGACCTCAGGACCGCGGCCGCCCCGTTCAGCCAGCAGAAGATCATCTTCAAGCGGAAGCACAACTGGCTGATGACCTGGCTGTACGTCGGAACCTTCGGCTCCTTCATCGGCTTCGCCGCGGCCCTGCCCAACCTGATCAACACCACGTTCACGCCGATCAACCCGGACTACTCGGCGACGACGTACGCCTGGATCGGCCCGTTCATCGGCGCGCTCGCCCGCTGGGGCGGCGGCTGGCTCTCGGACAAGATGGGCGGCGCCCGCGTCACCATGCTGTCCTTCGTCGGCATGGGCATCGCGCTGGTCGTCGTCATCAGCGCCCTCCCGCACGGCGGCGACAACGGCAACTTCTGGGTCTTCTACGCCGGCTTCCTGGTCGCGTTCCTCTTCTGCGGCCTGGGCAACGGCTCCACCTTCCGGCAGATCCCCGTGATCTTCCGCGACCAGCACCTCAAGGACGCGGAGGGCAAGGGCGAAGAGGCCAGGGCGGCGGCGCTCAAGCAGTCCGAGATGGAATCGGGCGCGGTCACCGGCTTCAGCTCCGCCATCGCCGCCTACGGCTTCTTCTTCATCCCCGCCATGTTCGCGAACTTCCCCGTGGTGAATTCCCTGTGGGTGTTCGTGGGGTTCTACGTCACGTGCCTGGTCGTCTGCTGGTGGTTCTACGCCCGCAAGGGCGCCGAGGCTCCCAGCTGACCGGACCGTCGGCCCTGCCGGGCCGGGGGCGTCACCGCCGTACTCTGGAGGAATGAACACCTCCGACCACGCCGCCCCCGCCCCGGCCCGCCCCGAACCGGAAGCGCGGCCCAAGCCCAAGCTGGTCTTCGACGACCCGCTGGACCAGCAGTCGTCGGACGACACGGACCGGGGCTGGGGCGACCGGCCCACCTCCAGCGGCGGCACGACGGACCTCGCCCGCTTCCTCGACGAGAAGCCGCCGCACCACATCTGATCCGACAGCGGCAACCGCGGCGCTACGGGTTGCTGTGCCCCGAGCCGCGCTGCGCGACCAGGGCGTCCCTGATCTCCTTCAGCACCTCGATCTCGGTGGCCTCCATGACTTCCTCGGTGGCCTCCTTCGCCTTCTCCTTCGCGGCGCGCATGGCCAGGTACTTCGCCATCGGCAGCACCATCAGGAAGTAGACGACCGCCGCGGTGATCAGGAAGCTCAGGACCGCGCTGAGCACCGACCCCCACATGATCTGAATGCCGTCGATCGTGCCGTCCGCGCCCTTCGCGCAGGTGCCCTTCAGGCAGGAGCTGTACCCCTCCAGGTCCTTCGTGCCGAAGGCGCCGACGAGCGGATTGATCACGCCCTTGACGATCGAGTTCACGATGTTCGTGAACGCGGCGCCGATGACGACGGCCACCGCGAGATCGATCACGTTGCCGCGCATCAGGAAGGCCTTGAAGCCTTCCAGCAGGCTGGTCTTCTCGTTGCTCACAAGTGAGCCTCTTTTCGCATGTGCAGGGGGCGGAGCAAATTCCTCCGAAACCTACGGCAGCACGGGTCGCCGCTGTCCAATCCGTCAACTCGTATCGGTGACCCCACTGTTCGTCAGTGCAATTCGGCACACGACGAAGCACCACGCGAAACGTCAGCACAGCGTCACCGCCAGACGTGACGTCGCGCCCGCCCCCACCAGTCGGGCGGCGGTGGCCCGTGGAACGGACAGCACCACAAGTGCCCCGTCGGCGGAGGAAGATTCCCGCCCGCCCGGCACTTGCGTCACACGCGCCCCAGCCGCCACCACCCGCGTCGCGGAACTCCCGCCAGCGGAGGGCGAGTCGGCGGCGGCGATGACATCGACCCGGTCCCCGGGACGCAACAACCCCACGGTCGCCGCATCCGCGATCCGCACCGGCGCCGACACCAGCTCGACCCGCGGAGCCGCCCGCGGAAGCGCCCGCCCGGACGGTTCGGCGGCCTGAACGGCCTCCGTGAGCGCCACCGGACGCTCATGGCCACGGGGCGCCGACACGGCCAGTGCGGCGGCCGTCACCGCGAGCCCGGCCGCCATCACCCGCCGCCGACGCCGCACCGCACGCCGTAGCCGGTGCCAGCTGCCACCGCCCCGTACCCGGAACGGCGCGAACTCCGGCACCCCCTGCGGCTCGGGCGCGGGCAGGGCCTGCGGCAGCGGCGGCAGAGAGGGAACGGAAGGAGTGGTCGGGGACATGGAGCATCACCACCTGGTCGCAACGGGCGCTCGGTCTGAGCACCCCTCACGATCCACGTCCGGCAATGATCCTGCTGAGGGCTGTGGACAGACCTCAGCCTGTGGACAACCCGCTCACCCCGGCGGGGGATATACGGCGGCCACGCCGCTCACGGCAGGTCGACGCCCGTCTTGATGCCGTCCAGCGCGTGCGCACACAGGCAGTCCCTCGAAGCGTTGGCCGGCAGTCCCGCCACCGCGTCGAACAGCACGGTACGAAGCCGGTCCACATTGGCGCCGAACACCTTCAGCACCTCCTCGTGCGAGACGCCCTCACCGGTCTCCGCACCCGCGTCCAGGTCCGTGACCAGCGTCATCGACGTGTAGCAGAGGCCCAGCTCGCGGGCGAGGACCGCCTCCGGGTGCCCGGTCATGCCGACCACCGACCAGCCCATCGACGCATGCCACACCGATTCCGCGCGGGTCGAGAAACGCGGCCCCTCGACGACCACCAGCGTGCCGCCGTCCACCGGCTCCCAGTCCCGCCCGCGCGCCGCGGCCAGCGCCACCTTGCGCCCCTCGGGGCAGTACGGGTCGGCGAACGACATGTGCACCACCTCGGGCAGCTTCCCTCCCACCGGCGTCTCGCCGTCGTAGAACGACTGCGCCCTGGCCTTCGTACGGTCCACCAGCTGGTCCGGTACGAGGAGCGTGCCCGGCCCGTACTCCGCCCGCAGGCCGCCCACCGCACACGGCCCCAGCACCTGGCGCGCGCCCACCGAGCGCAGCGCCCACAGGTTGGCCCGGTAGTTGATGCGGTGCGGCGGCAGATGGTGGCCGCGCCCGTGCCGGGGGAGGAACGCCACCTTCCGTCCCGCGATCTCGCCCAGGAACAGCGAGTCGCTGGGGCTGCCGTAGGGGGTGTCCACCTGTACCTCGGTCACATCCTCCAGGAAGGAGTAGAAGCCCGAGCCGCCAATCACGCCGATCTCTGCGTTCACCATGGCCGTCACCCTAGCCGCGCCCGCAAATGCCGGAGTCCCCGCCGTCAGGAACGGCGGGGACTCCGGGAAAACTGAGGCACTCAGGCAGCCGAGGACGACCCCGAGGAGCTGCTGGACGAGCTCGACGACGAAGCCGACGAGGACGACCCGCTGGACGACGTCGAGGATGCCGACGACGCCGCGGGCTTGGAGTCCGAACCGCCCGAAGAGGACGAAGCGCCCGACTTCGAGGACGACGACGCCGGCGTGCTGCTCGACGAGGAGCCACGGCTGTCGTTCCGGTAGAAACCGGAGCCCTTGAAGACGATGCCGACCGCGGAGAAGACCTTCTTCAGGCGCCCCTGGCAGTTCGGGCACACGGTCAGTGCGTCATCGGTGAACTTCTGCACTGCCTCAAGGCCTTCGCCACATGCGGTGCACTGGTACTGGTAGGTCGGCACTTGATCCTCCTGGCACTCTCACTCGATGAGTGCTAACGACGGTCCATAGTGACGTATTCCGCGGAATCAGTCCACCGTGACCGGCACGCGGTGACCGACACCACGTGCCGCCACCCGTCCCGACGACGGCGGCAGCAGCCGCGAGCGCAGCGTCACCAGCACGATCAGCGCCAGCGCCGTGCCACCCAGCGGCACGAGGAATCCGGCGGACGAACCGAAGGCGTCCGTCAGCCGCCCGGCCACCGTCACGGCCATGGCCTGCCCGAACGCCACCGCACCCGTCAGCCAGGTGAAGGCCTCGGTGCGGGCGGTGGCCGGAACCAGCGTCTCGACCATCGTGTAGCCGGTGATCAGCGCGGGCGCGATGCACAGGCCGACCAGCAGTCCGAGCCCGGCCAGCAGTGGCGCCGAGTGCACGGCCCACAGCCCCGAGGCGAACAGCGTCAGACCGATGTAACCGGCCAGCAGCCGGCGGCGCGGGCCGATCTTCCAGGCGACGGTGCCGCAGACGATGCCCGCCAGCATGTTGCCGCCCGCGAAGATTCCGTACAGGAGACCGTTGATACCCGGGTTGCCGGCCTCCGCGGCGAACGCGGTCATCGACACCTGCATGCCGCCGAAGACGGAGCCGATGCCCAGGAGGGCGACCGCCAGCACCCGTACACCGGGGATGGACAGCGCGGAGGCGTGCTTCTCGTGCGCGCCGCCGCCGCTGCGGCTCGGTACCGGCTGGCTGCGCTTCTGCGCGGCGAAGAACAGGCCGCCCGCCAGGGTGAGCGTCGCCTCCGCGATCAGCCCGGCCGCCGGGTGCACGCCGGTGCACAGCGCGGTGGCCAGCACCGGGCCGACCACGAAGGTGAACTCGTCGGTCACCGACTCGAAGGCCGCGGCCGTCGACATCAGTGGCGAGCCGTCCAGCTTGGCCGCCCAGCGCGCCCGCACCATGGGCCCGACCTGCGGCACCGACGCACCGGCCGGTACGGCCGCCACGAACAGCGCCCACAGCGGGGCGTCGGCGAGCGCGAGCGCGGTGAGTGCGCCGACGGACGCGGCGTGCAGCAGGACGCCCGGCAGCAGCACGGCCCGCTGGCCGAAGCGGTCGGCCAGCTTGCCGCTCTGCGGGGCGAACAGCGCCATGGAGACACCGGTCACGGCGGCCACGATGCCCGCGGTGCCGTACGAACCGGTGGTGTGCTGCACCAGGAGCACGATGCCGATGGTCAGCATCGCGAAGGGCTGCCTGGCCAGGAAGCCCGGAATGAGAAACGTCCATGCCCCGGGGGTACGGAGCAGCTGCCCGTAACCGGGACGCTTGGTGCCCTCCGGGCCGGAGTCCTTCGCGCCGTGGCCCTCGGAGGTGTCGGTCGTGACCGTGTGCGTCACGGCCCTTGCCTTTCTGCCGCCTGGTAGCGCTCCCCGCACACGCGCCGTGGGTCCGCGTACGGGAGCCGTACGAGGGGCACGCGCGCGTGCGGGAGCTGCCGAGAGCTGTCCTCTTGCGCAGGACCGGCGGTAGATACCAGGCGTCCCCTTGGCGCAGGGAAACAGGCCGCCGTGCGGTCGCGCCAGCTCTGCGTCAGGCAGAGTTGGTCGATCAATTCACCTTCATGCTACAGGGAAACTCGGTCCGGGGGCTTTCCTTCAGAGGTTCTTGCGGGCCACGGGCCGTGGAACCGGTTCCCCGCCCGTGCCCAGCCAGTCCGCCAGCTTGCCGCCCTGGCCGACCGCCCGCAGCCGCCGTTCGGCGGCGTCCCGTACCGGATCGGTCGCCACCACCAGCAGCTCGTCGCCGCGCCGCAGCACGGTCGTCGGCATGGGGACGAAACTGGTCCCGTCGCGGACGACCAGGGTGACGGCCGCCCCCGCGGGAAGCCGCAGCTCACCCACCTCCACGCCGTGCATCCGGGACTTCTCCGGGATGGCGACGGACAGCAGGTGACCGCGCAGCCGCTCCAGCGGCGCCGACTCGATGCCCAGGTCGGCGGCGGCCTCCGGTGCCTCCTTGAGACGCAGCCTGCGGGCCACCCACGGCAGGGTTGGCCCCTGTACCAGGGTGTAGACGACGACCAGCACGAAGACGATGTTGAAGATCTGGTCACTGCCCTCGACGCCGCCGACCATCGGAATGGTGGCGAGCACGATGGGCACCGCCCCGCGCAGTCCCGCCCACGACAGCAGGATCTGTTCGCGCAGTGACGTACGGAAGGGCAGCAGGCTGATCAGTACGGACGCGGGTCGCGCGACCATCGTCAGGACCAGGCCGACCACGACCGCGGGCCAGATGTCGTCGAGCAGCTCGTGCGGGGTGACCAGCAGGCCGAGCAGGACGAACATGCCGATCTGTGCGATCCAGCCGAGTCCGTCCGCGAAACCGCGGGTGGCCGGCCAGTGCGGCAGCTTGGAATTGCCCATGATCATCGAGGCCAGGTAGACCGCGAGGAAGCCACTGCCGTGTGCCATGGCGCCGGCCGCGTACGCCGTCACCGCGATCGCCATCACGGCGATCGGGTACAGGCCGGACGCGGGGAGGGCCACGCTGCGCAGGCCGAGCGAGCCGAGCCAGCCCACGGTGAGGCCGATGGCGGCACCGATCGCGAGTTCGAGGGCTATCTCGCCGATCAGGACGTACCAGGAATCCACCGGTCCGGTGGTGGAGAAGGCGACGACCAGGATCACCACCGGGGCGTCGTTGAACCCCGACTCCGCCTCCAGCGCACCCGTCAGCCGCGAGGGCAGCGGAACCTTCCGCAGTACGGAGAAGACGGCCGCGGCGTCCGTCGACGACACCACCGCGCCGATGATCAGCGACTGCTGCCAGTCAAGACCCACCAGGTAGTGCGCACCGGCCGCGGTGATCCCCACGCTCACCGCGACACCGACCGTCGAGAGCACGACGGCCGACGGCAACGCCGGTTTGACCTCTTTCCACTTCGTGCCGAGGCCGCCCTCGGCCAGGATCACGACCAGTGCGGCATAGCCGATCACCTGGGTCAGCTCGGCGTTGTCGAACGCGACCTTGCCGATGCCGTCCTGGCCCAGCGCGATGCCGATGCCGAGGTATATCAGCAGGCTGGGGAGCCCACTGCGCGACGAGATCCGCACCGCCGCGACCGCGACGAGCAGGACTACCGCGCTGATGAGCAGGAGTTCGTTGAGCTGGTGGACAGTCAGGGGCCGATCCTTTCCTGGGGCCTGCGGGATCGTTCCTGCCGGCGGCGAGGTAGTTTCATTACCTTACCTAATCTTTGACGCATTCTTAACGCCTTTCCCGCACTCGCCCAGAACCGCTGTTCCCGGGGTTCCGGAGACCGAGTCGGGAGCGGTACGGGCCTGCGCCTATGGTTGCTCCAGCACTCCAGGACCACCCTGCCCCTCGAAGGACAGCGATGCCCGCCACCACAACAGCCCCTTCCGGAGCCGCTTCCGGCGGCAAGAAGAAGAAGGGGCGTCGCGCCCGCCTGCTCGTGATCGTGCTGGTGCTGGCGATTGTCGCGGGCATCGGTTACGGCGCGTACTGGAGCGTCAGCACCGTGCGAGCCTCGTTCCCGCAGACCAGCGGTGAGATGACGCTCGACGGCCTGACGGGACCGGTCGACGTCAAGCGCGACGCCAACGGAATTCCCCAGATCTACGCCTCCTCGGACACCGACCTCTTCCGCGCCCAGGGCTTCGTCCAGGCCCAGGACCGCTTCTGGGAGATGGACGTACGCCGGCACATGACGTCGGGCCGCCTCTCGGAGATGTTCGGCGAGGGCCAGGTCGAGACCGACGCCTTCCTGCGCACGCTCGGCTGGCGACAGGTCGCCCAGCAGGAGTACGACACCAAGCTGTCGGCGGAGACGAAGAAGTACCTCCAGGCGTACGCGGCGGGTGTGAACCAGTACCTCAAGGGCCGCGCCAACAAGGACATCTCCGTCGAGTACGCGGCCCTCGGCTTCACCACCGACTACACGCCGGAGGAGTGGACCCCGGTCGACTCGGTGGCGTGGCTCAAGGCGATGGCGTGGGACCTGCGCGGCAACATGCAGGACGAGATCGACCGTTCGCTGATGATGAGCCGCCTCGACGCGAAGCAGATCAACGAGCTGTACCCGGCCTACCCCTTCGACCGGCACAAGCCGATCGTCGAGGAGAACAAGGCCAAGACGGGAAGCAGCAGCTCAGCTTCCGGAAACGGCGGCACGGGCACGGGCACCCGAACCGGCACCGGCACGAACCCGGGCACGGGTACGGGCACCGGCCGAGGCACGGGCACAGGCACAGGAACCGGAACCGGCACCGGCAACGCCGCCAACCCCGGCGTCAACGCAGCCCAGGGCGTCAACACCCAGCTCGCCCGCATCTCCGACGCCCTCGACAAGATCCCCGCCCTGCTCGGCCCCAACGGCAACGGCATCGGCTCCAACTCCTGGGTGGTCTCCGGTTCGAAGACCACCACCGGAAAGCCGCTGCTCGCCAACGACCCCCACCTCGCTCCCCAGATGCCGTCCCTCTGGTACCAGATGGGCCTGCACTGCCGCGAGGTCTCCGCGCAGTGCCAGTACGACGTCGCGGGCTACACCTTCTCCGGCATGCCGGGCGTGATCATCGGTCACAACCAGGACATCGCCTGGGGCATGACCAACCTCGGCGCCGACGTCACCGACCTCTACCTGGAGAAGGTCGGCGTCAACAACACGTACCTGTACGACGGCAAGGAGAAGCCGTTCCGGACCCGCGAGGAGACCATCAAGGTCGCCGGCGGCGAACCGAAGAAGATCACCGTCCGCTCCACGGAGAACGGTCCGCTGGTCTCCGACCGCAACAGCGAGATGGAGTCGGTCGGCCAGAAGGCCCCCGTCGACAACGCCGCACCCGACCGCGGCAACGGCTACGCGGTCTCCCTCAAGTGGACCGCCCTGATGCCGGGCAAGTCCATGGACGCCGTCTTCGAGCTCAACAAGGCCAAGGACTTCAAGAGCTTCCGGGCAGCCGCCGCCCACTTCGAGGTGCCGTCGCAGAACCTCATCTACGCCGACACCGCGGGCAACATCGGCTACCAGGCCCCCGGCAGCATCCCGATCCGCACCGGCGGCCGGGACGGCCGGATGCCCGCCGCCGGCTGGGACCCGAAGAACGGCTGGGACAGGTTCATCCCGCAGGACGAGCTGCCGTGGGAGTACAACCCCAGGCGCGGCTACATCGTCACCGCCAACCAGGCCGTCATCGACAGCAAGAAGTACCCCTACCTGCTGACCGAGGACTGGGGCTACGGCGCCCGCAGCCAGCGCATCAACGACCTGATCGAGTCCAAGACCAAGGACGGCGGCAAGATCAGCTCGGACGACATGCGCACCATGCAGATGGACAACAGCAGCGAGATCGCCAAGCTGCTGACGCCCTACCTGCTGAAGATCGACGTCTCCGACCCGTACGTCCGTGAGGCGCAGAAGCTCCTCGAAGGCTGGGACTACACCCAGGAGTCCGACTCGGCCGCCGCCGCCTACTTCAACGGCGTGTGGCGCAACATCCTGCGGCTCGCCTTCGGCAACAAGATGCCGAAGGAACTGCGGGTCAAGGGCTCCTGCCTGTACGTGCGCGACGGCTCCGGCCTGGTCGACGACCTCGCCAAGCCCAAGCGCGAGTGCGGCGAGCGCGAGCCCGACTCGGCGCAGCCCGACGGCGGCGACCGTTGGTTCGAGGTCGTCCGCAAGCTGGTCAAGGACGAGAAGAACGCGTGGTGGTCCTCGCCCGCCTCCCGTACGGACAAGGCCACCACGACCCGTGACGAGCTGTTCGCACGGGCCATGGAGGACGCCCGCTGGGAGCTGACCGCCAAGCTCGGCAAGAACATCAAGACGTGGAACTGGGGCCGCCTGCACCAGCTCACGCTGAAGAACCAGACCCTCGGCACCGAGGGCCCCGGCTTCATCCAGCACCTGCTCAACCGCGGCCCCTGGAACCTGGGCGGCGGCGAGGCCGCGGTCAACGCCACCGGCTGGAACGCGGCCGGCGGCTACGAGGTCGTCTGGGTCCCGTCGATGCGCATGGTCGTCAACCTCGGCAACCTCGACAAGTCCCGCTGGATCAACCTGACGGGCGCCTCCGGGCACGCGTACAGCTCGAACTACAGCGACCAGACGGACATGTGGGCCAAGGGCGACCTGCTCGACTGGTCGTTCAGCAAGCAGGCCGTCGACAAGAGCACCACCGAGACCCTGCTCCTCAAGCCGGGGCAGGGCAGCGACAAGCCCTCCCAGTAGGGCGGGGCCAGGGGCGCGCCGGGGCTCAGAACCGGCGCACGCCGGCCGGCGTCACCACCGCGTGCACGGGGTGGTCGTGGGGTTCCACCGGAACCTCCGCGACCACCTCGTTCGCGTACAGCAGCACCACCAGCCGGGCACCCGCGGCGGCGTCCGGCGATTCCTCCCGCGCCCGCTCCAGCCGCGCCAGTACGCGGTCGTAGGACCCGCCGCCGCGGCCCAGCCGCATTCCCCGCCCGTCGACCGCGAGGCCGGGCAGCAGCACCGCCCCGGCGTCCCGCACGGCGTCCACCCCGAGCCGGGGGCCGGTCGGCTCCAGGAGGCCGCGCCCGGCGGGGGCGAGTGCCCGGGGGCCCTCGTACACCGCCCAGTCGAGGTCGTTGTCGGCCAGCAGCACCGGCAGCAGCACTCGCACCCCGCGCGCGTGCAGCGAGTCGAGCAGGTCGCGCGTGCCTGGCTCGCGGCCGACCGAGACGTACGCGGCGACCGTTTTGGCGTCGGCGAGTTCGGGCAGCTCCAGGGCCCGGCGGGCGAGAACCGCGGCCGCCTCCTGTGCGTCCTCACCGGTCAAGAGGCGCCTTCGGCCGAGAAGTTCACGGCGCAGCGCGGCCTTGGCCGTCGCGTCTGCTGCCCTCTCCGCTTCACTCACGGTCACTTCACCTTCACATTTCGCTCGTACGGCAACAAAAGGCTGGAAGCCGAACTTCCGTCCCGAGCCAGCCGATATCGTTCCGACATGACTCAGGTTCACCCAAGGATCAGTAAGGCTGTCATCCCGGCGGCGGGACTCGGCACCCGCTTCCTCCCGGCGACGAAGGCGACCCCCAAGGAGATGCTCCCGGTCGTCGACAAGCCGGCCATCCAGTACGTGGTCGAGGAGGCGGCGGCGGCCGGCCTCTCCGACGTACTGATGGTCACCGGGCGCAACAAGCGCCCCCTGGAGGACCACTTCGACCGCAACTACGAGCTGGAGTCCGCCCTCACCAAGAAGGGCGACGCCGGCCGCCTCGCCAAGGTCCAGGAGTCCAGCGACCTCGCGACCATGCACTACGTCCGCCAGGGCGACCCCAGGGGCCTCGGCCACGCCGTGCTGTGCGCCGCCCCGCACGTCGGCGAGGAGCCCTTCGCGGTCCTCCTCGGCGACGACCTGATCGACCCCCGCGACCCTCTGCTCGCCCGCATGGTCGACGTCCAGGAACAGCACGGCGGCAGCGTGATCGCCCTCATGGAGGTCGACCCCGCCCAGATCCACCTGTACGGCTGCGCGGCCGTCGAGGGCACCACCGACGGCGACGTCGTCAAGGTGACCGGGCTCGTCGAGAAGCCCGAGCCCGCCGAGGCGCCGAGCAACCTGGCGATCATCGGCCGGTACGTCCTGGACCCCGCCGTGTTCGGGATACTGCGGGAGACCGAGCCGGGCCGCGGCGGCGAGATTCAGCTCACCGACGCCCTGCAGAAGCTGGCGGCCGACGAGAAGGTCGGCGGCCCCGTCCACGGCGTGGTCTTCAAGGGCCGGCGCTATGACACCGGGGACCGCGGCGACTATCTTCGGGCGATTGTCAGACTCGCGTGCGAACGTGAGGACCTGGGCCCGGACTTCAAGACCTGGCTTCGCAGTTACGTCACCGAGGAGATGTAGCAAGTGAGCACCACCGAAGCACCGCCCGCCGACGCCCACAGCAGCGACGGCGGCCCCGACCACCTCTGGTCGGTGGACGAGCACCTGGACGACGTCCTCGGCGCGATCCGCCCGTTGGAGCCCATCGAGCTCCAACTGCCCGACGCCCAGGGCTGCGTCCTCGTCGAGGACGTCGTCGTCCCGCTCGCCCTCCCGCCCTTCGACAACAGCTCGATGGACGGGTACGCGGTACGGGTCGCCGACATCGCCGACGCGAGCACGGAGTTCCCCGCCGTGCTCACCGTGATCGGCGACGTCGCGGCGGGCTCCGGTGGTGGATCCGGCGACCTCGACGATGACGACGCCGAGGACACCGGGGGCGGGGGACTGCCCACGGTCGGCCCCGGCGAGGCCGCCCGCATCATGACCGGCGCCCCGCTGCCGCCGGGCGCCGAGGCCGTCGTCCCCGTGGAGTGGACCGACGGCGGCAGCGGCGGCGGGCCCGCCACCGCCATGCGGGCCGCGGGCGCCAACCCGGAGGACTCCACCGGCGAGGTCCGCGTCCACCGCCCCGCCGAGGCACGCGCCCACGTGCGCGCGGCGGGCAGCGACGTGAAGGCCGGCGACATCGCCCTCGAAGCGGGTACGGTCCTCGGCCCGCCCCAGATCGGCCTGCTCGCGGCGATCGGCCGGGCCACCGTCCTGGTCAGGCCCCGCCCGCGCGTGGTCGTCATGTCCACCGGGTCCGAACTGGTCCAGCCCGGCGAGAAGCTGGCCGCCGGACAGATCTACGACTCCAACAGCTTCGCCCTCACCGCGGCCGCCCGCGCCGCCGGAGCCATCGCCTACCGGGTCGGCGCCGTCACCGACGACGCCGACGTGCTGCGCGCCACCATCGAGGACCAGCTGGTGCGCGCCGACCTCCTGGTCACCACCGGGGGCGTCAGCGTCGGCGCGTACGACGTCGTCAAGGAGGCGCTGTCCTCCGTCGGCGACGAGGACGAGGCGGGCAGCGGTGTCGACTTCCGCAAGCTGGCCATGCAGCCCGGCAAGCCCCAGGGATTCGGCTCGATCGGCCCCGACCACACCCCGCTCCTCGCCCTGCCCGGCAACCCGGTCTCCTCGTACGTCTCCTTCGAACTGTTCGTCCGCCCGGTCGTCCGGGCCCTGATGGGCCTGCCGGACGTGCACCGGCCCACCGCCCGTGCCACCCTCGATGCGGACGGTCCGCTCAACTCTCCGGCCGGCAGGCGCCAGTTCCTGCGCGGGGTGCACGACGCGCAGGCGGGCACGGTCAGGCCCGTGGGAGGCTCCGGCTCCCACCTGATCGCCGCCCTCGCCCACGCGGACTGCCTGCTGGTCGTCCCCGAGGAGACGGTGAGCGTCGAACCCGGTACGGAGGTCGAGGTGGTCCTGCTCGCCCAGTGACCCTCCGGTGGCGGTACGGTGTCTGCCGCTGCGCCGTGGCAACGACTGCCGAGGCAACGACCGGCGCCGGAACGCGAGGCGGATCACATGAGTACGGACAGCAGGCTGACGCACATCGACGAGGCGGGTGCGGCCCGGATGGTCGACGTCTCGGAGAAGAACGTCACCACCCGCACGGCACGCGCGAGCGGACGCGTCCTGGTCGCGCCGCGCGTCGTCGAACTGCTGCGGGGCGAGGGCGTCCCCAAGGGTGACGCCCTCGCCACCGCGCGCATCGCGGGAATCATGGGCGCCAAGCGCACCGCCGACCTGATCCCGCTCTGCCACCCGCTCGCCCTCTCCGGCGTCAAGCTGGACCTGACGGTCACCGACGACGCGGTGGAGATCACCGCCACCGTGAGGACCACCGACCGTACGGGTGTCGAGATGGAGGCCCTGACCGCGGTCGCGGTCGCGGGCCTCACCGTGGTCGACATGGTGAAGGCGGTCGACAAGGGCGCGATCGTCACCGACGTCCGTGTCGAGGAGAAGACCGGCGGCAAGTCCGGCGACTGGAGCCGCTCATGACCACCTCGCACTCCGCGGCCCCGCGGCCGGCCGCCGACGACCGCTTCACCGCGGGCCACCCGGTGACCGTGCTCGCCCCCGACGCGCCCACCGACGCCGACACCCCCGCCTCCGAGGCGCACGTGCACCCCGGTGCGGTGGCGGGGCCGGTGTCGGAGTTCGGCTACCAGCCGCAGGAACCGGGGTCACCGGCGCACGCGGGACCCGACGTGCGCCCCTACCGGGCGCTGGTCATCACCGCCTCCAACCGCGCCTCCGCCGGTGTCTACGCGGACAAGGGCGGCCCGCTGGTCGCCGAGGGCCTGACCCGGATGGGCTTCACGGTCGACGGCCCCCGCGTGGTGCCCGACGGCGCCCCGGTCGAAGCGGCCCTGCGGGACGGGATCGAGGCGGAGTACGACGCGATCGTCACCACCGGCGGCACCGGCATCTCGCCCACCGACCGCACCCCCGACGCCACCCGCAACGTGCTGGACCACGAGGTCCCCGGCATCCCGGAGGCCATCCGCGCCGAGGGCCGCCCGCACGTCCCGACCGCGTCCCTCTCCCGGGGGCTCGCCGGGGTGGCGGGCGGCGGCAGGACGCTGATCGTCAACCTCCCGGGTTCGACCGGCGGCGTCCGCGACGGGCTCGCCGTCCTCGACCGGATCCTGCTGCACGCCGTCGACCAGCTCCGGGGCGGCGACCACCCGCGGCCCACCGGGAGCATCAACTGAACGGCTCCGCCTGGCCCGTAGAGCTGGTGGACGGCGACATCACCCTCCGCCCGATAAAGCTGCGCGACCAGCGGGCCTGGCGCGAGGTCAACCGGCGCAACCGCGACTGGCTGCGCCCCTGGGAAGCGACCATCCCGCCGCCCGCCCCGCTGGGCCCCGTCGCGCACCGGCCGACGTACCGTCAGATGGTCCGTCACCTGCGGGCGGAGGCGAACGCGGGCCGCATGCTGCCGTTCGTCATCGAGTACCAAGGTCGACTTGTCGGCCAGCTGACCGTCGCCGGCATCACCTGGGGGTCGATGTGCTCCGGGCACGTCGGCTACTGGGTCGACCGGGACGTGGCCGGGCGCGGGGTGATGCCGACGTCCGTCGCCCTCGCCGTCGACCACTGTTTCCGCAACGTCGGCCTGCACCGCATAGAGGTCTGCATTCGCCCGGAGAACGGCCCCAGCCGCCGCGTCGTGGAAAAGCTCGGTTTCCGCGAGGAGGGCATGCGCCCGCGCTATCTGCACATCGACGGCGCCTGGCGCGACCATCTGGTCTTCGCGCTGACCTCGGAAGAGGTTCCGGAGGGTGTGCTCAGTCGGTGGCGACGACGTTCCGCGTCCCAGAAATGAAGTAAATGTTCGAATTCGATCGCGGCTGCAATGCCGAACGTCAAAAAAGTTCGGAATATCAGACAGATACGTCCGACACACCGGCCCAATTGGCAGATGGCCCCCTCCAGCCCCCTCTACGGTGTGAGGTGTGAGCAGCAGCGGCCTGATCTACGCAGTCATTGTCGGGGCCTGGGCCGCCTACTTGGTGCCGATGTGGCTCCGCAGGCAGGACGAACTCAACGAGGCCCGGCCCACCGAACGCTTCAGCACCGCCATCCGGCTGCTGTCCGGACGCGCGGCCATGGAGCGCCGGTACGCCAAGGAACTCCAGCAGCGCGACCCGGCGAACGCGGACGGCACGGGCGGCAGGGACGGCACGGAGAACGGCGACCCCGACGACACCAGCAGTGCGGACCCGGCGACCGATTCGGCCGACGTCCGCGCCTTCGCGGCACCCCGGTCCAGGGTCGAACGCCCGGCCGCCAGGGAGCAGTCGCGCGAGCAGGTGAAGTCCCACCTCCGCGACCAGCAGGCGCGCGACCACCAGGCCCGCGACCAAGCCGCCCGGGAGCCCGCCCGCGACCAGCACCCCGCGCGTGAGAAGTCCCGGCACCCCGGGCGGGCCGCCCCCGCGAGCCCCTCGCCGTCCTCCGTCGAGCGGGCCCGCCGCAGCAAGGTGCTCGCCCGCCGCCGGCGCACCACCGTGCTGCTCTTCGCCGCCTTCACGCTGGGCGCGATCGTCGCCGCGGTCGGCGGACTGCGCTACCTGTGGGCGCCCGGCATCCCGGCCGTGCTGCTGAGCGCGTACATCGTGCACCTGCGCGGTCAGGAGAAGCGCCGGTTCGCCTTCACCATGGACCGGCGCCGGGCCGAACTCGCCGCCCAGCGGCTGCGCGAGCGGCGCACCGAGCACGTCCGCCGCCCCGCCCCGCAGCAGCAGTCGGCCGCCCCCGACCAGCAGCACCACCGCACCGACCCCGACGAGCGGCCCGAGCCGGAGCCCGCACCCGCGCTCTCCGCGCAGGAGGCCGGCCGCCGGGCCCTGGTCGAGCAGACCGACCACGCGGAGTGGGTCGACCAGCAGCGCGAGCGCGAGCGCGGTGCCGCCCGCGGCGAGAGCTGGGAGCCGGTGCCGGTCCCGCTGCCGACGTACGTCACCGCCCCGGTCGCGCCGCGTGCCACCGGCGACCTCGACCTGGGCGCCCCCGGCACCTGGAGCTCCGCCCGCTCCAGCACCGCCGACCCGGCTGCCCCCGCCGCGGACGCCCCGGCGGCCGCGGACTCCGGTTCCGGTGCGGGCCGGCAGCGCCCGCAGGCCGGGCGCCGCTCCCGCGACCGCGGGCGCACCCCGCTCTTCGACCAGTACGACGAGGGTGAACGGCCCCGGGCAGCCAATGAGTGAGCCCGTCGCAGGTGGGGGCGCCGGAGCGGATTTCCAAGCACCCCCGAAGAGGTGCTAGAGTTTCACTCGTTGCAAGGGCCTGTGGCGCAGTCTGGTAGCGCACCTCGTTCGCATCGAGGGGGTCTGGGGTTCAAATCCCCACAGGTCCACAACAACAAGAAAGATCCCGTCCGATCGGAAGATCGGGCGGGATCTTTCGTATGTGCCGCGTGCGCAGGGGAGATGGGGGCCGGTCCGGCGACCGGCCCCTTGTCGTGTGTGATGCGAGTTACACCAGTGGCTTGGTGAAGCAGCGGCTCTCGTCGGTGCGGCGGTAGAGGCCGAAGCGGTCGGGCAGGGGGACGGCCGTGTAGCCGCTGGACAGGTAGAGGGCGACTGCCTCGGGCTGTTCGGTGCCGGTCTCCAGGACCATGCGGGTGCGGCCGGCCGCGAGGGCGTCGGTCTCCAGGAGGGCCAGCATGCGGCGGGCGAGCGCCTTGCCGCGGGCGGCGGGGACGACGTACATGCGCTTGAGTTCGGCATCGCCGTCGGCGTAGTTCTCCTCGCCCGCCCGCTGGGCGCGCCAGCCGCCGGTGGCGACGGGGAAGCCCTCGTCGTCGTACGCGATCAGGTAGAGGCCCCGCGGGGGCGTGAACATCGCGGGGTCGAGCGGGGTGAGGTCGCCCTCGCCGTAACGCTCGGCGTATTCGAGCTGCACGTCGGCGTTGAGCTTCACGGCGTCGGGGTGGTCGTAGGCGACGGGACGGAATTCCATGCGTACGAGCGTACGAGCGCGCGGGAAGGGTGCGGAGGGTCGGTAGGGTTTTTGGATGCTCACTGTGACCAGCGTGAATGTGAATGGCCTGCGGGCCGCCGCCAAGAAGGGCTTCGTACCGTGGCTGGCGGAGACCGGGGCCGACGTGGTGTGCCTCCAGGAGGTACGGGCCGAGGCCGACCAGCTGCCGGACGAGGTGCGGGCGCCCGAGGGCTGGCACGTGGTGCTCGCGCCCGCACAGGCCAAGGGGCGGGCCGGGGTCGCGGTGTACTCGCGGCAGGAGCCGGAGCGGGTGCAGATCGGCTTCGGGAGCGCGGAGTTCGACGCGAGCGGCCGGTACGTGGAGATCGACCTTCCGGGGGTGACGGTCGCGAGCCTGTACCTGCCGTCGGGGGAGGTCGAGACCGAGAAGCAGGACGAGAAATATCGCTTTATGGACGAATTCATGCTCTACCTGGTCGCGCTGAAGGCGCGGGCGGCGGCGGACGGGCGTGAGGTCGTGGTGTGCGGTGACTGGAACATCGCGCACCAGGAGGCGGACCTGAAGAACTGGAAGGCGAACCGCAAGTCCTCCGGCTTCCTGCCCGAGGAGCGGGAGTGGCTCGGACGGGTCTTCGAGGAGGCGGGGTACGTCGACGTCGTCCGCAAGCTGCATCCGGATGTCGAGGGGCCGTACTCGTGGTGGTCGTACCGCGGACGCGCTTTTGACAACGATTCAGGATGGAGGATCGATTACCAAGTGGCGACCGGCGGGCTCGCGGGGCGTGCGGTGGAGGGGCGTGTGGAGCGGGCGGCCAGCCACGGCGAGCGGTGGAGCGACCATGCGCCGGTGACGGTGGTCTACAAGGAGTAGGGCGGCGGGGCGGGCCTGTTCCTCCTGTTCAGGTCTTGCGCAGGTGGCGGTCGAGGGCCATGGAGAGTTCGGCTTCGACGACGCTCTTGGCCAGGGGGCGCAGGCGTTGTGGGTCGGCGTCGTGGGTGGTGACCAGGTCGATGAAGATCTGGGCGAGTACGTCGGCGTGCTCGCGGACCGCGAGGCCGGCCGCCATCACCTCCGCGAGGGGGATGCCCTCGCGCACCAGGGCCGCCGACACGTCGAGCAGCCGGCGGCTGACGTGCACGACCTCGTCGCCGTCGATGGCGAGGTAGCCGAGTGCCATGGCGGAGGCGAGGTTCTCGGGGGTGACCTCGCCCTCGAAGTAGTCGGCGAGCTGCTCGGGGGTGAGGCGGACCGGGGTCTCCTCGGTGACCTCGCCGAGGCTGAGGAGTTCGCCGACGTCGCGGCCGCTGTCGAAGGTGTCGGCGAGGTCGGCGATGCCGGTGAGGGTGTGGCCGCGTTCGAGCAGGGCGGCGATGGTGCGCAGGCGGGCCAGGTGGTGGTGGTTGTACCAGGCGATACGGCCCTCGCGGCGGGGCGGCGGGATGAGCTTGCGCTCCCGGTAGAAGCGCAGCGTGCGTACCGGAATGCCGGCTGCCGCGGCGAGTTCCTCCATGCGGTACTCGCGGGGTCCGGCCGGGTCGGTGTGTTCGGTGCCGCCGCCGTCCGTGTGCCGCGGTACGCCGTCCGGGTGTCGCTGTCCGTCGTCTTCCGTGCGCCGTTCGCCCGGTTTCCGGGACCTCTCTGCCTCTGCCACGCCCGGAAGCCTATGTCGTACCCCGGGTAACTTGTCGTGTCCTACCCCTACCGATCAGTACGCCACTGCCTTACGCTCCGAACCGTGCCAGTGATTGCTGGCAGAGTCGTGAGATGAGCAAGTGAGTGCGGGAGGCGTCGGGCATGGCCGAGTTCGAGCACGAGCATGTACGAGTGGCGGTGATCGGGTCCGGGTTCGGTGGCCTGGGGGCCGCCGTCCGGCTGCGGCGCGAGGGGATCACCGACTTCGTCGTCCTGGAGCGGGCCGACTCGGTCGGGGGAACCTGGCGGGACAACAGTTACCCGGGGTGCGCGTGCGACGTGCCCTCCCACCTCTACTCGTTCTCCTTCGCGCCCAACCCCGAGTGGCCGCGCACCTTCTCCGGCCAGGAGCACATCAGGGCGTACCTGGAGCGGGTGACCGACACCTTCGGGCTGCGTCCGCACATCCGCCTCAACCACGAGGTGACGATGATGACCTGGGACGCCGAGAAGCTGTGGTGGAAGATCGAGACGGCGAACGGCCGGACCCTCGTCGCCGACGTCGTCGTCTCGGCGACCGGGCCGCTGTCCGACCCGAAGACGCCCGACATCCCCGGCCTCGACTCCTTCCCCGGCAAGGTCTTCCACTCGGCCCGCTGGGACCACGACTACGACCTCAGGGGCAAGCGGGTCGCGATGATCGGGACCGGCGCGTCGGCGATCCAGATCGTGCCGGCGATCCAGCCCGAGGTGAGCGAACTGACGCTGTTCCAGCGGACGCCGCCGTGGGTGATGCCGCGCATGGACCGCGAGATCAGCGGGGCGGAGCGGTGGCTGCACCGCAAGGTGCCGGTCACCGGCACCGCCCGGCGGCGGCTGCTGTGGGGCATCCGTGAGCTGCAGGTGTCGGCGTTCACCAAGCGTCCCGGCGAGCTGGGGTTCGTGGAGAACCTCGCCAAGGCGAACATGGCCAAGGCGATCAAGGACCCCGCGCTGCGGGCCAAGCTGACGCCCTCGTACCGCATCGGCTGCAAGCGCATCCTGCTGTCCAGCACGTACTACCCGGCGCTCGCGCAGGACAACGTGAACGTCGTCGCCTCCGGCCTCGGTGAGGTGCGCGGGTCGACGCTGGTGGCTGCCGACGGTACGGAGACGGAGGTCGACGCGATCATCTTCGGCACCGGCTTCCACGTCACCGACATGCCGATCGCCGACCGGGTGGTGGGCGCCGACGGGATCACCCTCGCCGAGGCGTGGAAGGGCGGCATGGAGTCGCTGCGCGGTGCGAGCGCCGCCGGGTTCCCGAACTGGATGACGATCATCGGCCCGAACACCGGCCTGGGGAACTCGTCCATGATCCTGATGATCGAGGCGCAGCTGAACTACATGGCCGACTACATGCGTCAGCTGAACGTGCTCGGCGGGCGGGTGGCGCTGTCCGTGCGGCCGTCGGCGGTCGGGGCGTGGAACCGCCGGGTGCAGGAGCGGATGAAGCGCACCGTGTGGAACACCGGTGGCTGCGACAGCTGGTACCTGGACGCCAACGGCCGCAACACGACCGTGTGGCCGGGCACGACCTCGGAGTTCCGGCGGGCGACCCGGGAGGTCAACCTCGCGGAGTACGAGGTGGTGCGGGCCGGACTCCCCGCCGGTGAGTCCGCCGAGGTCGCGGAGGCGGTCGCGTGAGCGGGCGTGAGGCGGGTGGGGAGCGTGGTGTGCGGGGCGCGGGGGCCGGTCGTGGCTCCGGTCCGGTCCCCGGGCTCGTCGGCAGGGAGCTGACCGTCACCTCCGCCGACGGGGCGCGGCTGCACGTCGAGGTGTACGGGGCGGCCGACGCGCCGGTGGTGGTGCTGGCGCACGGCTGGACGTGCTCCACCCGCTTCTGGGACGCGCAGATCCGGGACCTGGCCCAGGAGTTCCGGGTCGTCGCCTACGACCAGCGGGGTCACGGGCGCTCGCCCGCGTCCCTCACGTACTCGACGGACGTGCTCGCCGACGACCTGGAGGCCGTGCTCGCTGCGACGCTCGCCCCCGGTGAGCGGGCGGTGCTGGCGGGTCACTCCATGGGCGGCATGACGATCATGGCGGCGGCCGGCCGGCCGGGTGTCGTGGAGCACGCGGCGGCGGTGCTGCTGTGCAGCACGGGCAGTGCGCGGCTGGTCGCCGAGGCGACGGTGGTACCGCTGCGGGCGGGTGGGCTGCGGACGCGGCTGACCCGTGCCGTACTCGGTGCGAGGGCGCCGCTCGGGCCGGTCACGCCGGTGTCCCGGGCCGTGCTGAAGTACGCCACGATGGGCCGCGGGGCGTCGCCCGCGAGGGTCGCGCGGTGTGCGCGGATCGTGCACGCGTGCCCGCGGGGAGCGCGGGTGGCCTGGTCGCACGTACTGGCGGAGGTCGAACTCTCCGCGGGAGTACGTGGCCTGCGGGTGCCCACCGCAGTGGTGGCGGGCACCGACGACCGGCTGACGCCGCTGGTGCACGCGCGGGAGATCGAGGCCGCGCTGCCGCACTCGCTGGGGCTGACGGTGCTCACCGGGGTGGGCCACATGTCGCCGGTGGAGGCGCCGGAGCTGGTCACCGACAGGCTCCGGGAACTGATGAATCGATATGTCGTCAAGGGCGTCAACAGGGGTGCCGGCGTGGAGGAGGAAGTCGCGTGAGCTACAGCCTTGAGGGTCAGGTCGCCGTCGTCACGGGTGCGGCGCGGGGCGTCGGTGAGCTGCTGGCGAGGAAGCTGTCCGCGCGGGGTGCGAACGTCGCCCTCGTCGGCCTGGAGCCCGAGCAGCTGAAGGAGGTGACCGGCCGGCTGCACACCGAGAGCGACTGGTGGTACGCGGACGTCACCGACCACGAGGCGATGGCGCGGGTAGCGCAGGAGGTGAAGGAGCGGTTCGGGAAGGTCGACATCGTGGTCGCCAACGCCGGTGTCGCGTCCGGCGGCCCCTTCGTCGACTCGGACCCGGAGGCGTGGCGGCGCGTCATCGAGGTCAACCTGGTGGGCGGCGCGGTGACGGCGAGGGCGTTCCTGCCCGTACTGATGGAGAGCCGGGGGTACTTCCTGCAGATCGCGTCGCTGGCGGCGATCACGCCGGCGCCGATGATGAGCGCGTACTGCGCGTCGAAGTCCGGGGTGGAGGCGTTCGCGCACTGTCTGCGGGCGGAGGTCGGGTACAAGGGAGTGCGGGTCGGCGTCGGCTACCTCTCCTGGACGGACACCGACATGGTGCGCGGGGCCGACCAGAACGATGTGATGCGCGAGCTGCGGCAGCGGCTGCCGTGGCCCGCCAACCGCACGTACCCGCTGGGGCCGGCCGTCGACCGGATCGTGGCCGGGATCGAGCGGCGCTCCGCACACGTGTACGCGCAGTGGTGGCTGCGCGGGATGCAGTCCGTGCGCGGTTACCTGCCGGGGATCATCGGGACGGTCGGCCAGCGGGAGATGAAGCGCTTCGAGCCGCGCCTCGGCGAGGTCGACAAGGGTCTGGTGGGCGCCGGCGGCGCGGCGGACGAGTCGACCCGGCACCCCTCGGCGGAACTGGGCCGCGGACGCCCGCTAGCGCGGCGGCAGTTTCGGGCGGCGCTTGTCGGGGACGTCGGAGTAGTCGGGCGGGGTGGCGGCGGGGGCGGCCGCGAGGAGGTCCAGGGCGGCCTGCACCGCGTCGTCGAGCTGGGCGTAGCGGCCCTCCGCCCAGTCCAGTGGGGTGCGCAGGGCGGACACGTCCGGGGTGACGCCGTGGTTCTCGACCGCCCAGCCGTACTCGTCGAACCAGGCCGCGTTCATCGGGACCGTGATGACCGTGCCGTCGCCCAGCGGGTGACGTCCGGTCATGCCGACGACTCCGCCCCAGGTGCGCTGACCGACCACCGGACCCAGCGACAGCAGGCGGAACGCGGCGGCGATCATGTCGCCGTCGGAGGAGGTGGCCTCGTCGGCGAGGGCGACCACCGGACCGCGCGGGGCGTTGGAGGCGTACGAGACGGGCTGGGCGTCGCGGGTCAGGTCCCAGCCGAGGATGCGGCGGGTGAGCTTCTCGATGACGAGCTCGCTGATGTTGCCGCCCGCGTTGCCGCGCACGTCGACGATGAGCGCGGGGCGGGAGACCTCCAGGCGCAGGTCGCGGTTGAACTGCGCCCACCCCGAGCCGCCCATGTCGGGGATGTGCAGATAGCCGCACTTGCCGCCGCTCAGGTCGCGTACGACCTCACGGCGCTTGGCCACCCAGTCCTGGTAGCGCAGGGGGCGTTCGTCGACAAGGGGGACGACGGCGACCCGGCGCGGGCGGGCCTCGGTGCCTTCGGGGACCTCGGGGAGGAAGGTCAGTTCGACCGTCGTACCGCCTGCCGCCGCGAGCAGCGGGAACGGGCCGGCGAGCGGGTCCACCGGACGGCCGTCGACATGGGTGAGGACCGCGCCGACCCTGATGCCGGTGCCGGCGAGCGGGGAGCGCGCCTTGGAGTCGGAGGAGTCGCCGGGGAGGATGCGCGACAGGGTCCAGTTGCCTTCCTTCACGTAGAAGTTGGCGCCCAGCAGGCCCATGGCGCGCTGGTAGTGCGGCGGGCCCTCGTTGCGGCGGGCGGCGGCGACGTACGCGTGCGACGTACCCAGCTCGCCCAGGACCTCGCGCAGCAGGTCGGCGAACTCGTCGGGGGAGGCGACGCGTTCGACCAGCGGGCGGTACTGGTCGAGGATCGCGTCCCAGTCGATGCCGCCCATCCTCGGTTCCCAGAAGTACGCCCGGATGATGCGCCCGGCCTCCGCGTACGCCTGCCGCCACTCCGCGCCCGGGTCCACGTCGTGCAGGATGCGGCGCAGGTCGAGGTGGACGGTGGAGTCGCCGTCGGCGCGTTCGGTGGCGGGTACGGCACGCAGTTCACCGTCCTCGACGATCACCAGCCGCGTACCGTCGCCGCTGATCGCGAACCATTCCAGGTCGTCGGCGAGTTCGGTCTTGCGGGCCTTGGCGAGGTCGAAGTGTTCGAGGGTGGGGCGGCCGGAGGTGTCGGCCGGGTTGGCGAATGTCTCGCCGAGCGCGCCGGAGATCGGCCAGCGCAGCCAGACCAGGCCGCCGCTGCTCACGGCCGACAGCGAGGAGTACTTGGAGGCGGCGACCGGGAACGGGGTGACCCTGGCGGGCAGGCCCTCGACCTCGACGGTCACCGTGCCGTCGCCCTCGGCGGCCTCGTCCGGGTCCAGGCCGCCCGCCGCCGGCCGTCCGTCGGGGGAGAGGGCGAAGGGGGAGGGGGTCGCGGAGGAGAGGGGGACGAGGTACGGGCGGCAGCCGAGCGGGAAGGAGAGGTCGCCGGTGTGCACGTCGTACACCGGGTCGAAACCGCGCCAGGACAGGAACGCCAGGTAGCGGCCGTCGCTGGTGAAGACCGGGTTCTCGTCCTCGAATCGGCCGTTGGTGACGTCCACGATCAGGCTGTCGTTGATCCGCGCCATCTTGATCTGGCGCAGTGAGCGGCCGATGCCCGGGTGCGACCAGGTCAGCCACGCGCCGTCGGGGGAGAACGCGAGGTCGCGGACCGGACCGTTGATCGAGCGGATCAGTTCGGTCAGCGACTCCTCGCCCTCGGTCACGTTCAGCAGCAGCAGCCGGCCGTCGTGGGAGGCGAGGGCGACGCGCTCGCCGTCGGGGTCGGCCACCATCTCGTGCACGCGGCCCAGCTGGCCGGAGGCGAGGCGGCGCGGGGCGCGGGCGCCGGCCGCGCGCGGCAGATAGGCGATCTCGACGGCGTCCTCGCCCTCGGTGTCGGTGACGAACGCGACCTGCCCGCTGGCGCCCAGCATCTCCGGCATCCGCACCCGTACGCCGGGGGTGTCGGCGATGGTGCGGGCCGGGCCGTCGCGGTGGGTCAGCCAGTAGAGGCTGCCGCGCACCGACACCGCGCTCGCCCGTCCTGTGGTGTCCACCGCCAGGCCGCCGACGTGCCCGGAGGCCGGGACCTGGTAGCCGCGCCGCCCGGTGCGCGGGCCGCCGAGCCGGACCTCCAGCTTCCGGGGGCGGGCGTCCGGCGAGAGGTCGTCGACCAGCCACAGTTCGCCCGCGCACTGGTAGACCACCCGCGAGCCGTCCGAGGAGGCGTGCCGGGCGTAGAAGGCGTCATGGTCGCTATGTCGACGTAGGTCACCGCCGTCCGTGCGGCAGGAGTAGAGGTTGCCGATGCCTTCGTGATCGGAAAGGAACGCGATCCGGTCACCGACGAACATCGGGCTGTCCAGATGTCCGTTCAGGTCGGGCAGCAGGCGTTCGCCGTGCAGCCACAGGCGGCCGGTCGCGCCGCCCCGGTAGCGCTTCCAGGCGGCCGGCTCGTGCGGCGGGGTGCCGGTGAGGAGCAGGGTGCGTCGCTCGCCGTCGCACTCGGGCAGCCCGTCGAAGACCGCGATGTCGGAGACCGGCCCCCAGGGGAGCTTGCCGCCGGGGCTGCCGTCGGTGGGCAGCGAGTACGCCCAGGAGAAGTACGAGAACGGCTGGTTGTGCGAGGAGACCGCGAGCACGTTCCCGTCCGGCGTCCAGCCGCACACGCGTGCGTCGACCGACCCCCAGTAGGACAGCCGCCGCGAGGGCCCGCCCTCGACCGGCACCACGTGGATCTCGGGGTCGAGGCTGCGCCAGGTCGTGTACGCGAGGAGGCTGCCGTCCGGCGAGAAGCGCGGGTGGCCGACGCGGGTCCGGTCGGCGGTCAGCCGCCACGCCCGGCCCGGCTTCTCGCCCTCGGCGGCGAGCGGCGCCACCCACAGGTCGTCCTCGGTGACGAAGGCGATGCTGTCGCCGTGCAGGTGCGGGAAACGGAGGTACCCGGGGGCGGAAGGTGCGGGTCCGGCGGGCTCCGGGCCGGGGCGGTCCGCACCGGGCGGTCGGTGACCGGAGGGCTGCTCGGCGTCGTCGTTCGTGGGCGCTCGCATGCCCCAATGCTTTCCGCGCACCAGGGCCCCGGCAACTCGTAAGGGCGGATCTTTAACAGCGAAGTCTTCGACTGCTGCGTCCTGGGGACGGAAGCCGCGCCGGCCGGCTGCCCGGGGCGGCGGCCTACTGCCCGGGGCGCCGGCCGGCTCACCGCGGCGGCGGCCGGTCCCTCAGGCGTAGGTGCGGCGCAGGAAGCGGACCACCGGGGCGCTGTCGAGCTGGACGAGCGCCACCCCGCGGGCCGCGTGCAGTTCAAGGACCGCCTGGACCCGGCCGCACGGCCAGATCCGTACGTCACCCTGCTGGGCGGGGGTGCGCAGGCCCGCTTCGAGCAGGGCGCGGGGGAAGGTCCACACGGTGCGGTCGTGGCGGTGGCCGCCGTCGGAGCCGCCGTCGGGTCCGGGGGCGGGGTCCGAGGTCGGCAGTACGACGCTCACCGCGCGCGGGTCGTCCGCCGGGTCGTGCCGCAGTGCGACCGGAATGCGCGGGCTGATGGCGGCGTCGGTGATCAGCCGGCCGCGCAGGTGCACTTCGAAGGCGGACCTCGCGGGCTCCGACACGGCGAGTTCCCCTGCTGCGGCCGGTTCGCCTGCGGTGCGGGACATCGGCCCGCCTCCTTCACGTCGTCGTCCTGGCGTGCCGCGCGCGGCCGTCACCGGGCGCTGCGCGTCGTCGTCCTACGCACAAAAACTGATATTGACCTTATTTGCTATCCAATGTCCCATATTTTGCTTCGCGCCGGGAGTGGGTATTTGTACCTCCGGGACTTTTGCAACCGCTTTGCAATAAGTCCCTATCATCGAACGGTTGCCCATTTCCGTGCGGGAAGACCTGGGAGTACCGCTCATGCATGTACCCGACGGATTCATCAATGCCCCCGTGTCCGCGGCTGCCGGAGTGGTGGCCGCCGCCGCCGTCGGCGTGAGCCTGCGCGGGGCGCGGCGCGAGCTGGCGGACGAACGGGCGGCTCCGCTGGCGGGCCTCGTCGCGGCCTTCGTCTTCGCCGTCCAGATGCTCAACTTCCCGGTGGCCGCCGGTACCAGCGGGCACCTCCTCGGCGGCGCGCTCGCCGCGATCCTGGTCGGCCCGTACACGGGTGTGCTCTGCATATCCGTGGTGCTGCTGATGCAGGGGATCCTGTTCGCCGACGGCGGCCTCACCGCGCTCGGCGTGAACATCACGGTGATGGGCGTGGTCACCGTCCTCGTCTCGTACGGAGTCTTCCGCGGCCTCCTCAAGGTGCTGCCCCGCGGGCGCCGCAGGTCGGTGACGGTCGCCGCGTTCGTCGCGGCCCTCCTCTCGGTGCCGGCCGCCGCCGCGTTCTTCACCCTCGTCTACGCGGTCGGCGGCACCACGGACGTGTCCGTCGGCAAGGTGCTGACCGCGATGGTCGGCGTCCACGTGCTGATCGGCATCGGCGAGGCCGCGATCACCGCGCTCACCGTCAGCTCGGTGCTCGCCGTGCGCCCCGACCTGGTGCACGGCGCCCGCGGCCTGGCCGCGCCGCTGAAGCTGCGGGTCGGCGGTGAGCTGATCGACGCGCCCGCCGCCGACGGCGCCCCCGCACCGGCCGCCGCGCCCGCGCCCGCCACCGCCCGGTCGGCCCGCAGGATCTGGGGGGCCGGGCTGGTGACCGCCCTCGTGCTCGCCGGGGTCGTCTCCTTCTACGCGTCCGCCAGCCCCGACGGCTTGGAGAAGGTCGCCGCCGACCAGGGCATCGACAAGAACGTCCGTGAGCACGCCGCCGCCGACTCGCCGCTCGCCGACTACGGCGTCAGGAATGTCGACAACGCGCGACTGTCCGGCGGTCTCGCGGGAGTCATCGGCGTGGGGGTGACGGTCGCCGTCGGCAGCGGCGTCTTCTGGGCGGTCCGCAAGCGACGTGCACCCGAGTCTGTCGAGAAGTCGACTTCCGGCAAGGTTTCCGGCTGACATGGGCGCCGGTCACGCGCACGCCCTCTACCGGCGCGGTCACAGCCCGGTCCACGCGCTGCCGCCGCACTGCAAGCTGGTCGCCGTCCTCGCCTTCGTGGTGGTGGTCGTCGCCACCCCGCGCGAGGCGGTGTGGGCGTTCGCGCTGTACGCGGTGCTGCTTGCCGGGGTCGCGTACGTGGCCCGCGTGCCGGTCCGGCACGTGCTGACGCGGATGCTGGTCGAGGTGCCGTTCGTCGCCTTCGCGGTGCTGATGCCGTTCGTCGCGGAAGGCGCCCGCGTGCAGGTCGCCGGGGTGTCGCTGAGCGTCTCCGGGCTGTGGGGTGCGTTCAACGTGCTCGCCAAGGGCACCCTCGGCGTCGCCGCCTCCGTACTCCTCGCCTCCACCACCGACCTGCGCGAACTGCTCCTCGGGCTCCAGCGGTTGAAGCTCCCGCCGCTGCTCGTGCAGATCGCGTCCTTCATGATCCGCTACGGCGAGGTGATCGGCGGCGAGATGCGCCGGATGTCGATCGCGCGCAGGTCGCGGGGGTTCGAGGCCCGGGGCGTACGTCAGTGGGGAGTGCTCGCCAAGTCGGCGGGCGCGCTGTTCATCCGGTCGTACGAGAGGGGCGAGCGCGTGCACCTGGCGATGATGAGCCGCGGGTACACGGGAGTGATGCCGGTGATCGACGAGGTCACCGCGTCACGGGAGCAGTGGATACGAGCGGCGGCGCTGCCGGGGGCGGCGCTGTTGGTGTGTGTGACGGGATGGGTGTGGTGAATGAGTACGAAACAGCCTTCGCTGTCGGTGAGTGGGCTCGCCTATGCCTACCCGGACGGCCACCAGGCCCTCTTCGGCGTCGACCTGACAATCGGCCAGGGGGAGCGGGTCGCGCTGCTCGGCCCCAACGGCGCGGGCAAGACCACCCTCGTCCTGCACCTCAACGGCATCCTCGCCGCAGGTGCGGGAAAGGTCGAGGTGGCAGGCCTCCCCGTCGCCCAACGGAACCTCGCGGAGATCCGCCGCCGCGTCGGCATCGTCTTCCAGGACCCCGACGACCAGCTCTTCATGCCCACCGTCCGTGAGGACGTGGCCTTCGGTCCGGCCGCGAGCGGAATGCGGGGCGCGGAGCTGGAGGCCCGGGTCCGGGAGGCGCTGGAGCGGGTGGGGATGGCGGAGTTCGCCGAACGTGCCCCGCACCACCTCTCCTTCGGGCAGCGCCGCCGGGTGGCGGTGGCGACCGTACTCGCGATGCATCCCGAGATCCTCGTACTGGACGAACCGTCGTCCAATCTCGACCCGGCGTCGCGCCGCGAACTGGCCGACATTCTGCGTGAATTGGACGTGACGGTCCTCATGGTCACGCACGACCTGCCGTACGCGCTGGAACTCTGCCCGCGCGCGGTCGTGCTGAGCGAGGGCGTCGTCGCCGCGGACGGCCGCACCCAGGACCTCCTGCTCGACGAGGGGTTGATGCGCGCCCACCGCCTGGAGCTGCCGTTCGGCTTCGACCCGGGTTCGGTACGGGTGCCCTAGCGGCGGCGGCGCCCCTGGGGGGTACGTGGGGGCCGGGACAGCGGCGCAGGTCGAAGCGTTGCACCATATGGGGGCGGGACAAGTCGGTGCCAGGTGTGAGTGGGAGTGGTGTGCGTGGACGTCCAGGGCACGGTGGCGGACGGTTTCGAGCCGGTCAGGGACGCGTTCGTCGCCAACTTCCAGCAGCGCGGTGAACGCGGCGCGGCCGTCGCCGTCTACCGGCACGGCCACAAGGTCGCCGACCTCTGGGGCGGCACCCGCGACGTCGACGGCGGCGACCCGTGGGCGCTGGACACCGCGCAGGTCGTCCGCTCGGCGGGCAAGGGCATCGCCGCGGCCGTCCCGCTCCTCCTCCACCAGCGCGGCCAGATCGACCTCGACGCACCGGTGGGCACCTACTGGCCGCAGTTCAAGGCGGCCGGCAAGGAACGCGTCCTGGTCCGCCACCTCCTCTCGCACCGGGCCGCGATACCCGCCCTGGACCGCCCGTTGACGCCCGCCGAGGCCTGCGACGGCGAGTCCGGGGCGCGTGCGGTCGCCGCCCAGGCCCCGCAGTGGGAGCCCGGCACCGACCACGGCTACCACGCCCAGACGTACAGCTTCCTGATCGCCGAACTCGTCCGCCGCGTCACCGGCCGCACCATCGGCCGCTGGGTCGCCGAGGAGATCGCCCGCCCGCTCGGCCTCGACTTCTGGATCGGGCTGCCGCAGGAGGAGGCCCACCGGGTCGGCCGCCTCGACCGCATCGAGGAGCCCGCGAACCCCGGCGGCCTCAAGCTCCGCCCCAAGCGCGCCGTCAGCGACGCCTACGCCGACCCCGCCTCCCTCACCAGCCGGGCCTTCGGCGCCATCGACCCGCTCCCCGACGAGAACGACCCCGCCTACCGGGCCGCCGAACTCCCCGCGTCCGGCGCCATATCCACCGCCCGTGCGCTGGCCCGCTGCTACGCGGCGATGCTCGGCCCCCTCGACGACGGCCCGCGGCTGTTCGCCCCCGCGACCCTCACCCTCGCGCGCACCGAGGAGTCGGCGGGCCCCGACCGCGTCCTGGTGGTCAACACCCGTTTCGGCCTCGGCTTCATGCTGCACGGCTCGGCGTCCCCGCTGCTGGGCCCCAGTTCCTTCGGCCACCCCGGCCGCGGCGGCTCCCTCGGCTTCGCCGACCCGGAGTCCGGCATCGCGCTGGGCTACGTGACCAACGGCCTGCGCAAGGGTGTCACCGCGGATCCGCGGGCGTCCGCGCTGATCGCCGCGGTGAAGGCGAGCCTGGCGGCGGCGAAGTCCTGAGCCGGGGCGGCACACCCGGGTCGCTCACCTGCTGCCCGCGGCGTCCCTTCACCTGCTGTCCGCAGCGTTCCTTCACGTGCTGCCCGCCGCGTTCTCTCACCCACTGCCCTCCGCCCGTACGACGGGCGGCCGGCCGGGCCGGGTCACCGGGCCGGAGGAGTGCAGCCCGTGCAGCCGTTCGACGGCCCGGTTCAGCGTCCTGGCGGACAGCCGTGCGTAGTTGTCCTCCTCCGGACCGCCGCCACGGGTCCGCGAGGTGATCAGAGCGGCGTAGTCCCCGTCCCTGACCAGGTACACGCATGCGGCGTCGCCCGCCCAGTCGGCGGGCGCGCCGGGCTCCAGGTACCGCTCCAGCTCCAGTACGACACCGTGGCCGACGGCGGGGAGCTTCCGGAAGCGTTCGTGGACGGTGATCGCATACTGTCGGCCGCCGCCGTGCTCGTCCACGTCGTCCGGGATCGTGACGCCGTCGCAACTGCGCGGCGACTCGGTCAGGGCCCGTGCCAGGCGCCGGAACCCGTCCTCCGGGAGCCGGGCGACATGCATCGCGATCCCGCCGTAGTCGCCGGTCGAGTACCGGGCGGCGGCGCCGGGGAAGCCCTGGTCCCGTTCGGCGCGTCGGCGGAAGTCGTCCAGGACGCTCTGGTCGCGGTGGCAGTTCGGGGCGGTGGACGCGGGCACCGGGAGCAGGGCGGGCGTGGGGCCCCCGTACGGCGGCTTGTCGGCGAACTTGACGCCCCGGGGGAAGTCGGCGGGCAGCAGTAGCCCGTACCCCACGAACCTCCGAACGTCCTGCGTGCTCACCCGCACGCCGTCGCGGGCGACGAGGAGGGGTACGGCGAGGAGCAGGCCGAGCGCGCCCGCCAGCAGCCGCGACCGTCGCGGCAGACGAACGGGCCGGTGCGTACGGGGGGCTGTTCTCCCGGGAAACATCCCCGGAGCCTAACCCTCCGTACACACCGGCCCGCTGCCCAAGAGGCTCACCGGCCCGTTGCCCGGTCGGCTCACCGACCCCCGGTCAGCCGATTCCCCGGCCTCCGCGGCCGATTCCCAGGTCGAGGACTCGGCCGACTCCCGCGCCGGAATTCCGGCCGGTCAGAGCCTGAAGCCGTAGTCCATGATCTTCTTCGCGTCCGCGGTCCGGTTGACCTCGTTGGTCGAGGCGAGGACCGCGCCGACCACCGTGCGCTTGCCGCGGGTGGCGGCGAAGACCAGGCAGTACTTGGCCTGCTTGCCGGAGCCGGTCTTCACGCCGATGGCACCGCTGTAGCTGCCGAGCAGCTTGTTGGTGTTGGTCCACGACATGTTGCGGTAGCCACCGTTCTTGGTGGTCACCCGCTGGGTGGTCGACCTGGTCTTCACGATCGCGCGGAAGTGGTTGTTCTTCAGCGTGTTCGCGGCCAGCTTCGAGAGGTCGCGCGGCGTCGAGTAGTTGGCGCCGTTGCTGATGCCGTCGAACGAGTCGAAGTGGGTGTTCTTCATGCCCAGGCTGCTCGCGGTCGCGTTCATCTTCCCGATGAACGACTTCACGCGCGCCGCCCGCGTCTTGCCCGCACCGAACTTGTCCGCCAGCGCGTACGCCGCGTCGCAGCCGGACGGCAGCATCAGCCCGTAGAGCAGCTGCCGCACGCTGACCTTGTCGCCGACGATCAGCCGTGCCGAGGAGGCGCCCCGGCTGACGATGTAGTCGCTGTACGCCTTGTCGATCGTGACCTTGGTGTCCAGGTTGAGGCCCTTGACGCCGAGCACCACCCGAGCGGTCATGATCTTGGTCGTGGAACCCGTGGACAGCCGGGTGTCCGCGTACTTCCCGAAGTACGTGCGCCCCGAGGCGGCGTCCATCAGGAAGCCGCCCTTGGCGACGATCGACGGCGCCTTGGGCGCGGCGGCCTGCGCCGCCGGAGCGACGAACGCCCCGGCCGCCATGACCGACCCGGCGGTGACGAGAGTCGCCGATATGCGACAGATCGCCTTGATGCCAGTATTCAAGGTAAATGCTCCAAATGCCCTGAAGTGGCGGCCACATGAGGAGGTCGCCTGCGTGTGTGACGCATGTGAAGGGCAAATGGATGTACGGAAACCCGGGTCTTTACCTTTCTCTTACCGGCGCGGGGTGGACCCGAGGGGCGGCGTCGCTGCCGTCATGGCGTCGGTGGCCCCTGTGTGACGTCGGGGTACAAGCGCAACCACCTTGAAAAATGCGTCAGTTGATGAAAACGAGACACCTGTGATTGGGGTGAAATCGTCTGGACGTCCGACACTCGCACACGTGAGGATATCGTGGCTGCCGGGCGCGTGGCCCGTGGCCGGGGAGGGACTCATGCTCAGCAGGAGTGCACGTTCCATCGGTGTCGCCGTCGTGGTGGGAGCCACGGTCTTCGGCTCGACCCAGGCGTCCGCGACCGCGGCGGTCGACGGGCTGCAGCGGGAGATCGACAAGGTCCTCGCGGAGTCGGAGGGCGGCGTCCAGATCAGCCGCAACGAGATCGCCTGGCACGACGGCGAAGCGATCATGACCTTCGCCCTCCCCGGCGAGCGGCGGGCCCCGGTGAGCAGCCCCGCCGCACAGAGGCTCCAGGCACGAGCGGCGGGCCTGCCCGAGTCCACGAGGGAGCGCGAAGGCACGGCACTCGCCGCGGACAACTGCCCCACCGAGGTGTTCGGGAACGACTGGTACTGCTTCTACCAGTACCCGAACTGGGAAGGCCGCCGGCTGGCCTGGAACATGCCCAAGACCAGGTTCGTGAACTTCAGCGACTACGGGTTCGTCAACATGACCTCGTCGTGGTCGAACAAGGGCGAGATGAACATCCGGGTCTACGGCAGGACCCGTGCCGGTGACGACAACTCCTGCATCGACCCGCTGTGGGTGGAGGCACCGCACACCACCGACGCACGGGCGAATGCCGACAACGCGGCGGACTGTTTCCTCGCCGCCTAGCGCGAGGGTGACCGGCCGCCGCACGGCCGGTCCTCACTCGGTCCTCACTCGGGCTTCGCGCTCAGGTAGTTCACATAGAGGGTCACCGAGGGAACGCTCACGTTGAGCGCGCCGGCGGTCTCGGTGAGTTCTTCCTCGTACGCGAGCAGCCTGCCGTCGGCGGGGGCGAAGATCAGGGTGTGCCGGGTGGGCAGGCCGCCGTAGTCGGAATCGACGTACACGGCCCGGCCGGTCCGGCCCGCCCGGTCCGTGACCGTTCCCCGGTACTTGACGTCGGGCCGCGAAGCGAGCACGTCGAGAAGGGCGGCCCGCTGCCGTCCGTTCCAGAACTCGGTCAGGTGGTGGGCGGACACGGAGTCGAAGAGTTCGCCCGATCCTGAGGACTTCTCGGGGTTGCCAGGATTCCGATGGTCGGCGAGGAGCCACCTGTCCATGCCCCGGGCGTCCTCGGGGGCGGGCCGGACCGAACCCCGCGAGGGCGAGGAGCCTTCGGAGGTGAGGGGGCTCTCACCGATGGACCCCGCGTCCTCCCAGACCTCCTCGTCCTCGGGGTTCGCGAACTGCGGAGGCTTCGTCCGCGCCTTCCACCGCTGGGAGCCGTCGGGCTCGACCCAGGTCTCCCGCTCCTCGGGGACGATCGCCGAACGCACCTGGAAGCCGTCGATCCGGGTCGACAGCGACCAGCTCTCGTGCACGGTGCGCACCGTGGCGCCGGCCGGCGGCGTGTACGTGTCCCTGCGGGCGGCGGCGGCGAGCGTGCCCAGTACCGTCCGCGGCGACCGGTCGTCGACCCGGTAGCCGAGGGGGGCCGGCGTCAGCGCGTGCGCGGGCTGCGGGTCGGGGCCGACCATCGTGTACGCCGACACCGCCACCGCGAGCGAGGTGGCGACCGCCAGCCCGCCCAGCGACCACCGCCACCTGCGGGCCGGGCGGGAGGCGGCCGACGGCATGTCGCGGTGGGTGCGCAGCACCTGCTCCAGGACCCGGTCGCGCTCGCGGCGGGTGGCGCGCCAGCCGTCCCGCGCGGTCCCGCCCGGGTCCGTGCCCGCGGCCGGGTCGATCGACTTCAGCGTCCGGTACGCGTGGTCCTTCACCTGGTCCCCCATTCCGCTTCCGTGAGAACTGACGTGTGCCGCCGAGGGGCCTCGGTGATCTCCGTGACCGCGAGAGCCTGCCGGAAGCGGCGCCGCGCGCGGTGCAGACGTACGTGGAAGGCCGCCGTCGTGCAGCCCAGCACCAGCGCCGCGTCCCGCGGCGCCAGCCCCTCCCAGACGTCCAGCCGCAGCACCTCCCGGTCTGCGGGGCGCATCGTCTCGAACGCCGCCGCGACCACCAGGCGTGCGGACACGTCCGCCGCGTGGTCGTCCGCGACCTGTTCCGCCGCCGTCCTGGTGAGGCTGTCCGCGAGCGCCCGGTGGCGCCGCTCGTCGCGGTACGCGTTGGCCAGCGTCAGCCGGGCCACCCCGTACAGCCACGGCAGCAGCCGCTCCCGGGGCGCCTCGTGCCACCGCCGCCACGCCACGGTGAAGACCTCGGCCACCACGTCCTGCACGGCGTCGGCACCCACCCGCCTGCGCACGTACGACTCGACGGCCGCGAAGTGCAGCCGGTAGGAGTCCGTGTACGACTGTGCGTCGTCGATCGGAATCACCATCCCCTCCACCTTCCTTGTGTCGGGGGCCCGCGCGGACTTACACACCGCACCGAACTTCTGTGACGGGAAGCGGTGTTCGTATGCTCACGTGCATGTCGACTTCTCTGAACGCCACGGCCCGCAAGCTCTTCGACGGCCCGAACGTCGCCGTCCTCGCCACGATCAACGCCGACGGCAGTCCGCAGACCTCGGTGGTCTGGGTGGGGCGCGACGGTGACGACCTGCTCGTCTCCACCCAGGACGGGCGGCTGAAGGTGCGCAACATCCGCCGCGACCCGAGGGTCAGCCTGACCGTGTACGCGGCGTCCGACACCGACACCTACGTCGAGGTACGGGGTTCGGCCGCGGTCGCGGAGGACGAGGGGCGGCGGCTGGCCGTCGAACTGGCCGAGAAGTACGAGGGGCCGGGGGCGGGCGAGGAGTACCTGCGACTGCCCGCGGAGGCCGTGCGGCTGACGCTGCGCATCACCCCGCGGAAGGTGGTCGGCCTCGGGGCGTAGCCGGGGTGGCGGCCACCGTCGTGCACCCGGTGGCCGCCACCGGGCATCCCCCCGGCCGGGGGCTCAGCTCGCGTGCAGCATCAGGCCGATGCCCACCACCATCAGGCCCGCCGCCGCGATCCTCGGGGCGCCGAATCGTTCCTTGAAGAACAGCGAGCCGATGGCCGCGCCCACGATGATGCTCGACTCGCGCAGGGCCGCGATCGGGGCCAGCGGGGCGCGGGTCTGGGCCCACAGGACCAGGCCGTACGCGACGACCGACAGCGCCGCGCCGCAGAACCCGCGGACCGCGTACGGCTTCAGCTGGGCGGCCAGACGGGCGCGGCGCCGGTACAGGGTGTACAGCGGGATGGAGATCCCTTCGAGGATCATCAGCCAGGCGATGTAACCGAGCGAGGTGCCGGAGGCGCGGACGCCGAGGCCGTCGACCGTCGTGTACGAGGCGATGGCCAGGCCGGTGGCGAGTGCCGCGCCGATGGCCGTCCACTGCGGTTTCCTGCCGGACCCGCGGATGCCCCACAGGGCCACTCCCACGAGGCCGGTGCAGGCGACCGCGACGCCGGTCAGCTGCCAGCCGCCGGGGATCTCGTTCGCGAAGAGCGCCGCCAGGACCGTCACCGCGAGCGGCGCGCTGCCCCGGGCGATCGGGTACATCTGGCCGAAGTCGCCGAGCGTGAACGACCGCATCAGCAGCAGCATGTACGCGACGTGCAGCGCGGCGGAGAGGACCAGGTAGGGCCACGCCTCCGCCGCCGGGAGCGGGACGAAGAGCGCCGCCACCGCGCCGATCAGCAGGCCGCCGCCCGATATGAGGGTGAAGGAGAGGAGCTGGTCCTTGATGTGGTGGGCTATCGCGTTCCAGCTGGCGTGCGTGACGGCGGCGACGAGCACCGCCGCGCAGACGAGAGGGGTCACGTGGCGGCCCCGCCGGCGGGGGTGGTGTCCTCGCGCACGTCGGTGAGGGTCGCGCCGGCCTGGGCGATCAGTGCGGACGGTTCCATCGGGAACACGGTGTGCGGGTCGCCCGCCGCCGCCCACACCACCGGGTGCGCCAGCAGCCCCCGGTCCGCCAGCACCCGGGTCCTGGTGACGTGGCCGAACGGTGGTACGCCGCCGATCGCGTAACCGGTGGTCGACCTGACCAGTGCCGCGTCCGCCCGTTTCACTTCCGCCGCGCCCAGTTCGGCCCGTACCCGCTCGACGTCGACGCGCGAGGAGCCGTCCATCAGGACCAGGACCGGCACCCCGTCCGCCGTGAAGACCAGCGACTTGACGATCTCGCTCGGCGCGCAGCCGACCGCGGCGGCGGCCTGCGCGGCGGTGCGCACGCCGTCCGGGAAGCGGCGGGTCTCGACGGTGAGATGGGCCTCGCGGAGCGCCGCCGTGAACAGGGGGTGGACGGGGGTGGGATCGGTAGTGCTCATGGCCCGCACGCTACTGCGCGGCGTGCGGGCCGTGCGACCGGGTTCCGAGGGGTGGGTGGCCGGGGACCCGACGGTGATCGGTCAGTAACTGTCGATAAATCAACTGTCGTTGACGGTCGTCAACGGGCGTTGAGGACCTCGGCCACGATCGGCCCCGCCGCGTCGCCGCCGTGACCGCCGGCCGGTACGGCCGCCGCCGCCACGAGGTCGTCGGCGTAACCGGTGAACCAGCTGTTGGACTCCTTCTGGTTGTCCAGTTCGGCGGAGCCGGTCTTGGCGCCCTTGTTGCCGCTGACGGACGACATCGCCTTCTGTGCCGTACCGCTGGTGGCGGTGAGGCTCATCATCGAGCGGATGCCGGAGACCGTCGCGGGCGACAGGGAGTTGGGGGCCTTCGCGAACTCGCGGTCGTCGAGGTCCTGTGCGACCAGGTACGGCTGGTGGAAGGTGCCGGTGGTGGCGGTCGCGGTGATCGACGCGATGTTCAGCGGGTTGAACCGGGTGTTGCCCTGCCCGATGTACTGGGTGGCGGCGGGCCCCCTCTCCTCGGGTGCCATCTTGCCGTCGAAGGTGGCGATGCCGGTCTTCCAGACCGCCCCCACGCCGAAGTAGGAGGAGGCGAAGGCGGGCAGCGCGCCGTCGTCCTTGACCTCGACGATCTGCTTGATGAAGGCGCTGTTGCAGGAGACGGCGAAGGCCTGGGAGAAGGGGATCTTCCCGTAGCCCTTCTTGTTGAGGTTGTTGACGTGGGTGCCGTAGTAGTTGACGTCCGCCGGGCAGTCGACCGTCTTGGCGGGCGTGACGATGCCCTTCTCCAGGAGCATCGCCGCCGTGAGGACCTTCAGGGTGGAGCCGGGGGCGGTGGTCCCGCTGACCGAGGCGGGGAAGCCCGACGCCGTGTTGTCGGCGATGGCCCGGATCGCCCCCGTACCGCGGTTCAGTGCGACGGCCGAACCGCCCGGGAACTTCTTCACCGCCTTCTCGGCCGCGGCCTGGATGTCCGCGTCGATGGTGGTCTCCAGCTTGCCCGGCTCCCCCTTGGAGAGGGTGAGGAGGGTGCGGGCCGGGGCGTCCGGGTTCTCGGACGCGATGTACAGCTCGATGCCCGGCTTGCCGTGCGACTGCTCGCCGTACTTCTTGCGCAGCTGGTCCAGGAACTGGCCGAGGGAGGGGTACTTCTCCTTCGTCAGCTCCTTGCCGTTGCGGTCGACGGCCTTGATGGGCGGGGCGGACGCCGTACCCGTCTTGAGGGTCTCGCCCTTCTTCAGGTCCGGGTGCACGACGGCCGGCGCCCAGTCGACGAGCGCCCGGCCGGTGGTCTTCCCGCGTACGACGGTCAGCGACGAGGCGTAGCTGAGCGGCTTCTGCTGCCCGTCTGCGACGACCTTGCCGGTGACGGTGAAGGGCACCTTGGCGCCCACCGGGTTACCGGGGGTGATCTTCAGGCCCGTGATGCGGGCCTCCTCGGAGTACGCGGAGAGGACCGTGGTGGCGATGGTGGCGTTGTTGGTCAGCTGGGCGGCGGTGGCGGAGTCCGCCTTCGCCCAGGCGGTGAGGAAGTCGTTGGCCGTGGACTTCACCTCGTCGGCGGTCGGCGGCCCGGTGCGGGCCGGCGCGGCACCGGCGCCCGCCCGCGTGCCGCCGTCCTTGCCGTCGGAGTCGGAGGACAGGAGCTGGTAGCCCCCGTATCCGACGCCACCGGCGACCAGTACGAACACGCCGCCCACGACGGCGACCTTGGCTCCACTGCGCATGTCCGCAGTCCCCTCCCCAGGAGTCCCCGGGCGCACGGTGCCCGGGAGTCATCGGGGAGTGACTCTACGGGGCGGCAGAGACAGGGGTGCCGGGTGTTATGGGACTGGTACGCCGGGCGTTATGGGACTGGTACGTGGCAGGGGCATCCGGTTTTGGTCCCCGGGACGCCGGGCCCGGCCGCCCGGCTAGATCCACGTATCGAGCCACATCCGGTGCCGCCACGCGTCGATCGGCATCGTGGTGCCGGTGTAGATGGGCCAGAAGTAGATGAAGTTCCAGACGATCAGCAGGACCAGGACCCCGGCGCCGATCGCACCGATCGAACGGCGGCGTTCGTCCGAGCCCGGTGGGCCGAGGATCGCGCCGATCATCATCGCCACCGCGAGACACAGGAACGGGACGAAGACGACCGCGTAGAAGAAGAAGATCGTGCGTTCCTGGTAGAGGAACCAGGGGAACCAGCCGGCCACCACGCCCGCCAGGATCGCCCCGGCCCGCCAGTCGCGGCGGAAGAACCAGCGCCACAGCACGTACAGCAGCGCGAACGCCGCCGCCCACCACAGCATCGGCGTGCCCAGCGCGAGCACCTCGCGGGCGCACTTCTCCGTCTCCGTGACCGGACAGCCGTCCGTGCCGGGCCGCGGGGACTCGTAGAAGTACGAGACGGGACGGCCGAGCACGATCCAGGACCACGGGTTCGACTCGTAGGTGTGGCCCGAGGTCAGCTGGATGTGGAACGAGTAGACCTCGCTCTCGTAGTGCCACAGGCTGCGCAGCCACTCCGGCACCCACGTCATGTCGAACTGCGGCAGCGAAACCGGCCCGACGTGGTCCGGCGAGAGACCGGCGCGCCCCTTGGCCCAGTCGCGGAAGTAGCCCTTGTCGGTGACCAGCCAGCCCGTCCAGGAGACCAGGTACGTACCGAGGGCGACCGGCACCGTGGAGACGAAGGCCGGCAGCACGTCCCGCTTCAGCACCGCCCTGTACGGGTGGTGGGCGCCGGCCGTGCGGCGGGCGGCGACGTCCCACACGACGGTCAGCAGACAGAAGACGACCAGCGTGTAGAGGCCGCTCCACTTGGTCGCGAAGGCCAGCCCCAGGCAGAGCCCGGCGGCCAGCCGCCAGGGGCGCAGGCCCAGGCGGAGCGTTTCGGCGATGTGCGCGTCGGGGCGCAGCGCCCCGTCGTCGCCGACGGGCAGCGCGTCCGCCAGCCGGCGACGTGACCAGTCACGGTCGACAAGGAGACATCCGAAGGCCGCCAGCACGAAGAACATCAGCACCTGGTCGAGCAGCGCGGTGCGGCTCATCACGAAGTGCAGCCCGTCGACGGTCAGCAGCAGCCCCGCCAGGCACCCCAGGAACGTCGAGCGCAGCAGCCTGCGCCCGATGCGGCACAGCAGCAGCACGGAGAGCACACCGAGCACGGCGACAGCCACCCGCCAGCCGAACGGCGTGAACCCGAAGAGCTGCTCGCCCCAGCCGATCAGCCACTTCCCGGCCGGGGGGTGGACGACGTACCCGGGGTCGGTCGGAATGGGTACCGCGTCCGGGTTCGCCAGTACCGACTTGTCGACGTCCTTCGGCCAGCTGCCCTCGTACCCCTGGTTGACCAGCGCCCACGCGTCCTTCGCGTAGTACGTCTCGTCGAATATCACCGCCTTGGGGCTGCCCAGGTTCCAGAACCGGGTCAGGGCGGCGAGGAGCGTCACGAGCAGCGGGCCGCCCCACGGGGCGAGCCGGACCAGCCGGTCGGCCAGGTGCGGCCCGATCCGCAGCACCGACCAGAGGTAGGGGCCGGGCGGGCGGGCGTACGGCGGTACGAGGCGGTCCCGCAGGCTCACCTGACGGCGCGGCACGTAGCCGAACCGGCGCAGCCGTCGCTGCCAGTTGGGCGGGTCCTCCTGGGGGGCCCGCCCGTGCTGGGTCTGGGGCGCGGTACTCGTCACCGGGTCATGGTAGGTAACGAGGCTGTGCGAGTCGCCCGTCCACCCTGGGAGGATGGGCGGTGTGACTGGATCGACTGCACCCGCGCCCGCCCCCGCGCCCGCCCCCGCGTCCACCTCCGGGTCCGCCGGCCGGGGAACCCTCGTTCTTGCCGGGACCCCCATCGGGGACGTGGCGGACGCGCCGCCGCGGCTGGCGAAGGAGCTGGAGAGCGCGGACGTGATCGCCGCCGAGGACACCCGGCGGCTGCGGCGCCTCACCCAGGCGCTCGGTGTGTACACGACGGGGCGTGTCGTGTCGTACTTCGAGGGCAACGAGTCGGCCCGCACCCCCGAACTGGTGGAGGCGCTGGAGGGCGGCGCCCGGGTGCTGCTGGTGACGGACGCCGGGATGCCGTCGGTGTCCGACCCCGGCTACCGGCTGGTCGCGGCGGCCGTGGAGAAGGACATCCGGGTCACCGCGGTGCCCGGCCCCTCCGCCGTGCTCACCGCGCTCGCGCTGTCCGGGCTGCCGGTCGACCGGTTCTGCTTCGAGGGGTTCCTGCCGCGCAAGGCGGGCGAGCGGCTCGGCCGGCTGCGCGAGGTCGCCGACGAGCGGCGGACGCTCGTCTACTTCGAGGCGCCGCACCGGCTGGACGACACCCTCGCCGCGATGACCGAGGTGTTCGGCGAGGAGCGGCGGGCCGCCGTCTGCCGCGAGCTGACCAAGACGTACGAGGAAGTGAAGCGCGGCCCGCTGAAGGAGCTCGCCGAGTGGGCGGCCCTGGGGGTGCGCGGCGAGATCACCGTCGTCGTGGAGGGAGCCCCCGAGGCCGGGCCCGCCGAACTGGACGCCGAGGAACTGGTGCGCAGGGTGCGGGTGCGGGAGGAGGCGGGGGAGCGGCGCAAGGAGGCCATCGCCGCCGTCGCCCTCGACGCCGGGCTGCCCAAGCGCGAGGTGTTCGATGCCGTCGTGGCGGCAAAGAATGCGGCTCGCGCGGGGGGTGGTGAGAGTAAAGGAAGCTCTTGAAATGCAAAGCAAATGCCTGAGGGTGACCTGATTTCTCAGGTCGGCGTCAAATGCTCCTTACGTTTTGGCAGGCCTGTCGCGCTTTGGTCCGAAAAGGCGTCCACTGGATGGTGAGTGGAAAGGAGCTGGCATGAGCGAGATCGCCGAAAGCGCGGCCGGCAGCATGACCGCACAGACCTCGACCACCGGATCCCTCGCGGGGACCGTGCAGGAGGCGTACGCCTTCGCGTGCATGAAGTGCGGCCACGGCTGGGAGCAGGCGTACGAGATAGAGCACCACACGGACGGTTCCGGCCACCCCTTCGTCGTCTACCGTGCGAACGGGGAGCGGGTGCCCTCGCCGCTGTCCCGGCCCTCCTGCCTGAACTGCGGCGGCACCGTCGTGCGGATCATGCGCTCCGGCCAGGTGTCGTCCATCCAGGCCCTTCAGCGCCGCCCGGCGAAGACGGCCCCGGCGGCGGCTCCGGTGGCCGGTCCGCTCGCGGCCGGGGAGACGGAGGCCGAGGTTCCGCGGCAGGCGGAGCCGCACCACTGGCACCTCTCGGACCTGCTGCACCCCTTCCGCAAGCACTAAGGGGGGAGAGGGGGCGGGCGGCGCGCGTCGGCGGGAGACCGCGTCGCCGGGAGCGGGAGACGGTCGGCCGCGCGCGGGATGCGGTGGCCGTGAGCCGTGCGCGTGCGCCGCTTTCGTAGGATCGACCGCATGAGCGACAAAGAGACCGCGCCGCCCCCGCCGCCGCCGTTGCGCGTCCCGGTCGCGGATTCGCACACCCACCTGGACATGCAGGACACCACCGTCGAAGAGGCCCTCGCGAAGGCCGCCTCCGTCGGGGTGACGACCCTGGTCCAGGTGGGCTGCGACGTGAAGGGGTCCCAGTGGGCCGCCGAGACGGCGGCCCACCACGAGAACATCCACGCGGCCGTCGCCCTGCACCCCAACGAGGCCCCCCGCATCGTCCTCGGCGACCCCGACGGCTGGTCGCGGCAGGGCGCCCGCCCCGGCGGCGGGGACACCGCCCTCGACGACGCGCTCGCCGAGATCGACCGGCTCGCCGCCCTCGACCACGTGCGCGGCGTCGGCGAGACGGGCCTCGACCACTTCCGTACCGGCCCGGACGGCATGGCCGCCCAGGAGCGGTCCTTCCGCGCCCACATCGAGATCGCCAAGCGGCACGGCAAGGCGCTGGTCATCCACGACCGCGACGCCCACGCCGACGTGCTGCGCGTGCTGGCGGAGGAGGGCGCCCCGGAGCGGACCGTCTTCCACTGCTACTCCGGCGACGCGGACATGGCCCGGATCTGCGCCGAGAAGGGCTACTTCATGTCCTTCGCCGGCACCGTCACCTTCAAGAACGCCCAGCCGCTGCGCGACGCCCTCGCCGTCGCCCCGCTGGAACTGGTCCTGGTCGAGACGGACGCCCCGTTCCTGACCCCGGCCCCGTACCGCGGCCGGCCCAACGCGCCGTATCTCGTTCCGGTCACCGTCCGGGCGATGGCGGCGGTCAAGGGCATCGACGAGGACGCCATGGCAACCGCCATCTCAGTGAATACGGCGCGTGCGTTCGCCTATTGATCCGCCCGGGGGACGCGCGCAAGCGCTTGCCGTGTCCCGGCCCCGGTACCGGCGCGTCCCGGGTTCGTACGGAGGTTCGTCGAGCAACCCTGCGTAGTTGCGCCGCTTTGGAGAGTGACGGCCGCTCCGCTAGTGTCCCGGCCCGCAGCAAGGCGGCCCGGACCTCTCCGGCCCGCCGGTCGGGCGGACCGGGAGCGACGTGAGCAATACGCAAAGTGGTGCGCTGTCCTACGGGGAGCAGTACGGGGAAGCGCCGTACGGCGAGTCGTACGGGGACGCCCCGTACGGGTCGGCGCACCCGCCGTACGACACGTACCAGCCGTCCTACGGGACGTACGAGGGCCGCGATTCGTACGAGAACCCAGGGACGGCGGACGCGTACGGGGCCTACGGGTCGGCGTACGGCTACGAGGGGTCGCCGCACGGGGGCGGGACCTGGGCGCAGGACCATCCGGGTGGCATTCCGGGCCCGGCCTCGGAACCCGACCTCGGCGGCGCCGCTCCGGGCGGCGGCCCGGACGCGCACCCGGACTCCCGGACCGGCGTTGCCCCGGGGGCCGATCCGGACGAGCACGAGCACGAGGACGCGGAGCGGACAGCGGACGCCGGGGCTTCGGACGCCCACGGGGCCGCGGGTGCGGGCGGCCGGGCCGGCGGGCGGGCCGGCGCACGGGCCGAAGGACGTGCCGACGGACGCCGGGCCGCGCGCCGCCGCAAGGGGGCCCCGGCGGGCAGCGGCGGCGGGAGCGAGCGGCCGGACACCCTGCGCAAGCTGGTGCCGCAGGCGCTGGTGGTGGCGTTCCTCGCGGGCGGCACCTCCGCGTTCGTCGCCAACGACAAGTCGATCGAGCTGATCGTCGACGGCGCCCCGCGCACCCTGCACACCTTCGCCGACGACGTCACCGAACTCCTGGAGAAGGAGGGCGTGGCCGTCGGCGAGCACGACCTGGTGGCCCCGGGCCGCGGCCAGACCCTGGCCAGCGGCGACGAGGTGGTGGTCCGCTACGGCCGCCCCGTCACGCTCAACCTCGACGGCGAACGCCGCCAGGTGTGGACCACCGCCCAGACCGTCGAGGGCGCCCTGCGCCAGCTCGGGGTGCGCGCGGAGGGCGCGTACCTCTCCGCCTCCCGCTCCTCGCCGATCTCCCGAAGGGGCCTTGCGCTGGACGTGCGCACCGAGCGCACCCTGACGGTGATGGCCGACGGCCGCGAGCGCACCATCCGCACCAACGCGGCCACCGTGGGGGAGGCGGTCGAGGAGGCCGGGATCTCGCTCGCCAACCAGGACACCACCTCCGTACCGCTGGAGAGCTTCCCGCGCGACGGGCAGACGGTGACCGTCATGCGGATCACCGGGTCCCGGGAGGTGGTCGAGGAACCGATCGACTTCCGGGTGATCCGCAAGGACGACCCGACCGTCTTCAAGGGGACGGAGGAGGTCGTCCGGCCGGGCGTGAAGGGCGCGCGCCGGGTCACCTACGTGCTGCGCACCGTCAACGGGGTGAAGCAGAAGCCCAAGAGGTACTCCGAGGAGATCGCGCGCGAGCCGGTCGACCAGGTGGTCAAGGTCGGTACGAAGCCGATGCCGACGGCGGTCGAGGGCGCGGACCACCTGAACTGGGAGGGGCTCGCGCAGTGCGAGTCCGGGGGACGGCCGGGGGCGACGGACCCGACGGGGACGTACGGCGGGCTCTACCAGTTCGACCGGCAGACGTGGCAGTCGCTGGGCGGGTCGGGGGCGGCGCACGAGGCGCCGGCTTCGGAGCAGACTTTTCGGGCGAAGAAGCTTTATGTGCAGAGGGGGGCCAGTCCTTGGCCGCACTGCGGGAAGAAGCTGTAGGGGGTGGGGCGGGGTCGGGGTACGGGGCCGGGGGCGTCCGGGGCGGGTTCGTGCGGCTCCGCCGGGGGCCGCCCCCTTGCCCGCCCGTTCCGCCCCCGGGGGGCGGCCCCGCCGCCCAAGGGGGCTCGGGCGGGGGCGGCCCGGTTGCCCAAGGGGCTCGGGTGGGGGTGGCCCGGTGGACCAAGGGGGCTTGGGTGGGGTGGGGGACCGTAGGCTTGAGCGGTGAGCACCTCTGAACCTTTCGCCGAGCAGGCGCCGCACTCCCTCCTCGGTCCCGCCGACATCCGTGAGCTGGCCGCCGCCCTGGGCGTACGCCCCACCAAGCAGCGCGGCCAGAACTTCGTCATCGACGCCAACACCGTCCGGCGCATCGTGCGCACGGCCGAGGTGCGCGCGGACGACGTCGTCGTGGAGGTCGGCCCCGGGCTCGGGTCGCTGACGCTGGCGCTGCTGGAGACGGCGGACCGGCTGGTCGCCGTCGAGATCGACGACGTGCTCGCCGCCGCGCTGCCCGCCACCATCCAGGCGCGGATGCCCGGCAGGGCCGACCGGTTCTCCCTCGTCCACTCGGACGCGATGCAGGTCGACGAGCTCCCGGCCGACCCGACCGCGCTGGTCGCCAACCTCCCGTACAACGTCGCCGTCCCGGTGCTCCTGCACATGCTGGAGCGGTTCCCGACCATCGAGCGCACCCTCGTCATGGTCCAGGCCGAGGTGGCCGACCGGCTCGCCGCGAAGCCCGGCAACAAGGTGTACGGCGTGCCCTCCGTCAAGGCCAACTGGTACGCCGAGGTGAAGCGCGCCGGGTCCATCGGCCGCAACGTCTTCTGGCCCGCGCCCAACGTCGACTCCGGCCTGGTCTCCCTCGTGAAGCGCGCCGAACCGGTGCGCACCACCGCCACCCGGCAGGAGGTGTTCGCCGTCGTCGACGCCGCCTTCGCGCAGCGCCGCAAGACGCTGCGGGCCGCCCTCGCGGGCTGGGCGGGCTCGGCCCCGGCCGCCGAGGCGGCACTGGTCGCGGCGGGCATCTCGCCGCAGGCCAGGGGCGAGGCGCTGACGGTGGAGGAGTTCGCGCGGATCGCGGAGGCCAAGGCATGAGCGCCACCGGGCACACGGGGGTCACCGTCCGGGTCCCCGCCAAGGTCAACGTGCAGCTCGCGGTCGGGGCGCCGCGCCCCGACGGGTTCCACCCGCTGGCCAACGTCTTCCTCGCCGTCGGCCTGTACGACGAGGTGACCGCCACCCCCGCCGACGCGCTGCGCGTCACCTGCACGGGACCCGGCGCCGACCAGGTCCCGCTGGACGCCACGAACCTGGCGGCCCGTGCGGCGGTCGCCCTCGCCGCACTCCACGGCCTGGCCCCCGACGTCCACCTCCACATCGCCAAGGACATCCCCGTCGCGGGCGGCATGGCGGGCGGCAGCGCGGACGCGGCCGGCGCGCTGCTGGCCTGCGACGCGCTGTGGGGCACCCGCACCCCGCGGGAACGGCTCCTGGAGATCTGCGCGGAGCTGGGCAGCGACGTGCCGTTCAGCCTGGTGGGCGGGGCGGCGCTCGGCGTGGGGCGGGGCGAGCAGCTGACCCCGTTGGAGGTCGGCGGCACGTTCCACTGGGTGTTCGCGGTCGCGGACGGCGGTCTGTCGACGCCCGCGGTGTACGGCGAGTTCGACCGGCTCACCGCGGGTACGGACGTACCGGAGCCGGCCGCCTCCGACACGCTCCTGGCGGCCCTGCGCACCGGCGACGCGACGGCGCTGGCCGCCGCGCTGAGCAACGACCTCCAGGCCGCCGCGCTGTCGCTGCGCCCCTCCCTGGCCGCGACGCTGGCCGCGGGCACGGAGGCGGGGGCGCTGGCGGCGCTGGTCTCCGGGTCGGGGCCGACGACGGCGTTCCTCGTCAAGGACGCGGAGGCGGCGCGACGGGTCGCGGACGCGCTGCTGGCGTCGGGCACGTGCGTGGCGGCCCGGCCCGCCGAGGCACCGGCCCCGGGCGCGACCGTTCTGGGCGCGACCGTTCCGGGCCCCGAGGCCGCTTCCTGACCTGCCGTTCCTGGACCCGCCGGTCCCGGAACTCCGACTGCCGGCCCGGTCGGCCGCTAGTCGGTCAGCTTCGCCAGGAACGAGAAGAGGTTGGTGCGGGTCCGCTCGATCTGCTGCTCCACGGTGAGCGACTCCTCGAACCGGCCGCCCGGCTCCGGCAGCTTCTTGCCGCGCACGTACAGCGAGCAGGCCATGTCGGTGCACATGTAGAGGCCCACCGAGTTGCCCTGGCGGCCGGCCAGGCCCGCCTTGGGGGCGGTCATCAGGGACACGCCGTTGCCGGGGTGCGTGGTCAGACAGACCGCGCACATGCTGCGGTGCAGGAACCCGCGCTGCCGGGACGGGAAGCGGAAGGTCACGCCGAACAGCCTGCCGTCGGCCGGGTCCTCGGTGACCAGATAGCTGCGGTCGGGCGCCGACAGGTCCCGCCAGCCCATGAAGTCCAGGTCCGCCCAGGGCCGCTCCGCCAGGTCGCGGGGCAGGGGCAGCCGCTTGGCCTCGCCCTTGGAACAGTTGACGAACGACGACCTGATGTCGTTTTCGGTGGCTTCCCTCATGGAAGCGACGGTACGGCTGCCTAGGTGGCCTAGGCAAATGAATAATCGGTTTAGGAGCAAGGCCGGTACGGCCGGGGGAGGGAAGGTGGTGCGGCGTGGCAGCGAAGGTCGGGCTGACCGCTGAACGCGTGGTGCGGGCGGCGGCGGACCTCGCCGACGAGGTGGGGTTCGAGCGGCTGACGGTGTCGGCGGTGGCCCGCGGCCTCGGCGTGAAGGACGCGAGCCTGTACTCGCACGTACGGGGCCTGGAGGACCTGCGGGTACGGGTGGCCCTGCTGGCGGCGGGCGAGTTCGCGGACCGGGTCGAGGCGGCGGTGGCGGGCCGGGCGGGCCGGGACGCGCTGCTCGCGTACGCCGACGCGTACCGCGACTTCGCCCGCGAACGCCCGGGGCGGTACGCGGCCACCCAGGTGAGGGTGGACCCGGAGCAGGTCGCGCGCACGGGAGCGACCGGTCCCGGCCGGTGCGCGGAGACGACGTACGCGGTCCTGCGCGGCTACGGCCTCACCGAGCCGGCGGCGACCGACGCGGTCCGTCTCCTGCGGGCCACCTTCCACGGCTTCGCCCAGCTGGAGGCGGCGGGCGGGTTCGCGGCGGCGCGCGGGGTGCCGGAGTCGTGGGGCCGGATCGTGGAGGCGCTGCACGTGGCGCTGGCGGGGTGGCCCGGGGAGTGAGCGGGCCGCGGGCACCGGCAGGCGGTGCCTCCTCCCCCGTACGGCCGTACCCGGCAAGCCGTGGGTGGGGTACGGGGTTCTGCTGGTGCGTGTACCTGTGGCACCGACCCGAGGCAGGACGAAGCCCATGCACCACGCACCGCACCGCACCTCCCGCCACGTGTCGCGGATATCGGCCGCCGCCGCGGCCACCACGCTGCTGTTCGCCCTCGGCGGCGGTGTCGCGGCGGCGCTCGACACCCCGACCGACCCGGTGGAACTGACCGTCATCGACACCTCGGAGGGCAAGGCGCTGGCCGACAGGAACGGCAACGCGCTGTACGCCTGGGCGGGCGACACCAAGGACGAGTCCCACTGCACCGGCGACTGTGCCGCCAACTGGCCCGCCGCCACCGGCTACCCGACGAAGTCCGCGGACGTCACCGCCGAGACCAACCAGATCGACCTCGCGGGCAGCGACGGCAGGACGAAGCAGGTCGTCCTCGACGAGAAGCCGCTCTACTACTTCAAGGACGACGCGAAGCCGGGCGACACCAAGGGCAACGGGATCAAGGGACCGGACGGAAAGGTGTGGGGGCTGGTCGCGCCCGACGGCAGGATGCTGGGGGCGGCGGCGCCGGTCCCGGTCCCGGACGGGAGCGAGTCGCCGTCGGCGGAACCGAGCGCACCGGCGTCCGAGTCCGCGTCAGCCTCTTCCCCGGCTTCCGCCTCCTCCCCGGCCTCGGCGTCCGCGAGTACGAGTGCGGCCCCGGACACCAGTGCCGCCCCGGACACCCGTACCGGCGCCAGTGCCGGTGCCGGTACGCGCACGGACGGGCCGACCGGGCCCGGGATGACCTCCACACCGTCGGGGGCCGTCAAGGCGGGTGCCGAGGAGAGCGGGCGGGGCGGCTCGCCGGGGATGCTGGCGGCGATCGGCGGTGCGGTGGCGGTGGCCGCCGCGGGCACGGCCTTCGCGGTACGGCGCCGCCGGGCCGACGGCCGGCACTCCTGAGCCGGCCGCGCGGGTTCCCACGCCCCTCCACGGGCGCGGGAACCCGCGCGAGCCGCCGCCGGCACCCCCGCACCGGACCCCTGCCCGTACCCCGGGCGCCCGCCGTCCCCCGTCCCACCCACCTCCGACTACGCTGGGAGGTCTATTCGTCCCCCGCCCCCTGGAGCACCCACTCATGGCCGTCAACCTGGTCAATGTCGAGGCAGTCAGCAAGGTGTACGGCACCCGTGCCCTGCTCGACGGCGTCTCCCTCGGCGTCTCGGAGGGGGACCGGATCGGCGTCGTGGGCCGCAACGGCGACGGCAAGACCACCCTCATCCGGATGCTCGCCCAGCTGGAGGAGGCCGACTCCGGCCGCGTCACCCACGTCGGCGGCCTGCGCCTCGGCGTCCTCACGCAGCACGACTCGCTCGACCCCGCCGCCACCGTCCGCCACGAGGTCATCGGCGACATGGCGGACCACGAGTGGGCGGGCAGCGCGAAGATCCGCGACGTGCTCACCGGCCTGTTCGGCGGCCTCGACCTGCCCGGCTTCGGACAGGGCCTCGACACCGTCATCGGCCCCCTCTCCGGCGGTGAGCGCCGCCGCATCGCGCTCGCCAAGCTACTCATCGCCGACCAGGACCTGATCGTCCTCGACGAGCCCACCAACCACCTCGACGTGGAAGGCATCAGCTGGCTCGCCGGGCACCTCCAGTCCCGCCGCTCGGCCCTCGTCTGCGTCACCCACGACCGCTGGTTCCTCGACCAGGTGTGCACCCGCATGTGGGACGTGCAGCGCGGCGCGGTGCACGAGTACGAGGGCGGCTACAGCGACTACGTCTTCGCCCGTGCCGAGCGCGAGCGCATCGCCGCCACCGAGGAGGCCAAGCGGCAGAACCTGATGCGCAAGGAGCTGGCCTGGCTGCGCCGCGGCGCCCCGGCCCGTACCTCCAAGCCGCGGTACCGCATCGAGGCGGCCAACGAGCTGATCGCCGACGTACCGCCGCCGCGCGACACCTCCGAGCTGATGAAGTTCGCCAACGCCCGGCTCGGCAAGACCGTCTTCGACCTGGAGGACGTGACGGTCCAGGCCGGACCCAAGGTGCTGCTCAAGCACCTCACCTGGCAGCTCGGCCCCGGCGACCGCGTGGGCCTCGTCGGCGTCAACGGCGCGGGCAAGACCTCGCTCCTGCGGGCACTGGCGGAGGCCGCCCGCACCCAGGGCGACGTACAGCCCGCCGCCGGGAAGATCGTCGTCGGCAAGACCGTCAAGCTGGCCTACCTCTCCCAGGAGGTCGGTGAACTCGACCCGAACCTCCGCGTGCTGGAGGCGGTGCAGAAGGTCCGCGACCGGGTCGACCTCGGCAAGGGCCGCGAGATGACCGCGGGCCAGCTGTGCGAGCAGTTCGGGTTCACCAAGGAGAAGCAGTGGACCCCGGTCGGCGACCTCTCCGGCGGTGAGCGCCGCCGGCTCCAGATCCTCCGCCTGCTGATGGACGAGCCGAACGTGCTCTTCCTCGACGAGCCGACCAACGACCTCGACATCGAGACCCTCACCCAGCTCGAAGACCTGCTCGACGGCTGGCCGGGCTCGATGGTGGTCATCTCGCACGACCGGTTCTTCATCGAGCGCACCACCGACAAGGTGTTCGCGCTCCTCGGCGACGCCACGCTGCGCAACCTGCCGCGCGGCCTCGACGAGTACCTGGAGCGCCGCCAGAAGGTGATCGCCTCCGCCGTCGCCGCGGCGCCCGTCGCCGCCCCCGCCGCCAAGCCGGAGAAGTCCTCGGGCGACGTACGGGCCGCGAAGAAGGAACTCCAGAAGATCGAACGCCAGCTCGCGAAGATGTCCGACCGGGAGACGAATCTGCACGCGCAGATCGCCGAGAACGCCACGGACTTCGCCAAGGTCGCCGAGCTCGACGCCGAACTGCGCAAACTGGTCGAGGAGCGCGACGAGTTGGAGATGCGCTGGCTCGAACTGGCCGAGGACGCCTGAGCCGGACGGCCGCCACGGCGTCGTCACGGGCTGCGCGCCCGTGGGGCACGGGGGGCCACGTCTGTCGCCGTCGCGGAAGTAGAGAAGGCGTAGAGGGCTCATAACGAGCGCATCACGGGCCGGTCCTCCCTTGGGAACAGGGGAGGACCGGCCCCTTGTTCGAGGTGACTCCAGTGATAGAAAGAAGCCCCGCTCGACTGACGTAGATCTGCGGGATCCAAGTCCGATTCGCTCCTTTCCGGAGGTAACGCCGTCCGGAATCGCGGGGGAGACCGAACGGGCAGCGGACCACCCGTGTGAAGAGGTATGTGCTGATGTCTCAGCCGCCCAACCAGCCGCCGCAGGGGGGCTACGGCGCCCCGCAGGACCCGCAGAACCCGCAGGGCGGGGTTCCGCAGGGTCCGCCTCCCGGAGCACCGCAGCCGCCGCCGGGTCCGCCGCAGATGCCGGGCACGCCGCCCCCGGGACAGCCGGGCTACGGCTACCCGCAGGGGCCGCCGCCCGCCGCCGACAATCCGTACGCACAGCCGACCCAGCCCGGTGGCTACGGCTACCCGGGACAGCCCGGCACCCCGCCGCCGCCCGGTTACGGCTACCCGCAGCAGGGCCAGCCGACCTACCCCGGCGCCCCGGTGCCCCCCGCTCCCGGCGGGGGCGGTCCGCAGAAGCAGAAGATGATGCTCATCATCGGCGCGGCCGTCGCCGCGCTGATCGTGATCGCGGGCGGCATCTACCTGGTGTCGGGCGACGACGAGCCGGAGCCGGTCGCCAAGCCGACCAGCACCTCCCAGCCGAGCGGCAGCGCCACCCCCGACCGGGGCGACGGCAGCGGCCCCGGCGGCGACACCCCGGGCCGCGACGCCGGCACCGACCTCAACGCGGGCCGCAAGCCCGGCGAGGCCAAGGTCCTGTGGACCCACGTCAACGCGGTCGACCTGCCGAGGGACGGCGGCAAGGTGATGCCGACCTGGTTCGTCGGCGACACCGTCATCCAGACGTACTACAGGACGATGACGGCGTACGGGGCCGCGGACGGCAAGAAGCGCTGGGAGCTGCAGTTCCCGAACAAGGTGTGCGGGGCGCCCCAGCAGAAGGGCACGGGCGACAAGGTCGTCATCGGTGTGGAGGACAACAACACCGAGAAGGCCAAGTGCAACCAGATGCAGCAGGTCGACCTGAAGGCGGGCAAGGCCGGCTGGCGCAAGGAGGTCCCGCAGGAGAACCTCTTCGACATCCTCACCAGCCCGGAGTTCGTGGTCGCCGGTGACACGGTCACCATCGCGCGCATGGGTGTCGTGAGCGCCTTCCGGGTCAGCGACGGTTCGAAGCTGTTCGGCGACCTGAAGTTCGGCGCGTGCGGTGCGGACGCGTTCGCGTCCAACGGCACCAAGCTGATCGCGGTCGACGACTGCGGTACCGGCAAGGACGCCACCGGGCAGGTCCGCGAGGTCGACCCGACGACCGGCAAGGGCAAGTGGGGCTGGAAGGTTCCTGCGGGCTGGGAGGTCAAGCGGGTCTTCTCCGTCGAGCCGCTGGTCCTCTACATGGAGAACAAGGAGAAGAAGGCGGGCAACGTCTCCTTCTTCAAGGCCAACGGCACCCCCGCCGCCCAGATGACGGGCGAGCTCCCCTCCCCGCAGTGCGGCTGGCTCATCCTGGACCGCGCGCTGCAGGGCTGCACCGGCGTCACCGCCGACGCGACCACGCTGTACGTGGCGAGCAAGGCGGAGTCCACCGGCATCGGCGCGGGCCGCTCCAACGAGATCCGGGCGTACGACGTCAACACCGGCAAGCGCAAGTGGGTCTCGAAGCTCGAAGGCCGCACCCTGCTGCCGATCAAGACCGAGGGCGGCAGCGTCTTCTCCTACGCCGAGCCGACGTACGAGAAGGCCGGCGAGATCGTGAAGGTTGCCGCGGCGGGAGGCAGCCCGGCATCGGTGCTGAAGAACCCGCAGACGGTGGCCAGCCTGGAGAACTCCTTCTACTCGAAGCGGATCTCGTACGAGGGCGGGCGGCTCTTCCTGGCGCCGGACCGGGTCTCCGGCAAGGACGACGAACAGCCCAAGACCCTCCTCGCCTTCGGCAACTAACCCATGGCCCCGCCGCCCTCGGGCAGCGGGGCCGCCCACCCGAGCCCCCTGGGCGGCGGGGCCGCGCCTCTTGCCCCCGCCCCCTTGGGCGGCGGGGCCGCCCCCCGGGGGCGGGACGGGCGGGCAAGGGGGCGGCCCCCGGCGGAGCCGAACCCTCCGGCCCCGCCCGGCCCCGGCTCCGTACCGGAGTGGCCGCTGCGCGGGGCCTCACCCCACCCCGCCCCTTCCCGAAACCGGGGCTCCGCCCCGGACCCCGGTGGCGGGCCCGCCAGGGGCCAGTGCGCACGCGCGGGTGAGTGGAGGCTTGCTCGCGCAGTTCCCCGCGCCCCTGAAGGGCGCGTGGCCTTCACACCGCACAGCGACACGGCCCCCGCGCCCCTGAAGGGGCGCACCTCCCCCCCAACAACTTGATGCACCGCCCAGCCAACCGTTCCCACCCCCAGAGGTAGAACCCGATGACTCAGCCGCCGCCCAACGAACCCCCGAAGGGTGACGGAGCCCCCGCTCCCTCGCCCTTCGCCAAGAACCCGGAGCCCGGCCCCACCTCGGACCAGGCCCCCCAGGCCCCGCAGGCTCCCCAGGCCCCCCAGCCTCCGGCCCAGGCCCCGACCCCCACCGCCCCCGGCTTCGGCGCGCCCACTGCGCCCGCGCCCGGGTTCGGTGCCCCCACCCCGCCGCCCCCCGGCCAGCAGCCGGGCTACGGCTACCCGCAGGCCCCCGGCCAGCCGCCGCAGGCTCCCCAGGCCCCGCAGACCCCGCCGCCCCCGGCCGCCGGGTACGGCTACCCGGGCCAGCCGCCCACCCAGCCCATGCACTCCGCCCAGACGCCGCCGCCCCCGGGCGGCCAGCAGCCGTACGGCTACCCGGGCGGCCAGGGCGACCCGAGCCAGCAGCCCACGGCGTACGGCATGTACCCGCCCCAGGCGCCCACCCCGCCGCCCGCGCCGAACGGCGGCGGTGGCGGTCTGACCACCCAGCTCAAGATCATCATCGCGGCAGTGGTGGCACTCGTACTGATCGTCGGCGGCGCCGTCGTCTACAAGGCGACCAGCGGCGACGACCCGCAGGAGACCGCGGGCGGCACCACGGGCACCGCCGAGGGCGGCAAGAGCGGCGGCAAGGAGGACCCGGCCGCCCCCAAGGCCCCGGACGGCCCCGGCAAGGAGCAGGTCCCGGGCAACGCGGCGTCCAAGGTGAAGTTCCAGATCCCGATTCCGGCGGTCAAGGACCTGACCTCGTTCAAGGGCTCCTGGATCACCGACAAGGTGTACGCGAAGCCGCACCTCAAGAGCGTCGTCGGGTACGACATCGACAAGGGCACCCAGCTCTGGAAGATCGACCTCCCGGGCGCGGTCTGCGGCAGCTCCCGCTGGAACACCGCCGACAACACCAAGGGCGCCATCCTCTTCGAGAGCGCCAAGAAGCCGGACATGAAGGTCGCGCAGTGCGACCAGGTCGGCCTGATCGACCTGGTCGGCGGCAAGCTGCTCTGGCAGAAGCAGTTCATGAACGGCGACCGCCCCGCCCGGATGGAGAACGTCACCATCAGCGGCAACACGGTCGCCGCCGCCACCCTCTACGGCGGTGGCGCGTTCGACCTCACCGGCAAGGAGCTGTGGAGCCCCAAGCCCACCGGTGACAACTGCAAGGACAAGGGATACGCGGGTGGCCCCAAGGGCCTGGTCGCGCTCCGCTACTGCGGTGAGTACGACTCCCCGAAGATCCTCGTCCAGACGCTGAACCCGGCCGACGGCAACCCGCTGAGCACCTTCACGATGCCCACGGGCTCCGACAAGGCCAACGTGCTCTCGGTGAACCCGCTGGTCGTCTCCGCCGACGTCAACGACTCCGCCGAGGGCACCTCCGGGATGTCCGACATCTTCTCGGTGGACGCCAAGACCGGCAAGCAGCTCGCCCGCATCCCGGTCGACGGCGAGAAGTACGACCCGGACTGCGACTTCGACGACATCGAGAACTGCGCGCAGATCGCCGTCGGCAACAACAAGGTCTACCTGCCGACCCTGGAGCACCGCGGCTCCGCCGACACCGGCCGCACCAACGAGATCGTCTCCTTCGACCTCGCCACCGGCAAGCCGACCTCGGACCGCATCGACGCCGGCGAGCGCTACTCGATGTACCCGCTGCAGATGGACGGCGGAAACCTGATCGTCTACAAGACCCCGCCGTACGACAAGGGCGGCCAGATCGTCAGCATCGACGGCGGCTCCCTCAAGCAGACGGTCCTGCTGGACAACCCGTCCGACCGCTCCGTGATGGAGGCCGAGCGCGAGTTCTCCTTCGACCTGAAGAACCTCAGGTACGCGAACGGCAGGCTCTTCATGTCGCACGACCTGCTGAGCGAAAGCAACTCGAGCAAGAAGCACCTGGCGATCGTCTTCGGACACTGACCGGAACCGACCGGTCCAAGTCGGGGGGGGGGGCCGCCGGGGGGGGGGCCCCCCCCGGGCGGCCCCCCCCGGCGCCGCCCCCCCCCCCCCCCCCCCCCCCCCCCCCGCGGGGGCGGGCCAACCGACAACAAGAGGTGTGGTTGCACACGCCG